>JAGOPP010000015.1:0-16553 GCA_017991935.1 Oscillospiraceae bacterium
CGACCCGCGAGAACTACCGCTTTGTCGTGATGGCGAAGCTCGTGAGCGACCCCAAGACCGCGATGAAGACGGAGGCTACGTTCGTGGCCAACCCGGACGCCGTCCTGCCGCCGATCACGCCGATCGTCCCGAAGGCGGAGCCCGCCTCCGGGGCGGAGAGCGGCTCGTCCGCGGGCGGCTCCGCCTCGAGCGGTTCCATGGCCAGCAAGCCCGCGACGTCCGGCACCGCGGCGACCAGCAAGCCCGCGACGGGCAACTGAACCCCCCACCGGATCCGATATGCTCAAAAAATACCGCGCCGTCTGAAAATTCAGACGGCGCGGCGCTTTTTATATGGCGAAACGAAAGGGGCGAAAGCGAATCCACCCCATGGAGAGGCCCCGTGCGCGGAGATCTCCGGGCGCGGGCCCCAAGCGGTCAGGGCTTTACGGTGATGACGCGGCTGCCGCTCTCCCCGGAGGAGGCATCCCATCGCGGAGAAAAATCTTCCGGCAGAGCGCGCGGGCCTCAAGCGGTCAGGGCTTCACGGTGATGACGCGGCTGCTGCTCTCCCCGGAGGAGGCATCCTCCCCGGAACCGGACGGCCCGGAGGAGGCCCCCTGCGAGGTCTCCGGCCGGTGCGACGGCTCGACTTGGGAGACCGTCTCCTGCGGCGAAGCGCCCGCCGGGACTTTATACTTCCCGACGAGGACGGTGTTCGGCGCGCCCCCTTTCCGCAACGCGGCGAGCACGGCGGCGAGGTTCTCCTCGGACAGGCCCTCCGTCTCCACGAACGGGAGCAGCAGGCTGTTTTTATCGTGGCCGAGCGCGCCGAGCAGCGCGCCCGCCGCGGCGGAGAAGTCCTGCGGCAGGGTCTCGTAGGCGAGCGCCCCGGTAAGCCCCGCCGCCCCGGCGAGGGACCGAAAATCCAGCGCCGGCGCGTAGCCGGAGGCCGGGAGCGCGGCCGGGCCGCCCCCATAGACGGAGGTGGCGCCAAGGACGACCTTGGAGGCGTCGTACGCGGCCAGCACCGGGACGGACTTCTGCCCCGCCTCCGCCACGGCGAGCTCCGTGAAGCTGCGCAGGACTTCGAGGCGGTCGAAGCTCTCGTTTGCGAACCACGCGTATTGGACGCCGCGGTCCGGCGGGAAGCGCAGGCCGTCGAGCACGACGGCGTCCGCGCCGAAATTCGCGGCGTCGCAGACGATATCGAGCACGTATTTTCTCGCGGTGTCGGAGCAGGGGTTGAGCCACGGGCGGCCGCCGTTCTCGGCGCTGTCGTCGAGCCAGAGCACGCCGTCGGCGCTCCCGTATTTGACCGAGGCCTCGTAGCAGCCGGAGGGCGCTTTGTGGTCCTCAAAACAGTAGATCCGGGCGATCACGCCGTATCCGGCGGACTTCGCCTCCCCGATCCGCGAGGTGAGGTCCGCGGCGTTTTCCGCCTCGGTGCCGTATTCCGCGACGCTCGACTGCGGCGAGCGGTAGGTCACGATCCCGCCGGCGTTCTTCAGGTCGAACACGACGGCGTTGATATTGGCATCCAGCCCGGCAAGGAAGGCGGAATAGAGGGCGTCGTCCGCGAAGGCCCTCTCCGGGACCGGGGCGGCGAGGATCGGCTTCGCGAAGAGAGTGTCCGGCTCCTCGGCCTCCGGCTCGGAGACCGGCTCCGAAGAGACCTCGGAGACCGCCTCCGAGGACTCCGGCTCCGGCTCCCGCACCTCGGAATTGAGCAGCACCTGAACGAGCGGCTCGTAGGCAAACCACCCCGCGGCAAACATCAGCAAAACCCCGGCCGTGATGACCGCGATCTTGCGGTAAAGCCTGCGCCGCGGGTCGATGATGCGGTCCGCGGAGCGCTTGATCTGATAAAAGCCTTTTTTGTTTTGATGGTAGCGGCCGCCGCTGCGCCGGATTTTAAAAACTCTTGCCATGTTCTTTCCTTTCGGATCAGGTCGGGAGCTGATGCCCGATCAGCCCGTAAAATGCGAGAGAGAGCAGCCCGAGATAAATTAACAGGACCGGCAGCCCCCGGAACGCCCTCGGCACGCGGCAAAGCGTGATGCGCTCCATGCCCGCCCCGATCAGCACGACGGCGAACACGAAGCCCGCGGACATGCCGAAGGAATACCCCAGCGTCCGGAAGAGGTCCATGCCCTCGTTATACGGGATCAGCAGGCTGCCGAGGATCGCGCAGTTGAACGTCGCCGAGGCGAGACGTTTGCGGATATTTTCAAAGACTCCGGGCCAGAATCTTTTTGTGACCACGTAAATGAGCACGTACATCGCGGCCATGCAGGCAGTAAACAGTATTGGCATCAGCACATACGCGTATCCGGTCTTTGTGATAAAATCGCGCAGCGGATAGACGACGAGCGACGAGACGACCGTGATGATCGTGAGCAGCACGGAGTAGCGCACGAGCTCCTTGGGGTGCTTGAGCATGTAGAGGAGCCAGCTTGTGCCGAGCGCCCGCGCAAAGACGATGTTCTCAAGAAACAGGGCGGTCAGCGCCGCGCCGATAAAACTGAGCAGGTACGTCATTTCTGGTCCTCCTTCCCGCCGGAGAAATGTTCATAGGGCTTCGCGTGAAACAGGATGCGCAGGCCCTCGATCCCCGCGGCCAAAAATCCGGCGATCAAAAACCCGGAGAAAGGCAGCGCCAAAGCGGAGGCCTTCCTTTGCAGGATCGCGTAGCCCCAGAGGGAGCCGTTGCCGAGCAGCTCCCGGGCCCCGCCGATCAGCGCCGCCACGATCAGGAAACCGAGGCTGAAACAGACGCCGTCCAGCAGGTTGAAGACGGCGCTCTTCTCCTCGGAGATCAGGCGGGAATAGGCGACGACGACCGTGTTGAGCGCGAGGAGCGGCAGATAGATGCCGAGGGAATCGAAGATCGTCGGGGAGATCGGCGCGACCGCGGCCTGCGCCGTAAAGAGCATCGACATCGAGACGAGGGCGTAGCAGAGGATGCGCCACGTCTTGGGCACAAAATGGGCGACGAGCGGCGCGAGCAGCAGCACCGGGATCGTCACGATCGCGAAGGTGATCGAGAGGGCCACGGCGTTTTGCAGCGAAGTGGCGCCGATGACGATCTCCCCCATCACCATCCCGCCGACCAAGACCGGGTTTGAGAACAGGATCTTGCCGAGGCTCTCCTGTAAAAGGGAGGCGGTCGCGGCGTTCATCTTTTTCATACGCCCACCCCCGTTTCCGTTTTCTTTTTGAGGCCGGGCTTCGGCTTTTTCTCCCTCGGCGGGCGTTCCGCCCCGGAGGCCGGGAGCTTTTTCTCCGGCAGCAGCGCGCCGCGCCGGATTTTATGGAGCAGATGCTCGCAGACGCGGTCGAAGAGCGGCGCGGAGACGTTCATCAGAATCAGGGCGAAGACAAAGCCGTCCTCGAACCCGCCGAAATAGCGGAACAGCATGGCCACCACGCCGGCGGCGGCCCCGTAGAGGAGCTTCGCGAAGTCGCGCTTCGGCGAGGTGACCGGCTCGGTCATCATAAACACGGCGCCGAACAGCAGCATGCCGGAGCACAGCTCCCACCCGACGGAATCGAACACGCCGAACGGGGAGCGCGGCCACGCCGTCGCCATCAGGCCGCACACCAGCAGGAAACTCGCCGGCGTGCGCCAGCCGATCGTCCTGCGGACCCACAGATAGAGGCCGCAGGCGAGGATCACAAGGATATTTGTCGCGCCCATAGGCCCGGAGGCGTTGCCGAGGATCATGTCGAACAGATCGAGGCCCGGGATCGCGCCGCGCATCAGGCTGTGCGCGGGGCTGACGGCGGTCTTGGCGACCGCCTCGCCCACGACCGCGAGCTGCTGCATCGGGGCCGGATAGCTGAACACCTGCCCGGGCCAGCAGATCGCGGCGAACGCGAACCCGACCGCCGCGGGATTAAACAGGTTGTTGCCCGTGCCGCCGAACGGGAATTTGACCGCGAGGATCGCGATCGTGCAGGCGGCGACGATGATATAATACGGGACGGACGCCGGCATCAGCAGCGGGATCAAAAGCCCGGTGACGGCCGCGGAGAGGTCCCGCAGGTCCGGGCGGCGGCCGCAGACCAGCACGCCGAGCAGATCGAGCGCCCACGCGGTCGCGGCCCCGGTCAGCCCGAGCAGCAGCGCCCTCGGGCCGTAATAGAACCAAGCGATCAGGTACAGCGGCGTCAGCGCGACGACCATGTCCGCCATGACGGTAAACAGGGACTCGCTCGCGCGGACATGCGGCGCGTTTTGAAGGATCAGGCCGTGCTCGTTCATTCGGCTGCGCCCCCTTTCTCGGAGAGAACCTTTTCGGCGGCGAGGCTGCGCTTCGCGGCGAAGATCGCGGAGCCGATGTCCAGTTTGGAGGGGCAGACGTAAGAGCAGGCCCCGCAGCCGATGCAGCGGTCCACGTCGTAAAGCTCCAGCAGGTCTTTGCGCCCGAATTCGGCGAACCGGCGCAGCTGGCTCGCCGAGAGGCCCTCGGGGCAGGCGTGGTCGCAGCGCCCGCAGCCGATGCAGATGTAGCCCAGACTCTTGTGGCTCTCGCGGAAGGCGAGGATTCCCCTCGTCATCACCCCGACTTTTTCCTCCTCGGGGTCGGAGACCGAGCGCCCGGTCATGGAGCCGCCGACGATCACCGCCTCCGGGTCCGCGGCGAGGCCGCAGAACCGTAAGACTTCGGAGACCGGCGTGCCGACCGGCACCTCAAGGTTGCGGGGGTTGGCGACGGCGTCCCCGGCGACCGTCACAAAGCAGGTGGTCTGCGCGATGCCGCGCTCGGCCGCCCGCACCAGATGTAACAGCGCCCCGGTGCCGGCGCTGAAGGTCTTTTTCTCTTTTTGAAACTTGTGGTAGGCGCGCATCTCGGCCGGATACCGCCCGCCGAAGCGCATCACCTCGACGCCCGCGAGCTTCTTCGGGATGCGGATGGTGATGTCGAGCACGTGGCGGTAGACCGCGACGCGGGTCTTCGACAGGTCGGCGTGCGCGGCTTTCGCGCAGAGCTCGAGCGCGAGCGCGATCTTCTCCGGCTCGTGCAGGGCGATGTTGAGCTGGCTTGAAATGTACGGCTCGTCGTCGATGGCGTCCGCGATCACCGCCTCCACGCCGCGCTTGTCGGCCTCGATGAGTTTCTCATAAAGGGAGCGCCCGTCCGACTCGTCGATGATGTCCGCGAGCCGCGCAAGCTCGGTGATCTCCTCCGGCCGCAGCTCCCGCGGCAGGATCTCCTTAAAAGGATTGGAGAAAGTGCGCGGGGCGTCCGGTTTCATCACCGCCATGTCTCGGGAGAGCATCGGCTCCTTGCGTTGCTCAAGGACGATGCCCGGAATGAAATACGACATAATTGCCTCCGGTAATCAGGTTTCCGGCCCCGGAAGCGCGGCAGATCGCCGAACTTCGCCGCCGGGCCGGAACAAAAATCAAAATATGCGAAGGGAAAGGTTACAGGGCGGCTTCCGCGGCCCCGCGCAGGTTTCGGATCGCCAAGGCGTAATCCGTCTGGCAAAAGAGCGAGGAGCCGGCCACCAGAATGTTCGCCCCCGCTTTGACCGCGATGGGCGCGGTCTGCTCGTCGATGCCGCCGTCCACCTGAATATCAAGCGGGCGGCCGATGCGGGCGGCCTCTTTTCGGATCGCGGCGATCTTGGGCGTCATGTCCTCCATGAAGCTCTGGCCGCCGAAGCCCGGCTCCACCGTCATCACGAGCACCATGTCGATGAAGGAAAGATACGGAAAAACCGCCTCCGCCGGCGTTTTGGGCTTCAAAGAGATCGCCGGGGAGATGCCAAAGGACCGGATCTTTTCGATCACGGCCATGGGCTCGTCATCGGACTCCAGATGAAACGTGATGAGCCCGGCCCCGGCCCGGACATAATCCTCGATATAGCGCAGCGGCTCCGAAATCATCAGGTGCGTGTCGAAAAACATGGAGCTCGCCTTGCGCAGGGAGCGCAAAACCACCGGGCCGTAGCTGATGTTGGGCACAAAATGCCCGTCCATCACGTCGAGATGAAGCATATCCGCCCCGGCAAGTTCCATCGCCTTTGCCTCCGCGCCGAGATTCGCAAAATCGGCCGAGAGCAGCGAGGGGGAGATCCGAATTCCCATTCTGACGCCGCCTTTCTATATCTGAAGAATATAGAGAATCAGTTTATTTTAACGCAAAGCGCGCGATCCGTCAACCGAAAGGGCACAGCGGCACGGAAAATTCACAATTTCGCAGGCGAAATCGGCGCTTTTCTGTCTTATTTTCAAAATTTATGGTAAAATATAAACAGGAAAAATTACACGCTCTCACAGAATCTTCGCAACGGGAAGGGATCACACAAATGATATATACGGACACCGCGCTTTATGAAAAAAAAGCCTCCCTGCTCGGCATGGGCACCATGCGCCTGCCGAAAAAGGAGGACGGCTCCATCGACGTTTCGCATACCGAAAAAATGGTCGCGCTCGCGATGGAGCGGGGCGTCAACTATTACGATACCGCCTTTTGCTACCACGGCGGCGAGTCCGAGCGCGTCATGGGGGATCTGCTCGCGAATTACCCGCGGGAGAGCTTCTTCCTCGCGGACAAGATGCCGGTCTGGCTCTGCAAGGACGAGACGGACGTGCGGCGCATCTTCGACGAGCAGCTCCAAAAATGCCGGGTGGAGTATTTTGACAACTACCTCGCCCACTCGATCGACAACGAGGATTACCCGGACATGGTGCGCTCCGACGCCTACCGCGTCCTGCGCGAAAAGAAGGAGCGGGGCCTCATCCGCAGGCTCGGCTTCTCCTTCCACGGCGACAAGGCGTTGTGGAAGACGATGACGGAGGAGTACGACTGGGACTTCGCGCAGATCGAGATGAACTACCTTGACTGGAAGGAGCAGGACGCGGAATACCTCTACAACTGGCTTGTGGAGCATAAACTTCCGATGATTATCATGGAACCGGCGCGGGGCGGGTACCTCGCGAACCCGCCGGCCGCCGTGCGCAAAATCTTGGAGGAGGCCTGTCCCGAAAGCAGGCCCGCGGAGCTTGCCTACCGCTGGTTTTTCGGCAAGCCCGGCATTTTTACGATCCTGAGCGGCACGTCCGACCTTCGGCAGATGGAGGAAAACTTGGCGGTGTTCGATGCCGGGGAGCCGCTCCGCGGGGCCCGGGCGGAGGCGCTCGCCCGGGCGGCGGAGGTTTTGATGCGGATGGAGCGCATTCCCTGCACGGGCTGCGGCTACTGCCTGCCCTGCCCCGCCGGCATCGATATCCCCGGCATGCTGAAACTGCTGAACCGATTCTTGGAAACCAAGTATTCTTTGGAGGCCAAAAACGCCTACCTCAAATTCCCGGAGGGGCGGCGCGCTTCCGCCTGCGTCTCCTGCGGGGCCTGCGCCTCTCATTGCCCGCAGGGAATCAAGGCTTACGTCCATATGGAGGAGCTTTCCGACACGGTCGGAAAATTCTGATTTTTGGGAAGCCCTCCCCGCCCGCGCGAATCCGGCGCGCACGCCCCCGCGGGCGTCCGCCGACCGGATGCCGGCGGCGAAGGACGCGCAAACCCGCGTCCGCGCCTCTGTAAGCCGGCGCTTGGGGGAAGGTTTTCCCCTTCCGTTTTATAAAGATCGGGTGTCCGGGGCCGGAAGCACGTCCCGGGCCCCGGACTATTTGAAGCCCCATGGGAGCGCAGTCCATCTTATGCCGGGGGACGTGATTCGGCGATGACGCGGCCAAAGCGCCGTTTTGGGCCCGAAAACGCCCTCTCCCTCTCCCAAAAAGGCCCCTTTCCCGAAGGAGACGGCTTTCCGGTTCGCGGGGGGAGAAAAAATTAACAAAAGGCCGGTATTCTTCGGCGCTGTTTTATGGTATCGTAGGCGATAGAATTTCACGGGGGAGGATGACCGATGGACTGGCAAAACGGCTACCGCAGCGAGGTTCCGCCTCAGTATGTGTACTACAATACCGGGTACTCAAGCTATCAGGCCCCGCCAGAGATCCGCGAGAAAAAAAAGCTCCGCGCCTGCGGAAACGGCATCGGCCTCGCGATGCTGGGCTACGTTTTTATCTCGCTCGCGGCCTACGGCGTCCTCTACGCCGCCGCGACCGCCCTGCTCTCCGGGGCCTTTGTCCGCTTTGACCTCTATCCGTCGCCGGAATGGCTCGATCAGGCCGTGCTGCTGGGCAGCTACGTCCTCTCGCTGAGCATCCCGTTCGCGGTTTACGCGATCGCCATCCGCATCCCCTTCTCCGTCGCCTTCCCGTTTCGGAAGGCGGCCCCCGGGATGACCCTCGGCGGCGTCTGCGTGGGCCTCGGCGTCTCGACCGTCGCCTCCTATCTCTCCAGCTATATCGAGGCCGTCTTCGGCGCGGCGGGGATCTATATTTCCATGCCGGCGATCGCGTCTCCGAGCGACCCCGCCGCGTTTGTAATTTACGTGGTCCTGATGACCGCCGCGCCCGCCCTCGTGGAGGAGCTGATCTTCCGCGGCGTCGTGATGCAGTCTTTGCGGCGCTTCGGCGACATCTTCGCCTTGGTGATCTCGGCGGCCCTGTTCGGCATCTTTCACATGAATCTGATGCAGATGCCCTTCGCGTTTATCCTCGGCCTCGCGATGGGCTATTTTGTGATGCGGACCGGCTCGCTCTGGGTGAGCGTCGGCATCCATTTTCTCAACAACCTCGCCTCCGTGGTCCTCGATGCCTGCTACGGCGCCATGACCTACCGGAGCTTTACGCTGCTCAGCCTGACGTGGTCGCTGCTGACGCTCGCGGTCGGGGGGCTCGCGCTCGCGCTGATGCTGGCGCGGCGTCAGGACGTCTTTCGCTTTGAGACGCCGCGGTGCGCCCTCCCCCCGGGGAGGCGCACCCGCAGCCTGCTTTTCGCGCCGCTGATGGTGGTCGCGCTGCTGACCGCGGCCGTTTTCACCGTCAGCTATCTGGATGTCGGCTGGCTCTGAGTTTTAAGCCCGCGGCCGAAAGCCGCGGGCGATTCTTTTTTGTGGAGGATGGAAATGGAACACCTTGCGGAGATCGAAACGATAAAAAACCTGCTCGCCCGGCACGGATTCCGCCCCGACCGGGCGCTCGGGCAGAATTTCATCGCGAACCCGGAGCTCTGCCCGCGCATCGCGCAGGCGGGCGTGCCCGGGCCGGAGTTCGGCGTCCTTGAGATCGGCCCGGGTATCGGCGCGCTGACCGTGGAGCTCGCGAAGCGGGCGAAAAAGGTGGTCGCCGTGGAGATCGACCGGGCGCTCCTGCCGGTGCTCGGCGAGACGCTCGCGGCATACGACAATGTGGAAGTCGTAAACGCCGATTTTTTGAAGCTCGACCTGCCGGCGTTCGTCCGGGAGAAATTCGGCGGTCTGCCGCTCGCCGTCTGCGCGAACCTGCCGTATTATATCACAACGCCCGTGCTCATGCGGATCTTTGAATCCGGGATCGGTGCTCAAACCGTCACCGTCATGGTGCAGAAGGAGGCCGCCGACCGCTTCCTCGCCCGCCCCGGCACCCGGGAGAGCGAGGCCGGCACCGTGCTGCTCCATTATTTTTGCGAGCCGGAGATTTTGTTTTCCGTGCCGCGCGAGTGGTTTTCCCCCAGCCCGCAATGCGGCTCGGCGGTGCTCAAGTGCGCCGTCTACACGGAGCCGCCGGTCGCGCCGAGGGAAGAAAAACGCTTTTTCTCCGTCGTGAAGGCCGCGTTTTTGCAGCGGCGCAAGACGCTCGCGAACTCCCTCTCCGCCGGCCTCGGCGTCGAGAAGGCGAAGGCCGCCGCCGCGATCGCCGCCTGCGGCCTCGCACCGGGCGTCCGCGCCGAGGAGCTGACGCTTCGCGATTTTTCCGCCCTTTCGGACGCGCTGACGGACGCCGGGGCCTTTCCGAGCCCGGAGGACGAGCGATAAAATTCTTCATCCCGGCGGGATGCGCGGCGGGCCGCGATTTTTTCGCCCTTTCGGACGCGCTGACGGACGCCGGAGCCTTCCCGGGCCCGGAGGACGAGCGATAAAATTTCCCATCCCGGCGGGATGCGCGGCGGGCCGCTGCCGCCGGGACCGGAAGCCGCGCCGGGAGGTCTTTGGGCCCGCCGGCGTTTTTGTCTCTTTCGCGGGGAAAGCCGCCCGGCGGGAAACCCCCGGGAGCGCCGCCGGAGAGCTCCGGCAAAGCTTTCTCTTGTGTATTTTTTATGGGTTTGCTATAATATAAGATACCGTTTTTTCGGCGGCGCATAATTGCGGCGCTCCGGGCAAAATAAGGAATACGGCGCTTCGTGAAAACAGACGCCGTTCCATTTTGAGAAACGGAGGCCCCGTATGCTGAAAAAAGAAGATTTCCGAAACGCAGAGGATGAGGAGGAGGGCTCCTCTTCCGAAAACGAAAACGAAGAAGCGGGAGAACAGACCGAACAAATCATCAAGACCGGCTCCGTCACCCAGACGAAAGGCCGCTATCCCATCCACTGCCTCACCGTGGTGGGGCAGGTCGAGGGGCATTATATCCTGCCGCCGCAAAACAAATCCACAAAATACGAGCACGTCATCCCCCAGCTCGTCGCCATCGAGCAGGACCCCGACATCAAGGGCCTGCTGATCATCCTCAACACCGTCGGCGGCGACGTGGAGGCGGGGCTCGCCCTTGCGGAGCTGATCTCCGGTATGAGAAAACCGACCGTCTCCTTGGTTTTGGGCGGCGGGCACTCGATCGGCGTGCCGCTCGCCTGCGCGGCGAAGGTCTCCTATATCGCGCCCTCCGCCACGATGACCATCCACCCCGTAAGGATGAACGGCCTCGTGCTGGGCGTGCCGCAGACGCTCTCCTATTTTGAAAAAATGCAGGAGCGCATCACGAATTTCGTGACCTCCAACTCCAGCATCACCACCAAGCGCTTCCGGGAGCTGATGTTCACGACCGGAGAGCTCATCACCGACGTCGGCACCGTGCTCGACGGCGAACAGGCCGTCGCCGAGGGGCTGATCGACCGGCTCGGCGGCCTCTCCGACGCGATCGACTCCCTCTACGAGCAGATCGAGGCGAAGGAGGATTCCTCCGAGAAGGACGGCTCTTCCGAGAAGGGAAACGCCTCCGCAGAAGATTCCTCCGCGGAAGAAAAGCCCCCCGCGGAAGGGGCCCGCCCGCAAAAAGAAAACGCGCCCGCGAAAAAGAACCCGCCCGCGAAGAAGAATCCTCCGCAAAAGGGGGACTCCTTAGCGAAAGGAAATCCCCCGCAGAAGGGAAAGAAGTCCGAAGGGAAAAAACCCGGGGCGCCGCATAAAAAGAAACCTGCCGGATCCTCCGGCGGAGGGGGGAAGAACCCGTGATCCTTTATTCCGTCGAGCCGCTCGACCGCATCTTCCCGGCGCGGGAGCACGAGCGGGAGTTTTTGGAATTTGAGGGCGGCACGCTCGAGGGATACCGGGAGAATGGGCATTTTACCGTCACCAGCCTGATCTCGACCGACCCGGGGCTCTTCCTCGACGAAAAATTTAAGCCCGGCGCGACGCTCACCTACGGCAAAAGCAGTCGCGCCCCGGACTCCCGCCGCAAAAGCGACCCGGAGACGCCGTTCGGCGCGGAGCAGGGGTTTCTCCCCTTTTGACCGGCGCGGCGCTTCCGATCGCCCAACCGGCCCGGCGGCCGCAAAACATGCGGCGCGCGGATCCCAAATCCAAAAACGAAAACTTCGGCGCGGCGCTCCCCTATGAAAAAATAGAGCTCTTTCCGGCTCCCGCGTTTGATTTCGGGGCGGCGGGCCGGAGGTTTCTCATAAAATCGTGACATTTGGAGGTACGCATGGGGATTTTCGACGCAGTGATTCAGGGCGTGATCCAAGGGCTGACCGAGTTTTTGCCGGTCTCAAGCTCCGGGCATCTCTCCCTCTATCAGCATTTTACCGGGCTCGGCGGGGAGGCGGGCGGCATCTATACCGTCCTGCTCCATCTGGGGACCCTGCTCGCCGTGTTCATCGCTTTTTGGAGGACCGTCGTCTCGATCCTGCTGGAGCTTTTTTACCTGATTGCGGACCTCGTGACCGGCCGCTTCCGCGCCGGCGCCATGCCGCCGCAGAGGCGGATGCTGCTGATGCTGATGCTCTCGTGCGTGCCGCTCGTCGGCGCGTATTTCCTCTCCGATTTTTATCTCTCCCTTGCCGCCGACCGCGACATCCTCGTGGAGGGCGGCTGCTTTCTGCTGACCGCGGCGCTGCTGCTCCTCTCCGGGCGCTGCGTCAAAGGCCACAAGGACGCCGGGGCCATGACGAAGGCCGACGCCCTCGCCGTGGGCATTACGCAGGCCATCGCGCCGCTGCCGGGGCTCTCGCGCTCCGGCTCCACGATCTCCGTCGGGCTGCTGTGCGGGCTCTCCCGCGAATACGCGGTGGCCTACTCCTTTATCCTCGGGATGCCGGCGGTCCTCGCCGCCAACCTGATGGAACTGCCCGCGGCGCTCTCCGGGGACGTCGCCATCGACTGGCCGGCGGCGCTCGTCGGCATGGCCGTCTCGCTGGTATTCGGCCTCCTCGCGATCAAACTCGTCAAACTGCTGGTCGAAAACGACCGGTTTACATATTTCGCGTGGTATACGCTGGCCCTCGGCCTGCTGACCATCGGGGCCGGTATCTATGAAACCGTCACGGGCAGCATGCTTTTCTCTTTTTAAGAAACCGACCATGGCCATGACGAAACGGGGTGACAACTTGGCCGAAAAAAGCACGAAAAAGAAAACCGCCGCAAAACGGGGCGTCTCCGCGGCGAAACAGCAGGAGCTCTCCTCCTCGCACAAACAGCTTTTCGCGATCCTGTTTCTCGCGCTCAGCGTGTTTTTTATCGCGCTGACGCTTGTGACCGGTGAGAATTTCTGGGCGCGGCTGCACGGGTTCGCCTTCGGCATGTTCGGATGGTGCGCCTATCTGATCGGGCCGCTGTTTCTGTATCTCGCCGTGATGAATACGCTGGAGAAGCCGAGCTTTTCCTCCTCGGCGAAGGTCTGGGAGGTGCTGGGGCTGATCACCCTTGTCTGCGCCGCCACCACGATTTTCATCGAGGGCGGCATCCCCGACGACAGCTTTCCCAATATCGTAAAAACTTTATTCCAAAATGGAAAAGAGCTGCGGGGCGGCGGATTTTTCTCGGTGGTCCTCGGCGTCCCGCTCTACCTGTTTCTGGGTGAAACCGGGGCGAAGATCACGGTTTCTATTTTGATTTTTGTGATGCTCATGCTGATTACCGGCACCACGCTCGCGGGACTCGCCCGCGGGACCAAGGAGGCCGGCAAAAAGGTGCGCGACGTCTACACCGAGCAGGTGGAGCACGCCCGCACGCAGCCGGATTCGGGCGCGATGATCGACATCCCGCTCGACGACCCGCTGCCGCAGCACCCGGTCCGCTCGCCCAAGCGCTACGGCCTTGACCCCACGCAGGACGCGAAGGGCAGGCTGCTCGGCGCGGCGGCGGGCTCCGCCGACGCGGCCGGGAGCCGCGACCGCGCGATCGACATCCCGCTCGAGGGCGACATCCCCTCGCGGGACGGCGGGGCGGGCGGCCGGGCCCCCGTGGGCCCCGCGCCCACGGCCGCGGTCTACACCTTCTCTAAAGCGACCGCCGCGCCCTCCCCTCTGCGAAACGAGAGGGCCGTGGTGACGAACGGCTTCAAGGTTGTGACGCCCGAGCAGCTCCTCGCGGAAAAAGAGGCCGCCGTTTTAAAAGAAATGGCGGGCGCGGGGCTCTCCGGGCCGGGGGGAAGCCCCTTCCAGAGAACCGTTTTTTCCGCCGTGCCCGCGGAGATCACGACCAGCGACGGCTTCAAGACCTCCGAGGAGCTCGAGCGGCTGATCCAGCGCGCGGCGCAGCAGGATGAAAATAAGAAAAAAGACGAGCGGCACGCGCTCGAGCGGGCGGAGCGGAAATTTGCCGTCGACGTGCCGGACGACTTCGAGACGCGCGTCTATCGTTTCCCGCCGGTGGACCTGCTCCGGCCCGCCATGCGCACGGAGTCCGGCGATATTACATTAGAGCTTAAACAGAACGCCGACCTCTTGGTGGACACGCTCAACAGCTTCGGCGTGCAGACGAGGGTCGTCAACATTTCAAGAGGCCCCGCCGTCACGCGCTACGAGTTGCAGCCCTCCGCGGGCGTCAAGATCAGCAAGATCACGAACCTCGCGGACGACATCGCGCTCAACCTCGCCTCCGCCGGCGTGCGCATCGAGGCGCCGATCCCGAACAAGGCCGCCGTCGGCATCGAGGTGCCGAATAAAAACATCGCCACGGTCAGCATCCGCGAAATCATCGATTCGGGCGAGTTCCAGAGCGCGAAAAACAAGCTCTCCGTGGCGCTGGGCAAGGACATCGCCGGCCGCATCATGGTCGCGGATCTCGCCAAGATGCCGCACCTGCTGATCGCCGGGGCCACCGGCTCCGGAAAATCCGTCTGCATCAACTCCATGATCGTCAGCTTACTCTATAAAGCGACGCCGGGCGAGGTCCGCCTCTTGATGATCGACCCCAAGGTCGTGGAGCTCGGCGTCTACAACGGCATCCCGCACCTGCTGGTCCCGGTCGTCACGGACCCGAGGAAGGCGGCGGGCGCGCTCAACTGGGCGGTCTCCGAGATGCTCGGAAGATATAAGCTCTTCGCGGATAACGGCGTCCGGGATCTCTCCGGCTTCAACAAGCTCGCCGAGACAAGAGAGGATTTGCAGCCGATGCCGCAGATCGTCATCATCATCGACGAGCTGGCCGACCTGATGATGGTCGCGCCCAACGAGGTCGAGGACGCGGTCTGCCGCCTCGCCCAGATGGCGCGCGCGGCGGGCATGCACCTCTCCATCGCGACGCAGCGGCCCTCCGTCGACGTCATCACCGGCATCATCAAAGCGAATATTCCGAGCCGCATCGCCTTCGCGGTCTCCTCCTACGTCGACAGCCGCACCATTTTGGACGGCGGCGGCGCGGAGAAACTGCTCGGGCGCGGCGACATGCTCTTCAGCCCGGTCGGCTCGCCGAAGCCGCAGCGGATTCAGGGGTGCTTTGTCAGCGACAACGAGGTCGAGGACGTGGTCGCCTTCATCAAAGGCGACGCGCCCGCCGCCTACGACGAGCGCATCCAAGAGGAGATCGAGCGCAACGCCGCCGTCGAAAAGGGCGCGAAACGCTCCTCCGACGGCTCCGACGAGGACGGCAACTCCTCGGACGAGGACGATATGCTCCCGGCGGCCATCGAATGCGTGGTCGAAATGGGACAGGCCTCCACCTCCCTGTTGCAGCGGAAGCTCAAGCTCGGCTACGCGCGGGCCGCCCGCATCATCGACCAGATGGAGGAGAGGGGCATCGTCGGGCCGTTTGAGGGCAGCAAGCCGCGGCAGGTGATGATCTCCCGCGAGCAGTGGATGGAGATGAACCTGCGCGGGTGAACGCGCCGGAGGGCGCCGAACTGAAATAGCGAAGGATACCCGGTCTATTTCGGCAAAGGGATTGTCGCTCCCCCACGGGGGCGTGGATTGAAATCCTCCGGATCTCGTCGCGGCGCATGACCGCACGCGTCGCACCCCTCGCGGGATGCGTGGATTGAAATGGTTCAAAGATCAACACGCACGCAAACCTTAAAGTCGCGCCCCTCGGGGGTGCGCGGATCGAAATATCTTTTAAGAGGATTGCATATGAGTATTTTTTCCAAGATCAGCGCCGGGCTCAAAAAGACGAGGGACTCGATGCGCGAGCGCTTCGACGACGTGTTTTCCGCGCCGAAGATCGACGACGCGTTCTACGACGAGCTCGAAGAGGCCCTGCTGCTGGCGGACGCCGGCGTCCCCACCGCCTCCGCGGTCTGCGACGCGCTGCGCAAAAAAGTCAAAGCGGAGCATCTCTCCGAGCCGGAGCAGGCGCGCGAAGCCATGCAGGAGATCATCGCGGAGATGCTCTCCGGCGCGGAGCCGATGCCCGAGGGGCACCCGCTGATTATTTTGATGATCGGCGTCAACGGCGTGGGCAAGACCACCACGATCGGCAAGATCGCAAAGCGCTACACGGAGGCCGGCAAAAAGGTGGTCGTCGCCGCGGCGGACACGTTTCGCGCGGCGGCCATCGAGCAGCTCGAAGTCTGGGCCGAGCGCTCCGGGGCCGAGCTCGTCAAGCACGCCGAGGGCTCCGACCCCGCGGCCGTGGTCTTCGACGCCATCGCCGCCGGGAAGGCGCGGAAGGCCGACGTCGTCATCTGCGACACCGCCGGCCGCCTGCACAACAAAAAAGGGCTGATGGACGAGCTCTCCAAGGTCAGCCGCGTGATCGCGAAGGAGGCCGAGGGCAGCCCGGCCGAAACGCTGCTGGTCCTTGACGCCACCACCGGCCAAAACGCGCTCAATCAGGCAAGAGAATTTCAAAACGCCTGCGGGCTCACCGGCATCGTGCTCACCAAGCTTGACGGCACGGCGCGCGGCGGCGTGGTGATCGGCATCCGCAAGGAGCTCGGCATCCCGATCCGCTTCATCGGCGTGGGCGAGCAGGCGGACGATTTGCAGCCTTTTAACGCCGAGGACTTCGCGCGGGCGCTCTTCGCCGCGGAAGAAAAATAAAGGCAAAAAATTTTTCGGCCCGGCGCGAAAAAGATCGAAAAA
>JAGOPP010000015.1:16653-33144 GCA_017991935.1 Oscillospiraceae bacterium
CGGCGTGGGCGAGCAGGCGGACGATTTGCAGCCTTTTAACGCCGAGGACTTCGCGCGGGCGCTCTTCGCCGCGGAAGAAAAATAAAGGCAAAAAATTTTTCGGCCCGGCGCGAAAAAGATCGAAAAATCGCCCCCCGAAAGCGCCCGGCCGGGAGCTCCGGCCGAAAACGGGAACGGGATAAGCTCCGGTTCCAAAAAGCGGCCCGGCCCGACCGGTAAAAATCAGGCGGCCCGGCGCGAAAAAGATCGAAAAACCGCCCCCGGGAGCGCCCGGCCGGGAATTCCGGCCGGAAACGGGAACGGGCCAAACGCCGGTTTCAAAAAGGAATCAAAAATCTTAATTTAGAGAAGAAAGAAAACGGGATGCAAAAAATCATCATCGCGACACACAACCGGGGCAAACTGGAGGAGTTTCAGCGGATGCTCGCGCCGCTCGGATACGAGGCCGTCTCCGCGGACGAGGCCGGCTGCCCCGACGAGATCGAGGAGAACGGCGCCACCTTCGCGGAGAACGCCATATTAAAAGCAAAAGCTGTCTGCGAGGCCGCCGGGCTTCCCGCCATGGGCGACGACAGCGGGCTCTGCGTCGACGCGCTCGGCGGCGGGCCCGGCGTCTACACGGCGCGGTACGCCGGGGAGCACGGCACGCCGGAGATGTGCATCGAAAAGCTGCTGCGGGCGCTGGACGGCGTCCCGGTCGAGGAGCGTGGCGCCTATTTCGCCTGCGCGATCGCGCTCTGTTATCCCGGCGGCGGGCTGCTGCTCGCGGAGGGCCGCTGCGACGGCTCGATCGCCTTCCAAAAGGACGGCGGGGGTGGCTTCGGCTACGACCCGATCTTCCTCTATGAGGGAAGGAGCTTCGCCGCGCTCCCGCCGGAGGAAAAGGACGCCGTCAGCCACCGGGGAATCGCGCTGCGAAAAATCGCGGAGCTTCTAAAACAGGAAACTACCAATATTTTATAGAAAAGAGAAAGACCGCCTATGATTACCCCGAAACAGCGCGCGCTTCTGCGCGGACTCGCAAACGGCGTCCCCGCGATCCTCCAGATCGGCAAAGAGGGCGTCAACGAAAACGTCATTCAGAATCTTATGCAGGCGCTCGAGGCGAGGGAGCTCGTCAAAGTCTCCGTGCTGGAGACCTCGCCCGTCTCCTCTAAGGAGGCCGCCGCCCTCGCGCAGGCGGCCATCCCGGGGTGCGAGCCGGTGCAGGTCATCGGCCGCCGCTTCGTCGTCTACAAGCGAAACCCAAAGGAACCGAAGATCGTTTTGAACCGCTGAAAGGAAGGCTGCGACTTGAAAACCGGAATTTTCGGCGGCAGCTTCGACCCCATCCACAACGGGCACGTCAACGCGGCGAGAACCTTTTTGGAGGAGCTGCGCCCCGACAGGGTGCTGATCGTCCCGAACTTCCAGCCGCCGCACAAGGACGCCCCGCAGCTCGCCCCGGCGGAGGATCGCCTCGCCATGTGCCGGATCGCCTTCGCGGGCGACCCGCGCTTTGAGGTCAGCGATCTGGAGATCCAAAGGGGCGGCCCCAGCTACACCTCCGACACGGTGGAGGAGCTCGCGGAGCGATACCCCGAGGACGAGCTGCTTTTGCTTGTCGGCGGCGACATGCTGCTCTCGTTTGAGGAATGGCACCACTGGCACCGCATCATCGAAAAGGCGGCGCTCGTCTGCGCCCCGCGGACTTGGCAGGAGGAGAGCGCCCTGACCGCAAAGGCCGGAGAGCTGATGAGCGAGGGGGCCGACGTGAGGATCCTGCCGATCGACGTCTATGAAATTTCATCCACACAGATCCGGCAAAAGGTGCGCGAGGGGGACGATATCTCCTACGCCGTGCCGCGGGACGTGGCGGAATATATCTGGGATCATGGCCTATACTGTCGGTGACCGTTTCCCCGAAACGGGTACCCCGGCCGGCGGCCGTTTTCCCTAACAGGAGGAATGCAGATGCTCAAAAAAACCATGACCGCGCTCGCCGGGGCCGCCGTGCTCACGGCGCTGTTTGTCGGGTGCTCAGGCAAATTCGCCGAGCTCCGCGAGGGCTACGCGGGCCTGCTCGACAAATTCGTCGGCAAGGTGGAGCCCATGGAGGAGACGGACGACTCCGGCACGGAGGACGCGCTGCGCGCCGTGCTGAAAGGATACGCCAAGGGGAGCGTTCTCTGGTTTGAATGCCGCGATTTCGACGGGGACGGCATCTACGAGGCCTTCGGCTTCACGGCGGAATCCGGCGTCGCGGACGAAAGCGGCGGCCTCGCCGGGAGCGCGTGGTTTGTGACGAAGGACTACGCCGTCGAGATGCTGGGCATGGGCAGCTACGCCTACCCGGAGCTCGCCGAGCTCCCCGGCGGGGCGCTCGTGCTGATCCACCAAAGCGGAGAGATGGGCTTAACCTATATCTTCGGCGTGGAAAACAGCAAGGTCTACCAGCCCGCCCTCTCCGGGAAGGTGCGAAACCTCTCCCAAGATAAAAACGGCGATTTTACCGCGTGGGATCTCTCCTACGACCGCTACGTCGACGAGGCGGAATCCGCCGACGAGGAGCCGTCGCTGAAACCCTACTGGTTTTATTATAAGGACGGCGAGTTCCGCGAATACGGCGCCCGCGACGACCTGCACCGCTCCGACCTCAAGGCTTACCCCGCCGGCGCGGCGTTCGTCAACGAGGTCTACTACAACGGCCTGACCGAGACCCTGCTCGAGAAATACTACCCCAACGCGAGCGAGGAAAAGCTTGACGAGATCGCCGAAAAAGCCGGATTTTTCGATTCGGTGCTGCTGCGCGAAAACGGGATTTTACAGGTCAACTTCAAGGGCGCCTACGACGACTGGTTCTACGCCACTTTTAAGATCGAGGACGGCGACCTCGCGCCGCTCGACGAGGGCCGCGGCCACTACAAGAAGGCCCTGATCGAATCCATCGCGACCTACCCGGAGGAACCCGCCTCCGAGACGGAGGACTCCTCCGCGGAGTCCGGCTCCTGACCCCGCCGCCGGGCGGCTATCCCTCCATCAGAAAAGAGAAAAATTTGTGGAAGATTTGACAAATCGTATAAACGCCGCCGAATATTGCGCGCTGGATACCGCAAGCGTCATGGAGCTGCTGCGGGAGCGCCTCTCGGAGAGGCGCCTGCGCCACTCGCTCCTCGTCGCCGAGCGGGCCCTCGCGCTCGCGCCGAACTACGGCGCGGACCCCGGCAAGGCGGGCTTCGCGGGGCTTGTGCACGACATCTGCAAATGCGCCCCCTCCGGGGAGCAGTTGCAAACGGCCAAAGCCGGTGGTATAATTTTTGGAAACGACGCGGCGGCCTCCCCCGCCCTCTGGCACTCCGCGGCCGGCTTCGTCTACCTGCGGGACGAACTCGGCGTGACCGACGAGGACATTTTGAGCGCGGTGCGCTATCACACCTCCGGCAGGGGCGGCATGTCTCCGCTCGAAAAGACGATCTACATGGCCGATCTCACGAGCGACGACCGGGAGTACCCGGGCAGCGTCTGGCTGCGGAAGCTCGCCGGGGAGGAGCCCGAACAGGCGCTCGCCTACTCGGTCCGCTGGATCGCCGGGGATCTGCGCGAAAAGGGCCTGCCGGTCGCGAAAGAGACCGAGGATTTACTGGAAGAATATAAAGACGTAACCGTCGCCCGCCCGCAGGAAGAAAGGGAGTAAATTATGGAATCTTATGATCTCGCCAAAAAGATCGCGGCCATCCTCGACAGCAAAAAGGCCACGGACATCCGCGTGCTCAAAATAAAGGAGATCAGCTCGCTGGGCGACTACTTCGTGCTGGCCTCGGCGAACAACTCGAGCCTTGTGCAGGCGCTCTCCGACGAGATCGACTTCCGCCTCGGCCACGAGGACGGCGTCGCCCCGCGCCGGATCGAGGGCTACTCCTCCGCGAAGTGGATCCTGATGGACTACGCGGACGTGATCGTCCACATCTTCTACGAGGAGACGCGGCAGTTCTACTCGCTCGAGCGCCTCTGGAGCGACGCGAAGGTGGAGGAAGTCGCCTTCCCGCACGCCGAGCCCGAGGAGCCCGCCGGCAAATAATAGGGAAACAGGGGAGCCCGCCGGCCGGGGAAAAACGGGCGGCGGAATCCTCAGGGAATCCCTCCCGGGCGGTCAAGGGCCGTCTCGGGCGAGGGGGCGAGCCTCCGTTTCCGCCGAAAGCCGGAGCCGGAAGCCGCGTTTTGCCATGCGGACCGGGCGTTTGGCCCCGCGGATCGGGGAGTTTGCCGGCGGGCCCGTTTTTTCCGCGCCCGGCGGCGCGCTTTTTTTGCAAGAAAACCGGCAAGTTGGTTGCCGAGACCTGTTTTTGGAGGCGTCAGAATGAAAGGGTACGATTTCCCGGAGATCGAAAAGAAGTGGCAGCGGATCTGGGAGGAGCAAAAGCCGTTTGCCGCGGTGAGCGACTACTCGAAGCCGAAATACTACGCGCTGGTCGAGTTCCCCTATCCGTCCGGGCAGGGGCTGCACGTCGGCCACCCGCGCTCCTACACGGCGCTCGACCTCGTCGCCAGAAAAAAGCGGATGCAGGGCTACAACGTGCTCTACCCGATGGGCTGGGACGCCTTCGGCCTGCCGACCGAGAACTACGCCATCAAAAACCACATCCACCCGAAGATCGTCACGGCGGACAACATCGTCCATTTTAAAGAACAGCTCAAATCTCTGGGCTTCTCGTTCGACTGGGACCGCGAGGTCAACACCACCGACCCGGAGTATTACAAATGGACGCAGTGGATCTTTCTCCAGCTCTACAAGCGGGGACTCGCCTACAAAAAGGAGATGTCCGTCAACTGGTGCACCGGCTGCAAATGCGTGCTCGCCAACGAGGAGGTCGTCGACGGCGTCTGCGAGCGCTGCGGCAGCCCGGTCGTCCATAAAGTCAAAAGCCAGTGGATGCTCAAGATCACCGAATACGCCGACCGCCTGATCAGCGATCTCGACACCGTCGATTACATCGACCGCGTGCGGACGAGCCAGATCAACTGGATCGGCAGGAGCACGGGCGCGGAGGTCGACTTCGCGACTACCGCGGGCGACACGCTGACCGTCTATACCACCCGGCCGGACACCTTGTTCGGCGCGACCTACATGGTCATCTCGCCGGAGCACCCCTATATCGAGGCGTGGGCGTCCAAAATCGCCAACATGGACGAGATCCGCGCCTACCGCGAGCAGGCCGCCGCGAAGAGCGACTTCGAGCGCACCGAGCTCGTGAAGGAGAAGACCGGCGTCGAGATCCAAGGCGTCCGGGGCGTCAACCCGGTGAACGGCCGCGAGATCCCGATCTTCCTCTCCGATTACGTTTTGATGAGCTACGGCACCGGGGCCATCATGGCCGTGCCGGGGCACGACACCCGCGACTGGGACTTCGCCAAGAAATTCGGCCTGCCGATCGTCGAGGTCGTCCGCGGCGGCGACGTCGGGAAGGAGGCCTTCACCGACTGCGCGACGGGCACGCTCGTCAACTCCGGCTTCCTTAATGGCATGAGCGTCGCCGAGGCGAAAACCGCCGTCACGGCGTTCCTCGAAAAAGAGGGCCGGGCCCGGCCGAAAACCAACTATAAGCTGCGGGACTGGGTCTTCAGCCGTCAGAGATATTGGGGCGAGCCGATCCCGATGGTCTACTGCGAGAAATGCGGCTGGCAGCCGATCCCGGAGACGGAGCTGCCGCTCCTGCTCCCCGACGTGCAGTCCTACGAGCCGACCGACACCGGCGAAAGCCCGCTCTCCAAGATGGATGGCTGGGTCAACACGGCGTGCCCCCGTTGCGGCGGGCCCGCGAAGCGCGAGACCGACACGATGCCGCAGTGGGCCGGCTCGAGCTGGTACTTCATGCGCTACTGCGACCCGCACTGCAAAGACGCCGTCGCGGCGAAGAAGGCCCTCGACTACTGGCTCCCGGTCGACTGGTACAACGGCGGCATGGAGCACACCACGCTCCACCTGCTCTACTCCCGCTTCTGGCACAAATTCCTCTACGACATCGGCGTCGTCTCCTGCCCGGAGCCCTACCAAAAGCGCACGAGCCACGGCATGATCTTGGGCGAAAACGGCGAGAAGATGTCCAAATCCCGCGGCAACGTGGTCAATCCCGACGACGTGATCCGCGACTACGGCGCGGACACGCTGCGCCTCTACGAAATGTTCATCGGCGACTTCGAGAAGGCCGCGCCGTGGAGCACGAGCTCCATCAAGGGCTGCAAACGCTTTCTTGACCGCGTCTGGGCGCTGCAGGAGAGCGTCGCCCCCGGCGGCGTCCGCCCGCAGTTCGAGGGCGAGTTCCACCGCACGATCCGCAAGGTCGGCGAGGACATCGACGCCCTCAAGGCGAACACCGCGATCGCCGCGATGATGACCCTGCTCAACGACCTTTGCGACGCCGGCTCCGTCACCGCGGAGGAGTACAAGCTCCTGCTCACGCTCGCGAACCCGTTCGCCCCGCACGTCACGGAGGAGCTCTGGCAGATCCTCGGCGGCAAGGGGCTGCTCTGCAAGCAGCCTTGGCCGCAATACGACGAAAAGAAGTGCGTGGAGCAGACCGTCGAGATCGTGATCCAAATTTGCGGAAAAATCAAGGCGCGCATCGACATCGACGCCGACGCCTCCGAGCGCGAGACGCTCGAGGCCGCGAAAGCCGCCGTCGCCGCCCTGCTCGACGGAAAAACCGTCGTCAAGGAGATCTGCGTCCCCGGCAAGCTCGTCAACCTCGTGGTGAAATAACCGGGCGGCCGCTGTCGAATCCGCAAATTTTCAGAAGAGGAAAAATCTTTTCGGCGCGTTTCCCACTTGACACGCGCGAACGCACGTAATATAATGATCCCGTTACATTTATTGTACGGAGGGCGAAAACGCCCTTTAACTCCGGCCTTTGAGGCGAAGGAGGGAATCAGGTAATGGCAGAAGTTCATGTCAAAGAAAACGAGTCTTTGGACAGCGCTCTCAGACGTTTTAAAAGACAGTGCGCCCGCTCCGGCGTCCTCGCGGAAGTCCGGAAGAGAGAAGCGTACGAAAAGCCTTCGGTAAAACGTAAAAAGAAATCCGAGGCCGCCCGGAAGCGCAAGTATTAATAAGTCACGTGGAAGGCGGATGGCGTTTGTCGTCCGCTTTCTTATTTCCGTTTCGGAAAGGAGGGGGAAGATGGCAATTTATCGCCCGAAGCACCGCTTTCGCAGGGTCACCGGCATCACGCCGGAGGACGTGCGCGCCGTCGGCGGCAAGGCGTTGATCCTTGACGTCGACAACACCCTCTCCACCCACGGCTCCCAAAAACCGCTCAAGGGCGTGCCAGAGTGGATCGAAAAAATGCAGGCGGAGGGGCTGCCGATGGTCATCGTCTCCAACAACCGCGCCGAACGGATCGCCCCCTTCGCCAAAAGGCTGGGCCTGCCCTACGTCGAGAACGGCAGGAAGCCGCTGCCCTATGGATTTCGCAGGGCGTGCGTGCTGCTGGGCGTCCCGCCCAAGGACACCGTCGTCATCGGGGACCAGCTTTTCACGGACCTCATCGGCGGCAAGTATTTCGGCGCGAAGGTCTTTCTGACCAAGCCCATCCGCCCGGAGGGGACGGTCTTTTTTAGGCTCAAACGCTGGCTCGAGCGTTTCATCATCGAATAAAACCTAATTAACGGAGGCATCTTATGGACAGAATCAAGCGCCTTGCCGGGGAGCTCCCGGAGGATCTGGACGCCGCGTTTATCAACTCGGCCGTCAACCGCAGGTATTACACCGGCTTTCCGTCCAGCGCGGGCGTCCTGCTCGTCACAAGGGACGACGCGACGATCTTTCTCGATTCCCGCTACGTCGAGGCCGGCGCGCGGACGATCACCGACGCGCGCGTCGTGCTGACCGGCGACCTGACCGAGCAGCTCAACGATTACTTCGAGGAGCACCACATCAAGACCGTCGGCGTCGAATCCGGCTACATGACGGTCGAAAAGCTCTTCAGCCTGCGCAAGGTGCTCCGCGTCGAGATGAAGGACGACCCGCGCCTCAACAGCATCATCCTCAATCAGCGCCGGGTCAAGACGCCCGACGAGATGGAGCAGATCCGCGCCGCGCAGGCCATCACCGACAAGACCTTCCTCCACATGCTGGATTTTGTCAAACCCGGCCTCTCCGAGAAGGATTTGCAGCTTGAGCTCGATTTCTATATGCTCCGAAACGGCGCGACCGGGCTCGCCTTTGAGACCATCCTCTCCGCCGGCGTAAACGGCTCGATGCCGCACGCCGTGCCCGGGGCGAACGTCATCAAGGACGGCGACTTCGTCACGATGGACTTCGGCGCGGCCGTCAACGGCTACTGCTCCGATATGACGAGGACCGTCGCCGTAGGCAAGATCTCCGACGAGCAGGAGGCCGTCTACAACCTCGTCTACGAGGCGCAGACCACGGCCGAGGCCGCGGTGCGCCCCGGGCTCCCCTGCGACGAGATCGACGCCGTCGCCCGCAGGATCATCTACGGCGCGGGCTACGAGGGCAAATTCGGCCATGGGCTGGGGCACGCGCTCGGCCTTGAGATCCACGAGGACCCGCGCTTCTCCCCGACCTGCCATGAGACTACGGTCGCCGGGCTCGTGATGAGCGTGGAGCCGGGGGTCTACCTCGAGGGGCGCTTCGGCGTAAGAATCGAGGACATCGTGCAGGTCACCGAGGACGGCTGCGACGTGATCACGCAGAGCGAAAAGAAACTGATCCGGCTCTGAGGAATCCCGCCCGAGGCGTTTTTCCGTGCTTTTTCAGAAAAAATAGGGCCGCCGCCGCGTCACAGCCATATTTTCATGCGCAAAAGTATTGCAAAACAAAGGGAAATCGGGTAGAATTTAACTGTTGAATTCCGCGTACTTATAATTAGGAGGTAACATTATGATTTCTGCCGGCGATTTCAGAAACGGCGCGACTTTCGAGATGGACGGAAACGTATACTCGATCATCGAGTTCCAGCACGTCAAGCCGGGCAAGGGCGCCGCTTTTGTGCGCACGAAGATCCGCAACGTGATCTCCGGCGGCGTGGTCGAGCACACGTTCAACCCGTCCGACAAATTCCCGTCCGCTTATATCGAAAGAAAAGATATGCAGTATCTCTACAACGACGGCGATCTCTATTACTTCATGGACCCGGAAAGCTTCGAGACCGTCCCGATCTCCAAAAATACCCTCGGCGACAACTTCAAGTTCGTGCTTGAGAACATGGACTGCAAGGTTATGTCCTACAAAGGCAACATCTTTGGCGTCGAGCCGCCGACCTTCGTCGAGCTCGAGGTCACCCACACCGAGCCGGGCGTCCGCGGCGACACCGCCACGAACGTCACGAAACCCGCCACCGTCGAAACCGGCGCCGAACTCAAAGTGCCGCTCTTCATCAACGAGGGCGACCGCATCCGCGTCGACACCCGCGTCGGCGAATATATGGAAAGGGCCTGATTTCCGGGCATACTATTTTCCGAAAAACAACGCGTTTTCCACTCATCAAAAAAGAATTATGGAGGGTTCCGTTTATGAACATCACTGAAAAAGTCGCCCATCTGAAAGGGCTTATCGAGGGCATGGAGCTGGAAGATAGCAAGGAGACGAAGCTCATCAAGGCCATCTCCGAGATTTTGGAGGACGTCGCGTACGCCATCTCCGACGCCGAGGACGAGCTGGGCGAGCTGGGCGAGGAGGTCGAGGCGATCGACGAGGATCTCGGCCGTCTTGAGGACGATTATTACGGCGAAGAGGACGAAGACGAGGACGAGGACGGCTGCTCCTGCTGCCACTGCGACGAGAACGGCATGTACGAAGTCAAGTGCCCGTCCTGCGGCGAATCCATCTGCGTGGATGAGGACACCATCAACGGCGGAGAGATGAAATGCCCGAACTGCGGCGAACTGCTCGAATTCGACCTTGAGGACGAGGACGAAGAGGACGACGACAAGGAATAAGCTTCGTTTTTCTTCAAGAACGAGGACAGCAAGGGATCATTTTTCTCTTTTTAAAATCTGTTTCGGGGCAGGGTGAAATTCCCTACCGGCGGTAATGTCCGGCTTTTTGCCGGATTAGTCCGAGACTTGCGCCATCCGATAGGGGCGCGACTGAACCGGTGCGATTCCGGTACCGACGGTAAAGTCCGGATGGCGAAACGAACCATGGCAAACGGCCCCGATGACATGAGTTTCATCGGGGCTTTCTTTTGATCCGCCGGGCGCGGCCGAAGAGAGCCGTCTCCAAAAAGAGGCCCGTGGAAAGCGGGCCCGGCCGCGCAGAAAACGGGGCCTCCCGTTTGGGGCTCCCGCGTTTTGACGGCGCGGCGCGTGGCATACTATAAAAAGCGGCCGCAGGGCCAGCGACGAGGTATTGATATGAAAACGATTTCCACAAAAAAAATAGTGACGCTCGGCGCGCTGGCGGCCTGCTCGGTCGCCCTGATGATGTTGGTGCGGGTCCCCTTCCCGCCGGCGCCCTTCCTTGAATATGACCCGGCGGACATCCCGATTTTGATCGGCACCTTTCTGTTCGGGCCGTGGTGGGGCTTCCTGCTGACCGCGGTCGTCTCGGTGATCCAAGGGCTCACCGTCAGCTCCGGCAGCGGAATTATCGGCATCATCATGCACCTTGCGGCGACCGGGTGCTTCGCCCTCGCCGCCGGGAGCATCTACCGCCTGCACAAAAACCGCGGCGCCGCCTATCTGGCCCTCGCGGCCGGCGTCCTGTTGCAGACCGCCGTCATGGCCGGGATGAATCTCTGGCTGACGCCGATCTTCATGCAGACGCCGCGCGACGCGGTGCTCCAGATGATGCTGCCGATCATCCTGCCCTTCAATCTGCTCAAGGCGGGCGTCAACGCGCTCGTCACGGCCCTTGTTTATAAGCGCATCAGCCGGTTTATACATAAAGAGATGGATCGGTAACGTCACCGCTGGCGTCCTGCCTTCCACCCGCTCAAGGCGGGCGTCAACGCGCTCGTCACTGTTTATGTCCGCAAACGCAGGCCACCCGATACATAGAGAGCTGGGAAAGTAAACGGAGGGCGGAGCTTGCAAATCTCATCGGACTGGGGCGCTTTGACGTCGGCAAAGGCGGCGGAGCTGGAGAAAATGGGCCTCGCCAACGTCTCAAAAAAGAGGCGCGGCCGCTCCGCCCTGCGGATCGTCCGGGCCAACCTGTTTACGTGGTATAATCTTGTCCACCTGCTGCCGGCGGCTCTCGTCGTCTCGGCCGGGTCGTGGAAAAACCTGCTGTTTCTCGGCATTGTCGCCGGCAACTTCCTGATCGGCGCGATCCAAGAGATCCGGGCGAAGCGGGTGCTGGACGGCCTCTCCCTGCTGCAAAGCGGGGACGCCGACGCGATCCGCGACGGGAAGGAGATCTCGCTCCCCGCGGAGAAGCTCGTCCTCGGCGACGTGGTGCTCCTGCGGGCGGGCGATCAGGCCTTCGCCGACCTTACCGTGCTCGGCGGCCGCGCGGAGATGAACGAATCCATGCTCACCGGCGAGAGCGTCCCCGCCGTAAAGCGCGAGGGCGACGCCGTTTTTTCCGGGAGTTGCTGCGTCTCCGGCCTCTGCGCGGCGAAGGTGACCGCCGTCGGGGACGAGCGCCGGGCCGAGATCATCGCGGCGGCGGCGCGCTCCGCCGGGAAGTCCGAGCCCGTGCTCAAGGCGACGCTGCAAAGGCTGATTCGCGTGCTCTCGGCGTTTGTGCTGCCGATCGGGGCCGTGCTTTTCATAAGCGACTACTACGATTCCGGCCTTCCGTACGCGGAGACCGCCGTCCGCTCGGCGGCCGCCATGCTCGGCATGATCCCGGATGGGCTCTGGCTCTTGACGAGCGTCAGCTTTACCGAGGGCGTGATCCGCCTCGGGCGGCACGGCGCGCTGCCGCGGGACCTCTATTCCTACGAAAACCTCGCCCGCGCGGACGTGCTCTGCCTTGACAAGACCGGCACGCTGACGACCGGCGCCGACGTGCTCAAGGGCATCGTCCCGCTCGACCCCGGCTTCAATTATAACGACATCCTCTCCGGCATCCTGACGGCGCTGCCGGAGCGCGACGGCACCACCTCCGCGCTCGAAAAGGCCGTCCCGCCGGGGGCGGGCTGGGCCGTCGCCGACGCTCTGCCCTTCTCCTCCGAGCGGCGGTACTGCGCGGCGGATTTCGGTGAGCGCGGCGTCTTTTTGCTCGGCGCGCCCGAGGCCCTCACCGGCGACCCCGCCGTCCTCGCGGAATCCGAGACGTACGCGGGGGCCGGGAACCGCGTGCTTTTGCTCTCCTCCGGGAGCCGGTCGGACGAAATTTACCGGCCGGAGAGACCCCTGTGCTTTCTCCTTCTGGGCGAGGAGATCCGGCCCGGCGCGGGCGAGATTTTACGCTATTTCCTCAAAAACGGCGTCTCGGTGCGGATCCTCAGCGGGGACAGCCCTCTTTCCGTCGCGTTTATCGCGGAAAAAACGGGGATCCCCGGCGCGGAAAGCTGCGCGGACGCCTCCTCCCTCTCCGGCGCGGAGCTCGCGGACGCCGTGAAACAACACGTCGTCTTCGGCCGCGTCTCGCCGGAACAAAAGCAGGAGATCATCCGGCTCCTCAAGGCGGAGGGGCACACGGTCGCCATGTTTGGGGACGGCGTCAACGACGTGCCGGCCCTGCGGGAGGCGGATTTTTCCGCCGCGATCAAGGCGGGCTCCCCCGCCGCGCGCCACGCCGCCGACATGGTGCTGCCCGACTTCGACGCGCTGCCCGAGGCGGTCGCGGAGGGGCGCAGGGTGGTGCACCACACCCGGAAGACCGCTGTGCTTTTCCTTTCTAAAACCTTCTACTCCTTCGCTCTGGCGGCGGCGCTGCTGGTTTTGCCGTTCCCCTACCCGTTCGTGCCGATCCAGATGACGCTCATCGGCGCGCTCGCGACCGGCATACCGGGGCTCGTCCTCTCTTTGGAGCCGCGGAATGAGCCGATCCCGAAGCAGTTCATGCGGTCGGTGCTCAAATGGGCCTTCCTCGCCGGAGCGACGGCGTTTTTCGGCGTGCTCGCGCTCTTGACGCTCGGAGCCTATTTCGGCGTCCCGGCGGGTGAAATCTCCACCGCCTGCGTCTACTACACGGCGGTCTCCGGCCTGACGGCGCTGACGGCTGCCTGCATGCCGCTCAACCTCAGGCGGGCCGTGCTCATAGGCTCGATGTTTTTGCTGCTCGTCGCCGCCGCCGCGCTGTTTCCGGGATTTTTCCTGCTCGCGGCGCTCCATGGGAAAATCGTTTTGATTCTGATTTGCCTGCTGCCGCTGACGCTGGCGCAGGTGACGCTAAGGTGGTGTTCTTTACGGGAAGTGAACTGATCCGCTTCGCCAAGCCGGACGACGCCGGGGAGATGCTGGAGATCTACGCCCCCTATGTCCGCAAGACCGTGATCTCCTTTGAATACGAGCCGCCCTCCTTGGAGGAATTCCGGGCGCGGATGCGGGACTACATGGCGCGGTACCCGTGGCTCGTCTGCGAGCGGGACGGCGAGCTCCTCGGCTACGCCTACGGCTCCCCCTACCACGCCCGCGCCGCCTACGGCTGGGCCGTGGATTCGTCGGTCTATATTCGGGAGGATCGCCGTGGGAACGGGCTCGGCCCGCGGCTCTACACCGCGCTGCTGGAATGCCTCTCCGCCCAGAATTTTTATGTGGACTGCGCGCTGATCAGCGCCTCCAACGAGGCGAGCATCCGCTTTCACGAGAAACTGGGTTTCCGCGAGGTGGGCCGCTGCCGGAACGTCGGCTATAAATTCGGCGCGTGGCAGGACGTCGTCACACTCGAAAAGACGCTGCGCGAGCCGGAGGTCCCGCCGAGGCCCGTTTTGCCGATCGAACGGCTCGGCTTCGACGGCCTCCACCCCTACATAATCGAAGAAAACCCCTGATAAAATCCGGTTCCGGCCCATGTCGAGGCCCGTTCTGCCGGCCGAAAGGCCCGGCAATGAAAGCGCGGCCCGGCGCGGGGCGGCCGGGGCTTGGGGGCTTTTGCCGCGCCCGAAACTCCGCCGGACACGGGCGGAAACCCTTTCCGAGGCGGCGGCGCGCGACCTTCTGTCCCATCAAAAAAGCGGGCTCCTTCCGGAGCCCGCTTTTTTAGGAGAATTTTCTGGAAACCCGCAGGAAAACCGCCGGTTTTTTCCACTTATTTTAAGGTACCCGGATCGGATCTCCCCAAAATTCCCGCCGGGCGGCCGCAAGAGCAGGTACGCTACGGGCATGCGCGCGGGGCGGCCCGAATCCGCCCCGCGCCGACTGCTCCGTTTGGACAAGGGTTTTGAGCGCGGGCGCAAAGGTGGCGATAAAAAGAAAAAGTCCGGCGGATCGTTCGCTCCGTTTAGGCGCGGGCTTCGGGGCTTGCAAAAACAAAACGGCTCCCCACAACGTGAGGAGCGCGAATTGCGTGCAGGCGCGGCCTGCTTGGTGCCGCTGACCAGACTCGAACTGGTATGCCCTTAACGGGCGGCGGATTTTAAGTCCGCGGTGTCTGCCGTTCCACCACAGCGGCGCGCGGCTATATTATAGCAAATCGCTCTTTTCTTGACAAGTATTTTCTCACCCGGCGCGGCCGGCGGCGCGGGGAAAATTCGGCCGAAATCGCCTCAAAACGCCCGAAAACATACCGTCTCCTCCTCTATTTTAAAAAGAAATTAATAATTGCGGTAGTGACTTTCCCCGGGCGGTATGCTATAATCCATCTTGTAGTAATATATTCCAATTTTAGGAGGGATCTTTGTGAAACTCTTTAAAAATTTGGTCGCGTTGTGCCTCGCGGCGCTGATGGTTTTCGGCGCGGGATGTTCGGTCCTGCTCGACGCCTTCGGAACCGCCAGCCTCGCCGTGACCGCGGAGGGAGACGAAACCCGGAAAAAAGTAAGCGACACTTATTTTGAAATCTGGTACAGAAGCGACAGCGACGAATACGACGGCCCGGATATCAGCACGGAAAAATATTATTATGCGGAAGACGATCAGCCGGTTGAAATTAAAGACGTGGATGAGGTCTTCGACGAGGACGATTACGATGGCTGGGAATTCCTCTATTGGAAATACGGCTCAAAGAAAGTCTATCCCGGCGATGAGATCGACGACGCCGATAAAAATGAAGCCGTTAAACTGTACGCCGTCTGGGAAGAGGGCGACGACGGCGATTACAAAGTCACCTATAAGATCGGCGAGGCCGGTGACGCGGACAACGTGATCAAATACGTCGACGGCGACTTCACCGCCCCGAAGATCGACAAGGTTTTTGACGAGGACGACTACGGGGACTGGGAATTCCTCTACTGGGAGGTCACCAAGGGCGACAGCGACTATGTGGACGAGACCTATAAGGCCGGAAAAACGATCCCGGAAGAGGCTTTTAACAGCAAGGACGAGCTCACGCTGACCGCCATCTGGGACGAGAGCGACACCTGCACGGTGAAGTACGCCTCCGGCAACAGCAAGGCCACCGGCACGACCCCCGCCACGGAGACCGTGGACTACGGCGATTCGATCACCCTGCCGAGCAACCCCTACACGCTCACCGGCTACACCTTCGCCGGATGGGACGTGGACGGCACGGTCAAGAAGGCCGGAGATAAAGTCACCATCAAAAAGAGCCTGACGATCACGGCCAAATGGGCCGCCGCCGCCAACGTGACCCTTACATACAGCCCGGGCAAGGGCGCCGGCACCGCCTACACCAAGACCTACACGGCCGGCACCTCCACCAAGCTCGATACCAACAGCTTCACCCGCGACGGCTACACCTTCATCGGCTGGTGGATCGGGTCCGTGGGCAAGACGTACTCCGCGGGCACCTCCGTGACGATCAACGGCAACGACACCGCCACCGCGCAGTGGACGGCCATCGTCACTTCCCAGCCGGAAGCCTCTCAGCCCGCCGCTTCCCAGCCCGAGGCGAGCGTGCCGGAGTCCAGCTCCGAGGCCCCCAGCGAGACCGAGACGAGCTCCGAGCCGGAATCCACGCCCGAGGAGGAGACCCCCAACACCCTCTCCTACACGATCTCCGGCGAGACCCCGGTCTCCGGCATCTCCGCGGTGCTTGACGAGGACCTCGGCAACGCCCAGCTCTGGGTGACCGCCATCAACGGCAGCAACGCCGCCGACAACACCACCGCGGCGCTGATCGACAGCGGCGATGCCGTCGCCGCCTTCGACCTCTCCCTGCTTGTGGACGGCAGCACCTACAGCGACGCCGTCGCGGGGACCGTCTCCTTTGAGATGCAGGGCAGCGCGGGGATCCCGGACGCGCCGTATGACGACGCCGTCATCGCGGTGATCCACGTGGTCAGCCTCGACAAATTCACCGGGAAGGGCTATTACCTCCCGGATGGCAAAAAGGCGCTCTATTTCAACAGCGAATCCGGCGAGGAGAGCGAAGTGAAATGCTTCGGCTTCCAGACGGAGAACGGCGTCAGCCGCATCATCATCAAGGACAGCGGCGAAGCGCCCGATGAATTCGCCTATCTCTCCGAGCCCGGCACC
>JAGOPP010000016.1:0-3164 GCA_017991935.1 Oscillospiraceae bacterium
ACTCGAAATCAGGTGAACCGCAAGGTTCCGTGGGTTCGAATCCCACCGCTTCCGCCAACCGGCAACGCCCGCGCGCCATACGCGCCCGCAACTTTGCGGGCGCGTATTGTTTTGCCGCCCGCGTTTTCTATTTTTTATGGGCGGCCCCCCGCTCTATGAATTTTATGCCGAAATCTATCCAATGAGGAAGAAATATGGTATTATAATTATAAAGCGGCGGCGATACGAAGATCCGGACGGCCGCCCGCAGATCGCCGCGCCCGCGGGGGCATAGGCGTACAAAAACCGTCTCCCCGAGGGCCCGGCCCGGAGGCCCCGGAGCGCCGTAAATTTGATGCTCACGTGGCCTTCCCGTTTCTACACGCCGCGCGGCCGATATGCAGGCCCGCGGGGGCATGGGTGTACAAAAGCCGCCTCCCCGGGGGCTCGGCCCGGAGGCCAAAAAGCGCCATAAATTTGATGCTCATGACGGCTCCCGTGTTTTACACGCCGCGCGGCCGATACGCAGGCCCGCGGGGGCGATCCCGCGAAAGACGGGGGCTTTTTGTCCCCGGCGAACTTCGATATTTGAGGTAACGAAATGGATTCCATATTGATCCAAACAAAAATCAATATGCCGAAACCCGGGCTGTTTTTGATCCCGCGGCCCCACCTGAGCCAAAAGCTGCAATACTGCCTGAAGCGCAAGCTCACGCTGGTGACGGCTCCCTCCGGCTACGGCAAGACGGCCGCCGTGCAGGCGTGGGCCGAGGCCTCCGGGCTGCCGTGCGCGTGGCTGACCGCCGACGCCGGGGACAACGACCCCCGCTCCTTCTGGAGATATGTCTGCGCCGCGCTCGACGCGATTCTGCCCGGGATCGGCGGCGATACGGAGTACGTCTTTTCCTCGCAGGGGCTGCTCGAGGCGAACACCCAGATCAAAATCATCCTTGACCGGGCCTTTGCGCTGCCGGCGGACAGCGTGCTGGTCATCGACGACATGCAGGCGCTCACCAACTGGCAGATCTTCAAGGGCCTGTCGTTTTTGATCGACTTCCTGCCGCCCAGACTGCATCTCGTGCTCATCGGCAGGGCCGAGCTCGGCTGCGGCCTCGCGGGATACAAACTGAAATCGAATTTTTTGAGCGTCGGCGTCGGCGACCTGCGTTTCCGCAGGGAGGAGATCGCGGCGTTTTTTGAAAAGATGGAGCGGGACGTCGCGCCCTCCGACATCCAGAAGCTCGAAAATTATACCGAGGGGTGGGCCACGGCGCTGGTGGCCGTCGCGCTCTCCATGGAAAAAGAGCCCGGCGTGCAGGATCTGGCGGTGGGCATCTACCGCAGCAGCTACAGCATCGAGCAGTATCTGCTGAGCGAGGTGTTCGGCTCGTGGCCGGAGGAAAAACGGGAGTTCGTGCTGGAGACCTCCGTCTTGGGAACGCTGTGCGCCCCGCTGTGCGACTACGTCACCGGTGGCGAAAACGCGGACCGCCTGCTCGAGGAGATGCGCTCCCGCAACGAGTTTCTGATCTCCTTGGACGACGGAAATTACCGCTACCACAATATTTTCCGGGAATTTCTCTATAAACTCTTCACCAAGACGCGGCCCGACCGGGTCCGCGAGCTTCATACGCGGGCGGCGGACTGGTACCGCGACCAGCAGAGATACCCCGAGGCCGTCGCCAACTACCTGACGGGCTTTCGGTATGAGGAGGCGCGCCGCCTGATCGAGCGGCAGCTCGGCGAGCTCGTGCTCATGGGCTCCTTCGACACCGGCATCGCGTGGCTCGGCGCCTTGCCCGAGTCCTACCGCGAAAAGAGCCCCCGGATCGCCGTGTTTTATGCCGCGTATTACACAGAGTGCAGGCGCTTCGATCTCGCGCATGTCTGGATCGAAAAGGCGCAAACCCTGCTGGCAAACGCGGCGGAGCCCGAGCAGGAGCCGGCCATCGGCAACGTCATCCGCATGATGCGGCTCTATCTGCTGCTCAACGAGGGGAAAATCGAGGAGCTGCTGGCCCTGATCCGGGAATGGAAGCCGCTCGCCTACAACCCGAAAATGCTCTCGCGCTACTTGGATTTTAACCGGTCGGACATCTATTTTTGCCGCTGCCCGATGCAGGCCATGGCCGATCTGGTCGTGAACCACCAAGACGAATTTGAGATCATCAACAGCGGTTATCAAAAGCTGGTCGCGACCGGCCCCGGATACGCGCCGCTGGCGGCGGGCGAATATTACTACGAAACCAACCGCATGGATCTCTCCATGCCGTATTTCACCGCGGCGATCGAGAGGGCGCGGGCGGCCGGATGCCCGGGCGCCCTCGTGCCCGCCATGGTCGGCATCGCGCGGATCAAAAAGGCGGAGGGCGACGTGGCCGGGGCCTTTGAGGCGCTCGACGCGTGCGAGGAGAGCCTCAAATCCGTCAACCAGTTCCACTGGTTTTGCCTGATCCGGGCCTTCCGGGCGCGCCTCTCTCTCGAGACCGGGGCCGCGGGCCCGGCGTACCGGTGGGCGGAGGAAAACAATCTGAGCATCTACGGCGAACTCAACCGGGTCAACGAATTTGAGCTGATCGTCTTTGCGCGCGTGCTCATGAAGAAAAGAAAGCTCGAGGACGCCCAGCTGCTGCTGCTGCGGCTCTTGGCCTTCGCGGAGGCCGGGGGCAGGGCGCACAGCGAGACCGAGATCCTGAATCTTCTCTCCGCGGCCGCGTGGAAAAGGAACGACCCCGCCCGCTGCGCGGAGTACATGGAGCGGTCGCTCTCAATCGGAGAGGCGAGGGGCTTTGTCCGAAGCTACCTTGACGAGGGCGCGGAGCTTCTGGAGATTTTAAAACATATGGCAAAAAGGAGCTGCGGCCCCCATGGGGATACGCCGGCCTTCGCCGAACGCCTCGCCGCGGAGCTTGAGGCCGAGCTCGCGGCCTCCGCCGCCATGGGCACACAAGCCGCGGGCGCGATCAAAAAGCGGCTGACCGGCAAGGAGCTCGAGGTCTTGGAGCTGCTCTACGCGGCCTGCACGAACGAGGAGATCTGCGAGAAGCTCCACATCGGCCTGCGCACCGTCAAGACGCACACCGGCAGCATCTACGCCAAGCTGGGGGTCGCGAACCGGGTCCAGTGCAACAAGCTGGTCCGGGAGGCCCGCGTGTTCGAGCCCGACAGCATGGCGAATTTTTCCC
>JAGOPP010000016.1:3264-31878 GCA_017991935.1 Oscillospiraceae bacterium
ATTTCCCCAAAATTTGAGGTCATCGTACTCAGGTACGATGATTTTTTTATGAATCTATATAAAATAAAGATGAACGCTCATAAAAAGCGCGCCCGTTCCCCGCGCGCCTCAAAGACGGCGGGCCCGTAAACCAGTTTGGGAGGGATTTAAGACATGAGAAACAGGTTATCCAAAAAAATCCTCAGCGTGTTCCTCGCGGCCGCGCTGCTGACCGCGCTGCTGCCGAATATGGCGGTGCCGGCCTTCGCCGACACGTCCGGCTCGTGGGCGGATCATACGACGGCGGTAACCCCGGACGACGACGACGTCTACACCGTGACCACCGCGGAGGAGCTCGCTTGGGTGGCGGCGCAGGCCAACAGCTCTCCCAGCGAGTTTTACGGCAGCACCGTCGAGCTCGGCGGCGATATCGACCTTTCGGACCATTTCTGGGTTCCGATCAGCAACGACGGCTTTCCTTTTCAAGGGGATTTTGACGGGAACGACCATACGATTTCCGGGCTGACGATCGACGGCTCCATGCAGCTTGCCGGCCTTTTTGGAAGGATGGGCTCCGGAACGATTCAAGACGTGACTCTGGAGGACGTCTCCATCGACGTGACGTATAACGATCAAAACGGATACGTCGGCGGAATTGCGGGATTCTCGGGCGGCCTCCTCAAAAACTGCTCGGTAGAGGGCGAGGTGTCGCTCTCGTCGAGCAACTATTACGCCTATTGCGGCGGGCTGGTCGGCATATCGGCGGAGGGCTCGATTGAGAGCTGCTCCGTTTCGGGCTCCGTGACGGCCGCCATGGAAAAGACGGATACGCATTGCGGCGGGCTCGTCGGCCATATCTATAACGGGAGCGTCTCGGACTGCTTTTCGGACGCCGACGTCGGCGAGTCGGCCGATTCTATCGGCGGGCTCGTGGGCAAGCTGTCTGGTACGCCCGTGACCGGCTGCAGGGCGACAGGGGCCGTCAGCAATGGATTCAGCTTTCTTCCTCCTTTCACCGGAGGCCTGATCGGCTACGCCATAGGCGGTTCCGGCATATTTATCGAAGACTGCCATGCCTCCGGGGACGTCACGCAGGGCACCGATGGCGGCGTCGTAGGCGGCTTTACGGGGGCCTGCGCGGGCTACACGGTGAGCGGCTGCTCCGCGACCGGCGACGTCTCCGGCGGCAACGAGACCGGCGGGTTCACCGGCCGCAACGAGGGAACGATCACCGATTCCTACGCGACGGGAAGCGCGGCCGCCGGCGGCAGCGATCTCAATTCCGTCTGCGGCGGGTTCGTTGGCTACAACGGGGCGGGAGCCGTCACAAAATGTTATGCCATCGGCGACGCGGAGGGCGGGCAGACCGGCGGCTTTGCGGGCTGGGTTTGCTCCGGCAGCAGCGTTTCATTAAGCTATGCCGCCGGAACCGTAACCGGCAATTACAGCGCGGGCGGCTTTGCCTGCAACGTCGGCGGCTCCATCAGCGACTGCTATTCGACCGGCGACGTCACCGGCGAGACCTATGCCGGCGGCTTTGTCAGCAATAGCTGGTCCGGCGCAGCGGAAACCAACTGTTATTCCGTAGGCGATGCCGACGTCACCGGGAGTTCCGATCCCGGCGGCTTCGTCGGCAAGAACCAAGGCAGCGACACGAACTGCTACTGGCTCAGCGGGACGGCGGACGCCGCGGTCGGATTTGTAGAATCCGGCTCCACGCCCACCGCGGCCGTGGAGTTAACCGACGACGAGATGCAAGCCGCCGAATTCGTTACGGCCCTAAACGACGACCGGACGCCCGGCCCGTGGATCGCCAAATCCGGCGTCAACAACGATTACCCGGTGCTCGTCGGCGTCGGCGACGGGGCCGGCGAAAAGCACACCGTGACGTTTAAAGACGGCGACGATGAGAGCAAAACGTATCGCGTCAAAGAAATTTCGGAGGGCTCCACCGTTTCGGAGCCGGCCGACCCCAAAAAGGACGGCTTTAAATTCGACGGGTGGTATGACGGCCCGAGCGGCGACGAGGACGCCGAGGAGTGGGATTTTGAAACCGGCACGGTGACGGGGGATCTCACCCTCTACGCGCACTGGACGCTGGAGACGTATGGCGTCAGCGGGACGGTCTCCTCGGCCCTCGGCACGATCTCCGTGGACGGGCTGACGGTGGGCCTCTACGCCTCCGGCGCGACGGATTATTCCGGCGAGCCTCTGTATAGCGCGGAGACGGATGAGGACGGTTTCTATTCCATCCCCGTCGTCGACGAAGGAACCTATGTGGCGGTGATCGCCGCGGGCGGGGCCTACGCCGAGTCGAAGTCCGCGCCCTTCGAGGCCGGGGACGGCGAGGACGTCACCGCGGACATCAAGCTGAACATCCTGTGCACGATCAGCGGCACGGTGACCCTGCCGGATGGAGAGACCGCGGCCCCCGGCGCCACCGTGAAGTTATACAATGTGGTCGGGTTTTTCGAGGCGCTCGCCTACCTTGACACCACGACGGCGGACGACAACGGGGCTTACCGCTTCTCGGTGGCGATCCCCGACGGCAATCTATATTTTGTTTTCGCTTCCCCTTACACGGCGGGCGGCAAAACGTACTGCGGCAACTTCGGTACGGTGACGGCTGACGCGGGAGAGGAAACCGAATATAACGATGTGGACGTCCGCCTTGCCGACTTGGGCAACAGCTGGCTCGCCTACGCGGAGGAGCCGGACGACTATACGCCGGGCGACGATGAAATCTATATCGACACCCCCGAGGAGCTCGCGTGGCTCTCGGAACAGTCCCTGCTTTACTTTGAGGACTTTGGGGAATCCGTCATCCTTCTTGGGGACGATCTGGACCTTGGGGCGCATGAGTGGTGGCCCATCGGCTCTACGGCGTGGTTTGCGGGCGGATTCTACGGAGACGGGCATGTGATCTCCAACCTCAAGGTCAGCGCGCTCTATGACGGGGAAGGTGAGAGCGTCTATTCGCTATGGAACGCGGGGCTGTTCGGCGACATTCGCCGGGGATGGGTCGAGGATCTGGGCCTCGAGAATGTGTCCGTCACGTTCGGCTCCGACAGCGAAGATAGCAGCGAGCTTTGCGTCGGCGCGCTCGCCGGCCACGCGGAGGACGCATGGATCGAGGGCTGCTATTCGACCGGCGGCGTCTCCTCCTCCGTCCCGGGCTCCGTGGCCGGCGGCCTGATCGGGATGGCGCAGGATTCGGATATCTACGAGTGCTACTCGGAATGCGGCGTATCGTCGGCGAGCGAAGGTTACGGCGGCGGTCTGCTGGGCCGCGTGTATGATTCCGATATTGTCGACTGCTACGCGACCGGGGACGTGGCCGGGGTCGGCAGATGGAACGGCGGGTTGATCGGCCTTTATGACGGGGCCTGTATCGTCAACTGCTACGCGGTCGGCGACGTCGGCGGCGCGGAGTATAACGGCAGCTTCGCCGGTTACGGCAGAGCCGACGACATCGAAGACCTTTATGAAATTCATTGGCTCGGGCGGGAGGAGCTGCCCGGCATCGCCTCCGGCGAAGACGGCGTAACGCTAAACGATCCCGATTCGGGCTGCGGCATGAGCGCAGACGATATGGCCACGCAAGCGTTCGCGGACACCCTGAATTCGGATGACGAAGAGCAGTGGTGGGAGTGGAACGATCCGTGGAAATGGGACGAAGACGTCAACGGCGGCTACCCGGTGCTCGACGGCGTCGGGGTCGGAAATGAAACGTCCGCGCCCTCCGTGACCACCCAGCCGATAAGCCTGACCGTGACCGCGGGAGAGACCGCGAGCTTCACCGCGGAGGCCGACGGATACCCGGCCCCCGCCGTGCAGTGGCAGGTGAGCACGGACGGCGGGCTGACCTTTGCGGACATCGACGGCGCGGACGAGGAGACCTATCTCTTCACGGCCGCCCTCGCGGACAGCGGCAAGCAGTTCCGCGCGGTGTTTACCAACTTTGTGGACACGGCGTTTTCCAACGCCGCGACCCTGACGGTCAACCGGGCCGCGTCGGCCAAGAGCTCCTCCGGCAAAAGCGATAAAAACTATATTTCCCGCACGCTCATCGACAAAGCGTCGGGCGTCTCCGTCTCCGGAACCATCCGCGAGGACGCCGACCTGACCGTGACGGATACGATCCTGCACACGGCGGGCTCCTGCGCGGCCTGCGACGAGATCCGCTCCCGCATCGCAAACGGCGATCTCCTCGCGCTGCTGTGCAAGGACATCTCCCTCTCTAAGAACTTTCACGGCTCCCTGACCGTCACCCTCCCGGTGGGCAGCCGCCACAACGGCGAAAGAGTTACGATCCTGCACTGCGACGGCGGCACGCTCGAGACTTTCACGGCCACGGTCAAAAACGGCAAAGTGACGTTCTCCGTCACGAGCCTGTCGCCCTTCGCGGTGTTCGCGGCCTCGGACGCGCCGGAGGAAAACCCCGACACCGGCGTCCCCGCCGCGGGCTTTCCGCTCTGGTTGATCCCGCCGGTTTTGGGCGCGCTGTGCGGCCTCCGGCCGCTGCGGCGCAGGCTGAGGCGCGCATGAGTAACCAGTGAGCCGGCTATTTGCCCGATTCGTCGGGCGGCTCAAATAGGGGATCTTTCGACGCCGCAGGCATGCCCGGCCGGTTTTTCGGCCGATCGCAGGAAGATCCCATGGCGGAAGCGGCGGCTCCCGCGAAGCCTCGCAAGACCGAACCCCGCCGCTGCCGCCAACAGACAAACAGGGCCAAACCCCGCGGGGTTTGGCCCTGTTTGTTTTTCCAGACACCGCAAAGCGCGCCGGAGGATGCGATATGCGGAGAAATGAGGGGCAAGATAACGCTGAAAATGTCCCCGCCCCGGCGATTTTTTCCGATCCCACGGGCGGGCTTGGGAGGGTGAGCCGTGGACCCGCGCTTTGAGCCGGCGATCTGGCCGGAGGATGTATGCCCCGAGGAGGCCGGCCGCTACCGGCAATGCGAGGTCTGCGCGCGAAACGCGCGCGTCGTCTGGGGGGAGGGAAACCCCAAGGCCTCCGTTTTTGTCGTTTTGGATAACCCGGGAGCCCGCGAGGACCGGGATGGAAACGAATACGTCTGCCCGACGAGGCAGACCTTGCAGGCGGCCCTGCGTCAGGCCCGTCTGTCGGCGGACGACGTCTATCTGACGTACCTTCTCAAGTGCAGGCCCCTGCGCCGGTACGACAAAGAGGCGGCCCGGGCCTTCAGCAAGCCGTTTTTGATTCGCCAAATCGAGCGGATGCGACCGAAATTCCTCGTCTGTCTGGGGGACGTCGTCGTCCGGGCCCTGTTTGGCGACGAGGACGCCTGCGTAAAAAACCTCCGTGGGCGGTGGCACGCCGTTTTGGGGATCCCCTGCATGGTGTCCTACCACCCGCTGGCGGTCCGGAGGCGGCCCAACCTCGCGCCTCTGTTTCTGGAAGATTGGGCCATGCTGGCGCGGCGGATGGAGGATCTCTGAAAGTGAGCGCGGCCGCTTTTCCGTCGCAAGCGCCGCCCGCCGGACGGACGGCGGGGCCGCCTTTTGCGTTTCCGTGACGCCGCGGGGGGGTGCCCGGATTCTCCCGCGCGGGATGAGCATGCCATGCGGCGGCAAACCCGAGTTTTAAGTGGGGGACGTCTCCCCGGTATCTTTTCCGTTTTTGGGCAAAATAAGAGAGCCCTATTTTTTAAAGACAAGGAGGCGGCGCCATGCCTGCCGATACGAACAGAGCGCCCAACCGGCTGATCGGCGAACGATCGCCCTATCTCTTGCAGCACGCCCACAATCCCGTGGACTGGTGGCCGTGGAGCGAGGAGGCCTTTCAAAAGGCGAAGACCGAGGACAAGCCGGTCTTTTTGAGCATCGGATACAGCGCCTGCCACTGGTGCCACGTCATGGCGCGCGAGAGCTTCGAGGACGAGGAGATCGCGCGGCTCCTGAACCGGGACTTCGTCTCGGTCAAAGTGGATAAGGAGGAGCGCCCCGACATCGACAGTGTCTATCAGGCGGCGTGTCAGGAATTCACCGGGGGCAGCGGCTGGCCGGCTACGATTTTTATGACGCCGGAGCAAAAGCCGTTTTTCGCCGGCACCTATTTTCCCAAAACCGCGTGGGGCGGCATGATCGGCCTCAAGGAGCTACTTACAGCCGTTCATGAGGAGTGGGAGAGCGACCGGGCGGCGCTCTCCGCGTCCGCCGACAGGATCACGGCCCTCCTGCGCCGGGCGGAAGCGGCCCGGACAAACCCCCTCCAAGCCGGGGCGGACCGTGAGCTGATCGAGTCGGCCGTGGCGTTTTATAAGGGCCGCTACGACGAGCGGTTCGGCGGGTTCGGCGAGGCCCCAAAGTTTCCGGCCCCGCATATCCCGCTGTTTTTGCTGACATATTATGAAAAAAGCGGCGACCGGGAGACGCTCGCAATGGCCGAGACGACGCTCCTCCAGATGTACCGCGGCGGGCTTTTCGATCACATCGGCGGCGGGTTTTGCCGGTATTCCACCGACCGGTATTTCCTTGTGCCCCATTTTGAAAAAATGCTCTACGACAACGCGCTGCTGATCCTCGCCTACTGCAAGGCGTACCGGGTCACGAAAAAGACGTTTTACCGGGACGTCGCGGAAAAAACCGCCCGCTATGTCCTGCGCGAAATGACCTCCCCCGATGGCGGCTTTTATAGCGCGGAGGACGCGGACAGCGAGGGCAAGGAGGGCAAATATTACGTGCTCACGCCGCGGGAGATCCTCGGCGTGCTCGGCCCGGAGACCGGCGAGGCGTTCTGCCGGCATTACAACATCACGGAAAAAGGAAACTTCGATGGCAAGAGCATCCCGAATCTGCTGCAAAGCGACCCGTTTTGCGCGGAGTTCGACTCCTGCCTGCCCATGGTCTACGACTACCGCCGGGGGCGGCATGCGCTCCGGCTCGACGACAAAATCCTCGCCTCGTGGAATTCGCTGATGATCGCCGCCCTGTGCCACCTCTACCGCGCCGCCGGAGACGAAAGCTATCTCGCCGCGGCAAAGGAGGCGCAGCGGTTTCTTGAGAAAAACCTGTGCCAAGGGGACGCGCTGTTCGTCAGCTTCCGCGCGGGCGGGCGCGGCGAGCCCGGCTTCCTCGACGACTACGCCGACTACGTCTTTGCGCTGCTCGCCCTGCACGGCGCGACGCTCGAGCCATCTTTTCTCGAGAAGGCGCGGCATTTTTGCAAGAGGGCCGTGGCCGGTTTTTACGATGCGGAGCGCGGCGGGTTCTATCTCTATGCCCGGGGCGGCGAGCCGCTGATCGCGCGGCCGAAGGAGACCTACGACGGCGCGGCGCCCAGCGGCAACTCCATGATGGCCTACGACCTCGCGCGCCTGTCCCTCCTCGATGAGGGCGGAGAATCCGACATGGGTGGGGACCCCGCTCCTGAAGGAAAGTCCTCCCCCGTCGGAAAAACCGCCGGGGAATCCGCCTCCGCTGGAAAGCGTCCCGGAGGCCCCGTCCCCGGCGGAGATTTTGCCCCCGACGGAGGGCCTGCCGGGAAAGCTGCTCCCGCTGAAAAGCGCTTTGAGGGCCCCGCGCCCGGCGGAGATTTTGCCCCCGGCAGGGAAATTACTCCCGACGGAGGGCCCGCCGGGAAATCCGCCCCCGGCGAGGAGCTTACCGAAAAAACCGTCCTAAAGCGACAGATGGCGTTTCTGTCCGCGCAGGCGGGGGGCTATCCCGCCGGATACGCCATGTTTCTGACCGCGCTCTCGGAGTACCTCGAGCCGCCGCAGACAATCGTCGCGGTGCCGAAAGATCCGGCCGATTTAAAGGAGCTGCCTTTCATCGTCCCGCCGGAGAGCGCCGTCCGGGTCTTTTGCGCGCCCACAAAAGAATATCCGCTCAAGGACGGGCGGACCACCTTTTACGTGTGCCAAAACCGCCGCTGCCTGCCCCCCGTCCACGATTTGCGCCGTATGGAATAAACGCCGCCGAAAGGTCCATGCTAACACCGAACCGATCGTTGGGGGGGATCTAAAGCGGACCGAAAAAACGAAACCGAAATCACCACGCGGGACAGGCTCCTGCGGGCGTGGCAAAATTCCATGGAGCTCGTCCGGGATTTCCAGTGTTATTCCAAGGAGATCACGGACGACAAGGAGGCCGCCGACGTCTTCGCGGCCTACGCGGAGGAGGAGGGTCTCCACGCCTCCAAGTTTCGCGAGATCTTAGAGGGATACGAGGGCAAATAAACAAAAACGGCAGCCGAACTGATCGGCTGCCGTTTTTTTCGGGAGATCCGGGATGAAGCCCGGCGGGGCGGCTTCGGTCTCCCCGGACGCGCCGCGCGGGGATAACAGGGGGGCAGCCGAACCATCGGCTGCCGTTTTTTGCGTGAGATCCGGGATGAAGCCCGGTGGGGCGGCCCCGATCCCCCCGAACGCGCCGCGCGGGGATGACGGGAAGCAGCCGAACCATCGGCTGCCGTTTTTTTGCGGAGGCCCGGGAAATGAATCCCGGAGGAACCGCCCCGTTTTCACGGGGCCGCGCTTTACAAGAGCCAAACATACGCGAAGACGCCCGCGAGGACCGAGCCGATCAGATTCGAGAGCATGTCCATATCCGTGTCCTTGAGCCCCTTTTGGCTTTTGACTTTGCTTTTCGTGTCGTGGCGCGCCTCGATCAGTTCAAACAGGGCCCCGAGCGTGTTCCCGATCAAAAAAACGCACAGCGCCCGGAAAATCTTCGAGCCGCCGACCTGCGTCAGATCGTCGAGCACGCAGTAGGAAAACAGCGCGAAGGAAAAGGATCCGTAGGCGTGCAGGTAGCGGTCAAAAATTTTGGAGCGCTCATAATATCCGAGGTAATCCCCGACCGCGCAGGCGAGCAGGACCGTCAGCATCGTAAGCAGGATCAGATAGGACGGGACAATCAGCCCAAAAATCCATATGGCCAAAAAGGCGAGCGTATAGGAGAGATACGCCGACAGCGCGGACAGCGCGCTTCCTTTTCTTTGTCTTCGGTACAGCCTCGCGACGGAGAATACGCAGCACGCGGAGACGATCAGGTAGGAGACGACAATCCATACAGGCATAGCAAGCCGCCTTTCTTCTTTCTTTTAGTATGCGCGGGAAAAAAGGAACTATCAAACCGGAGAGGGAAACCGCCGCAAAAAACGAAAACCGATTCCGCCGCCCCGACATTTGCCGGAGTGCCGGAATGCCGGAGGCCGCGCGCCACAGGCGGCGCGTCGGGCAGCGGGGCACTTGCACTCGCGTGCCGGAGACGGTAAGCCGGGTGCGCTTCGCCCATGGCTTTTGACCTTCCGTTGGCGGCGCGCCATGGCCTTGGCCGGACTCTCCGAATCGTAGAATTCCAAAAAAAGGAATAGCGCGGCCTTCGTCTCGCTCTACTCGGCCGTTTTTTTTGAGAGAATCGGAAAAGAGAACAATAGATTGAGCTGCCCGCCCCGGTGCGGGTAAAATAAAGGCGTAGCGATCCCCATTTCGCGCCGCGGAGAGTGCGCCGGAAATCCCCCTTTTGAAACCGCCGCCCGGCGCGCAAACGCCCCGGAGGCGCGGGGCCCGGCGTATCCGGCGGCATGCCCTTCGCTCCACCACGGCCCGCCGCTCCCCGCCGCCCGGCGGAAACCGCGGCGGACGGGTTTCTTTTGGGCAAATAACATCCTCTAAAAAAACTGGTGTGGGCCCGGGCACGGAGCGCCGCTTCCCGGGGCCAGAAAGGGTTGGCTGAAATGTTTAAAATTTATACCGACACCCCCGCGAACCTGCCGGTCAAGCTGGTTTCGGACTACGACATCGGGGTGATCCCGCTGCACTACGCGATCGGCGGGAAGGAGTATCCCGCCCCGGGGGACGAAGGGGCCGCCTTTGACGGAAAGTCCTTCTACGACGACATGCGGAAGGGGCTGATCCCCCACACCTCCATGATCAGCGTCGGCGCGTTTAGCGACGCGTTCGAGGAGAGCCTCGCCGCGGGGACGGACGTCCTCTATGTGGGAATCTCCAGCGGGGTCAGCGGCACCTATCACTCGGCCTCGCTCGCCGCGGATGAGCTGCGGGAGCGGTATCCTGAGCGGAAGATCGCGATGGTCGACACCCTCGCCGCCTCGCTCGGCGAAGGCCTTCTGGTGCGGTACGCGGCGGAGCTCAAAAGCGCCGGGGCCTCCCTCGAGGAGACCGCCGCCCGCACGCTGGAGAAGGTGCCCTCGATCCGCCAGTATTTCACGGTGGAAAATCTCGTCTACCTCAAAAACGGCGGGCGCATCTCGGGCGCGGCCGCCGCGCTGGGCAACATTTTGCAGATCAAGCCCATCCTGATGGGCGACGAGGAGGGCAAGATCGTCCTCCAAGGCAAGGCCATCGGGCGCAAAAAGGCGCTTGAGGCGCTTGTGAAAAAATATCAGGAGCTCGCCTCCGATTTAGACGAGCCCATCGGGATCTCCCACGGGGACTGCTTGGAGGACGCGGAGGATCTGGCCCGCAGAATCCGGGCGTGCGGGCACCGGGGCGACGTGATGATCAGCTGCTTTGAGCCGGTGACCGGGTCGCACGCCGGGCCCGGGGCCTTCGCCGTCTTTTTCTACGGCATCCCGAGGTAAGGCGGCATGAAACGAATTCCGATCCGGGATCGGGAGCTGCCCAACTACACCCGCGCCGAGGAGCTCGTCAACATGGGGACGCACATCTTCGGCGTCTTCTTCGGCGTGGCCGTGCTCGTGCTCGGCATCGTGATCTCCGCCGGGCACCGGGATCCGTGGGCGATCGTCGGGAGCGCGATCTACGGCTTTTCGATGATCAACCTGTTTACGATCTCGAGCGTCTACCACGGCATGCGGCCCTGCACGGGCAAAAAAGTCATGCAGGCGATCGACCACTGCGCGATCTACTTGCTGATCGCGGGCTCCTACACGCCCATTTTGCTGGCGGCGATCCGGCCCATGTATCCGTTCCTCGCTTGGGGCGTCTTCGGGGCGGAGTGGTGCCTCGCGGCGCTCGCGGTGACATTGACGGCGATCGATCTTAAAAAATACGCCCGCTTCTCGATGATCTGCTATCTCGGGATGGGATGGCTGATCGTCATGGCCCTGAAGCCCACGGCCGAGGCGCTGACCCGGCCCGGGATGCTCTGGCTCCTGTACGGCGGCATCGCCTACACGCTGGGCGCGGCGCTCTACGGGCTGGGAAAGAAACGAAGATACCTGCACGCGGTGTTTCACGTGTTCGTCGATCTCGGGTGCGTGCTGCACGCCGTCTGCATCCTGCGGTACGTCCTCTGAGCCCTTCGTTGGAGGGCGGCTTTTCTGAAGGAAGCGGCTCCCGGCGCTGATCATTTTGTTTGCCCGCCCCCTGCCCCTCTATCGAAAAAAGAACCCCGAAGCCTTTCCGTCAAGAAGGGCCTCGGGGTTTTCTGTTTTAAATCTTGTTTTGGGGCGGCGTCCTTGACGCCCCGGCCCGGTTACGAAATCACGGCTTCTCGTCGAGGTAGAGCGCGCCGAGGTCAAACCAGTAGTTGACATAGTCCGAGCCGGTGCTCATGCTGACGCTGACGTTGTTAAAAACGAGCAGCGCGGTGATCTCCGGGGTCTCGAGCGGCAGGCTCAGATCCTCGAGGGTTGCCGGCGGGGTGCTCTCCGTGCTCGGCGGGTACTTCGCCGTGATTTGGTCGACATACGCATGCAGATCCTGCTCCAAAATCACGCGGCCGTCCAGCTCGATTTTTAAGGAGGGCATCCCGTCCGCGGGGGACTGCGCCCAGTAAATCCCATAGACGCCCCGCTCGCCCTCGACCGTGATCGGGGCCTCGCCCGGTTCCAGCTTGCTGCCCTCCGGGTGCACGGCCCAGCGGTAGCCGCCGATGTCGACGGCCCCGGCCGGCAGCGTCAGCGAGGTCGACAGGTACTTCACCGCCTCCCCGGGCGTGGTTTCGTCCTGCGGCCATCTCTGTTCGAAGCCGAGTTTTTCCCTAAAAACGTCTCCCCGGCCGAGGTCTTTGTCAAACCACGCGGGCAGCTTCGCGTCCTCGGCGTAGGCGAGGAAATTGACCGCGTCGGTGATGGCCTCGCGGTCGGAGAGCTCCGGCTCGGAGGCCGCGGGGGTCAGTTTTTCGTCTTTGAGCATGCCGTTTTGGACGAACAGGCCCGCGAGCCGGGTCACCTGCGCGGTGACCGGCAGCGCGTGGTAGCCCACCGCCGGCAGCACGGAGAAAACGGCCGCCGCCGCGATCAAAAGCGCGATCGCCGTGTGGGCTTTGGATTTTATGAGCGCCAGCAAAACCGCCGACGCGACCGTCACCGCCCAGATCAAGATAAAGAAATATTCGGTCGTCTTGAGGCCCGATTTTTGGAGCTGGACGATCAGGGCCCACGCCTCGAACGCGAGGATCACTAAGGCCGTGATCGGGTAGACCCGGCGGTAATAGTTCGCGAGCCCGGATTCGTAGCGCGTGACCATCACATGGAGCCAGATGCCGCCGGCCGCGTAGCCGGCCGCGATCGCGGAGAGCCGGTCGAACGCGGGCCAAGTCCCGGTCACGACGGTCGTGGCCGCCCAGATCAGCAAGACGATCGTCAGGGCGAACATGATCGGGACCATGATGAAGCCAAAGAGAATCTCGATGAACCGCGGCTGCCGCTGGGCGGTCTCGCGGTGCTCATCCCGCGCCCCCCTGCGGAAGTCCGGGAAATACCCGACAAAGATGGTGAAGGCCAAAAATCCCGCGAGCGTCCCGAGGTATTCGTAGACCTTATAGCTCATGTCATGGTAGAGCAGGGCCTGCACCGCGCCCGCGACCCCGGAGGACCCGGCCATAATCACCCCGCCGTAAAGCAGGGCGATGAAAAAGGCCTTCTGGGTCATGAAGAGCGAGCGGGAGAAATCGGACTCCTCCCGCGGGTAGCCGGCCAAAATCAGAAAAGCGAGCAGGCTGACCGCGATGGCCGCGGCGACCCGCGCCCCGGCCAGAACCGAGATCGTCTCATAGCCGGAGACTTCGGTTCCCGCCCGGCCCAGCGTGTAGAGCGCGAAAAACGTAAGGATCGCGGCCGCGGCGCCGCCGAGATTCGCGAGCCAAAAGGCCCCGGGCGTGTTGGAGCGGCTGTGGGCCGCGGTGATGGCCGCGAGGCTGAAAATGGCCCCCAGCGCGAGGGCCCAGTGCAGGCAGTCGAACAGGAAATTATAAGCCTCCTGCTCGGGCCAATCGAGCTCGATCCGGATCATCGTCACGACCGCAAACGCGAGCGCCGCGGCGATCGCGGCCGGAAACGTCCGAAACGCCTTGGCCGCCCCCTCAAAAATCCGCGAGATCGACCGGGAAAATGCATTCATGTCCGCGCCTCCTTGTTTTTTTGTCCTTTTTTATTATAGCCTGAATTTGCGAAAATAGAAACGAAAAAATTGCGGATTTCCGTTCCCGCCGGGCGGGCCGCGCTTTTCGGCGGGAGGTGTGTTGCCCGCCGCCCGCCGCCCCAACCCGCCCGGAGAGGCGCCCGCGGCCTCAGGCCGCCGAGAAAGCCTTGTGAAAGGGAGGGCAAACTCCGCACCGGGCGGGGCCTAACCTACGGGTGGCCCGGCCTCGTGGACGCCGAACCCCTCGGGAGACCGTCTTACGGAAAGCGGCCTTTCTTCCGTTCCCGCCGGGCGGGGCGCGTGAATGAGAGGGCAAATCCCACTCCGACAAGGGCCTAATCTACGGGCGGCCCGGCCTCGTGGACGCCGAACCCCTCGGGAGATCGTCCCGCGGAAAGCGGCCTTTCTTCCGTTCCCGCCGGGCGGGGCGCGTGAATGAGAGGGCAAATCCCACTCCGACAAGGGCCTAATCTACGGGCGGCCCGGCCTCGTGGACGCCGAACCCCTCGGGAGACCGTCTTACGGAAAGCGTTCTTTCTTTTCCGCAAAAAAGTGGTATAATCAGGGAAAGAACCGCCGCCGGGCGGCCGGGGGTCGCGCGGCTTGCAATCCATACGACAAACACAGGAGGAGGAAAACAGCCATGCTTACCTACAAATTCGACACCCAGCTCCTGATCGAGGGCCACGACCTCTCCGAGGACGGGATCGGCGACTACATCACCAAAAACATGGAGGGCGACTGCCTGCTCGCCGTCGGCGACGAGGATCTGATTAAAATCCACTTTCACACCAACGCCCCGTGGAAGGTGCTCGAGTACTGCGCCTCCTTGGGGGACATCTTCGACGTCGTGATCGAGAATATGGACCGGCAGGAACGCGGCCTTCAGGCCTGAGCGGCGGAAAGGGCGCGAACGTGATGGAATTTCATGCGGACGAACCGGCCGCGCCGGGCGGCGATCTGATCGCCCCCTGCGGAATGAACTGCGGGCTCTGCGTCTCCTACCTCGGCGGGAAAAACGACATCAACCGCCAACGCTTCCACCGCAAGTACTGCGAGGGCTGCCTGCCCCGCGGCAAGGGCTGCCTGTATATGGCGGGCTCGTGCGCGCTCGTCGGGACCGGCGCCGTGCGGTTTTGCTTTGAGTGCCCGGATTTCCCGTGCCGGCGGCTCAAGGACCTCGACCGGCGCTACCGCGCGAGATACCGCATGAGCATGATCGAAAACCTGCGTGAGATTCAGGAAAACGGCATGGACGCGTTTCTCCGCAAAGAGGCGGAGCGGTGGAGCTGCCCCTCCTGCGGGGAAATGATCTGCTGCCACAAAGGCCTTTGCCTTCGCTGCAACCTTGACGTCCTGAAAAAGAACAAGAAATACTGCTGGGGAAACCGGTAGGCGGACGCGCGGCGGCCTTTGCCTTCGCTGCGGCCTTTTATCCCCGGGCGCGGCAAAAAAAGAGCGAACCCTTGAAGGGTCCGCTCTTTTTTATGTTTAGATAAAGCCCCCCGCGCTCCTCAGATGCCGAGGAGGTCCGTCGCGATGCTAAAATAGATCAGCAGCGCCAGCGCGTCGACGATCGTCGTGAGCACCGGGCTCGCGCAGACGGCCGGGTCGAGCCCGAACTTCTTCGCGATCAGCGGAAGGATGCAGCCGACCAGCTTCGCCGCGAAGACCGTGATGACAAGCGTCATGCAGACCACCAGCGCGACGGTCACGCCCACCTGATCGAACAATAACAGCTTCGCGAAATTCACGACGCCGAGCGTAAGCCCGCACAGCAGCGCGACCCTCGCCTCGATCCAGACCACCCGGAAAATATCGCTGAATTCCAGATCGTTGAGGGAGAGGCTGCGGATGACGGTGACCGAAGACTGGCTCCCGCTGTTGCCGCCCGTATCCATGAGCATCGGGATGTACGCCGTGAGCACCACATAGGCGGCGAGGGCGTCCTCAAAATGCGTGATGATCATGCCGGTGAAGGTGGCGGAGATCATCAGCAGCAGCAGCCAGAGGATGCGGCTCTTCCAGATCTCCAGAATCGGCGTTTTGAGATAGGGCCGCTCGCTCGGCGTGATGGCGGCCATCTTTTCGATATCCTCCGTGGCCTCCGCGACGATGACGTCCATCGCGTCGTCGACCGTGACGATCCCGACCAGCCGGTTTTCGGCGTCCACGACCGGCAGCGCCGTGAAGTTATACTTCGCGAACATGTTGGCCACGGACTCCTGATCCTCCATCGTCGAGACGCTGATGACGTGGGGCTCCATGAGCTCGGAGATCGCAAACCCGCCGTTCGCCAAGATCAGCGTGCGGATCGAGATCGTCCCGATCAGGATGCGGCTCTTGTCCGTCACATAGCAGGTGTCGATGGTCTCCTTGTCGATGCCGGTCCGGCGGATGTGGTCGATCGCCTCCGAGGCCGTCATGCCCGGGCGCAGATCGACGTACTCGGTCGTCATGATGCTGCCCGCGGAATCCTCGGGATAGTTGAGAATTTCGTTGATCATGCGGCGCTTCTCGGGATCGGCCTGATTGAGGATCCGCTTCACGACCGAGGCGGGCATCTCCTCCACCAGAGCGGCGGCGTCGTCCGTGTAGAGCTCGCCGATGACCTCTCTGAGCTCGGAATCGGAAAACCCTTTGATGAGAAGCTCCTGATGATCGGGGCCCATCTCCGCGAAGGTCTCCGCCGCGAGCTCTTTGGGCAGCAGGCGAAATAAGAGCGGCAGCGGCTCCTCGGGCAGCTCCTCAAAAACCGCCGCGATGTCAAAGGGATTCATCGTGACGAAAATATCCTTGAGACTGGAAAAGCGTTTGTTTTCCAACAGGGAAATGATCGTGTTTTCTAAAGTGATCGTTCTTTCTTCCATTCGTCTTTCCTCCAATCATAAGAGAATCGTCGGCGGCGCAAGCCGCCTTCTTTGACAGGAGCAAGACACGAAACAAGGCCCTACGCCTTGCGTTATGAAAAGCGCCGCAAACGAAAAGGCGCCTTTTCAGTGCTGCGTTCTCGGCCTACGTCTGTGCCGCTACTACTGCCAGCGTCCATTTCGTTCACCTCACAATTTTCCAAAAAATAAAGATCCCGCACGGCCCAAAAAAGACGGTGCGGGACAGAAATCGATTGCCGCACCATACGGGCTTTAGCATCCGTGAGGCGGTGAAACTGCATTATGCTGTGCCTTGTGCTTCGACGCAGCCTGTTCAAACCCTCTGATGGTGTCTCCACCATTTCGCGGCAGCAGTCCATATCCTCGCGGCAGCCTTACCTACCGGATCTGTTTCATTGTATCCCATCGCCCGCCAAATGGCAAGCCTTTTCCGCAAAATTCATGGATTTAATTCCCCCCGCGGGCTTGGCCGCGCCCCGCGAGGCCGATCCCGTGGCGAAAGCGCGGTGTCCGCCGCTTTTCCCGCCCCGGGCAAGCTTATTTTCCCCATGAGCATCGTGTTTTATCCAAGCTTTTTCGGAACGCTTTTTTGTCTCGCGGCCGGGGGAGCGCCCCGTGCCCGATCAGTTCAGTCTATTCGGGCCGCGATCTTTGTGTCCCCGCCGCCCCGCGCCCGGCGGCCCTTTTTCGACGGGTTTCCCCCGGCGGCGCGGGCGGCGGGCGGGGGCGCTCCCGGCGGCGCGGGCGGGCCTTTCGCCCTCGCGTCATATTGAGGCGGGCCGGGTTTTATGGTATAATAGCCGCGAATCACCGGTCGGCTACGGTGCGGCGGTCCGCACGGTCAGCCGGCGGCACTTACGGTAGAATACCCGCAAGAATCACAGGGCGGCTACGATGCGGCGATCCGCACGGTCCGCGCGGACGCTTACGGTAGGACACCCGCAAGAATCACAGGGCGGCTACGATGCGGCGATCCGCACGGTCCGCGCGGACGCTTACGGTAGGACACCCGCAAGAATCACAGGGCGGCTACGGTGCGGCGGTCCGCACGGCCATCTCCGGCGGCGGCTGGTTCTGTAACCGCGCCCGCGGCATCGGGCCGCAAAATTTCGGTAGAAACGGAGGCATACGATGGGCATCTCAAGAAAATCCTTACAGGACGGGAAGGTTTTGTCCCTCCTTCTTGCCCGAAATCAGACGGAGCGCACCGTCGAGAGCTTGTCGGGCGTCTTTCGCTGCCTGCGGGACTCGCAGATTTGGCTCGCGCTCGAGACTCCGGACGGGGGCGCGGCTCCCGGAGGGAGCGCCCCCGCCTCCTCCGGGCACGGCCCCGTCTTCGGGAGCGGAAACCTGAAGCCCCACCTCATCCAAGACGGCGCGGGCAGGCGCTACCTGCCGGTCTTCTCCGAGACGGGCCGGATGCCGGAGGACTACCAAGCGCGGTTCACGGCGGCGCGGGTTTCTTTTTTGCGCTGCATCGACCTCATGGCGGAGCTCCCGGGCGTCGAGCGGATCGCGGTCAACCCCTTCGGCGCGAACCTGATCCTGAGCCCTCTTCAGCTCAAGACGATCGGGGACCTCCCCTCGGAGATCGGGGACTGACGCCGGGCGGAACTTCTTTTCTATATTTTTGCGATATGTTCCAATAATAGATTTAAACAAACATCAAGTTGGAGGCGGAGTATGAATCAGGAAAACCTTGCCGTTACGAGAGAGCTGACCGCGTTTATCCAAAAGAGCCCGACCGCGTTTCAGGCGGTGGAGACGATCTCGGCCATGCTGGAGGAGGCCGGTTTCGTCCGGCTCGCGGAGGGCGGCGCATGGACGCTCGAGCCCGGCGGCCGCTACTATCTCACCCGGAATCTCTCCTCCGTCGCGGCGTTTCGCGTCCCGGAGGGGGGCGCCGATTCCTTTATGATCGCGGCCAGCCACTCCGACTCGCCGACCTTCAAGCTTAAAAATAATTACGAGGACGAGGCCTGCGGCAAATACCTGCGCCTCAACACCGAGCGCTACGGCGCGACGCTCCTGTCCACGTGGTTCGACCGGCCGCTCTCCCTCGCGGGGCGCGCGGTCCTGCGGGACGGGGACCGTTTCACGGCGAAACCCGTCGTCGTCGACCGGGACCTTCTGCTGATCCCGAGCGTCGCCATTCACTTTAACCCGAAGGTCAACGACGGCGCGAAGATCGACCCCTCGGTCGACACGGTGCCGCTGTTTTCCTCCGCCGGGGAAAAGGGCGCGCTGCGGCGGATCGTCGCCGAAGCCGCCGGGACGACGGAGGATCGGCTTGCGGGCATGGATCTCTTCCTCTATAACCGCACGCCCGCCTCGATCTGGGGCGCGGACAGCGAATTTTTCTCCGCCCCGCGCATCGACAACCTGATGTGCGCCTTCGGCACGCTCCGGGGCTTTCTCTCGGCGGAGGCGGGCCGCGCGGTTTCCGTCTACGCCGCGTTTGACAACGAGGAGACCGGCAGCGACACGAAACAGGGCGCGGGCTCGATGCTGCTGCGCGACACTTTGGAGCGCGTCGCCGAGTCGCTCGGCAAGGATCTGCGCCGGATGCTCGCGGCCTCCTTTATGCTCTCGGCGGACAACGCCCACGCCCGCCACCCGAATCACCCCGAGCTCTCCGACGCCGGGAACGCGCCGTATCTGAACGGAGGCGTCGTCGTCAAGACGAACGCTTCGCAGAAATACGCGACCGACGGGCTCTCCGCCGCGCTTTTCACCGAGATCTGCCGCAGGGCCGGGACGCCGGTGCAGCAGTTCGCGAACCGCTCCGATCTCGCGGGCGGCTCCACGCTGGGCGGCATCTCCAACACGAAGGTCCCGCTCAACACCGTGGACATCGGGCTCGCCCAGCTCGCGATGCACTCGTGCTACGAGACCGCCGGCTGCGCCGACACCGCCCACCTGATCCGCGCCTGCAAGGAATTTTACACGTCCGCCCTACGCACCGACGGCGACGGCATCTACACGCTGCTCTGAGGGCGGACGGTGCCCTGAGCACCGACGGCGATGGGAGCTACACGTTGCTCTGAGGGCGGACGGTGCCCTGAGCACCGACGGCGATGGGAGCTACACGCTGCTCTGAGGGCGGACGGTGCCCTCCAAACCGACGGCGACGGCGTCTACACGCTGCTCTGAGGGCGGACGGCGCCCTCCAAACCGACGGAGATGGGAGCTACACGCTGCTCTGAGGGCGGACGGCGCCCTCCAAACCGACGGCGACGGCATCTACACGCTGCACTGAGAGCGGACGGTGCCCTTAGCACCGACGGCGACGGCATCTACACGCTGCTCTGAGGGCGGACGGCGCCCTACGCACCGACGGAGATGGGAGCTACACGCTGCTCTGAGGGCGGACGGCGCCCTCCAAACCGACGGCGATGGGAGCTACACGCTGCTCTGAGGGCGGACGGCGCCCTCCAAACCGACGGCGATGGGAGCTACACGCTGCTCTAAGAGCGGACGGCGCCCTCCAAACCGACGGCGATGGGAGCTACACGCTGCTCTGAGGGCGGACGGCACGCGCCGCATGCACCCGCGGAGGTTTTTTCTCCCGCGGATGGCTTGCCGAAATCGTAAACAAGGGGCCGATCCGCGGGGACCGGCCCCTTGTTTTTTATGAGGAGCCTCCGCGCGCCCTTTCGGAAAGGAATTCCCTCCGCGCCGCCGTATGTCTCGGTCCCGCGCCCCGTTTGTCCCGCCGGATGCCTTGACCCGGAACCCCGTCCTCCTCGCCGGCACTTTGGCCCCGTGCCCCACCCCTTCCGCCGCCTCAGGCGGCCCGCGGGCGTTTTTTTGTAAGTTTTTTAAAAACTGTTGGCACTCTATATTGACGAGTGCCAAGATCCGCGCTATAATGGTTCCGTAGCCGGGAAAACCGGCGTCTCCGGAGGCGTTCTCCCGGAAAGTTTCAAAAAAGGATGTGATCGGATGAACGCGCAAAAATTCACCCAAAAATCGCTCGCGGCCGTCCAGTCCGCGCAGGAGCTGGCGCTCGCCCGCGGCGGCATGCAGATCGAGCAGGTCCACCTGCTCTTTGCCCTGCTCGAGGAGCAAAACGGCCTGATTTACCAGCTGCTCGCCCGGATGGGCGTGGAGACTGGAGCTTTCGCCGAGGCGCTCGGGCAGGAGCTTGACCGCCTCCCCGCCGTCTCCGGCGCGGGGCGCGAGCCGGGCAAAATCTATGTCTCCCCAAGCGTCGATCAGGCGCTCGTCCGGGCCGAGGGGCTCGCGGCGTCCATGAAGGACGAGTACGTCTCGGTGGAGCACGTCTTCCTCGCGCTGCTTGAGCGGCCGGACGCCGTGCTCAAGCGCATGTTCCGCGACTACGGCGTCGACCGGGAAAAGTTCCTCGCGGCGCTCGCGGCGGTGCGCGGCAACCAGAAAGTGACCTCCGACACGCCCGAGGACACCTACGAGGCGCTCAAAAAATACGGGCAGGACCTCGTGGAGCTCGCGAAGGGCCACAAGCTCGACCCGGTGATCGGCCGTGACGCGGAGATCCGCAACGTCATGCGGATTCTCTCCCGCAAGACGAAAAACAACCCGGTGCTCATCGGCGAGCCGGGCGTCGGCAAGACCGCCGTCGTCGAAGGGCTCGCCCAGCGGATCGTCGCCGGGGACGTGCCCGCGAATCTCAAAGACCGCCATATCTTCTCGCTCGACCTCGGCTCCCTGATCGCCGGGGCGAAGTTTCGCGGCGACTTCGAGGAGCGGCTCAAGGCCGTGCTCGCCGAGATCAAAAAGAGCGGGGGCCAGACCCTGCTCTTCATCGACGAGCTGCACAACATCGTGGGCGCGGGCAAAACCGAGGGCTCGATGGACGCCGGCAACCTCCTCAAGCCGATGCTCGCGCGCGGCGAGCTGCACTGCATCGGCGCGACCACGCTCGACGAATACCGCAAATACATCGAAAAGGACGCCGCGCTCGAGCGCCGGTTCCAGCCCGTGCTCGTCGGGGAGCCGACGGTCGAGGACACCATCTCGATCCTGCGCGGGCTCAAGGAGCGGTACGAGGTCTTCCACGGCGTCAAGATCGCCGATCAGGCCCTGATCACCGCCGCCGTGCTCTCCGACCGCTACATCAGCGACCGCTTTTTGCCGGACAAGGCCATCGACCTCGTCGACGAGGCCTGCGCGATGGTGCGCACCGAGATGGATTCCCAGCCCTCCGAGCTCGACGAGATTTCCCGGAAAATCATGCAGCACGAGATCGAGGAGGCCGCCCTCAAAAAGGAGGACGACCGGCAGTCGGGCCAGCACCTCCGGGAAATCCAGAAGGAGCTCGCCGACATGCGCGCGCAGTATAAGGAGATGATGGCGAAATGGGAGAACGAGAAATCCTCCATCACCGCCGTCCAGCGCCTGCGCGAGGAGATCGAGCAAGCCGAGGCCGAGATCGACGAGGCCCAGCGCGTCTATGACCTCAACAAAGCCGCCGAGCTCAAATACGGCCGTCTCCCGGAGCTCAAAAAGCGCCTTCATGAGCAGGAGGAGCAGGCCGAGCGCACGCAGGGCTCCGCCCGCTACCTGCACGACAAAGTCACCGACGCGGAGATCGCCGAGATCGTCTGCCGCTGGACGCATATCCCGGTCTCGAAGCTGATGGAGGGCGAGCGCGGCAAGCTCCTGCGCCTCGGCGAGACGCTGCACGAGCGGATCGTCGGGCAGGAGGAGGCCGTGCAGAAAGTTTCCGAAGCCATCCTTCGTTCCCGCGCGGGCATTCAGGACCCGGGGCGGCCGATCGGCTCGTTCCTGTTTCTGGGCCCGACGGGCGTCGGGAAGACCGAGCTCGCGAAGTCCCTCGCGCAGGCCCTTTTCGACGACGAAAAGAACATGGTGCGCATCGACATGACGGAATACATGGAGAAATACTCCGTGAGCCGCCTGATCGGCGCGCCGCCCGGCTATGTCGGCTACGAGGAGGGCGGCCAGCTCACCGAGGCCGTCCGCCGGAAGCCCTACTCCGTCGTATTGTTCGACGAGGTGGAGAAGGCCCACCCGGACGTCTTCAACGTGCTCCTGCAGGTGCTCGACGACGGCCGCGTCACCGACAGCCAAGGCCGCACCGTGGATTTTAAGAACACCATTTTGATCCTGACCTCCAACCTCGGCTCGGATTTGATCCTTGAGGGCATCCGCCCCGGCGGCGGCGAAATCGCGCCCGAGGCAAGGGCGGCGGTCGACGCGCTCTTAAAGCGCAGCTTTCGCCCGGAGTTTCTCAACCGCCTCGACGAGATCGTCTACTTTAAGCCGCTGACGAAGGGGGAAATCCGCTCCGTCGCCGACCTGATGCTCCGGGATCTCGGCCGCCGCCTCGCGGACAGAGAGCTGCGGCTCGAGCTGACCGAGGAGGCCAAGGACCTCATCGTCGACGAGGGCTACGACCCGGTCTACGGCGCGCGGCCGCTGAAGCGCTACCTCCAGCGCACCGTCGAGACGCTGGCGGCAAGGCTCATCATCGCCGAAGACCCCGCGCCCGGCTCCACGCTCCGCGTCTTTGTAAAGGACGGCGCGCTCGCGGTCGCGCCGGTGCTCAAGCCGGAGCCTATAAAATAAGAAACATGATAAAAAAGCGGGGCTCCCGGATTGCATGGGCGCCCTGCTTTGCTTTTTTTATTTATAGATACCGGGAAAACCCAAACCCGTCCGGCGGGTTATCCCCAAAACCGGCCGCCCGAGGCGCGGGCCGTTTTGAGCACGGCGGCGGCCATCAAGCCGGCCTTCCCGCCCCCGCGGGGCCTTTCGCGCGTCCGTCTCTCTCCCGGATGCGGCGGCCCGACGGTTTATTTCTGAAACAGGGCGGCGAGCCTCGGGTATCTCGGCGAGAAGTCGACCCGCTCCTCCATCCTCCGGCTGAACCAGCCGATGATCCGGCCGTTGAGCACGGCGGCGATCACCGTGCCGATGCCGATGCCGTTTAGTTTGCCGAAGAAAAGGAAGCTCAGCCCGATGCTGACCGCAAGGCTTGTGCAGTCGTAGGCGACCTTAAATTTGTTGATGTCCTTGCCGAAGTGGGCGGACACCATCCTGACAAAATACTCGTAGACCGACGGCGCGAAATAGGTGTGAAACATCAGCGACACGCCGAGCGACACCAGCGGCAGGCCGATCAGGTAGCAGGCGATCCTCAGCGGCAGGCCGTCGGAGGGCAAAAAGTCAAAGACCCGCACCCACGCGTCGAGCACCGCGCCGTAAATCAGGAGCGAAAGAAACGTAAAGCAGTAGCTCAGGCGGAATTTGCCGATGACGAGGCACATCGCCGCAAAGACCGCCGCCTGCACGCAGTACTCCGCCGTGCCGAACGTGAGAAAGCTGAATTTCAGCGAGACAAGGTAGGCCGGCGCCACCACCATCGACACGCCAAAGCCGGCCTTCGCCAACAGCGCCGTGCCCATCGACAGAAAGAGCAGCCCAAAAACGTAGGCGCCCTCCCCAAAGCGAGAGATCTTTTTCATCCGCAGCCCCCGGTTTCTTGAAAAAATTAAAAAATGCGGGCCGTGCCGTTTGGTCTTGTGGAAACGGCAAAAGCTCGCAGAACGCTACGGATTATAGCACATCTTGGCGGCGGCGTCAACCGCCCAGCCATGTTTTCCCCGTCGCGGGGATGGGCCTGCCCGCTTGAGACGACACGGGGAAAGCGCCCTCGCGTCCCCGCGCGGCGGGCCCCCTTATAATAATAACTTACCCGATCTTATTGTCCGCACGGGCAGCCGTTCGGGCCCCGGCATATCCCGTCAAAAAATATCCTATCCGTATTTTATCCGCGTATTTTCCATCCGGTAATCGCCATGACGCGTCCGAGCGTCCCTGAATCCGGGCGTCGCCGCATTTGCCGCGCGCCGGGGCGGGCCGCCCGGGCCCCGGCATATCCCGCCGGAAAATATCCTATCCGTATTTTATCCGCGTATTTTCCATCCGGTAATCGCCATGACGCGTCCGGGCGTCCCCGAATCCGGGCGTCGCCGCATTTGCCGCGCGCCGGGGCGGGCCGCCCGCCGCCCCCATGGAGCGTCAGATCTTCTTCACCGGGTGGCGCAGGATGGTCTTCCACTTGCTGATTTCGGTCGCGCGGGGATTGGAGAGATAGAGCTCGTGGTGCGTCCGGCCGCCGCCCATGTCGTTTGCATAGCCGCTCTCGGCGAGGAAGGCGTCCATCTTCGCGACGGTCGCGGGCTCGTCGTCGTAGGCCCCGAGGTGCATGCACTGCACGCAGAGCCCCTCGTCGTAGGTCGTCAGCTTCGCCGCGCCGCAGTCGATCCCCTTTTTCCGCCCCGCCTCGGATTTTGCCCAGTCGAGGATCTCCTCCGTGACGAAGTCCGGCTGGCGGATCATGGCGATCCAGCGAAAGCCGGCCTTATTCTGAAGATCGAGGCCGGAGCCGCCGTCCTCCATCCACCAAAGCCCCTCGAGCGGCGCGACGGTGTAATCGAAGTAGCCGGGGATCACCTTCGCGCCCATTTTGCTCATCTTGATCGTGTAGGAGAGCGTGTAAAGCGCCTGCACCGCCGCCGAATACGCGCCGTCCGGCTCGTTGGGATCGCCCTTGCCCTCCACCGCGAGGAACAGCATCGGCGGCACCGTGACGAGCGAGGGCTCCGTCTTGGGGTTATAGAGCGCCTTGTCCTCCTTTTTAAAATCGTAGGCCATAAACTTCCCTCCCTTTTATTTTAATGGATAGAAACAGTATAGCACGTTTCCGTTTTTTGGGAAGAGCCTCCGCGCGGCCCCCGCCCCCGCCGCCATCGTCAGCCCCCGCCGAAGGGCTTTTGAGGCCCCCGCCGGGGCCTTTTTGTGAAATCTGCGCGGGTTGTGCAATTTTTTTGTGAAAAATTCCGTCGTTTTTGCCTCTTTACTTTAGCTCGCTACTATGGTAACATACTACCATACTACAAAACGAAACAAAAACATCGGAGGTACTTACTATGAAGAGATTGTTTGCGATGGCGCTGGCCATGCTGATGCTCGCGGCTCTGCTCGGCGGATGCAGCGCGGAGAAGGACCCGGCCAAGGACTGGGACTATGTGGAGAAAGCCGGCAAGCTGGTCATCGGGATCACCGATTACCCGCCGGTCAACTATTACGACGAGAGCGGCGCGCTGGTCGGCTTCGACACCGAATTCGCCGAAGCCGTCTGCGCCTACCTCGGCATCGAGCCGGAGTTTGTCGAGATCGACTGGGACAACAAGGAGATCGAGCTCAACGGTTACAGCATTGACTGCATCTGGAACGGCATGACCTACACCGAGGAACGCGACGAGAATATGGACTTCTCCAAAAATTATCTGTATAATAACATCTTGGCGGTGATCCGCGCCGAGGACGCCGAGAAGTACAAGACCGCCGAGGACTTCGCCTCCGCCGTCATCACGGCCGAGGGCGGCTCCACCGGCGAAGAGTGCGTCGCGCAGTACTGCCCGGACGCCCAGTATGTCGCGGCCGACAGCCTTGCCTCCGCGATGATGGAGGTCGCCTCCCGCTCCGCCGACGCGGCGTTCATCGACTCGCTGATCGCGCTGACCCAGACCGGCAACGGCGTCTACGCCGACCTCACGGCCGTGCCGGATCTGATCCTCTCGCAGGAGGAGCTGGGCATCGGCTTCCGCTCCGGCAGCAGCCTTGTGGCGAAGGTCAACGAGGCGATCGACGCGCTGGTCGCGGACGGCACCTACGCCGCCATTGCCGAAAAATACGACCAGACCGAGAACCTCATCCTCGGCTGATCCCCTTCCGGAAATTCCAAAGAAAGGTTCAGGACGGCGGAACTCTCCGCCGCCCTGATTATGTTTGTCGGGTGGAATAAGATGCAGACTTTTCTCAATGTGACGGCAAATCTGATGGGCGGCTTCCGCGAGACGCTCGCGCTGTTTGTCTACACGCTCGCGTTCTCGCTGCCGCTGGGGCTCATCGTGGCCTTCGGCTCCATGACGAGATGGGCGCCGCTGCGCCTTTTGACAAGGACGTTTGTCTGGGTCATCCGCGGCACGCCGCTGATGCTCCAGCTCATCATCGTCTATTACGGGCCGGGGCTCATGTGGGACATGGCCTTTTGGGGCTCCTCGGTCCGGGGCAGGATGATCGCGGCGGTGGCCGCCTTTGTGATCAACTACGCCTGCTATTTTTCGGAGATCTACCGCGGCGGCATCGAGTCGATCGCGAAGGGGCAGTACGAGGCCGGGCAGGTGCTCGGCATGACGAAGGCGCAGATCTTTTTCCGCGTGATTCTGCTTCAGGTCGTCCGCCGCATCCTCGCCCCGATGTCGAACGAGGTCATTACGCTCGTCAAGGACACCGCGCTCGCAAGGATCATCGGCGTGATCGAGCTGATCTACATCGGGCAGAAATACATCACCGCCTCGGCGCTGCTCTGGCCGCTCTTTTACACCGGCGTCTTCTACCTGCTCTTCAGCGGGCTCTTAACGCTGCTGCTGCGCCGGTGGGAAAACAAGCTTCGCTATTTCGCGGTCTGAGGGAGGGAAAGAGTATGGCGATTCTGGAAGCGCATAACATCGGCAAAAGCTTCGACGGCAGCTCCGTCCTCCGGGACATCAATTTTTCTCTGGAAAAGGGCCGCACGCTCTCCGTCATCGGCTCGTCCGGCAGCGGCAAGACAACGCTCCTGCGCTGCCTCAATTTCCTTGAGACGCCCGACACCGGCGTCATCTCGGTAAACGGCGAGACGCTGTTTGACGCCGAGATCCCGCAGTCCGCGAGCGAATCCGCCATCCGGCAGAAGCGGCTGCATTTCGGCCTCGTGTTTCAGCAGTTCAACCTGTTTCCGCAGTACACGGTGCTCGGAAACGTGACGCTCGCGGTGCAGCTCCTCGCCCGGCAGCGCCCCGACTATAAGGAAAATAAGAAGCAAATTCTCGCGGAGATCGAGCGGGACGCGCGGGAGCTCATCGCGAGCGTCGGCCTCTCGGAGAAGCTCCAGAGCTACCCGCACCAGCTCTCCGGCGGCCAGCAGCAGCGCGTGGCGATCGCCCGCGCTCTCGCGATGCACCCGGACATCCTGTGTTTCGATGAGCCGACCTCGGCCCTCGACCCGGAGCTGACCGGCGAGGTGCTCAAGGTGATCCGCGGCCTCGCGGAGAAGGAGACCACGATGATCATCGTCACCCACGAGATGCAGTTCGCGCGGGACGTCTCCGACACGGTGCTCTTTATGGACGACGGCGCGGTCGTCGAGGAGGGCCCGCCGGAGAAGGTCTTCGGCAGCCCGAAGGAGGAGCGCACCCGGAAGTTTTTGGAGCGCTACAACGAGAGCGGCTCGGCGAGCCTCTCGTAAAACGATAGAATCGGCGGGGTGCCGAAATTGTAGGGAACGAGGTCTGTCATGGAACTTAGCTATTGGATCGCGAACCCGAGCGGCAACACGACCGCTCTGGTCAAAGAGGGCTTCCCGGCAAAGCTGCGCCGGGAGGCCGCGGCCCTGCTGATGGAGACCGGCGAAATCGAGCAGGTCGGCTTCCTTTGCGCGCCTCATGCCGCGGAGGCGGCGGGCAGGCTCGAGATGGCGGGCGGCGAATTCTGCGGAAACGCGACGCTCTCCTCCGCCGTATGGTCGGCCAAAAGCCTCATGCTCATGAGCCGAGACCCCGTGGAGCTGAAGGCCGAGTGCTCCGGCGCGGAGGGGCCGCTTCGCTGCTCCGTGTGGAACATCGGCGGCATGGACTACGGCGCGGTGGAGATGCCGCTGCCGAATCGGATCTACGAGCGCGATTTCTCCATGGGCGGCCGGACCGAGACGTTCGCCGTCGTGGAGATGCCGGGCATCACCCACCTGCTCTGGCCGGCGGACATGTCTGGCGAGGAGGAGCGCGGCATGCCCGGCGAAGAGGCCCGCGCGTTCGCGCTTTCCGGCATCCGGGACTGGTGCGCAGAGCTCGGCGCGGAGGCGCTCGGCGTCCTCCTTTGCGGCCCGGAATTCGAGCGCATCACGCCGCTGGTCTTTGTGCCGGAGGCGGGCACGCTCGTCTGGGAGCAGGGGTGCGGCAGCGGCACCGCGGCGCTCGGGGCCTACCTCGCGAAGGAGAAGTTCTCCTCCGAGGGCGTCTCTCCGCAAAGCAGCCCTTTGGAGAGCGTCTTTCTGGAGCAGGACGTGCGCCAGCCCGGCGGGACGATCCACGCGCATGCGGAAGTCCGGGGCGGCGTCCTCTGCTCGCTCCAAATTTCCGAAGCCGTGACCTTCTTCGAAGAAAAGACCCTGCGGATATAAAATAAAGCCGGATTGTGATGCTAATGACGAAAAAGGCCCCCGTTCCGTATGGAACGGGGGCCTTTTGGCTCCTCCTGTCCGGCTCGAACGGACGACCCTGCGGTTAACAGCCGCATGCTCTGCCAACTGAGCTAAGGAGGAATACAAGTTCAGCGCAGCTCCTTGGGAGCTGCGCTGATGCCGGCATCGAC
>JAGOPP010000017.1 GCA_017991935.1 Oscillospiraceae bacterium
AAACTCAACCCTGCCCGAACAAAAAGCGCCGGTTTCGCGGCGCTTTTTATTTATACAATTTTATGACGGCGCGCAGGCGGCCCTTCTTGGTCTCGCTCTTGATCCCGGCAAAGAAGATCGGCCGTGCCGGCCCAGAGCCGAAAATTTCATTCCGCGGGCCGCCGAAACCGGTTTTTAAAGAATCGTTCGCCGCCTATGCCTCTGTTTATACCCGGGAATATCATAATTTGGGATAAATTTCCAAGAAAAACCGTTTACGGGCGCGGCCGTATCGCGAAAGCGGGGGAGAACCTCATAGCTCCACGGTTTTGGTGGCTACGTTTCGGCAAAATTCGCGGTCGTGCTCCACAAACAGGATCGTGGGTTTCTCCGCGAGCAACAGGTCTTCGATTTGGATGCGGGAGAGCACGTCGATGAAGTTGAGCGGCTCGTCCCAGACGAGCAGATGCGCCCTTTCGCAGAGGCTTTTGGCGATCAGCACCTTTTTCTTCTGCCCGAAGCTGAAGTCGCGCATGTCTTTTTCAAACTGCGCCCGTGAAAAATCGAGCTTGCGCAGGATCGTCTTGAAGAGGCTCTCGTCGATCTGCTCCCGCGCGGCGTAATCGGACAGATTTCCGCTGAGGAACGAGGGGTCCTGCGACACATAGGAGATTTTGAGACCGCTCCCGACCAGCAGGCTGCCGGTATAGGCGAGTTCCTCCCCGAGGATCAGCTTGAGGACGCTGGATTTTCCCGACCCGTTTCTGCCGCAGAGGGCGACCCGGTCGCCCCGCTCGACCGTGAAGCGCACGCCCCGGCAGGCCGTCTTCTCCCCGTAGAAGATCGAGACGTCCTCGAGCGAAAGCAGCCGGTTTGCGTGATAGGCGAGCTGCGTGACTTTGAGCGCCTCGGCGCTCTCGAGATTTTTGAGCAGCTTTGATTTTTCCTCGACCGCCGTCTGCCGCCGGGTCTCGATCGCCTTGGCCCGCTTCATCATCTTCTTGGCCTTCGCCCCCTGAAGGGGACGTCTCCCGATATATTTCTCCTCGTGCACCGGGTCGAAGCCGATTTTCCTCTGTTCGGCCGTGTCCGACCACGCGGCCTTCTCCCGCGCGGTCTTTTCGAGGCGGCGGATGTCCTTTTTAAGCTTCTCGTTTTCCGAAAGCTCAAACCGGTCCCGCCGCTCCTTGTTGGCGAGCCATGAGGAGAAATTGCCGCGCTGGATCTCGATATCGGCTTTGTTGATGGAGAGGATGTGGTCGACGCAGCCGTCAAGAAAGGCCCGGTCGTGGGAGACCACGATGAAGCCCTCCTTGCCGCTCAGATAGCGGCTGACGATCTCCCGGCCGTGCATGTCGAGGTGGTTCGTCGGCTCGTCGATGAGCAGGAAGCGGTTTTCTTTCAGAAAGAGCGCCGCGAGCAGCGCCTTCGTCTGTTCGCCGTTTGAGAGGGTGCAAAACGGGCGGCGCAGCGCGTCCTCGCCGAGCTCGAGCAGGGAGAACTCCCGCAGCAGCGCCCATTGAGGCAGGCCGCCGTCGATTTCCTTCAAAACGTCCAGCGTATCCTTGCTCTTATCCGCGACCTCGAACGGGAAATACTCGAATTCGACGGAGGCCGAGATGCCCCCTTGGTAGGGATATTTGCCGAGCAGCAGGTTTAGAAACGTCGTCTTGCCACGGCCGTTTCTGCCCGTAAAGCCGAGCTTCCAGTCGGTGTCGATCTGAAAGCTCACGTTTTCAAAGAGGTTGTCGCCGCCCTCGTGGGCGAAGGTGAGATTGGAAATATCAATAAGTGACATGGCCGTCCTCCCGTAAAAATAGAGCTGCAGGAAAGAAGATCCCTGCAGCTCCAAACGCGTACGCCGACGCCGGCCCCAAAAAGGGCGGGAGAAAGCCGTATCGCTCAAGTCTCCGGAATCCGCATTTTCCTGCGCGGGCACGACAAACAGGCGGCGATGCCGCGGTCTTGTTTCGTCATACCTTGGTCCTTAGCAGGAAAAATTGCGCATCCTTTCCACTCCCATCGGTTTTCTATAAAAATATCATAGCAATCCCGGGCGTGATTTGCAAGAGTAAAAACGCGGTTTCCAAACATACGCGCCGCGCGTGGGAAAAAACCCGGAACGACAGGAAAGTGCTTTGTTCTTCTTATCATATTGTAGTATAATATTGGAAAACAACAGGGGGAGGAGGCGCGGTTTGAAAAGAACGTTTGTCGTGCATTCGGCGGCGGACGCCGTGATGATGTTTTTTGATAAGCGCGTCACCCGCTGCGCGTCCTCGCTCTCCTATTATCTCTCTCTGTCGCTCTTTCCGGCGCTGATCTGCGCGCACTGGATCCTCGGCATGATGGGGCAGGATCTGATCAAGGTGCTGGAGGAGTTCTCCGAGCTGATCCCGGTCGACGCCCTGCGGCAAATCGAGGATTATCTGCGGTATGTCTCAAGGATCGAGTCTCCGGCGCTGCTGACCGCGGGCCTGATCGCCGACCTGACGACCGGCTCGGCGGCGTTCCGCCAGCTTCTGGACATGGTGCGGGAGATTTACGGCGGGCACCGGAACCACACGGTCTTTTATTATATTGTCAGCATCCTGAGCTCGATCATGCTGCTCGCCGTGATCTATTTTGGCGCGCTGCTGATCGTGGCCGGGAACTGGCTCTTGCGGCTGCTGGACCCGTATTTCGGCCTCGCGAAATATACGGGGTTCTGGCCGGTGATCCGATTCGGCCTGCTGCTGTTATTCCTGTTTCTTTTCCTGTATTTTCTTTATAAGATCGCGTCTTGGCATAGCGACCACCACGCGGCGATCCTGCCCGGCGCGGCCGTGGCCTCCGTGGCGGTGGTGGCGGTCAGCGCCGTGTTCTCTTGGTTCATCGGCCTGTCCGTGCGCTATTCGCTGATCTACGGCTCGCTCGCGTCGTTCATCATTTTAATGATTTGGCTCTATATGACCAGCAACGTCATCATCATCGGCGCGCTGATCAACAATGTCTGGAGAAAGGGCCCGATGAAGATCGACCACGATCTTTGATCTTAGAAAAATAAAAACGGTATGGGATTATCCCATACCGTTTTTTTGTGTTCTTGGAGAATGGGCGGCCGCCGGTTCCGCGCGCCACGGCGTCCCATCGCGGGACATGTAAAGCGGATGACTTTTACAGCAAGCGTAAGCGTTTCTCCCGTTCGGCGGGGATCGTCCGCGCCGTTCTCGGCCGGAACGCTGCCCGCCGCCGACCGGCACAACATGACCACCGGGCCCCGGGCGCTCGCAAAAGTTATTTGAGGGTCCGCGGCGGCCCAGCGTGTGCATCTGGAGGCGGACCCGCTCAACCTTGGAGGCGCGGTCCGCGGGTGGCCCTCCCCAGCGCGGTCAGCAGCGGCCCAGCGTATGCATCTGGAGGCGGACCCGCTCGACCTTGGAGGCGCGGTCCGGCGCGGAGATCTCGTGCACGACATACGCGGGATCGATCCTCTCGAGCAGATCGTTCGCCAGCGGATTCGTGATCGGGTCGTGCTGGTCGATCTTTAAAATCCATGCGTAGGACTGGGCGAAGCAGTCGTAAAAATCCTTTTCGGGGACGATATTCTGCGCGAGCATCTCCTCGAGCACGCCGCCGCTCAGGGACTGGTGCAGGTGGACGCCCTTGATGTACTTCGCGAGCTCCCCGTGGCGCTCCACACAGTCCATCACCCAGCGCAGGCCCTGCTCGTCGTCGGTGATATGTTGGTTCGCGTTCATCAGGTGGCCGGTGTCGAGCAGCAGGCCCTTATTCTCATAGCGCACGTGGTCGAGCAGGTATTCGGTCTCGGCGGGGTCGATGAAATGGTGTCCCGGGGTGAACAGGTTTTCGAGCAGCAGCTTGAAGTGATAGTCCCGCCCGTCCGTCAGCTCATTGAGCAGCTCCGCGGAGGCGTCGAAGATCTCCCGGTCGGTGTGCTCCCACCGGTAGCTGAAAATCTCCTCGTTGGAGACGTCCGAGACGTGAAAGACCACGTATTCGGCGCCCATCGCCTCGGCGTAATCCATATCCGCCTGAAAGAGTTTCTTGAACTCCTCCCGGTTTGTGGATCGGTAGTAGCCCTCCCAGAGCGCGCGGGTGCCGAAGTGTTTTTCGAGATAGGCCGTGTTGCCGTTCCAGAAATCGATCCAGTTGGGATAAAAGAGCAGGTGGCAGCCGACGACGTAATCCGGCGTAAAAATACCGGTGTCATCCGGGCCGCCGCGGATCACCTCGACGCCGTCGCAGCGGCAGTCATGGACGAATTGCAGCATATCCTCGCGATCCCGATACGCTTTGAGCCAGCCGTTTTCGCTGACGACGTTCACAAGATGTTTCACAGTGGCACCTCCGGCAGAATTATGGTATAATAGCAAAAAGAATCAAAGGGCGGCGATTCTGCGGTTATTTGAATGGCCCGCCCATGGCGGCGGCCGGCGGTATGCCTGCCCGCGCCGCGCTTGTGGTATAATTATAAGCATCCTTGCGGAAAAAAGCGGTTCCCCATTCCAGTTTAGCAAAAAAGGAAAGAAATGAACAGGGGAAACGCGGTAAAATAAAAGAAAAAGACTTGGAGGAACTCTGATGAAGTACGAAGAGGCGCTTGAAAGAATCGTGCCCGCGGACGGGGAGGCCATCCGGCGCTCCAAAGCGCGGTGGCAGAGCATCGCGAAGCCGCTCGACAGTCTCGGCGTTCTGGAGACCAATCTGATCAAGATTGCCGGGATGAAAGGCGACGAATCCGTGACCCTCGGCAAGAAGGCCGTCATCGCGATGTGCGCGGACAACGGCGTCGTCGAGGAGGGCGTCACCCAGACCGGCCAAGAGGTCACGGCCATCGTGACCGAAAACATGTCGAAGGGCATGAGCTGCGTCTGTCAGATGGCGCAGGTCGCGGGCGCGGACGTATTTCCGGTGGACATCGGCGTCTACCGGCCTGTGGTCGGGGAGAAGATCCTCCAGAGGTGCGTGCGCCGCTGCACGGGCAACATCGCCAAAGGCCCGGCCATGACGCCGGATGAGGCGAGGCGGGCCATCGAGACCGGCATCGACCTCGTCGGCGAGCTCAAGGAGCAGGGCTACGGCATCTTCGCGACCGGAGAGATGGGCATCGGCAACACCACCACCAGCAGCGCGGTCGTCTCCGTCTTGCTGGGACAGCCGGTCGAGGCGATGACCGGCAGGGGGGCCGGCCTCTCCACCGAGGGCTATCAGAAAAAAATCGACGCGATCAAACGAGCCGTCGAGGTGAACCGTCCCGACCCGGACGACGCCTTCGACGTGCTCTGGAAGGTCGGCGGGCTCGATCTCGCGGGCTTGGTCGGCGTCTATCTCGGCGGCGCGGTCCATCATGTCCCCGTCGTCGTCGACGGCTTCATCAGCGCGGCGGCGGCTCTGGTCGCGCAGCGCGTCTCTCCGGCGGCGAAGGACTATATGCTGGGCAGCCATATCTCCAAGGAGCCGGCCGGCAGGATGCTGGCGGGGGATCTTGGCGTCGCGACGGTGATCGACGCCGGGATGTGCCTCGGCGAGGGCACCGGCGCGGTCGCGCTTTTCCCGATTCTCGATATGGCGCTCGCCGTCTACCGCAACATGACGACCTTCGAGGCGACCAAGATCGAGGCCTATACCCCGCAAAAATAACGTTCACAAGGAGAAAAGAATGGTAGTCGTCGTCTACGGAGGCTCGGCCTGCGGGAAATCCGCCTTTGCGGAAAAGACCGCGATGGAGCTCTCCGGGGAAAAAAGAGTATACATAGCGACCATGCGGATCACCGACGAGGAGTGCGTCCATCGGGTGGAGCGCCACCGCGCCATGCGCGCGCAAAAGGGCTTCTCCACCGTAGAGGCGCCAAGGGATCTCGCGGAGGTCGTCCTGCGCGAAGTGCCGGCGGGCTCCACGATCCTGCTCGAGTGTCTGGGCAACCTGACCGCCAACGAGCTGTTTGTCCACGAGGGGGGCGGAGACCCGGAGGCGGCCGTGAAGCGGGTGGAGGACGGCCTCGTGGCGCTCTTTGAGAAAGCGGAGAACGCCGTGATCGTCGCGAACGACGTCTTCTCCGACGGCGTCGAATACGAGGCTCTGACCGAGCTCTATATCCGGTGCCTCGCACAAGTGACCCGCTACGCGGTCGCGGGAGCCGACAGCGTCTATCAGATGATCTGCGGCATCCCGGTTTGGAAGAAGGGGGCGGCGCTGTGAAAAAGATGCTCTGCGGGATGGGCATGGCCTTCGCCATGTACTCCAAGATCCCGATGCCGGACCGTGTCTGGAAATACGGCACCCCGGCGCTCACGTTCTGCTTTTTCCCAATGGTCGGGGTCGTCTCCGGCGGCCTGCTGTTCGGCTGGCTGCTGCTGACGGATTTTTTGAGCATCGGCGCGCTCCTTCAGGGGACGGGCTGCGTGCTCATCTCGATACTCGTCTCCGGAGCCATCCATTTTGACGGCTTTTGCGACACATGGGACGCTCTCGGCTCCCATCAGAGCAGGGAAAAGAAGCTGGAGATCCTAAAAGACTCCCACATCGGCGCGTTTGCCGCGATCTACGGCGCGATCTACCTGCTGACCGCCGCGGCCCTCTGGGGCGAGGTGGGAGTGGATCTGCGGACGGCGGGCGTGCTCGCGTACGCCCCCGTGCTCGGCAGGGCGCTCTCCGGCCTCTCCGCGGTCACGTTCCGAAACGCGCGGGGCACCGGCCTCTTGGCGACCTTCTCCGACGCCGCGGACACAAAGGCGGTGCGGATCGCCTGCTGCCTATGGATTCTCGTTTCGGCGGCGGGTATGCTGTGGATTTCGCCCATGCGGGGTGCGGCGGCGCTTTTTGCCGCCGGGACCGTGTTTTTGCATTACCGCCGGATGTCCTATCGCGAATTCGGCGGCATCACCGGCGACCTCGCGGGCTACTTCCTGACGCTCTGCGAGCTTTCCGCGCCGGCGGCGATCGTGGCGATCGAAAAATTGGAGGTGCTGTTATGAAGCTGATCATCGGGGGCGTCGGCTCCGGGAAGCTTGAATATGCCGCGAAGCTCGCGGGCGTCCGCCCGGAGGAGGCGGCCATGGATTTGGAAAGCGCGAAGGGCGCGAAGATTCTGAGTGGGCTGCACCGCTGCGTCCGAGAGGCCATGGAGGCCGGGGAGGACCCGGATCTGCTGGTCGACGAGCTGCTTGCCGCCAACCCGGAGATCCTCGTTATAAGCGACGAGATCGGCTGCGGCATCGTCCCGCTCGACCCGTTTGAGCGCAGATGGCGCGAAAAGGTGGGCCGCGTCTGCTGCCGGCTCGCGGGACGGGCCGACGAAGTGATCCGCATGGATTGCGGCTGCCCGCAAAAAATAAAAGGTTAGGGAAAAGGAAACCGGACGGCATGAGGATTTATTTTACAAGGCACGGCGCGACGCCGGGCAACCTGAAGCAGCAGTATATCGGCTCCACCGACGAGTCCCTTGCGCCGGAGGGGATTCTTGTCGCGCAAAGGGCCGCGGAAAAGATGCCGCAAGTCGGCGTCTGCTATGTCAGCCCGATGCTGCGCTGCCGCGAGACGGCGGAGATCCTGTTTCCGGACGCGGAGAAGCGCTTGGTGTCGGATATGCGGGAGACGGACTTCGGCGACTTTGAGCGCAAAACCTATGAGGAGATCAAGGACGACCCGGCCTACGGGAAATGGCTCGCGGACCGCGGCGCCCCGCCGAACGGGGAGAGCTGGCAGCATTTTTACAGCCGCTGCACGGAGGCGTTCCTGCGCGTCTTTGAGGAGGCGAAGGCGGAGCGCCTTGACGAGATCGCGTTCGCCGTCCACGGCGGCGTGATCATGGCGGTGATGTCGGCCTTTGCCCGCCCGCAGAAGGAGTTCTACGAATACCTGCTGCCCAACTGCGGCTGCTACGCGGTCGACGCGGACGACGCGGGGATCTTTACGGTCGCGGAGCGGATGATCCCCGAGCAAGAGTAAGCCGGGAGGCCGGACGCTTCGTTCTCCCCGAAAAAAAACCAACCCGCTTTTCCGATCAGGCCCGCCGCGGGGAGCAGTTCGGAATATGACCCGCGTCGGCGGAGGGCGGAAACTTTTTTTGCGGGGACTTTTACACTCCGCCGAAACGGCGTCGGGCGGGGTACGGCCCGGCGGGGCCGCGTTTGCCGGGGCCGGGGGCGGGTCGTCTTGCAGTCTTATTTTTTTATCATCGAACGTCAAACAGCGCCTTGTGGAAACAGGGCGCTTTTTATTTACCAAAAGTTCACAATTCTTCACGCGCCGATCATAAATCTTTCAAAAAACCGCTATTCACGGGACGTATTCTGATCGGGAAATCAACTTACGGAGGATATGCGATGGATACTACCGAACTGCTTGATCCCGAAAGCATACCGGTTCCGGAGACGGAAGACGATTTTCCGGCAAAACAGTCCGCCCCGGAGATCGACCCGGCCCTTGCGGCGCTGTTCGCCCCGAAAAAGGGGAAGTGGAAGAAGCGGCTGATCTTTGCGGCGGTCCTCGGAGCGGCGTGCCTCTCTGCCGGGGGGATCTTTCTCTTTTGGCAAAGCGCGCAGAAAAGCGCCGCGGAGGAGGAGCCGGTCTACCGGGAATACACGGTCGCCCGCGGCGACATCACCGTCGGCAACAGCGAGAGCTCCTCGGTCTCTCTTAACCGCGAGACGGTGACGTTCAGCGTCTCCGCGTCCGTGGAGGAGGTCTATGTGAAAGCGGGCTCCTTCGTGACGGAGGGCGATCCGCTGGCCCGCATGAACCTTGAGGACATCGAGGCCGGCATCACGGAGTATGAGCTCGAATTACAGGAGCTCGCGCTGGAACTCTCGGAGGCGAAAATGGAGCAGCAGCAGCAGCTCCTCAAGGCCTCTCAGACCTACGACACGGCGGTGCTCACCGGAAATCAGGCCGAAGATACGAAAAGCGTCACCATCGGCAAGGCGGAGACCGCGCTGGAAACCGCGCAGCAAAAGGTGGAGGATCTGGAGGACGAGCTCGACGACCTACAGACGCTTTATGAGGACTACGACGACCGGGAGGAAGATCTTGACGATCTGGAGGACGAAAAAGCGGATACCTACGCGCAGCTGGAAGCCTATGAGCTTGCCGCTTTAAAAGACAGCGGCACGTATTACTGCTCCTCGGCCGCCACGCTAAAACAAAACAAGAGCGCCTACCTCGAACAGGCAGAGACGGCGGGCCTCACCCCCGAGGAGGCGGAGGCGGGCTATGCCCGCCTGTACGCCTATCTCAAGGCGGCCTCCGATTACGCGGACGAAACGGCGGACTGGGAGGAGGATTACGGCAAATACGACGACAAATCCGATCTGAAAACCGCGGTGAGCGAGCGGAAGAGCAGCCTCGAAAGCCCGAAGCTGAGCCTCAGCGAGGCGGAGCTGAGCTATGATTCCGGCGTGCTCAAGGCGCAGCAGCAGGACGACACCGCCGCCCTCGGCGCGGATACCGCCGCGACGCAGTACGAGCTGACGGTCAACAAGCTGCAGCAGGCCGTGGATCAGGCGCAGGAGAGCTACGACTCCCTGAGCAGCGAGCTTCAGGATTTAAAGGAAACCCTGACGGAGGACGGCGTCGTCTACGCGCCCTGCACCGGCATGGTGGCGAGCGTCAGCGTGGAGGCCGGGGACGAGATCGAGGTCTATTATGACGAGAATACCGGTCTCATCCGGACGCAGACCGTCTGCACGATGACGGACATCGGCAGCGTCTATGTGCCGATCACGATCTCCGAGGAGGACATTCTGAGCGTCTATATCGGCGAGCCCGCCGAGGTCACGATGACCGCCTTCCCGGATCAGACGTTTGAGGCCGAGGTGGACACGATCTCCGTGGAATCCTCCCGCGCCGGCGCGGCGACCGTCAGCTACACGGTCAACGTCCGCTATACGGGCGAAAACGAGCTTACGATGTACGAGGGCATGAGCGCGGACATCACGCTGATCCAAAAGCAGGTCAAGGACGTCCTCTACGTCAACCTCTCCGCGGTCACCAACACAAACGGCGTCGCGACGGTCCTCAAAAAGGGCGAGGACGGCGACACGGTCGCGGCGGAGGTCACCACCGGCTTTTCCAACGGCACCTATGTGGAGATCACGTCCGGCCTCGCGGAGGGGGACGTCGTGCTCGCGCGGTCCGGCGTCTCCAAATGAGCGTATCCGACGGGAGGTGGATCTGTATTGCGTCTCGGTGAAATTCTGCGGATGGTTTTCATCAACCTGATCCGCAACAAATCAAAAGTGGCGCTGACGTCGCTGGGGATCATCGTGGGCTCGGCCACCATCGTCTTGGTCATCGCCATCGGGCAGGGCAGCAAGGCCGACGTGGCCGATCAATATAAAAACCTAAACGCCGGGGCCATCGACGTCTCGGTCAGCGAGTACGATATGAGCGCGATGGAGGGCATGTTCGGCGGCCCGGGCGGCGCGGAATTTAATATGGAAGAATTTGATCCCAGCCGATTTTCGGGCGGCGCGGGCGGCTCCATGCCGAGCTTCGAGGGCGGCGGCATGGCGGTAAGCGGCAACAGGGAATTCAGCTCGGTGTTTGAGAGCAGGCTCGAACAGCTCACCGCCGACGACGTGGAGGACATCGCTTCTTATGTCGCGGGGCTCGACGAGGTGACCATCCTCGTCAGCGGCGACACGACGGTTTTCGGCGGCGAGCTCGAGGAGGAGACGACCGCGACGGTCGCCGGCGTGCAGGAAAATTATCAGGACGTCAGCAACCTTTCGCTTCTTTACGGCGATTTTATCCGCGAGGAACATAACGATGGGGCGGACTATGTCTGCGTGATCGGCTATTCCCTCGCGGCCGAGTATTTCACCTATCCGCAGCTCGCCTACGGCGACTACCTGACGATCGACGGGAAAAATTACGAGATCATCGGCGTGCTCGAGGAGATGGGCTCCGTCTCGTCGGGCATCAGCCCGGACACGGCAATCTACATCCCCTACGCCACGGCGACGAAATACATCTTCGGCAATACGGCCGACCCGACGATCACGGCGGTCGCCTCCGACGTCGGCCAGATCGACACGGTCATGGACAACATCGGGGCCATCCTGACCGAAAACCACCCGAACAGCTACTTCGACATCAGCGACGCCGGCAGCGTGATGGAGGCGGCGACCTCCTCGGCCGACACGCTCTCCACAATGCTGCTCGCGGTCGCCAGCATCGTCTTTATCGTCGGCGGCATCGGGATCATGAACGTGCTGTTCGTCACCGTCAAAGAGCGGACGGAAGAGATCGGCGTGCTCAAAGCGGTCGGGTGCTCAAACAGGACCATTCTGCTGGAATTTGTGCTCGAGGCGGTCACGATCGGCGCGGTCGGGGGCGTGCTCGGCGTCGCGGCGAGCTTTGCGGTTGACCCGCTCCTCGGCGCGCTTGACGTCCGGCTGGAGCCGACGGTTTACGGATACGTCCTCGCCGTCGTTTTCGCGGTGCTGACCGGCACGGTTTTCGGTTTCTATCCGGCGTACAAGGCGTCAAAGATGGTTCCGGTGGAGGCGCTGTTACTTGATTAAACAAAACGGAGGTCCTTTTATGAAAATGATCATGGCATTGCTCGCGGCGGCGCTGCTCCTGCTCGGTTTCTGCGCGTGCGGCGAAACGGCGGGCGGGTCGGGCGGCTCGGAGGGGGCCGGCGACGCCTCCTCCATTACAAAAGAGGCCGTTTCGCGGAGGACCGTCGTCGGCGAGGTGGATTCCATCGTCGGCAACGAGGCCACCCTGCTGATCGCAGAGATAAAGGGAGGCGGCATGGCCGTCCCCGGAGGGGTTCCGGCGGGGGAGGACGTTTCGGGGGACGCCACGGAGCAGAGCGGGCAGCCGGATGCCGGGGAGGACGCCTCGGCGCCCGAAATAAACGGGGAGACGCCCGCGGGCGGCGCTTGGCAGGGCACGGCCCCCTCCGGGGATTTCACCGGCGAGAGGCCGACCGGCGGCTTCCGCGAGGGCGGCATGCCCTCCGGGGACTTTACTGGAGGCAATTTGCCCACGGGCGGGCAGGGAGACGGTTCCGTCGAGATCGAATATACCGGCGAGACGGAGGTCTATGACCTTCCGGCCGGGATGGCGATCGGCGGCGGGGACTTCACCGACGTGACCGAGGGCATGGTCCTGCGCCTGACGTTTTCCACCTACGAGGACGGGACGGAAGCGATCTCCTCGGTGGAAATCCTTTCCCGGTGACGCCGATGAAGCATTTGATCGAGATCCGGCACGTCAATAAACTTTATAAAATGGGCGACAGCGTCGTCGAGGCGCTTCGGGACGTCTCCTTTTCCGTCGATCAGGGGGAATATGTCGCGGTGCTCGGCCCGTCCGGCTCCGGAAAGAGCACGCTGATGAACATCGTGGGCTGTATGGATACGATGACCTCCGGCGAGTACGACCTCGCGGGCATCCCGATCCATCGGATGCGGGACAGCCAGCTCACGGTCATCCGCAACGTGCTGATCGGCTTTATTTTCCAGCGGTACCATCTGATTTCAACTTATACGGTTTTGCAGAACGTGATGATGCCGCTGCTGGTGCGGGGGGCCGCCTACCGGGACGCGGAGAAGACCGCGGCGGCAAAGCTCGCGATGCTTGGGATGGGCGAGCGGCTGGGACATCGGCCGAATGAGCTCTCCGGCGGCCAGCAGCAACGCGTCGCCATCGCCCGGGCGCTCGTCTGCGAGCCGAAGCTGCTGCTTGCCGACGAGCCGACCGGCGCGCTCGACAGCGCGACCGGCAAGGAGGTCATGAAGCTCTTCGCCGAGATCAACGGGATGGGCCATACGGTCGTCTCCATCACGCACGACCTCAACGTCGCCTCCTACGCGAGGCGCATCGTGCGGATCGTGGACGGCGAGCTGACGGACAGCGGCGAGACCGGCGCGAACGTGGAGCTTTAAAAAACGCGCCGCTTTCCAATGGAAAGCAAAACCGCTTTACACTTACCGGCATAGAATAAGACGGTCGGAACGGCGCTTTGCGAACCGTTTCGGCCGTCTTGTCATGCCCAAAAATCAAAAGAATTCTTTTTCCGGGAAATCTCTCCGCGCCCCGCCGAGGGCGGCATATCTTTGCCACCGCCGTCCGAAACGAAACGGATTCCCGCTCCGGCGATCCGCCTTTTTTCCGCACAATGCGGCAGAAAAAGAAATTTTTCCGCGGGCGCGCCCTTTTATTGACAGATTTTTCTTCGGAAGATATAATTGGCGTGTTGCGTTTAAAAGGATCCGCGGATTTTATGTGAGAGCGGTGAAATCGTTTGCCGGACTATCTTTCTATCTGCCTTATTGTGTGCCCGCTGATTTTTTTGGCGGGTTTTGTGGATTCGGTCGCGGGCGGCGGCGGGCTGATCTCGTTGCCGGCCTATCTGCTCTGCGGCTTTCCCGCGCACCTTGCCGCCGGGACGAGTAAAGTGGTCAACGGGATCGGGACCCTGACGGCGGCCGGGAAATTCATCCGCGAGAGAAAGATTAACCTCAAATACGCCCTGCTTGCCGGGATCGGGGCGCTGATCGGCTCCGCGGCCGGGACGAGGATCGCCCTGCTGCTCAGCGGGGACGCGCTGAAAATCGTGATCCTGTGCGCGCTGCCGCTGGTGGCGGCCGCGCTGTTTCTCAAAAAGGATTTCGGCGGCGAGTCCTCCGCTTCGGCCCGCCCAAGGAACCCCAAACAGGACGCCGTTCTTTCTCTGCTGATCGGGCTTGGCCTCGGCTGCTACGACGGCATGGTCGGGCCCGGGACCGGCACCTTTATGATTATGGCGTTCACCGCCCTGATCGGCATGGATCTGCTGACCGCCTCCGGCTGCGCGAAGGTCGCGAACCTCGCCTCCAACATCGCGTCGGCGACCGTCTGGCTCTTAAACGGGCAGGTCGCGCTGTGGCTGGTGGTCCCGGCCGCGGCGTGCAGCGTCGCGGGGAATTATCTGGGCGCGCGGTATGCGATCCGGGGCGGCTCAAAGAGGGTGCGCTACATGATTTTTGTCGTGCTCGCCCTGCTTTTCGGCAAGCTGGCGCTCGACCTGCTCGGATAATTTTTGAAAATCGGCGAAAGCGCGCTCTCCCGCTTCCGGGGCAAGCGCGCTTTTTTATTTCTGAAAAAATTAAGTTTTTGAAAGAAAAAGGCCCTGCGGGGCCCTCTTTTCAAAAAGGGTAAAAAAAGGTATAATCGGATCAAGAATCGACAAAGGGGGGAATTTCGTGAAAAAACGGATGGCATTTTTCCTCGCGCTTCTGCTTTTGCTTCCGCTTTTGCTGTCCGCTTGCGGCGAAAAGGCGGAGGAATCTTCCTCCGGGCAGGAGCCGACCGTCCAAATCTCCGCGGACGCGCCGGATTATGAGGGCGCCATGGTCTATTCCGAGGCCGGCGCCTACTCCGAGGCCGCCACCTACGAAAAAGGCGTGATCACGGCGGACGGCGTCGTGCTCGAAAACGCTGTTTTTACCGATTACCTGTATATTGCCCCGGAAGTCGGGGACGGGACGGTGCGGCTCAAAGGCGTCACCGCCCGGAAACTGATCGTCGCGGGCGGCGGGCTTAACTCCGTTCTTGTGGAGGAGGGAACCCCCGCTTTGCCGGAGACAGAGGCGGCGGCCTCCTCGGAGACAGCGCTTTCCTCGGCCGGGGCATTGTCCTCGGAGGCGGCCCCCGCTTCGGGAGAGGCGCTCTCCGCGGGAGAGACCGCGCAATCTGCGGAAGAAACCGTGCTCACCGCCGTGGAAAATAAGGAGAAACTGGAAAGCCTGATCCTTTCGATGGGATGGGGCGCGGCCGGGGCCTCCGCCGGCGCGGAAGGCCAAAGCGAAAACGCCTCCGGTTCCGGCGCGGAAGGCCAAAGCGAAGCCGCCTCCGGTTCCAATACAGAAGGCCAAAGCGAAAGCGCCTCCGACGCCGAGCCGATCCCCGCGGGGAGCGGCATTCGGGACGTCTACATGCTCAGCGACACGCGCCTCATGCTCAAAGCTCCGGTGAGCGCCGTCTTTGTCTATGCGGGGAAGCTGGAGCTTTGGGGCAGCGCGGACGCCGCGTACCTCAAGACGCCGGACTCGCTCGAGATCCCGGCCGAGCTCCAATGGCGGTGGGAGGGCGAGGCCGGTCCGCCGGAATTCACGCTCGGCGAAAGCGCCGCCCTGCGCCTGCTGGATCTCTCCGGCGGAGAACGCGCTTCGGTTTATAATTCCGGCTGCGTCTTCCGGGCCGAGATGGGGGACGGGGCCCTCGCCGCGGGCGGCCGCGGCATCTACATGAAAAATTCCGGCGCGGTCGGCGCCCTGACCGGCGGCGGGTTTACCTACGAGCAGACGGAAACCGGATACACGCAGGCCCTCAACGTCGCGGGCGATTCGGCGATTCATATGAAAGGCCTCGCCGATTCCCTCACGGTCGCAAACGAGGCCTCCGGCACGGAGATCGACCTTACCGGGCTCCGGGTGAATTTCCTCACGCTGCCGGAGGGCATGGAGTCCTCGGCGGAGGCGGCGGATTACAAGAGCGCCTCCTACACCAACGAAGCCGGCGGCGTCGTCTCCGCGGACAGCGGGGCGGGGGACTCGGTTTCGTACTCCTCGTCCGATCCCGTGGCCGATCTCGCGAAATGGAAGGCAATCAACGCCGACGTCAAGGCTTGGATCCGAATCCCGGGCACAAACATCAGCTACCCGATCGTCAAGGGCGAGTCGAATACGGAATACGGGGAGCTCGATTATTACCGGAACCCCAGCAAATCCGGCGTGATCTGGTTTGACTGCAACGTGCGGTTTGATGAAAACGGCAACCTCGCCTCCAAAAACACCGTAATCTTCGGGCACAACTGGACGAATCTCTGGCAGCCGATCCAGTACGGGCGGAGCGGCGACATCAAATTCGCGCAGCTCGCGCAATATGAAAGCGCCTCTTTCGCGGCGAATAACCCTTACATCTATATTTACACGGAGGGCGGACGGCAGACCTATCAGGTTTTCGCCGCGTTCTACTGCACGGTGAATACCGGGCGCTCCACGGACTTTAAGTATCTGACCAACGATGGCAGCACAGACGTGCCGGCCATCATCGAGGAGGAGCAGAGGCGCAGCCTCTACGACACCGGGATCTCCGTCGGTTCCGGCGACCAGATCCTCACGCTCCAAACCTGCACCCGCGTCCTCGGCAACTCTCTGGGCGAAAACCAGAAATTCGTCGTCTGCGCGAAGCTCGTCACGGGCTCCGGCACGGAAGGGGAGGCCGTCGTCAGCGCGGAGGAGGTCACGCCAAGGGAGCTCACCACCTCCGTGAAGTTGGCGGCCAAATCGGTCGCCGCGGTGGAGGGCGCGCCGGACGGCTCTCTGTGCATCAAAGTCTATGTCGACGAAAACTCCATCTCCGGCATCGAGATCACGGATTTTGAGCTGATCGACACGGAGGTCCTCTCCGGCAGCGCGGAGGTCGGCATCGTGGGCGACTGCTATGTCTATGTCCTCCCGACCGCGGCGGGGAAGGTGAGCGTCTCCTATACGGCGCTTGTTTCCTTCGAGGGGGCAGGCGGCTCCTCCGACTCGCAGGAGGTGAGCGGGAGCATCAGCTTTACGGTGAGCGGTGGCTGAGAATCCCCGGAAACGAAACGAAAGCTCCCTTGGCCATGGCCAAGGGAGCTTTTTTAGCAAAGGTAACATCGCCGGATGCCATGCGCCGCGTTTTCAATGCGTGACGCGGTTTTTATCGGCCTTTTCGCCGCCATCCCAACGGGGCACGGAGGGGTTATTTCCTCCGATCCCCGCGCGGCATTTTCGGCATCGTCCGCTTCGGAAAATCCGGCGCCGGTCATGGGAGGAAGCTTATCATAGGTATTCGAGATTTTGCCCTTCCCGGTTAAACACATGGCAGACGTTTCCGCCAAAGGTGAAATGCAGCTCCGCGCCGGGGGCGAAAAGCTCGGATTGGTTGCCCTCGAGATCCAGCGTGGGCACGATGATGACAACCTCCTTGCCGTCCATGAGGGCGTGCAGGTGTATCTCGCTGCCCATCATTTCGGAGACCTCCACGGAGGAATTCACGGCGTTTGCGCCATTGTTTAAAATGATGTGGTTGGGACGCACGCCTAAGGTGATCTCCTGCTCGCCCACATCCTTCGCGGAGAGGGCGCCCTGTTTTTCCTCGGAGAGCTCCACGCGGACGCCGTTCATGGAGACGATATATTTTCCATCCTCGCGCAGCAGCCGCGCGTCAAAATAGTTCATCTGAGGGCTGCCGATGAAGCCCGCCACAAAGAGATTCCGGGGGTGGTCGTAGACCTCCCGGGGCGTGCCCACCTGCTGGACAAAGCCGTCCTTCATGATGACGATCCGGTCGCCCAGCGTCATCGCCTCGGTTTGGTCATGGGTGACATAGATAAAGGTCGTGTCGATGCGCTGGCGCAGCTTAATCAGCTCCGCGCGCATCTGGTTGCGGAGCTTGGCGTCCAAGTTGGACAGGGGCTCGTCCATGAGCAGCACCTTCGGCTCCCGGACAATGGCGCGGCCGATCGCCACGCGCTGGCGCTGGCCGCCGGAGAGGGTCTTGGGTTTGCGATCCAGATAGTCGGTGATGCCGAGAATTTCGGCGGCTTGGTTGACCCGCTCGCGAATCTCTGGTTTGGGGACCTTGGCGAGTTTTAGGGGAAAAGCGATGTTGTCGCGCACGGTCATGTGGGGATAGAGGGCGTAGCTCTGAAAGACCATGGAAATGTCCCTGTCCTTGGGCGCCACCTCGTTGACCAGCCTGCCGTCGATATAAAGCTCGCCGCGGGAAATCTCCTCCAGCCCCGCCACCATGCGCAGGGTGGTGGATTTTCCACACCCCGAGGGACCGACCAGCACAATGAATTCCTTGTCGGCAATCTCCAGATTAAAGTCGCTGACCGCCTGCACGCCTCCCTCATAGACCTTCTCGATGTTCTTTAAGCTAACAGTTGACATAATATGGACCGTGAAACTGCCTCACCTGATCTGAAACAGCTCCTTCTCCGATGGTTCACCGAAGTCTTGCGGCAGGGCTCCACGCCGCCACACCGCCGGCCAGCGGATGAAAAACCTCCTTTTTTTGGACACTGCCGCAAAAATGTGGAGCAGCGGACAGGCCAATAAAATGAAAATGCAAGAGGAAATCGAAACGGTATTTTAGTTCCGCGAATCATTTTGCCTTTTCGGGCTTTCTCTGTTCCGGCAGCCGGCCGTAGAGAGACATTTCCCGGCGGAGCTTTCGCGCGAGCGCCGGAGAAAAGCTGCCGGGCAGGGCGCGCCATCTCCAATTTGTCCCGAGGGTCGAGGGGAGATTCATCCGCGCCTCGCTGCCCAGCCCCAAAAGGTCCTGCATCTGCATAACGGCCAGATCCGCGACGCTGCCCCAGGCCGCCCGCATCATGCCCCAGTGGTAACCCTCCCGGCTGTTCAGGCGCAGATACCGCTTGGCATAGGCCACGTCGGCGGGGGAGGCGGAGGCCATCCAGCCCCGGATGGTGTCGTTGTCGTGGGTGCCGGTGTATACCACGCAGTTTCTGGGGTATTTGTGGGGCAGGTAGTCGTTGCCGCCGTCCCGGCTGTCGAAGGCAAACTCCAAAACCTTCATGCCGGGATAGCCCGTGTAGGCCAGCAGCTCGCGGACGGAGGGGGTTAAAAAGCCCAAATCCTCCGCGATGATGGCGGGATTCTGAAGCCGTTCGTTGACGGCGCGGAAAAAGTCGACGCCCGGGCCGGGACGCCAGCGGCCCCGCTGGGCGGTCTTGTCGCCGCTGGGAATCGCGTAATAAGAATCAAAACCCCGGAAGTGGTCGATGCGGATGATGTCGAAGATTTGAAGCTGAAATTCAATCCGCCGCAGCCACCAAGCGTAGCCGTCTTTTTTTATGTAGTCCCAGTCGAACAGAGGATTGCCCCACAGCTGGCCGTCGGCGGAAAAGCCGTCGGGCGGACAGCCGGCGACCTCCGCGGGACTCCTGTCCGGCTTGAGCTGAAACTGCTCGGGGTTTGCCCAGACATCCGCGCTGTCGCAGGAGACATAGATGGGAAGGTCGCCGATGATGGAGATGCCGCGTTCGTTTGCAAAGCCCTTGAGCCTGTTCCATTGGGTAAAAAACAGGTATTGCGCCGCCTTCCAAAAACGGATCTCCTCCGCGAGCTCCCGGCGGGCGGCCTCCATCGCCCCGGGTTCCCGAAGCCTGTCGGTCTCCGGCCAATCCAGCCAAGAGCCGCCGCCGTGCTTCCCCTTGATGGCCATAAACAGGGCGTAGTCCTCCAGCCAGAGGGACTGCTCCCGGCAGAAGCGGTCATAGTCCTCGGATTCCTCTGCCAAAAGCCTGTCGCAGGCCCGGCGCAGGACGGGGTAGCGGCGCGCGTAGAGCAGGCCGTAATCGATCTCGTCCGGTCGCGTCCCCCAATCGACGGACCAGTATTCCGAAGGCTCCAGCAGCCCCTCCTCCGCCAAGTCGTCCAAGTCGATGAAATAGGGATTGCCCGCATAGGCGGAAACGGACTGATAGGGGGAGTCCCCATAGCTTGTGGGGCCGATCGGCAGGATCTGCCAGCAGGAGTGGCCGGCTTCGGCGAGAAACTGGATAAAGTCGCGGGCCGCCCGCCCCATGGCGCCGATGCCGTAGGGGGAGGGCAGGGCGGAGATGGGTAAAAGGATTCCGGCGTTTCTCAAGGGAGAACCACCTCTCTACGCTAAATTATCGGTTTTTTGAAAGAGCGCCGGCGTCGGGCCTTGCGGCACTTTCTCCGGGAAAGAGGGCAAAGGGAAGGCCGGCGGGCGGGGGCTCCCCGGGGTTTGCCGGGGGAATCTCTGTTCCCCGCTTGGCCGAGGGGCGCTCAGCCCTTCACCGCGCCGGCGGCGACGCCCTTGATGATGTGCTTTTGCAGGGAGAGATAGAAGATGATGACGGGGATGACCGCCATAATCAGAGCCGCCATAATGGCGCCCATATCCACGCGGCCGTAGCTGCCCTTCATATACTGAATAATAATGGCGATGGTCTTGTATTTGTTGGTGTCGAGGGTCAGATAGGGCAGCAGGAAATCGTTCCAAATCCACATGGTTTCCAGAATGCCCACAGAGATATAAGTCGGCTTCATGATGGGCAGCACAACGGCGAAAAACATCCGCAGCGGGGAGCACCCGTCGATCAGGGCGGCCTCCTCGATCTCGATGGGGATGGCTTTCACAAAGCCGCAGAACATAAACACCGCGAGCCCCGCGCCAAAGCCCAGATAGATGATGACGAGCCCCCACGGGGTTCCCAGACCGAGCCTGTCGGTCACGAGAGAGAGGGTGAACATGACCATCTGAAAGGGGACAACCATGGAAAACACACAGAGCAGATAGGCCAGCTTCGTAAATCGGCTGTGAACGCGGGTGATATACCAAGCGAACATGGATGTGCAGAGCAGAATCACCACCACGGAGCCGAGGGTGATAAAAAGCGTCCAGCCGACGGCCTTGAGGAAATCGTATTGGTTGATGGAGTTTGCGTAATTTTCCATGCCGACAAAGGTGTCCTCGGTGGGCAGCTTAAAAGGCTCGATGCTGATAAAGGTTTTTTTCTTAAAGGAATTGAACAGGACAATGATAATGGGCAACACATAAACCAAACTGATGAAGCTGAAAAGGCCGGTGCCGATGCCGGACTGAAGGCTCTTTTTTCGGCTCATTGCTGCACCTCCTTAGAGCGGGTGATCCGTAGATGCATCAGGCCGATGCCTACGACCAGAATAAAGAACAGAACGGCCTTGGCCTGCCCGACGCCCTCCCAGCCCACGCGGCCATAGAAGGTGTTGAAGATATTCAGAGCCAAGAGCTCGGACAGCTGGGCGGGCTCACCGGCGGTCAACGAAAGGTTTTGGTCAAAGAGCTTGAAGGAATTGACCACCGTGAGGAAGGTGCAGATGGTGATGGCGGGCATCATCATGGGGATGGTGACCTTCCAGAGCCTCTGCCAGTTGGTGGCGCCGTCGATGGCGGCGGCCTCGTTCAGGTCGCCGGGGATGGACTGCAACCCCGCGATGTAGATAATCATCATGTAGCCGATCTGCTGCCATGCGACGAGGATCACAAGGCCCCAGAAGCCGTATTTTTCGCTGAGCGCCAAAGCGGCGTCAAAGCGGGCGAGCACGCCGTTAAAAATCAGCTGCCAGATATAACCCAGCACGATGCCGCCGATGAGGTTCGGCATAAAAAATATCGTGCGAAAGATGTTGGTTCCCCGCATCTTTTCGGTCAGCGCCAAGGCGATAACAAAGGCCAGCACGTTGATCACCAAGAGGGAGACAAGGGCAAAGAGGGCGGTATACCAGAAGGCATGGAGCAGAATCGGGTCGGTCACGGCTTTTTGATAGTTTGAAAAACCCACAAAGACGGCGTCCCTCACGGTTGTAAACTTGCACAGAGAGAGCCAAATCCCCATCAGAAAGGGCACGATAAAGCCGATGATAAAAGCGGCAAAGGTTGGGATCACGAAGAAAGGGGCATAGCGTTTGATGCCTTTTTCCATAGAAGGGCCTCCAATCCGGTTGCGCGGCCCGCCCTGTCTTAAAAATTAAGAAAGCGCCAAGGCCGGCATTATAAAGCAGCGGACGGGTAATGCCCGCCCGCTGCTTCGGGAACCATACGTTTAGCCGTTGGCCGCCGCGTACTCCGTCGCCCAGCCGTCTACGAAGGCGGTGACGACCTTTGCCCAGTTGGCGTCATTCTGGTCCGCCGCATAGCTGGTCAGCGCGGAGCCAACTCCGTTTTTCCACTGTTCGGAGGGCATGGTGGGGAAGTTCCAGGACACGGGGATATAACCGTTTGCCACATACTCGTTGGCGATGTTCACGAGGGGGTTTGTGGATTCCAAATTTGCCTTGAACGGAATCACAAAACCCATGGTCTCGCACAGGGCTTTCACGCCGGTCTCGGAGGTGACGCACCAGTACAGGAAGTCCAGCGTGGCCTGAATGTCCTCGGCGGAGGCATCCTTATTCACGCACCAATAGTTCTCGGTGCCGGTGCAGAGGCCCTGTTCCTCCTCGCCTTCCGCGCCGATATAGATGGGCAGCATGCCCAGCTGGTCCTCGCCCAGATCGGAGACGTCGTTGAAGGCCCAAGTCCCGTTCTGATAGAACACGGCCTGACCGGTTACGAACTCCGCGGTGGCGTCGTCGCCGGTCTTGGTGGAGAGAAGGCTGGGGGCCGTGGTGGAGTTGTTGATGTAGAGATCCCAAATCGCTCTGTAATTATCGAGGAAACTGCCCTTGATCGCGGGGGTGGCGCTGATGCCGTCCGCTTTATATTCATAATAAATGGGCAGGTTTGCAAGGTGGGTCTTAAAGCGCCAGTCGGAGGAGCCGTCCATTCCGGCGGAAGCAAAGGCGGAGAAGCCCAGTTCGTCCTTGCGGGCGGTGATGTCCTCCGCGACCTTTTTTAGGTCCGCGAAATTCTTGATGTCGTCGGAGGAATAGCCGGCCTCCGCCAGAAGCCCTTTGTTATAGATGATGCCGTAGCTCTCGATCACGTAGGCGATGCCCGCCATGGTGCTGCCGTCCATCAGGGCAAACCCGCTGGAGGTAAGTTCCCCCGCCAGCTTGGAGCCCGTCAGGTCATAGCAGTAGTTTTTCCAAGAGGCGAGCCCGACGGGGCCGTTCACTTGGAATAGGGTCGGGGCGTTGGATTTTGACATTTCGGATTTCAGCGTGGTTTCATACTGGCCGGAAGCGGCGGTTTTCACAATTACCTCAACGCCGGTCTCAGCGGTGTATGCCTCGGCAAGCTCCTGCCAATCGGCGTCCTGCTCAGGCTTGAAGTTGAGGTAATAGACCTTGCCCGAAGCGGTTTCGCCGGTGTTGGCGGGAGATGATTCGCCGCCGGGGGTGGGGCTGTCCGTCTGTGCGCAGCCGGCCAAAAGAGAGATCACCATCAAGACGGCAAGAGTCAGGGACAACAGCTTTTTCATCATGGTACCTCCTTTAGTTTTGGGTAATTTGATGAAGTTGGAAACGTTTTCCATCACCTTCGATTATCATTTTACACAGGCTGGCACACAAATTCAAGCCATTTTGGATATATTATTTTTTTCTAAAAAGCTCCTAAAAAACCATGCTGTTTTTGTGCATTTAGCTCTCCCACTATTGTCCGAACACCTACATTTCAAAGTAAAAAAAGAGCGCGGAATGGATTTGACGCCGGCTCGGCAAACCGGCCGTCCGCAGCCCGAAGCGGCGGACGTCTATGCCCGGGCGGACGCCTGCATGTGGGGCCGCGCCTGCGAAAACAGCTACGGCTTCACGGACGGCGCCGGCTACGGCCCGGGCGGCGTGACCGCCTATTTGCCGGGAGAACTCTTCGAAGCGAAGGTTTCTCCCGGATTTTTAACAGGTGAGTTTTTACGCGGCCCGCCTCCCGCGCATGGGATTCCGGCGCTAAAATCCGCCGTGCCGCTTCTATTTTAGCGCAGCTGCCGTTATGCGTTACAAAAAAGCTTACGAACGGGACGATCCTATCCAATTCATGAAGATGCTCTTGATTTAACTAACAAATGATAGTAAAATGAGTTGGAAGTAAAATACATATCAGGAAAGGGATGCGACATGATGCTGGAGCTAACCGGAACAAAAGAAAAAATCTTTGACGTTGCCGTGGATTTATTTTCTAAACACGGCTATCATGGCGTATCCGTCAGAAAAATTGCCGCCGGGGCGGGCATCAAGGAAAGCTCCATCTATAATCATTTAAAAACAAAGAAGAAATCCTGAGCTGCATTTTTGATTATTTTCAGGAGGGGATGCGGGAGCAAAGGCCGGATTCCTCGGAACTCGCATACGAAATCGAATATATGGCTCCCAGAGAGCTGTTCCGGCTGATATTCATCCGATATGTAAAAAACAGAAATCCCAGAATCGATCGGATCGCCGCCATTCTCTTTATGGAGCAGTATATCAACCAAAGGGCAAGGAGTTTCGTCGAGGAATTTATGCTCAAAGAGCCCGCGGGCTATTATGAAGAAATCCTGAGAGCCATGTCCGCCAAGGGGAAAATACGAAAGGATGCCGATTTAAAAATAGCGGCGGAGGAACTGAATTACGGTTTCCTCGGCATCGTCTTGGATCTGCCGGCAACCATCCAAAAAGACCGCGGCGGTTCCGCCGTGGTCGAGAAGTTTTCAAACCATATCGATTTTGTATTTGAGCGTCTGGAGGAATCCGTTTAGATCAAGCTGAAACGGATTCTTTGATATGTGGAAAATGGGAATCCATCATCTGATGAGGGGGAGAAAGTATGAAAAGGTTCTTATCCGCTCTGCTGGCGCTGTGTCTGCTGATCACGTTCCTGCCCACAGGGGCTCTGGCCGCCGCATTGGCGGAGCCATCCATACCGGGGCTTTCCACGCTCGATTACACAACCGAGGATGTGGAGCGCATGCCCGCAACCGACGAATTCAGTTATGAATTCCTGCCCGCGGGCGAGACATGGAAGACTCTGGCGGCAGGCGTCGCGCCCGCAACCTTTAAAGAGGTATCATATGAGCTGGCCGACGGCGTCGTCGTGCTGGAAGAAAACAGCACGGTTTCGGAGAAAATCGCCTCCGCAGGCCAACTGATCGCGGGCAGCGCCATTCAGGATAAAAGCCCGGAAAAGATCATCCGCGAGGGCGGATATATTCAAAGAGACGTGTTGGATTCCGCTTTAGCGCAGCAGGAACGGCAGGCCGATCCCGGCACGGTCGTGGTTGACCCGCAGGCGGGCACTTCGTTCAAGATAAGCTCCGGCACCGCGTTTTCCACCGGATACGGCGACGCCGAGCTCGACAAGCAGGCAAAGGCGCTCGAAAATACCTATATGATCGAGCAGCCGCAGGTAAGCGAGGTCTTTAAAGATTTCTCTCTCGGCGGCGCGGATGGCGAGCCCGTCGATTTAACGCGCGGCAACATCACGGGCTTTGCCGAAAACGTGGAAGCTTGCGCGGTGCCCGATACGGCGATCAATCCTCTGGCCTTCGGCGACGCGCTCAAGGATTACAAGTATCTCACAGGCGACAAGCTGATCAACCTCCAGTTCACGGATACCAAGCTGACCGCGGCGGGAAGCGGAGGCACGCAGCTTACCGTCACATTAAGCGGCGGCCTTGGCATCAGCAATATCAATGTAAACGCAAAATATTCGGCGTTTGGCGGCTATCACCTCATCATGGACGTGGCCGAGGAGTTTTATCTGGTTGCCGAGGTGCAGGGCACCGTTCAGGAGGAAATCCGGATTCCGCTGTTTGGCATCGACATCCCTTTTGGAATCGGGCGCGTGAGCGGCGGGCTTTACCTCATTGTGGGAATCGACGGCGATATTCGGATTGAAGCCGACGCGCGGGAGTACACGTCGGCCACGATGGGCGTGAAGGGGAAAACGGCCTTCGGGGTTCCCGTATCCATAAAAGGCGTTTTCAATAAAGAGTTTAAAAAAGACGGCGACGTGGATATCGCGGGCAAAATCAACGGCTACGTAAAGGTGGGCCCGCTGCTCGATATTTCCATTTGCGGTTTGGATGTTATCGGCGCGGGGGCTTTTGTCGGCGTCGGGTTGGGCATTACGGCGGATGGTACGATGCTCGACATCAACCTTTACGCAATCCTGCAGATTTATATCAAAATTATCGGGAAGACGGTAAATTTGATCCATTGGACGCCTTCTCTGCTGCACAAGCGGCAGCAGGATACCGGCGGGTACCGCGTTCACATCGAGGAAGCTTACATCAAGATCGGGCGGGTCGGCGGCTACCTCGAGGATACGAGATCGAGCGTCAAGATCCGTGCGCCGGAGGGTATCGACTACCGGATCCTTGTCTATCCAAAAGGGGTCGATCCTCTGACCGCCAAGGCGTCGGAAATCCGGGTTTACCCGCAGGAAGGCTGGCAGCAATTGAGCGACGAAGGGGAATTCTTTTATGAAGAACCCGAAACCATGCTCAAAGGCGGAGAGTTGGTCGCGGTTGAGTTTATCGTAGGCGGCAAGACCTATAAATCCGATCCGGTGCCCGCTCTGTTTCCGTTTGACAAGGTCACGATCTCGGAGGCGGACTACTTCAACGATTTTGTCACCGGGAACGTCGCCCCCCGCAAGGTCATCGTCTACAGCGCTCAGCAGGTGGCAAAACCGGGCGATCCCGCCGATCCGCCGGAAAAGCAATATGAGTTAAAGTATTATTCCGGCAGCCTGCTTCATCTGCAGGGCCTCAGCGGCCATATGATGACCTTTGCGGCAAAGACGGCGCCGTCATCGCATGGCGTGTACATGCCGATTTCGCAGGGCGGCATGGCGGACGTCTATACGGACGATTATGGCAATTTTGACAGCCGCAATCCGCAAATGCTGCCGGAAGGGCAATATACGCCCGTGTTTAACGGCGTGCTGCAAATCCGGCCGGGCGCGGTCGTGAAGGGCGGCGGAGAATTCGACTACAGCAAAAATAAAAGCATCACGGCCGTAAAGGTGTCGTTTGACGTGATGAAGCATACGAGTTCCCATACGATTATGGTAAACCCAAGCCTCCCCCTCTCGGTTTCCAGAACGCTTTCGTATGTCGAAGGCTCCTATAAGCCCTATAACGAAGGGGAAAAGATCGTCAACCAGATGCAGTTTGATGAAACGGTATGCGTCGCGAACGGCGGCGGCACGCGCGCCATTACGCAGGAGGAACTTTCGGAATTCTTTGAGGATGGCTGGACGACGCAGGATATTCTCGGCTTTAAAGGCGGCAAGTTTTTGGGCGAAAACGACGACGCGGAGATTGTGAGCCACACCGTCAGCGGCGGTCAGTTTACCATCACGCCCATCCTTGACGATGACGGGAATCCGACCTCCTCCGTGATCGTGCGAAACCGCGTGATTGTGGAATGGGTGTGGCAGGAGCACCCCCTGCCTACGAAGATTACGAGCGCCGACCATGCCACGGTCAGCGCGGGCGGCAGCCCCCGGGCGGAGGGCATCACGACCTCCGGGCGGATGGCGGCATCCTTGGCGGGCGACGGCTTCCATGCGGAAGGCAGCGGCATTTGGCCGCTTGTCTGGAGTTTGAAAGGCGCGCCGGAGGGCATCTCCATCGATCCTAAAACGGGTAAAATTACGGCGGCGGCCGGCGTGAGCGCGCAGGATTATACGTTTACGGTGCGTTTGGAGCAGGACCCCGCCTACTTCCACCCGGAAGTGCTTCAAGAGTTGCCTGAATCTAACGCGTCGTTCGGTTTTGGGTTTAACAAAGCCGATTTGAACACGATCTTGGATTTTGACGTGAAGAACAAAGGCAATCCGGCCATGAAGGACGAGCCTCCGGTCAACTATATCGGACACTACCCCGCGCCGCCGGCCGAGCAGCTTTTCACGCTGACCGTAACGGAGTCGACGGAAACGCCCGAATTTTCGCAGCCGCCGGAATCCATACGGACAGCGCCGGATATCGTCGCCGCGCGCCACGGCTACCGCTTTAGCATGGCGGCGGAAGAAGACGATTTCAGTATCGCCATTTCGGCCACGGGCAGCACGCCCATCACCTGGTCGCTGACAGCGACAGGCGAACGCCCGATTCCGCCGGAACTTCGCATAGACGAAACCAGCGGCCTGCTGACCGCGCAAAACGACATTGCCGCCGGAAGCTATTTCTTTACGGTCAAGGCGGAAAACGACGTTGGCAGCGATACGCAGGAGTGCATCCTCACCGTCACGGAGGCGCGCACGCCCCCGGTCATTGCCGAGGAAACGCACGGTTACGTCTTCACCAAGCTCATCAACGGCGGCGATCTCGTCATCCCGGTCGAGGCGTCGGGGAGCGCGCCGATCTTCTGGTCTTTAGAGCAAAAGAGCGAACGCTATATGATTCCGGAAGAGGTCACGATCGACCCCGAAACGGGCGTGCTCACGGTAGAGGAGGGCGTCGAGCAGGGAAGCTATTCCTTCCTCATCCGCGCGGAAAACGATATGGGCTTCGACACGCAGGAATGCGCGCTCAAGGTCATTTCCATCACAAAGCCGCCGATGCTCCCCAGCCTTTCCGCGTCATCCGGCGGCTTAGACCGGGCGGTATATCTGAGCGCGGGTTCCGAGACGTTCGCATGGCAATTCGCGCCGGTAACGATCAACAGCACGACCATCCGCGTCGATCATATCAAAGACCGGTATACCTATGACAGAACCCATGTCAACGGCGCGGAATTTATCAGATGGAACTCTGTCTTTAAGTTAAATCTGGAAGGCTCCCCGGAAGAAGTGGTCTTTGCGCCCAGCGCGCAGGCATGCGACAGCTATCACATTTATATTGATATGACCGACCCCGATTTAAAAAACATCGTCACCGATATGGGCAAGCGGATTCAGGATATCAAAGACGCCAAGGATCATTTAGGCGCATATATGCAGCAGCAGGCAGACCAATATGTGACGAACCCTTGGGAAGAAAGCGCCGCGCAGCTCCCCGGCCTGCAAGCGCAGACCGCACCGTTTGATTTCGCCGGCATGAACCTGCAAACGGAGAGCACGCTGCTAAACTACGGCGCAACGGTGGACGCTATAAATTCGAGCAAGGGAGGCGCCCACAGCGTCGCGCTCGGCGGCACGAACGGCACCAGCGTAACCGGGAAGTTCTTTGGCGCGCTGATGCAAAACCCCGCCGCCAGCATCGCCTTCCAGCAGGAGGGAGCGGTGATCACCTTCTTGGGAAGCGACGTGAAAGACGCCTCGGAGGACGCCATGTTCGATTTCGGGTTCTCCGCTCAGGCCGAGCACGGGGAACAGATGAAAGCGGCTCTTTCCGATGGGCAAAGCGCGTTTGTCTATTCTTTCCTCGGCCACGGGGGATTGCCCGGCGCGGCGACATTTGAGGTCGCCACCGATATCGCCGAGGGCACGCAGGTAAACGTCTACAACTACGAAGCGGCATCCGGCCAGTTTACCCTGATCGCCGGGGACGTTGCCGTGGGCGCGGGCGGCGTTGTGACCTACAAAAACAACACGATGTCCGAATACCTGATCACCACGGAAACCATCAAAGGCGCGCAGGTATCGGATATGGCGGGCCGGCAGGGTCTTGCAGCGAATCAGCCTTGGCTGCCTGTCATCATCGTCTGCCTTGCGGCGGTAGGGATCGCCATAGCCGTATGGGTTTTTATGCGTAAAAGGAACCGGATGAGGAAAGTCCCATGACCGCTAAAAGAACGGCCATCCCGTAAAAAACAAACCGAAACCATCAAAAACCAAGCGGCCTTGAGCAGTCAATGCCGCTTGGTTTTTTGACTCGGCATCCCGTCTTCCGCATCCGCCTCCGCCTCTCCAACCTATGATTCCTACAAAGCGGCGCCGGCAGGCATGGTCACACAGGGAAACGGGTTCGCCCATACCTCAGACCGATGCGCGCAAAAACAGACGGGGTGCTTCACGGTGAAGTACCCCGTCTGTTTTTATTGTTGCTCCGTCATGCGGACGGGCCTTCGTTCGGCATGCCCAGAGTTCACTTGAAATAAGTGTCAATGGCCAGTTTCATGCCGGCGCTCAGGTTAAACATTTTTTGAGAGACTTTTCCTTTGATGCCCGACATGCTGATGGTGAAATTGATTTTATGGGTAGGGCTCAAGCTGAATCCGACGCTTTGCTTTGGATCCCCGGCTTCCGACGCTTTCTTCGCAATGTCGCCCGAAAGCCCGAAAAACTTGGATACCGCGCCCGCGGCCGCCGTCGCCGCTTTTTTGGCGTCGATCTTTACGGCGTTGTATTGATCGCCGTATTTCAGCGTGGAGGAGCACATCGACCATACCGAGACATTCGTTCCAACCCAGACGCCCTTCAACCACTGGATGGTATCGTCCGTACTCGGCAAAAGACTGACTTGGAATTCCGCCATCCCGGAATGCAGCCCGTTATCAAATACGGAGATGGCTTTGTAGGTATCGGGGTCGATCTCCATCCATGCCCAGCGTTCCTGTCCCATAAATACCGTCGGTTCGGTAGGCACCAAAATCAGCTTTTTATTTTCTTTTACAGCCTTCAGGAGCAGAAGGGGATATTTCCCTTGTTGTTCCATTTGTTTGAAAAACGCCTCTCGGTCTTTCGCGTCATACATGACCGGAATGGCTTCGATGGCGGTTCCGGAAGGAGCCTGCGTCCATAAATCCAGATAGCTGACTTTATTGTTGCCGGGCAGAACTTCCGCTTCCAGCCCCGAGAGATAAAATCCGGCCAGAAGCTGATAGGCGTCTCTTGCCTCCTGCTTGCCGGCGTGGATTTGGTTATAAGGGTTCGGCAGATCCATCGTGGTGTGCATGGTATTCGACTCATCAAGGCAGGAGGTGACGATCAAACATCTTGGCTGCGAAACTCTGCCCAAAACAAGCCCGAATTCGCCGGTCATCTGCTCGTCAAACATGGAGCTGCCGCTGATAAACTGATAGATCGCGTTTCTTCCATACCATTTGGCGATGGAGAGCGGGTCCGGATTCTTTGCGGAGTCATGGATCTGGCGCGCCCTTTCGTCCAGCGCGGCGGCGGCCTCCTCCGTTAAATCCGGGAGGTTGATCGCGAGGGTTTGGAAAAAGTTTTCCAAAGAAGTTCCTTCGCCAAGGGTGCTGTAATGCACCCATGTGTCGTTAACCCCGTCGGATTTGACGGTCACCTCGACGCCCAATACCCGCGCGGGGTTCTCCAGCGCGGCGGTCCCTGTCATGACCCCGTTGGGGGTGCTGAGCAGCGCGTGATAGCTTTTTGCCGTACCGCTGCCGTTAGAAGGCATGAAGCATAGATCCATGGCGTCCATGCTGAGGTCCGCGAGGGGGATGGAGGTTTCGAGCATCAGGAGCTTGCTGGCGGAGGAACCGCCGGTGTCGCCTCCAAGGGCTCCCGTGATATTTCCGGCGGTGCCGGCCACCGTACCGGTGGTTCCCGGCTCATATTGCACCGAAACCTTAATATAAGCTTTCTCCGGGCTGCCGCTGACATTCCCGCCATAATCGGAGGGATAGTAGACGAAGCCTTTCAGCTCGGATAAATCCATCATAAAAGGAACGACCAACGTTTTAGATTCTCCGGCGCTGTTTCGATAGGCGACGCCAAGGGGCACGGTTCCTCTCGCGTCAACCCCGGAGAAATCAAGCAGCGCTTTTTTACCGGCATCGGTCAGGGAGAGGGGGCGCACCTCGGGGGAATATCCGAGCTTGGAGAAAAGCTTTACGGCAAGGTTTGTCAAGTCGCCGATTTCTCCATAG
>JAGOPP010000030.1 GCA_017991935.1 Oscillospiraceae bacterium
CTCAACGTGCTCCGTGTGCGGGAACATATCCACCGGCTGGATCTTTTTGACGAGATAGCCGCCCTCGGTGAGAATTTGCAAATCCCGGGCGAGCGACTCGGGCCCGCAGGAGAGATAGACGATGCGTTTGGGCCGCACGGCGAGCAGGGAGGAGAGAAATTTCCGGTCGCTGCCGTCCCGCGGCGGGTCGAGAAACGCGACGTCGAGGGGGATGCGCTCCTTCGCCATGCCGGCGAGATACTCCCCGGCGTCGCCCTGCGTGAACCAGCAGTTTTGGATGCCGTTGCGCCGCGCGTTGGCGATGGCGTCCCGCACGGCGTCCTTGCCGAGCTCCACGCCGAGCACCTCGCCCGCGTGCCGGCTCGCGGCCATGCCGATCGCGCCGATGCCGCAGTAGGCGTCGAGCACGCGCTCCTTGCCGGTCAGGGCGGCAAAATTGACGGCGACGCCGTATAAAATCTCCGCCTGCACGGGGTTGACCTGATAAAACGACTTCGCCGAGATGCGAAACGTGAGGCCGCACAGGACGTCCTCGATGTAGCCCTTGCCGTAGAGCGCCCGCTCCTGATCGCCGAGCACGACCGGGCCGAAGCGGTCGTTAAAATTGAGCACCACGGTGGTGATCTCCGGGCGCAGCTCGAGCAGCTTTTTGAGGAAGGGCTTCTGGAGTTTGAAGATCGGCTCGGTCACCACGAGCACGACCATGACCTCGCCGGTCGCAAAGCCGCGCTTGACGAGCACGTGGCGCAGAAAACCGGTGCCGGTGTGCTCGTCATAGGCCGTGATCTTAAATTCCGGCATCAGCTCGCGGATCGTGCGGATGATCGCGCCCGCCGCCTCGTCCTCGATCAGACAGTGGCTCACGGGGACGATCCTGTGGCTCGAGGACTGGTAGATGCCCGAGACGACGCCGCGCTCCTGCGAAAAGCCGAAGGCCGCCTGCACCTTGTTGCGGTAGTGCCACGGGTTTTTCATCCCGATGATCGGCGCGACAGGGCAAAATTTCCCGAGGAGGGCCTCCATCTTCCGCTGCTTGAAGGCGAGCTGCTCGGGGTAGGTCAGATTCTGAAGCTGGCAGCCGCCGCATTTTTCCGCGTAGCGGCACTCCGGGCGATGTCTCTGTTCCAGCGGAAAGCCCCCCTCTCTTATAATATAATTCAGTATACCCCGGACCGGAGTTTCTTGCAAGAAAGCTTTTCCCGGAATTTTTCCGGGAAAAATTCCGCGGACAGACAGAAACCGTTTTTCCGCAGAATAGGATGGAATATCCCCGCCGAGGCGGTTTCCCGACCGGAAAAGCGCCGCGGGATTCTTTTCTTGCGAAAGCGAGATTTTGGGAAATTCTTTTTTTTGCAAAAGCGGGATCTCATGTAGACGGAGGCGCCGGAGGGATGTTATAATAACCGTAGAAGGGCTATGATACGTTATTTTAATGGCCCGCCTATCGGCGATGGCCGATGAACCCATTCGCGCTTCGCGCTCATGGGTTCATAAAATTGAACCAAATTCTTCGGGAGGGATGCCAGTGAATATCGCGCATTTTCTGACGCCGAAGCTCTTTGTCGCAACGCTTTATGAGGACAGCACGATCCGGCAGGGGTTGGAAAAAATGCATTTTTACCACTACACGGCCGTCCCGGTGACGACGCGGGAAAACATCTACGTCGGCACGGTGAGCGAGGGCGATTTCCTCTGGTACCTGATGGAAAAGGCGGACTCGGAGGACGGCGTCTCGCTGCGGGACATGGAGGATCTGCTGCTGCGGGACATCCTGAAGCCCGACCGCTATCCGCCGGTGCCGATCACCGTGACGGTCGAGGAGCTGCTCACGCAGGCCATGAACCGCAACTTCATCCCCGTCGTGGACGGGCGCGGCGCGTTCATCGGGATCGTCACCAGAAAGGCGATCATGCAGTATTTTGCCGATCCGACGGAGGAAAAGCGGACGCCCGCCGAGCGGATCTGCCCGGACTTTTCCATAGAGGGCAGCAAGGCGAAGCGCGAGACCGGGTACGCCGGGCTGCTGTGAGGCCCGGACGCCGCCGTTTTTGAAAAGATTAGAAAGAGGCCCTCCCGCCCGCCTTTCGGCGCGCAAAGGGGCCTCTTTTTGTGTTTTTGGGCCGGGCGGGGGAAGAAAAAACGCCCGCGAAACGGATCCGCCCGGACTTTTCCATAGAGGGCGGCAAGGCGAAGCGCGAGACCGGGCGCGCGGGGCCGGGAGGAAACCGGCTCTATTCCGGAGGCGGCGAAAAAGCCGGTCAATAGGGCATCAGGGGCGCGGAGCCGTCGTCTTCCGCTTTTTCGATTGAGCGGATCTCCACCTCGTAGCGGCAGCCCTCGTCGGCGACGACGGTCACCCGCTCGCCGACCCTCCGGCCGAAGACCGCCCGCCCGAACGGGGAATCCTTGCTGACGCGCCCCTCGGTCGGGTCGCAGCGCACGGTGGTCACGATCTGATAAGTCTCGAGCTCGCCGTCCTCCGGCAGATAGACGCAGATTTTATCGTAGAGGCCCACCGTGCCGTCCGCCGTCTCGCCATGGATGATCTTCGCGGTTTTAATCATGGCTTCGAGGTAGCGGATGCGGCTGTCGTTGCGGTTTTTGGCGCGCTTGGCCTCTTTGTACTCAAAATTTTCGCTGAGATCGCCGAATTCGCGGGTGCGCTTGACCTCGGCGATCAGTTCGGGGCGCAGCTCGAGCTTGCGCTGCTCGATCTCCGCCCGCATTTTCCCGATGTCCGTCTCGGTCAGTTCGTCGTACATGCCTCTGCCTCCGCGAAAAAAAAGATAGCCCTATTATACCCCGGCCGCCCGCCGGATTGCAAGCGCGCGCGGACCGGGCGGCGCGCGGTGGATCGGGCGGGCTTTCTCTCAGAGGGACCCGGCTCGCCCCCCGCGCCGCCGATGCCCTCAAAGGCGGACCGGTCGGCCCCGTTTTATAAAAAACAGAGTTTCCGCCGCCCCGGGCGCGTCTTTCTCTCGGAGGGACCCGGCTCGCCCCCCGCGTCACCGATGCCCTCAAAGGCGGACCGGACAGCCCCGTTTTATAAAAAAACAGGTTTTCCGCCGCCGCGGACGCGTCTTTTTTTTTCAGACCGTCTATGCTATAATAGCTGCAAGAATCATGGGGCGGCGGTCGCGGCGGTTTCAGCGGCCCGCCCACGGCCGCGAAAACGCGATTTCGCGGAACAAACCAAGCGATACAGGATGACAGAAGAAAGGGGCCGGATCATGGATCGGAGAATCGGCTTTATCGGAATGGGCAACATGGCCAAGGCCATCGCCGGGGGGATCATCGCCGCCGGCGCGGTGGAGCGGGGGCAGGTGTCCTCCTACGACCCGATGCAGGAGAAGCTGCGGGAGAGCGCCGCGCGCCTTGGGTTTCGCCCCTGCGCGGAGGCGGGGCAGCTTGTCGCGGACAGCGACATCCTCGTCATGGCCTGCAAGCCCCACCAGATCGAGGGCGTTTTGAAAGAGATCGGCGGCATGCTCCCGGGCAAGGCGCTGCTCTCCATCGCGGCGGGCTGGGGCTTTCAGCGTTATCAGAGCGTGCTCGCCCCCGGCGTCCGGCTTCAGGCGATCATGCCCAACACCCCCGCCATGGTCGGGGAGGGCGTGTTTCTCTTTGAGGAGGAGAATTCCCTCGAGGAGGAGGAGCGCTCGGAGGTCATGCGGCTTTTTTCCTCCATCGGCTTTGTGCGGGAGCTCCCGAGCCGGCTGATGGGGATCGCGGGGACCGTCACCGGCTGCGGGCCGGCCTTCGCGGATCTCTTCATCGAGGCCATGGCGGACGCCGCGGTCAAATACGGCCTGCCGCGCGAGCTCTCGTATGAACTGACGTCCCGGATGCTGCTGGGCGCGGCGAAACTTCAGCTCGAGACCGGGGAGCACCCCGCGGCGCTCAAGGACGCCGTCTGCTCTCCCGGCGGCATCACGATCCGCGGCGTCGAGGCGTTGGAGCGCGCCGGCTTCCGCGCGGCCTGCATGGACGCGGTGGACGCCGTGATGGGCGGCTGAGAGGCAAAAAAACGGCGCGGCTCCGTCCTCGGCGGATCGAGCCGCGCTTTTTGAGTGGGAAGACGGTTTCCGGCCATTCTAAACAGAAAATGTTGCCGGCATGCCGACACGGCGCCCATGGGCGCGAATACAAAAAAAGAGAGGGAAAGCGATGAAGTATCTTGTGATCGGGGCGGGAGGCGTCGGCGGCTGCCTCGCGGCCAAAATGGGCGACGCGGGGCTCGACGTGGACGCCCTCGCCCGCGGGGAGAATTACGACGCTATGAAGCGGCACGGCCTGCTTTTTCACGGGCTGGACCGGGACTATCTGCTGCCGGCGGGGCGCTGCTTCCGTGAGGAGGAGTATGCCGGGAGCCCGGATTTCATCCTGCTCTGCACAAAGACCTATTCGGTCGAGGCCCTGCTGCCGTTTTTGCGGAGAATCGCGCGCCCGGGCGCGGTGCTGCTGCCGCTGATGAACGGGCTTTTTAACGGCCGGCGCCTCGCGGGGCTCTTGCCGGAATACGAGGTGATCGACGGCTGCGTCTATCTCGGCGGCTACCTCTCCGCGCCCGGCGAGGTCCAACAGACCGGAAAGGTCATCCGCCCGGTCTTCGGGGAATTCGGGGAGGAACACCTGCAGCCGGTGATGGAGCGATTCGCCGCGGACCTGCAAAGCGCGGGCGTCGAGTGTGTCTATTCCCACGAGGTCCGAAAAGAGATTTTATTAAAGTTCGTGTGGATCTCCTGCTACGCGGCGGCCTGCATCCATTTCGACTGCGACTCCACGCCGATCATCGAGGAGCCGGAGAAGCGCGCGTTTTTTGAGGCGCTCGCCGCGGAGGAGCTCGCCCTCGCGGGACCCCTCGGGATCGCGCTCGCCGACGGGGCGAAGGAAAGGCTTCTTTCCTCCTTCTGGTCGTTTACGAAGCCGGGCACATGGCCCTCCGCTTACATGGATTACAAAAAGGGCGGCAAGGTCGAGACCGAAACCCTGATCGCCGAGCCACTCCGGATCGGGCGGGCGGCCGGGCTGCCGATGCCCTGCATGCAGGCGGTCGCGGATGGGCTCGGGCTCCCCGAATAAGGCGGCGAGCGTCATACAAGGCCGCGACGCGCGGCCCCCAGTCCCAAATGGAATTTCCAAACCAAACAACAAAAAACGTCTCCGTGCTCAAACCATTCGCTTGAGCACGGAGACGTTTTATTCTGGAAGAGCGCCCAACACCGGGCGAAAAAGTCTTTGCTTTGCGCCGCGAATGAAACGGACGGGTTACGATTCTCCTGCGCTTGAGCACGGGGGTTTTATTCCGGGGAGGGCACCCGGCGGCCCGGCTGGGGGGTCTTATTTTCCGCCGAAGTCAGAGCAACGTCTGCTTCGCGGCCTCGCAGGTCAGCCGGATGCCGTCGAGCGGCAGGCGGCAATCCACGATGTCAAAGAGCCCGGAATTCTCAAACAGGCGGGAGAGGCCGCCGGTCGCGACGACCTTGGTCTCCGGGCCGAGCGCGGCCTTGATGTTGGCGGTGAGCCTCTCCACGGCGCCGAGGTAGCCGTAATAGGCGCCGGCCTGCATGCTCTGGACCGTGTTTTTCCCATAGGGAACCTCGGGGTCGCAGAGCTCGACGCGCGGCAGCTTCGCGGCCTTTTCAAACAGGGCGTCCATGGAGACCTTGAGCCCGGGGTAGATCACGCCGCCGAGGAATTCTCCCTTCGCGGAGACGGCGTCGCAGCAGGTGGCGGTGCCGAAATCGACGATGACGAGCGGGCCGCCGTATTTCCGGTAGGCGGCGTAGGCGTCCACCAAGCGGTCCATGCCGACCTCGGAGGGGTGGTCGTAGAGATTCGGGATCGGGCAGGGGAGCGACTCCCCGATGACCTTCGGCGCGATGCCGAAATATTTGATGACGGCGCTCGAGACCGTGTAGTTGACCTGCGGCACGACGGAGCCGATCGCGGCGTCGGTGACGGCGGCGAGCGGGATGTGCTGCATCTCAAAAAACTGCCCGGTGAAGAGGCCCACCTCGTCCGAGGTGATGTCCCGCTTCGTGCCGAGGCGAAAGACGGCGGCGAGCTTTTCCCCGTCGTAGATTCCGAATTCCATCGTGGTGTTGCCGATGTCGATTGCGAGAAACATAAGCTGTCCTTTCCCGCCCGAAAGCCGCTGTCAGGGGCTCGCGGGCGATTCCTCCGGCTGCGGGGGATTGTCAAGATTTTAGATGGCGGCGGCGTAGCGCTCCGCCAAAATGTCGTAGGAATGGCGCTCCGGCACGTATTTCCGGCCGGCCGCGCTTCAGGACGAGGTCGAGCCGGGGCCCGCGGGCGATTCCTCCGGCT
>JAGOPP010000018.1 GCA_017991935.1 Oscillospiraceae bacterium
TCCCACTCGATGGTTGCCGGGGGCTTGCTGGTGACGTCGTAGACCACGCGGTTGACGCCTTTGATCTCGTTGGTGATGCGGCGGGACGCGCAGAAAAGCGTCTCCATCGGGATCGGCGCGACCTCGGCGGTCATAAAATCCCTCGTCATGACCGCGCGCAGGGCGACCGTGTAGTCGTAAGTACGCCCGTCGCCCATGACGCCCACGGAGCGCATGTCGGTCAGCACCGCAAAATACTGCGCCGGTTTCACCGGGCATTTCCCGACCTCCTCGCGCCAGATCGCGTCGGCGCCGCGCAGGATCTCGAGCTTCTCCTTCGTCAGCTCGCCGAGGCAGCGCACGCCGAGGCCCGGACCCGGGAACGGCTGGCGCTCGGTCAGCGCGGGCGGAAGGCCGAGCTTCCGGCCTACGGCGCGGACCTCGTCCTTAAATAAACTCCTGAGCGGCTCGACCAGCCCGATGAAGCGCATCGTCTCCGGCAGGCCGCCGACGTTGTGATGGCTCTTGATTTTCGCGGAGCCGTCGACGCCCGACTCCACGATGTCCGGGTAGATCGTGCCCTGCGCGAGATATTTGACGTCGCCGAATTTCGCGGACTCCTCGTCGAAGACCTCCACGAAATGGCGGCCGATGATCTTGCGCTTCTCCTCCGGCTCGGTCACGTCCTTGAGCGCGCGGAGGAAACGCTCCTCTGCGTTGACGCGCACAAACATCAGGTCCCGCACGCAAAACGCGGCCTCCACCTCGTCGCCCTCGTCCTTGCGCATCAGGCCGTGATCGACAAAGATGCAGACGACCTGCCCCGGGATCGCCTTGCTTAACAAGGCGGCGGCGACGGCGGAATCGACGCCGCCGGAGAGGGCGAGCAGGACCTTCTCCTCCCCGACCTGCGCGCGGATGGCCTTGACCTGTTTTTCGATAAAATCGTCGACCGAGTAGTCGCCGGACGCGCCGCAGACCCCGAACAAAAAGTTGCGGATCATCTCGCTGCCGGAATCGGTGGCGTCGGTCTCCGGGTGAAATTGCAGGCAATAGAGCTTTTTTGCCTCGTCGGAGGCGGCGGCGTGCGGGCAGTCGGCAGATGAGGCGATCGTTTTGAACCCGTCCGGCAGCTTCATGATGCGGTCGTTATGGCTCATCAGGACGGTTTCGCAGGCCTCGACCCCCTCGAAGATCGGGGAGGCGGCGTCGAGGCGGATGCCCACTTTGCCAAATTCGCCGTTCTCCCCGGCGTCGACCTCGCCGCCGAGCGCCCTGCAAAGGTATTGCGCGCCATAGCAGATGCCGAGCACCGGGATGCCGAGCTGGAAGATCGCGCTGTCGCAGCCGGGGGCGTCCGGCGCGTAGACGCTGTTCGGCCCGCCGGTCAGGATGATGCCGATCGGGGAGGCCTCGCGGATGGCCCCGATGTCGGAGGTGCAGGGCCAGATCTCGGAATACACGCCGCATTCCCGGATCTTGCGCGCGATCAGTTCTTTATATTGGCCCCCGAAATCGAGGATCAGTGCCAACTGGTTTTTCATGCTGTTTTTTCCTCCCGTGCTCAAAAATAAAACGTCGTGCTCAAACCGGGAGCCGCGGTGCTCCCGGTGCTCATAATGAAAAAATATCGTTCCCGGCTCAAGCCACGCCGGAGAACGCCGAGTAACGGGCGCGAGCCTCCGTGCTCAGGAGCCGTACTGCTCGAGATATTCCTCGAGGCAGAGCCCCTGTGACATGATGACCTCCGCGGCGGCGGCGGGTTTCCGTGCTCAAGAGCCGTACTGCTCGAGATATTCCTCGAGGCAGAGTCCCTGTGACATGATGACCTCCGCGGCGGCGGCGGGTTTCCGTGCTCAGGAGCCGTACTGCTCGAGATATTCCTCGAGGCAGAGCCCCTGCGACATGATAATCCCGGCGGCCTCTTTGCCGACATAGCGGTAGTGCCACGGCTCGTAGGTGATGCCGGTGACGTCCTGCTTATCCTCCGGATAGCGCAGGATGAAGCCGTATTCCGCGCAGTGGGCGATCAGCCACTCGAACTCGTCGAATTTCTCGAAGTCGTGCTCAAGGTCGGCGTAATAGTCAAAATAGTCCGCGGAGACGATGTCCATGGCGAGCCCCGTGTGGTGCTCGCTCGTGCCGGGGGGCGCGACCCATTTGGCCGCCTCGGTCTTGGCCGCCGCCTCGCTATAACCGGCGTCGAGGTACTGCTGTACCTTTCTCTGATAGAGCTCCCGGGATTTCTCCACCGTGCGGTAGCCGGAGCAGACGCGCAGCGAGTAGCCGTCCTTGGCGGCCGCGGCGATCAGATCCTTGGCGGCCGCGGCCGCGAGCTTATTCATCTTGTAATCGCCCTGCACGGTCTCGAGATCCAGCGTATAATCGTCCGGAATGCGGTGCCACGGGTTGACCAAAATTAACAGGTTGTCGGAATCGCCCGACGTGGAGGCCGGGACGGTGTCCTCGCTCTCCGCCTCGGAAACCGCGTTCGGGGCGCTCTGTTGGCCTTGGCTGCCGGACGGTTCCGGTAAAGAAGATGTTTCCGGGACGGAAGAGGACTCCGGGATCTCCGGGGCCTCCGACGAATCCGCCGAGATCTCCATCTCGCCGCTTTGCTCCCCCTCTCCCGAAGCGGGCTCCTCCTTGCCGCCGCAGCCCGCCAGCAAAAGCAGCGCGAGCGCCAGCGCGAGGATCGCTTGGAACAATTTCATGGTTTCACTCTCGTTTCAAATCAAGATTCAGTATTCCTCGGCGATCAGACCGCCGAAAAAGGCGCTGCCGTAGGGATTCTCCGCGGTGAAATTCGCGGGATAATAGCTGCCGTAATGCGGGCGCGCCGGGTCGTCGCTGATTTTATAGAAATTGCCCTTCATCACGTGGCCCTTTTCGATATAGCTCTTTCCGCAGAGCTTTTCGGCCACGGCGAGCGGCAATGTGAAGTCGACGCACCAGTAGATGCCCTGAAGATCCTCGCCGGAAAAAATCCGGTGCGAGGCGCGGCGGGAGAGATCCTTCTCCGTGCCGCTTGTCTCGTCGATGAATTTGCAGATCACCTTCCCGCGGCGGTTGGCGGAAAACCAGAAATAGCGCCCCCCGCCGTCCTCCTCCGGAAACAGGGCGATCGCCGCCGCCGCGAGGCTGCGCTCGGAGGGGTTATTTTCAAAGCAGTAGACGCGGATATGGAGATCGTCCGGCGAAAAGCAGACCTTCGCCTGCGCGTAGGGCTTATAATCCGCCTGTTCCAGCGGATAATGGGTGATCTTGGCCGCCGGTAGGGAATCCCAGATCGGCTCGCCCGCGATCATGCTCACAGGAAACATCGTTTTTTCATCCTCTTTTTCCCGGGGGCCTTCCCGCCCCCGTTTGATACCTCTATTTTCATTTTGCGTTATTTCACAACGAATTTTGCCGCGAGGCCGCGCTTTTTGAGAAACCGGACCATCGCGAGCCCGAAGCCGCAGCAGGCAAGGTTCCCCGGCCGCGACCGAGAGGCCGGACAAAGAAAACCGCGCAGGCGGCGGAAACTCCCGCGTTATTTTACGACGAATTTTGCCGCGAGGCCGCGCTTTTCGAGAAACCGGACCATCGCGAGCCCGAAGCCGCAGCAGGCGAGGTTCCCCGGCCGCGACCGAGAGGCCGGATAAAGAAAACCACGCAGGCGGCGGAAACTCCCGCGTTATTTTACGACGAATTTTGCCGCGAGGCCGCGCTTTTTGAGAAACCAGACCATCGCGAGCCCGAAGCCGCAGCAGGCGACCAGTTCCCCGGCCGCGACCGAGAGGCCGGACAGGAAAAACACACGCAGATCGAACCCTCCGGCGGTGACGTACATGATCTCCGCGCCGATCGCGAGCCCGTTGACGGCGACCGGCGGCAGGGACGCCAGCACCGGCAGCCCCCGGAAGCGGATATTCCCCAGCGCGGCGGTTAACAACGCGGCGAGCACGGTGGCGGCGGTGCCGATCGCAACATCAAGAAAGCCCAGCGTGTTGACGCCGAGAAACGCGCCGATCAGGTTGGCGAGGAAGCAGCCCACCGAGACGCCCCATACGCACTGCGGCGAAAAAACCGGCAGCAGCGTCAGCGCCTCGGAGACGCGCACCTGCACGGCGCCGTAGGACAGCATCGGCAGCGCGAGCGACATCGCCGCGTAGACCGCCGCGATCAGCGCCTGCACGGCGATCAGCCTCGTTTTGTTTCCGGCCCGCAACGGCAGCACCCCCATACGCAACATACCTTGATAGTTTACTTGAATTTCATTTTCATTTCAATTCAATTTTAGCTTAATCTTAACTTATTTTTCACGAAAAATCAATGGAAAATCCCATTCCCCGGAGGATCATCCAAAGACGCGGCCGCGCGCGCCTCCCGCCGGCGCGCCGCCACGCGCGGAATGCAAAATATTGCATTTGACAGTTTTCGTGCTTTTGAGTAAGATATACCTGTTATGGAAAGGAAGGAGGCTTCGGCCATGAAAAAAATCCTGCCGTTCCTGTTGGCGGCGCTGTTGACGCTCTCCGGCTGCTCCGGCGTGGAGAAGATCAAGGAGTTCTTCGGCGGGGGCGCGGAAAGCGGCGCGGAGTCCTCCGGGATCTCCTCCGAGCCCGAATCGGAGCCCGATCCGGACTGGCCGGCGCAGGTGTCCGGCGTCACCCTCGAGGCGGCGCCCGGGAAGGCGATCTCCATGTCGCCGATTGTGACGGAGCTTTTATATGATATGGGGCTTGGGGACAGGCTCGCGGCGGTCAGCAATTACTGCACGGACGACGCCGGAAACGACCCCTCCCTGCCGGACGTGGGCACCGCCGTGCTGCCGGATCTCGCCGCCATCGCGGAGATTCAGCCGGACTATGTGCTGACCATGGCGCAGTTTTCCGAGAGCGACCTCTTGGCCCTCCAGCAGATGGACGCGGAGGTGATCGTCTTTTCCGCGCCGCAGGATCTCGCCGGGCAGGAGGCCTTGAGGAAGGAGCTCTCGGTGCTCTTTCTCGGCAAGGAGAGCGGCGCCTCGGCCGCCGCGGATTTCACCGCGGCGTATGAGGCGAAGCTCCGGGAGGTGACCGCCCCCGCCGCCGAATATTTTGCGGCGAACGGCTCCACGGTGGGCGTCGCCTGCCTGCGCATCCTCAACTCCACCTACGCCACCGGGGACACCTTGGTGAACGAGTATTTAGAGGCCGCCGGCCTTACGAACGCCGCGGCGGAGTACGCCGGCTGGGAGATCGGCGAGGACGGCGTCGCGGCCGTCAACCCGGACGTGCTGTTTGTGAGCGAGGGCATCTGCATCGCCGACCTCGAGACGAGCGATCTCTACAAAAAGAAAACCGCCGTAAAAGGGGACAAGGTCCACGCCGTGGATCTCGACCTGCTCTCCCGCGGGACGCTGCGCTCCTTGGAGGTGCTCCGGGCCATGCTCGCCACCGTCGCGCCGGAGGCCTACCCCGACCTAACGCCGCTGCCCCCCGCCTACCCGAGCATCTATCAGGCGAAATGAGCCGTTTTGAGCCGGAAGGGATCTCCCTTCCGGTTTTTCTTATCTTTCCTTAGCGGGGAGGCGCGTTGTAATCAAACGGCGGCTATGCTATAATATAATGTCATAAGAGCAAGACGGAAAGAGGGTTCGCCGATGGGTACGGTCATCAAAAGGAAGATCGCAGGGAAAAAAGAGACGATCCTTTTTATCCTGCTCTGCTGGCTGACCTACTCCTGTTCGTACATAGGCAGGCTGAACCTCTCGGCCTCGATGTCGGAAATGATCGCGGACGGTATCTTCTTAAAATCTCAGGCCGGCGCCGTCACCACCGGATATTTTCTCTGCTACGGCGGCGGGCAGTTTTTCAGCGGCTGGCTGGGGGATCGGTTTCGGCCGCGTTTTTTGATTTTTATCGGGCTCCTGCTCTCCGCCGCCTGCAACTTCTTGATCTCCTTGGAGCCGCCGCTCTGGCTGCTCGCCACGCTCTGGAGCCTCAACGGGCTTTCCCTTTCGCTGCTCTGGGCGCCCCTTGTCAAGCTGATCTCCGACCGCGTGTCGGCCGAGCGGCGCTGCCGGGCCTGCACCGCCCTCGCGACGACGATGGCCGCCGGCACCCTGATGTCCTATCTCCTGTGCGCCGCGCTGATCGAGACGCTGGGCTGGCACGCCTCGTTTTATGTCCCCGCCGGGATCGCGGCGGCCATCTCTGTCGTATGGCTCTCCCTGACCACGAAGATCGAACGCCACGCGGATAAAACCGGCATCGACGAGATCCCGTTTTGCCGCGCGGAGGCGGACGAGGAGGATCAGGTCCCGCACGACGAGGTCCCGGCCAAACTGTTTCCGCTGCTCGCCGTCTCCGGGCTGCTGACCCTGACGCTCGCCTCCGGCGTGACGTCGATCCTCAAGGACTGTATGACCACGTGGGCGCCGACTTTCCTGACCGACGCGTACCGTCTCGATTCCGTGACGTCGATCCTCTTCGGGACGCTGCTGCCGGTCTTCGGCCTGCTGGGGCCCTATCTCGCGAACTGGATCATGCGGAAGGTCAGCGACGAATTCACCTCCACCTTCTGGCTGTTTATCATCTCCTCCGGGGCGCTCGCGCTGCTCGTATTGGCCGGGCGGTATTCGCTCGGGGTCGCCGTGTTTTGCCTCGCGCTCACCTACGCCTGCTCCCTTGGCCAAAACATGATGCTGGTCGGCACCATCCCGATGTACTTCCTCAATGTCGGCCGCGTCGCCGGCGTGACCGGGGTTTTGAACGCGAGCGCCTATTTCAGCGCCGCCGCGATGAGCCTGCTGACCGGTATCCTTGTGGAGAAATTCAGCTGGGAAGTCACCATGACGGTCTGGACGGCGCTCTCTCTCGCGGCCTCCGTCTTCTGCGTCCTTGCCCGCAGAAGGTGGAAAAAATTCCGCAGGAACCTGTTCTGACCCCCGGCAAAAAAGTGCCGCCCCGCGGGAATTCTTTCTTGACAGACAAAAATCGTTGTGCTATGATGTTTTAGCGGTTTCAAAAGACCGCAGATGCGCCACTAGCTCAGTTGGATAGAGTGACTGGCTACGAACCAGTAGGCCGAGGGTTCGAGTCCCCCGTGGCGCGCCAAGCCCCCTGAAACCGTCGCGGTTTCAGGGGGCCTTTTTTTGCCCGGAAAGCCTTGATTTTATCGGGTTTCCATAGATTTTGACCCGCCGGATCCCCGGAAGCGCGGGAGGCATTGCCCAGCTTGTCGGAGCGCTTTTGAGCATATCCACCGTGGCAAAATCGTATCAACTTTTCGTTTCATTTGTAAGAAAAAAGCCGCCCGGTAGAATTCCGGACGGCCTTTTGATATTCCCAGATCATTCCCGCGGCCGCGGGGGTTCTCTTTTCGCGCCGCCGCCCTTCTCCCGGATTCTTTGCCCCCGGCGTGGCAATGGGCCGCGCGCTTTATTTTGCGGCCCGGCCCGGGTCCTCCGTTTGAGCGTCGCCGTCTTCGGCGCCGCCCTCCTTGAGCACGCCCGGCTCCGCCGCGCAGGCGTCCGGCTGCTCCAAAGCGTTCCTTTGGGCGCACCTTTTTTCCTTCCGGTTTTCGATCAGCAGGAAGACGCTCCAAAAGGTCACCCCGCTCAGCGCGGTAAAGCCGACGATATAGAGCGCGAGCTTCCATTCCTCAAAGGCGTTTTGAAACGCCGTCCGGGTGTCGACAACCGCCCCGCCGCTCGTCTCCTCCGCTTGGGAGGCGCCGCCCGAAGCCGTCCCCTCTCCCTCGGCCGCCGCCGTCGCCGGCAGGGAGAAAAGCACCGCAAGGGCCAAGAAAAGAGCCGCCATCCTTTTTCGGGCAGCCCCGGCAAACTTCCATTTCCGCATCCGATCCGCTCCATTTCCTTGATTCCGGCCCGGCTTCCCTGTTTGCCGCGGCCGTTCTTTCTATCATTATAGAAATATTTCCCGCGAACTTCAAGATCAAACGAAAACGGCGGGATTTCTTTACCCTTTTTAAAGTTATTTTCCCGTTTTGGGAGAAAAAAATATGGCCGGGGTTTCTCCGGCCGCCATGCCGGAGGACCCGCGCCGAAAAAAGACGAAAAAACGGCTCTCCGCTATTGGCGAAACTTCTTTTTTTATGATATAATCAGCACAAAAGCGTGGGGACGCGGCTTCTGTGCCCCGCCCGCCCATGGCCCGCCTGTTCCGGGCCGGGCGGCGGGCCTTTTTCCGCCGGGCAAGGGCCTTCCCTTGCCGGGCGGGGACGCTTCCCAACGGAATTTGATAGGCAAAATGGAGAGGTGTTTTTATTTGGAGGCTTTTCTCAACGCCAAAAGGATCGTTGTAAAGGTGGGCACCTCCACGCTCACCCATGACTCGGGCCAGATCAACATCCGCCGGATCGAAAAACTCGTGCAGGTGCTGGCGGACATCAAAAACTCCGGCCGGGAGGTCATTCTTGTGTCCTCCGGGGCCATCGCCGTAGGGGTGGGCAAGCTGCACTTGCAGCAGAAGCCCGCGGACACCCCATCCAAGCAGGCGGCCGCGGCCATCGGGCAGTGCGAGCTGATGTACCTCTACGACAAGCTCTTCGGGGAATACAACCATGTGGTCTCCCAAGTGCTGCTGACCCGCGATATCCTCGAGGAGGAGGGGCGCAAGCGCAACGTGGTCAACACCTTCCATAAGCTGCTGGAATTCAGCTCGATCCCCATCGTCAACGAAAATGACACCACCGCCGTGGAGGAGATCGAGTTCGGCGACAACGACACCCTCTCGGCCATCGTGGCGATCCTGTGCGGGGCCGACGCACTGGTCATCCTGTCGGACATCGACGGGCTTTACGACAGCGACCCCAAACAGAATCCGACCGCAAAATTGATCGAAGAGGTCCATACTATTGACGACAACATTCTGGCCCTCGCCGGGGGGGCCGGTTCTTCCCGCGGGACCGGCGGCATGATCACCAAGATCCACGCCGCGCAGATCGCCTGCGGGGCGGGCATCCACATGGTGATCATGAACGGGTCGGATCCCCGGAATCTTTATAAACTGTTCGACGGAGAACCGGCCGGGACGCACTTTTTCCCGGAGGGGAAATGATGTCTTTGCACAAGGAGACCGCGCCCGAGTCTTTGCCGTCCATTTGGCGGGGAGCCGGCCGGAACGCGCTTTTTCCCGGAGGGGAAATAAGTTCTTTGTACAAAGGGACCGCGCCCGAGTCTTTGCCGTCCATTGGGCGGGGAGCCGGCCGGGACGCGCTTTTTCCCGGAGGGAACCTAACTTCTTAATTCTTTTTAAGGGAGGTCTTATCGGATGAAAACGGTATTGGAGCTTGCGCAAGCGGTAAAACAGGCCTCCCGTCAGGCCGCCGTCCTGACGCGGGCGCAAAAAGACGCGGCGCTCGCGGCCATGGCGGAGGCGCTTTTGCGGGAGAAGCCGGAGATCCTCGCGGCCAACGGCTTGGATCTTCAGGAGGGCAGGGCCGCGGGGCTCTCGGAGAGCCTGCTGGACCGGCTTGCTCTCTCGGAAGTCCGCATCGACGAGATGGCCGCCTCCGTTTTGCAGGTGGCGGCGCTCGAGGACCCGATCGGCGAGGTGATCCGCGGCATTGTGACCGCGAACGGCCTCCAAATCTCTAAGATCCGCGTCCCGCTCGGCGTCTGCGGCATCATCTATGAGGCGAGGCCCAACGTGACGGTGGACGCCGCCGCGCTCTGCTTTAAATCGGGCAACGCCGTGCTGCTGCGGGGCGGCAAAGAGGCGATTCACTCCAACATCTGCCTTGTCGACCTGCTGCGGGAGACGCTCGGCGCCGAGGGCCTCGATCCCAACCTCATCTGCCTTGTCGAGGATACCTCTCGGGAATCCGCCGCCCAGATGATGAAACTCAACGGCTACCTCGACGTGCTGATCCCGCGCGGCGGGGCGGGCCTCATCAAATCGGTGGTGGAGAACGCCACCGTGCCGATCATCGAGACCGGGACGGGCAACTGCCATGTGTATATCGACAAGGACGCCGATCTCGCCAAAGGGGTGGAAATCCTGTTTAACGCCAAGACCTCCCGCCCCTCGGTCTGCAACGCGGCCGAGAGCCTGCTCGTGCACCGCGAGATCGCGGAGCGGTTTTTGCCCCTCGCCAAACAGCGGCTCGACGTCAAGGGCGTCGTCTGGTACGGCTGCGACGAGACCCGCCGGATCTTGGGCGAATCGGTGCTGCCCGCCGGCGAGGAGGAATACGCCAAGGAATTTTTGGACTACGCCATCTCCTGCCGGGTGGTGGATTCCCTCGACGAGGCGACCGACCACATCTATAAGTATTCGACGAAGCACTCCGAGGCCATCGTGACCGAAAACTACACCTCCGCTCAGGAATTTGTCCGGCGGGTGGACGCCGCCGCCGTCTACGTCAACGCCTCCACCCGCTTTACCGACGGGGGCGTGTTCGGCTACGGCGCCGAGATCGGCATCTCCACCCAAAAGCTCCACGCCAGAGGGCCGATGGGCTTGGAGGAGCTGACCTCCGTCAAATATGTGGTCTACGGCAACGGGCAGATCCGCTGATCGCCCGCCGCTGTCTTGGGGTTTCCCGCCCGCCCCCTGCGCGAAGGCGTAAAGACCGCGAGCACGGGCGGCCGGAAGTCCCCGGAGCAGCTCCCGCAAAGCCGCCGCGTGGGTTTCCCGCCGTCCCCCGGGCGAAAGCGTAAAGACCGCGAGCACGGGCAGCCGGAAGTTCCCGAAAGATGCCCCAAAAAGCCGACGCGGGAGTTTCCGCCCGCAAAAAACGAGTTTAAAAGAGCCGCCGGGCCATGGGTCCGGCGGCTCTTTTTACGGCTAAGCGGCCGCCTTTTTTCGCGCGGGCCGCGTTTTTTTCGATCTTTCCTTAAAATTTGCCTTTTTCTGTCTTTTTTCTGTTTTCAAATGTTTTATATGATTGACTTTTCTTTAAAAAGGTTTAAAATATACAATTGGTGTTTCCGAAGTTTTAATAGTCTGCAAAAAGAAAGGGATGAGGAGAAATGTACCGCGTCATGATTGTGGAGGATGACCCCATGGTTGCGGAGATCGACCGGAACTATGTGGAGCACAATGCGAAACTGAGCGTCGCCGGCGTATTCTCCGGCGGCGGGGAGGCCTTTGAATTTCTCAGGACGCATTCCGTTGACCTGATCCTGCTCGATTACAACATGCCGTCCATGACAGGGGCGGAATTCCTCTCGGAGCTGCGCAGGTCGGGCGGCCTGCAGGACGTCATTATGGTCACGGCGGTCAAGGATTCCCGCATGGTGGCGGCGCTGTTTTGCTTCGGCCTCGTGGATTACCTGATCAAGCCCTTCGACTACGCCCGGTTTCAGGACGCGCTGACGAAGTATATCGCCAGAAAAGAGGCGCTCGACTCCTACGAGACGCTGACGCAGGCGTCCATCGACTCGTTTTTTGTGGCCGGCATCCCGGAGGCGACGTCCCAGTACATCGACAAGGGCATCCAGCCGGCGACGCTCGAGATGATCTGCTCGTTCCTGCGCAAACAGAAGGGCGCGACGCTCTCCATCGAGGAGATCTCCACGGAGATCCCGCTTTCGCGGGTTACGCTGCGCCGCTACATGAACTATCTGGTCAACGGAAACAGCGTGGAGTCCGGCATGGATTACGGCACGGGCGGACGCCCCTGCACAATGTATACTTATGTCGGAAAATAGCGGACGGACGCGGTTTCCGGGGATTTTGCGGCGCCTTCCGCGCCGGAAAAACGGGCGTTTTGCACCGGTTGTCCGGTATGGTTGCCAAATATTCCCCGCTCCCTGTTTGGTAACTTAAAATATCCGGGCGGTCTTCTTTTGAACCTATTGAAAGCAGCGGGAACCCCCTATATTCAGATATAATTAGATGGATACTGTTCTCGGCGTTTTTCCGGGGGACCGGGAAAATGCTGTTTTCCGCCGCTTTTTCAAAAAGCGGCGGGGCTGAAGAATCCGAAATAACAACTACGGAGGTGTCAGTTTTCCCTATGGCAAACGATTACTCTTATTGCTGCACCAAAGCCGGCGACCCGTTGGTCATCGCCAAGATCGCGGCCCTCGCCGCGCCCTACCGGGGCCGCGAGGACATGCTGATCGAGGTGCTGCGCGAGGCCCAGCCGATCGCCGGAAACGCCGTTCCGGAAGAGGTCGCCGCCGTCGTCTCCGAGGCGATGGACATTCCGCGCTCCAAAATCTACGGCGTCGCCTCTTTTTACGCGATGTTCTCGAAGGAGGAGCGCGGGGATCATATCATCCGCATGTGCCACAGCGCCCCCTGCCACGTCAAGGGTGCGAAGATCCTGCTCGACGCTTTTGAAAAAGAGCTCGGCATCCAATGCGGACATACCACCCTCGACGGCAAGTTTACCCTTGAAACCTGCGAGTGCCTCGGCGTCTGCGACCGCGCCCCCGCCGTCATGATCGACGACGTGGTCTACGGCCCGCTGACCCCCGCCGATGTCAAAGGCGTTCTCGCCAACTATCGCTGAGGAGGGTGAGAGGAATGGAAGAATATAAATTTTTAACCTATAACATCGGCAAGCTCAACCCCACGAGCGCGACGGAATACGCCACCGTGGGCGGCTATACGGGCCTCAAAATCGCGCTTGCCAACCCCTCCGGGGTCATCCAGATCGTCAAGGATTCCAATCTCCGCGGCAGGGGCGGCGCGGGCTTCCCCACCGGCATGAAATGGAGTTTTGTCCGCAACACCGACGCGGATCAAAAATACATCGTCTGCAACGCCGACGAGGGCGAGCCCGGCACCAACAAGGACCGCATCCTGATGGCCGGGGTCCCGCACCTGCTCTTTGAGGGCATGGCCATCGCCGGGGTCGCCGTCGGCGCGACAAAGGGCTATATCTACCTGCGCGCCGAGTATCCTTATATCAAAGAGATTTTGGAAAAGGCGCTCGACGACGCGAGGGTCCGCCATTTCCTCGGCAAAAACGTTATGGATTCCGGCTTCGATTTTGATATCGAGATCCGCTCCGGCGCCGGGGCCTATGTCTGCGGCGAAGAGACCGCCCTGCTCGAGTCCATCGAGGGCAAGCGCGGCGAGCCGAGATTTAAGCCGCCGTTCCCGGGCGTCCGGGGCCTCTGGGGCAAACCGACCGTCATCAACAACGTGGAGACCCTGTGCAACATCCCGATGATCCTGTGCATGGGCGCCGATTATTTCAAATCCCTCGGCACCGCCGGAACCACCGGCACCAAGCTCTTCACCCTCTGCGGCAACGTCAAAAACCCCGGCGTCTACGAGTTCCAGACCGGGATCACGATGCGCGAGCTGTTTGGGGACGTCGGCGGCGGCTGCCCGAACGGCAAGAAGCTCAAAGCCATCCAGTGCGGCGGGGCCTCCGGGCCGATCGTCGGGCCGGATAAGCTCGATACCAAGATGTCCATCGAGGACTGCAACGAGGCGGGCGCCAACTTCGGCGCCGGCGACCTGATGTTTATCGACGAGGATCAGGATATCGTGGATCTCTGCGAAAACCTGATGGAGTTCTTTGAGGAGGAGTCCTGCGGCAAATGCACGCCCTGCCGCGAGGGCTGCTACCGCCTGCTCGAGCTGGTCCGCAAGTTTAAAGACGGCGTCGGCACCGAGACCGACCTCGACACCATCGAGGATCTCTCCTCCACGATGATGGACGCCTCCCTCTGCGGGCTTGGCCAGGCCGCCCCGACCCCGCTCGTCTCCGCGATCAAGTATTTCCGCAACGAATTCCTCGAAAGGGGGAACAAATAATGGCGAAGGTAACCATCGACGGAATTACCGTTGAAGTGGATAACGGTACGACCATCTTTCACGCCGCCGATCAGGCCGGCATCCGCATCCCGCATCTCTGCTATCATCCCGACCAGTCCATCAAAGGGAACTGCCGGATCTGCGTGGTCGAGGTGGAGGGCCAGCGCCTTCTGCAGCCCGCCTGCGCCTACCCGGTCAGCGACGGCATGGTCGTGCATACGAATACCGAGCGCGTCCGCAAGGCCCGCTACAACATCCTTGAGCTGATCCTCGCCCACCATCCCGACGACTGCCTGCACTGCATCCGCAACCACAACTGCGAGCTGCAGCAGGTCGCCGCGGATATGTGCTTCACCCGCGACATCCGCTTCCCGTACCACGAGCGCGGCAAGGGCATGGATTTCTCCAGCGTCTCCATCACCCGCGACCCCGCCAAGTGCATCGTCTGCGACCGCTGCGCGTGGGCCTGCACAAACTTCCAGAGCTGCAACGTGCTGACGAAGGTCGGCCGCGGCTTTGAGACGTATGTGACCACCGAATACGACCGACCGATGGACGAGACCGCCTGCACCACCTGCGGCCAGTGCATCCAAGCCTGCCCGGTGGCCGCCCTGACCATCCACGACGACAAGCAGGACGCTTGGGACGCCATCGCCAACAAGAATCTCACCGTGGTCGCCCAAGTGGCCCCGGCCGTCCGCGTCAACATCGCCGAGGCGCTCGGCGAGGCGCCCGGCACGATTTCCACCGGCCGTCTGGTCACCGCCATGAAGATGATGGGCATCGACTATGTGTTTGACACCGACTTCTCCGCCGACCTCACCATCATGGAGGAGGGCACGGAGTTCCTGCACCGCCTGACGGACGGCGGATGCCTGCCGCTGATCACCTCGTGCTCGCCCGGCTGGGTCAAGTTCTGCGAGACGTGGTATCCCGATCAGCTCGCGCACCTCTCCACCGCCAAATCCCCGCAGGGGATGTTCGGCGCGCTGATTAAGGCCTATTATTCCAAGAAACTCGGCAAGCAGCCTCAGGAAGTTTTCTCGCTCTCCGTCATGCCGTGCACCGCGAAGAAGTTTGAGGCCAAGCGCCCCGAGCTCGGACGCGACGGCTATCAGGACGTCGACTGCGTGATCACCGTGCAGGAGCTCGCCGAGATGATCCGCTCCGCCAACATCGACTTCGAAAAGCTGCCGGACACCCAGTTCGACGCCCCGTTCGGCCTCGGCTCCGGCGCCGGCGTGATCTTCGGCGCCTCCGGCGGCGTCATGGAGGCGGCCCTCCGCACCGTCTACGAGATCCTGACGGGCAAAACGCTCGAGGTGATCGACTTCAAGCAGGTCCGCGGCTTCCGCGACACGCGCGAGGCGGTCATCACGATCGGCGATCTCGACGTCAAGGTCTGCATCACCTCGGGACTCGCCAACGCGAGAAAGATCATGGATCTCGTCCGGGCCGGCAAAGCCGACTACCATTTCATCGAGATCATGGCCTGCCCCGGCGGCTGCATCGGCGGCGGCGGCAACCCTTACCGCGACTGGGTCAAGGTCGAAAAGCGCAACGCCGCGACCTATATCATCGACGCGCAGCAGTGCCCGATCCGCCAGAGCCACAAGAACCCGGCGATCCAAGAGTTCTACAAGGACATCGGCGTCGGGCCCGGCGAGGGGATCGCCCACAAGCTGTTCCACACGAGCTACACCGACCGCGGCAACCTGCCCAAATAAGATTCCATACGAAAAGAAGGCGCCCTCCGAATCGGAGGGCGCCTTCTTTTCGTTAAAAATATCGGTTTATTTTCCGGAGAGCGCGGCCTTGAGCTCGTCCGGGTCCTCAAACGCGGAGGCCGGGCGGTCCGAGACCACCCGCAGCGGCGGCCCCGTCACGATCACCACGCGGTCGGCCAGCGCCAGCGCCTCCTCCGGGTTGTGCGTGATCAGCAGGGCCGATTTCCCGCTGAGTTCCCCGGCCATGAAGGCGAGCACGTCGCCGGCGGTCTTGAGGTCGAGGCCCTGCAATGGCTCGTCGAGATAAAACGCGTCGCCGCCGTAGGCAAAGCACCGCGCGACCGCGAGCCTGCGCTTCATGCCGCCGGAGAGCTCCTCCGGCAGCTTTCCTTCCTCGCCGGCCAGCCCGACCTTCGCAAGGTATTCCCTCGCGCGTTCTTGCGGAATGCCGAGGATGGTCAGATTCTCGAGCGCGTCGCTCCACGGGACCAGCCGGTCGTCCTGAAACAGAAAGGACGGCTTTCCGGAAAACGGCTCCGCCGCGCCGGAATCCGGCTTTTGGAGGCCCGCGGCGAGGCGCAGAAGCGTCGTCTTGCCACACCCGGAGGTCCCCAAAATCGCGGTGCGGGTCTTTTCCTCCAAAGAAAAATCAAAACGCTCCAAGATGGCGCGGCCGCCGAGGGAGAGGCTCACGCTGCGGAATTCAGGCATCGCGGCGCCCCCCTTCCCACTCGGCGAGGCGGAAAAACAGCTTCTCGAGCGCGATGCTCAGCAAGATGACCGTGAACGTCCACGCGAACAAGTTTTCCGTCTCAAGATAGATTTTGGCGTCGTGGAGCGCGCCCCCGATGGAGCTCTGCGCGGAGCAGATGACCTCCGCCGCGATCCCGGCCTTCCACGCCATGCCCATGCCGGCGTTGACCGCCGCGAGAAAATACGGCTTCACGGAGGGGACGTAGATTTTCGCCAGCAGGTTTCCCCGCGGCATCCGGAAGGCATGGGCCATCTCCAAAAGCGCGGGGTCGGTCCCGCCGATGCCCTGCTCCACGTTCGCCCAGATCATCGGGAAGACGATCAAAAACGAGGTAAAAACCGGGATAAAGCCCACCCGGAACCAGACGAGCGCCAAGATGATGAACGAGGCGACCGGCGTCGCCTTGATCGCCGACATGACCGGCGAGAGGAGGCTTCGCAGCGCCGAAAAGCGCGCGGTCCCGGCCGCGGCCAGCACCCCGGCGGCCACGCCGAGCAGCAGGCCCGCCATCACTTTGAGCACGGAATTCGCGGCGGAGACCCAGAAGCCCCACGTCCCCGAGAGGGCAAGCAGCGCCTTGAGCACGGAGAGGGGCCCGGGCAGCAGGACGGCTTTGCCCACGAGCATCGCGCCGCCCTGCCAAACGAGCAGCCAAAACGCCGTAACCAGAATCCCCCGCAGCAGCTTTTTCATCCGGTCCCCTCCCCTCGCGCTCCCAAAAAATGCCTGTTTTTAGGCTTGGTAATAGAAATCCTCGCCGGGCAACGCGCCGCCGATCGCGGCGGGGTTATACTCGTAGAGCACCTGATAGAAACTGCCGAGCGGGGCCTTCATCTCCTCGCCCGTATACCACACGATGTTGCAGCGCGGCAGGGCGGACTGCGCGACGGGGGCCGTCGCGATCTCGTATTTTTCGATCAGCGCGGAGACGTCGGCCGTATGCTCCTGCGTATAGGCGATGCTGTCGCCATATTCCGCAAGGAACGCGGCGACGGCCTCGGGATTCGCCTCGGCGAACTCTTTCCGGACCGCCACGCCGCCCATCGCGAGCTCCCCGCCGCCGAGCGTCTCCCATTCGGCGGTCAGGTCGAGCGCGACGCGGAAGTCGGCGGACTGCGCCATCACGCTGGTGACGAAGGGCTCCGGCAGCATAACGACGTCATACTCCCCGGCGAGAGCGAGCGTCGCGGATTCGCTGTGCTCGGTGGCCCAGAAGATCTCGACGTCCTCCCCGGCCGTGAGGCCGTTTTGCGAGAGGACGTAGGTCAGCACATACTCCGCCGTGGTGCCTTGGCCGGAGGCGAGGATGGTCTTGCCCGCCAGATCCGCGACGGACTGGACGCTGTCGCCGTTCTCAAGCACATAGAGGACGCCGAGTGTGTTGACGCCGAGGATCTCGATCCCGCCGTTTGTCTTATTGTACAGCGTCGAAATCGCGTTGGTCGGCAGGGCGGCGATGTCCATCTCCCCGGAGAGGAGCTGGGCGGTCAGCACGTCCGCGGCGCCCGCGATCGTAAAGTTATAGTCGTTGACGGTAGCGCCGAGGGCGCTCTGCTCCATCAGCCACGCGGCCCCCATGCCGGTCGGACCCTTGAGCATACCGATGTTGATCGTCGCGCCCTCATAGGCGGGCTCGGAGATCTCCGGCAGGGAGGATTCGGAAACCGGCTCAGAGACAGGCTCCGAGGGCTGCTCACCGGTCTTGGCAAAGCAGCCGGAAAACGCCGTGAGCATCAGAAGACTCAGAAAGATCGCAAGAAATTTTTTCATCAAAATCACCTCATCGAATTATTATATGGAAAGCCTTTCGGCGTTCCTGACAATGATGTCGCGCCCGTCGCGGCTGAGGATGCCCTCCTCCGCGAGCGCGTCGAAGGCGCGGTAGAGCGAGGCCCTGCCGACGCCGAGCGTCTGCGCGAGCTCCGACATGCCCCCCGGGAGCCGGACGCTCCCGCCGCCGGTGTAGAGGCCGGAGAGGTAGCTCAACAGCTTCTCCCGGCAGTCCGATTCCACGAAGGTCGCGAGCCTGCGGTTTAAAAAATGGATCTTTTGTGAAAGGAGGGTGACATAGGAGCGGGCAAACTCCGGCGACTCGGCGAAGGCGCGCTCCACGAGCTCTTTGGAGAAAAAAACCATTTTGCAGGCGCCGGAGGCGACGATCTCCGTCGGGCAGGCGGCGGCCTCGTAAAACAGCGTCGACATCCCGAAGGTGTTGCCCGGATCGAGCGTGCTCAGGATCACCTTGCGCCCGCCCGGGCAGACCTTATATACCGTCGCCCGGCCCCGCAGCAGGACGCCGAGGCTCCGGCAAAACTCCGAGGGACCGAGGATCGTCTCCCCGGTGCCGGCGTCGATCGTAAAGCTCTCCGGGTCGGCGAGCCACCGGTCGAGCGTCTCGCGCGGCACCTCCCCGAAAAGCTCGGAGCGCCCCAACATCTCGCGGTCCCGCTTCATCATGGAATCCCCCTCTTTCTGTCTCAAATGATACAATATTTAACGGTTTATTTCCACTTTTATAAGATATATAAGAATGATTCTTAATTAAATAAGTGCATTTTTGTTTCAAAAAGACCGAATTTTAAAAGAGCGGGCTTTTCGCCGGGCGCGGCGCGGGGTATAATGGAGAAAACGGGATGGGGGGGATTTGATGTTTCGGATCGGGAGCCATATTTCGTCGGCGGGGGGATACCTTGCGATGGGAAAGCGGGCCGCCGCGCTCGGGGCCAACACGTTCGCGTTTTTTACGCGGAACCCGAGGGGTGGCGCGTCGAAGCCGATCGACCCCGACGACGCGCGCGCGTTTTTGGAATTTTGCGGGGAGCATGACATCGACCGGATCGTCGCCCACGCACCCTATACGCTCAACCCCTGCGCGGACAAGGAGTATGTCCGGGAATTCGCGCGGATGGTCTTTGCGGACGACCTGCGGCGCATGGAGGCGACGCCCGGGCAGTTTTACAACTTTCACCCGGGCAGCCATGTCGGGCAGGGCGTCGAAACCGGCATCGAAAAGATCGCGGAGCTGCTCAATGAAACGCTGTCCCCCGAGACGACGACCACCGTCTTGCTCGAGACGATGTCCGGAAAGGGCAGCGAAATCGGCGGACGGTTTGAGGAGCTCCGGGAGATCCTTGACCGGGTAACTCTCGGCAAAAAGATGGGCGTTTGCCTCGACACCTGCCACGTCTGGGACGCGGGCTACGATCTCGAAAACGATCTTGACGGCGTGCTCGCGGAATTCGACCGGGTGGTCGGCCTGCCGCGGCTCCGGGCGGTCCATCTCAACAACAGCCTCAACGCCCGCGGCTCCAAAAAGGACCGCCACGCGCGGATCACGGCAGGGACGCTGAGCCTTGAGGCCGTCGCGCGGATCATCCGGCACCCGGCGCTCGCGGGGCTGCCGTTTATCCTCGAGACGCCGAACGACGAGGCCGGCTACGCGGCCGAGATCGCGCTGCTCAGAGGACTGCGCGGCGAAGCTTGACAAAACCGCCCCGCTCCCGCTTCGCGCGGCGGTTTTTACACGGTTTTAGTATCCTCCGTTTTTTCCCCGGTATCAAATCGGGCAATAGAAAAAGGCGGCGTCCCTTTCCTCGCTTTGAGGAAAGGGACGCCGCCCCTGTTTTGGCTGGGCTTTGCGGGATACAGGCAATTACGGGATCGGGTTACGGCTGCGCGACGTACACGGTATAGGCCTGGTAGAAATAAACCGATGTGGCGGAATTGGTAGCCGTATAAGAACGGTTACCGCTGCTGTTGAAGTGCACGTAGACACTACCGGTGGTACCCCTTCTGAGCCTATAGTTGCCGGTGGTATACGTCCACTGCTGAGGGGTTTGGCTCAGCGCAAGACTGCTGTTACTGCCCGAAGCATACAGATAATAACGGATGTCATCCACATCTTGAAGGTAACCGTTGCTACCCGATTTGTAATTCCACCGCAGCCCGGTGAGGTCGGCCGGATCAATATAGGAATTGCTGATCGTCGCTTGAGTGCCGTCGGCGTTATAGTACGGGTTGGTGGTGTTGGGATTCACTACCGTGACCGCTACCGCACCCTGAGGGCTGCTGGCGTTCGCCTTCATTGCATAGCCACCGGTGCCCACTGCCGATCTGTTGACGATGATATAAGTACCGCCATCTAAAGGTCCATCCACCAGAACATAAATGGTCTTGGGCACATAACTGGTGGTCCGCGTCACGGTATAGGTTGTAGCGGCGCCGGTCGTGGCGCTCAGGGTGCCCGCGTTGACAAAGTAGCTTGAGGTTCCGGATGCCGTGGCCGTGCCGAGCCAACTGCCGCCGAACTCATCCGTATAGGTATCGCTGTAAGTGATCGTATGGGTCGCGGTGCCTCCGGCGGCGGTGGTCGCGCTGCTCCATGTGGCGGCGCTGGTCCCGCTGATGTCGCTATAAATGTCGCCGCAGGAGAGCGTCACGGTGGAGCTCGCCGTCAGGTTAATCGCCTGTGTCGTGCCCGTTGTGTTAAAGCCGAGCGTCGCCGGGGCGACGGCCGGGGTGACCGTGATTCGGTACACCAACACATAGTAGGAATCGGTATAGACTCTGCCCTTCGCGGTGAACGTGCAGGTCACGCGGTAGAGCCCGGGCTCGGCAAGCACCTCGTTGGTAAGCGTGATCGCGGCGGCGTCCGCGGTGACCCCGCTCAGGGACACCTGGGTTGCGCTGGTCACATTTTCCGCCGTCCAGAGGTAGGCGCCGGCGAGATTCGGGTTGTCGGTCGCGACCGTCGCGTTGAGGATCGCGGAATCCGCCTTTGCCGCGAATACCGGCATGACGTACATCTTCTCCGTCACGTCTTCCAGCGTGATCTCGCGCTCCTGACTCTCCTTGCTTTCATCCAGCGAGACGGAGAGCGTGACCGGTGCGACGCTCAAAGCGATGCTCTGCGGGCCGGACGGCTCGATCTCGATCGTCCTTCCTTGGAACGTAAAGGCGTATTCCTCGAGGGAGATCTCGATCCGGTAGCTGCCCGCCGCACCCTCCTTGGAGGTGATGCCGTTCGCATAGGTCGTCCTGCCGTCCCCGTCCGTGCCGACCGTCCAGTCGGAACTGTTGAGCGTGAACGGCCAATCGTCCTCCAGAAGCTCCTCATCTGGATCCGTGGAGGTGTCGTAGACCTTAAACGTGATGACGGGGCTGTCGTTTTCGCAGTCCTCGGGCAACGTGAGAAGCAGATCTTCGGACACGCCGCTGTCCATATAGAGGTCCGCGGGCGCGGCCGTGAAGCCGTCGGGGACGTCGTACACCGTGATCGTCACCGGAGGATCCTCCGAAACGGTCTCCTTAACCTGCTCGGTGTTGAAATCGTTGATGATGGTCGCGCTCCCGACCGAGATCTGCGCGGAGGCCACGGCGATTCCCCTCAGGGTGGCGATCCAGTACTTGTCGCTCTGGAGCTCCCAGCCCACCACTTCAAAGCAGATCGGGTCGCCCTCGTGCTCGGTGATGATCTCGAGGGTGGGCTCGGTCTCCTCGTCGAAGGACCACCCCATCGGGGCGGCCACCGTGAGATACGCCGGCCAGTCTTCTCTGTCGACCAGAATCTCGCAGGGAACGGGGGCGATCGAAATCGTGACTTTCGGCTTGATGACCGTGATGGTCGCGCTCGCGCGGTAAATCAGCCCGTCGTCGCCGACCGCGGTGACGAGCACCGCGGTTTCGCCCTCCTCGACGCCGGTCACTTGGAGACGGGTGCCCTCAAACTCGATCGAGGCAATGCTCGGATTGAAATCGATGCCTTGGATCTGGCTGACGACCATCGGCTCGTCGTTGGACTGCGCGACGATTTCGACGGTATTGCCGATCGCCACGATCCACTCGCCGATGAGCGAAATGGAATAATCCGTGAGCAGCGGCCAGTCGCCGTAATGGAGGTAGAAGGTCGAGGTGACGCCCTGATCCACGATCGTGTTTTGGACGATCGCCGGGAACGGGTACGGACGCGAGGTGAGCTTGCCCGAATACGGATAGGTGTGGGCCGCCGTCGCGTTGCTGAACTTTCTATTCGCGGAGGAGATCCCGGCGTTCAGCGTCGCGGTGAACGTCGCGCCGTTATAGAGCTGCGAGCCGTCCATGACCTTATACGCGAGGCCCGTGCCGCCGCTGTAACTGCCGGCGACGGTGGCGCTCACGGTGGCGGTCAGATAGTAGCAGTTGGTCACCGTATCCGTGTAGTTGTTGCTGCCGTAGGTGCATCTTGTCGGCGTGACCGGATATACGGTGGCGGTGGTCGGCTGGATCCGGCAGATCGAATAGCTGTTTTTAACTGTTTTTACACCGTAGGGGTGGTGGGGCCGGTTGCCCCAAGTGCCGCCCGAGAAGCCGGCGAGACCGCTGATCGTGCCGGTGTTCTGCGTGGTGTTGCCGTAATAGAGATCCCCGCCGGCATAGCAGCTCTCGACCAAGCCGAAGTTTGCCCCGACAAGGCCGCTGATATAGGTCTTGGTGTTGCTGTTCGTGGTACTCGCGGTGAGCGTGTTGGAAATCACGCAGCAGTTTTTGACCGTGCCCATATTGATGCCGACCAGCCCGCCGACATGGCTGTAAAGCGCCGACGAGGACGAGGCATTATTCGTATAATCGATCGTGTAGCCGCAGACCACGCAGTTCTCGACCGAGGAGTTCGGCGTATAGATCAGGCCCACGAGTGTGCCGACCGACGTGTCGGCCTTATCCGACGTCGGGTTATAGGTCGCTATGATTTTGCCGGTGGTGCCCGGATTGGTCGCGAGCATCACGACGTTTCGGAGGGTGCCGGGCTTTTCGTTGGAAACCGTGGCGTTGCTGCCGGACTCGTTGTTGACGGTCATCTCACCGAGCTGACCGATCAGGCCGATGAATCGCTTGTTGGGGTAATCGATGTTGCTGTAATCCTCCAGCGTGTAGCCGTGCCCGTCATAGATCCCGCAGAAGGCCACCGTCCCGGCGCCGCCGCGTCCGATCGGCTCAAAGCCGGAGGCGATCTTGATGTTGTGCGTCTGGTTGTAGGTGTTGTTGCCGTTTAGGTAACTGTTCTCATAGTTGATATTTTGGAGCTGGTCGGAGGCGCGGATCTGGAAGGTGTTGTTGGTGGTCGAGATCGTGCCGCCGCCCTGTTTGACGCTGCCCGCGAATAGCATGTGATAGGTATAGGTGGTGCCGTCCGCCGTCACCGTCCGGTTCGCCTTCTTGCTGGAGCCGACGCCGGTGCCCGCGTCCGTAAACCGATAAAACCAATAGCCAACCACGCTGCCGTCGGTCAGTTTGATGTCGACCCATTGACGCGTGGCGGTATCCGAAAAGCTCAGGTTGGTCTTCGGCGACAGGACGCCGTAATACCAAGCGGTGATGTCGTTGCGGTTGTTGGTGGAGATGTTGTCGATATAGTTTCCGTCGCTGTTGGCGATGAAGAAGCCCGAGACTTGGCTATTTTGATCAAACTCGAGGTAGGCCCCCGCCGTGCCCGACGGCAGCGACGTGACCGTGCAGACCAGCTCGTGCTCCTGATGCCGAACCGTATCCGTGAAGGTGGCCGTCACATACGAGGTGCCGAAGCGGTAGATCGAGCCGCTCGGGATCAAATTCACCGTGATCGATTCGTTGTCGCTCCCCCCGTTCGATACGACCGGATTCCCGCCGCTCTTGTAGGGGTCGATGTCCCAATCCACGTCGCCGTCGATATATTTCTCCAGAGGCATCCAGTTGATGGTTCGGAGCGCCTCCGGCTCGACCGTCAGCTTCAGGTCGATGTCCGAGCTGGTGCGATCCGCATAGTACATATGGAGCGCTTCCGGCTCGATCGCGATCTTGATGGTATACACGAGCACATAGGCGGTCGCCATACTGCCGGAGTTTCGTTCGGTCGCGCTGATCGTATAGAGGCCCGTGTCGTCTCCGGTGTAGAGCTTCGACGTGGTGTCGCCCGTCCGCTCGATCGCGCCGGCGGTCGAAAGCCACGAAATCCGGTACAGGCTCGGGTTGTCGTTGACGATCACCGTGAAGTCTTCCTTCTCATCCGCGTTGACCAGCCAGTATTTCACCGTCGAGGGGTTGCCGTTCGCGTCATAGACCCGCTTGCCGTTCGGATAGTAAGGCAGCTCCACATAATAGGTGTTATAAGGATCCTGATTCAGCTCCAGCAGGTGATCCACGACCTTGGTCGGGTAGACGCCGTTGAGCCGGAGCGTGCTGTCCGCGGGCCAGTCGCCATAGAAGATGGTGTCAAACGAGGTGGGATAGATATACTTTTCCGCGCCGACCTCGATATGATTGTATTTCTTTGTGGTCGGCTGCGTGGTGCGCCACGGGTTTTTGTTCATGGTGCCGTCGTTGTAGCCCAGTCTGGTGGCGGCCCCCAGCATCTCGGAGGTATAGAGGCGCGTGCCGGCCTGCCCCCCGGTATTGTATAGGCCGCTGTAATAGAAGTAGCAGTTGGTCATGGAGCCGACGCCGACCGGCGCGAACGGATAGGTGAGCTCATAGGCGCTGCCGCCGTAGTCCACGTCGTCCATGGCGGAATAGCACCCGGAGATGATCCCGCCGGTGTTCACGAGCGCGAAGCCCGCGGACGTGCCCGAAGCCGCGCTGTCGCTCTCGGCGCAGATCAGCGAGAAGCTGCCGTAGATCCGGCCGCGGTTGGCGGCGGAGAAGCCGGCCGCCTGTTTCCACGCGTAGGTGTAGCAGTTGGCGTAGCAGCACTCGATCAGCCCGCCGTTTTCCCCGGAGAAGCCGCCCGCGCTGCTCGCCTTCGCGTCCACCGTGCCGGCGGCGAAGGATTCCCGGATGGTACCGCCGTTTTTGCCGACAAAGCCGCCGACCAGTCCGGCCGGGTTCGTCGCGGCGGTGGCGGTGGAGCGGATCAGGACGTCTTCATAGGAGGCGTCACCGTAGATCCCGCAGCCCGTGACGGTGCCGCTGATGAGATATCCGGCAAAGCCGCCGATGTACTGCGCGTCGCCCGCCGAGACCGTGAGATTTTTAAGGAAGAGGTTCGTGGCCCTGCCCGACCCCAAGTTGAGCACCGGGAAGAAGCCTGCGCAAGAGGAGGCGGTGCCCCCGGAGATGTCGACGTTGGAGACGATATGTTTTGCGCCCGCGATCGTCACGCCGGAGGCGACGCCGGTCGTGCCGAAGAAATCGATGTTTTCCAGCGGCTCAAACGTGACGTCGGCGGAGGTGTGGTATTTATCGTGGTAATAATGGAGCGTGCCGTTTTCCCAATCGATGTCGCTTAAAAACGTGACCGTGGTGACCGCGTCGACGGGCAGCGTGCCGGCATAGGTGACATGGCTCACCGCCTTGGAGAGGTTTTGCAGGTGGCGCCCGCACGAGATGCGCACGTCCGCGCCGATGACGTTGTCATAGAGGCTGTTCGCCGCGCCGACGGAGCGGTTGTCGCTGGGGGTCGCGGTGACGACGCTGCCGGTATAGGTCATCTGCGCCATGATGTTGAGTTTCTCGCCCGGCTCGTAGCCCGACGCGCCGAATTTCTCATAGAAGCTCTCGCCGGGTTTCAGGCTGTCGATGACGTACTCGACCGTGACGGTATTGCCGTCGAGCTCGATGTCCGCCGGGACGGTCTCAAATGTGTGGGTTTCGCCGCTGCTGAGCCCCTGCATCGTGATATACAGCGTCCAGTTGGCGCTCGCGGTGGTCGATACGAAGTAGCTCGTGTATTTCGCCGTCAGGTAAAGCTCCTCGCCGTTTGTCAGGCTGAAGGCCGGGGAAAGCTTCACGACGGCGCCGTTGATATTTGCGCGCGTGGACTGGCCGTAATAGCCCACCTCCGCGTGCTTCAGCGCGTCCTTGTTGCCGCGGATCGCGGACACCGAGCTGTAAGTGAAATTGTGCTCCGAATAAAAAACGTCGTAAACATACCCGTTTATGGGATCAAAATCAATATAATAATGGCCGCCGTCGCGGATCTCGCTGGAAATCGCGCCCTCCGGCAGCAGCTCGTCGATCACGGCCGCGGTGCTCTCGTCGACATAGACCATCCCTTCGACCGGGAGCGATCCGTCCTCGTCGTCTTTCGTCTGATAATGTTGGGAGAGCGCCTCCTCCTGAAAGATGGCGAATTTATTGAGCGTCTTCAGGTTCACAAGCCTATTTTGCGCAGCGATATAGATCGCCTTGGCGTTGTTCATGCGCTCAAGGTGGGTGAGGCTGCTCGCGTAACCGGTGACGCCCGCGGCCGTGATCGCCGCAAGGATCGTTACAATCGCGACGACAACCATCGTCTCTATGAGAGTAAAGCCGGATCTGCGCTTCTCAAACTTTGTCATTCGCTTGTCTCCTTATCGTTCACGAGGGAAACGGCAAACTCTCTGGAATAGCCGTTGGAAAGCAAGATGGTCATGCTGACGGTATCGCCGGTTTGCGACGCCGTAAAGCCCGAGACCGCCACCGTATAGGTCGGCTCGGGGACGAGGTCGTACGAGGTGGCGCCCATGCGGACGATCAGTTTCCCGTCGTCGTACATCAGGGTCGCGTCCCGGAAATTGCGCTCGGCGTTGGTAAACCGGATCTGGTTCGCGTCCGTGCTCACGTCCGTCGCGTACTGGAGATCGCCCTCCACCGCCGTGAAGAGGGATTCCATCAGGATGTTGGACTGCGAGGTCCTCGAGCTGTCAAGGAACACCTTCTGCCCGATGGAGACCCCGGTGGACACGGCGATAAACACCATAATCACGATGAGCATGGAAACCAGCGTCTCCAAAATGGTGAGGCCCGCGCCGCTATTCAGTTTTTTGAGGATGCGCGTGTCAATCCGCTTTTGCATAATCCACCAGTCCCGATTCGTAATGGGTGTATGTGATCGTATATTGGTAGTTGGTTCCTCCCACGTTGACGGTCGCGGTGCCGTTTCCGCTGCCGGTCACGGTGGTGGAATAAAACTGATCGTCCTGTGCCCGGACGCGCGCGGTGATTTTGACGACGGCCATGACGGAGGCGCAGAAGCCCGCGCCGATCAGCGCGATCACCAAGATCGCGCACAGCGACTCGATCAGCGTCTCGCCGCGATTGCGGCGCAGCTTTTCCATAATGGTTTTCATTCGTTCTTCACCTCGGTGATGTTCTCCGCGGAAAACGTGTACGTCACTTCCACGATGTCGACCGTCGTTTTTACATATCCGACCTCGGTCGTGGAGGTGCTGGTGGTGGTGCTGTCCGAAACGGCCCAGTATACATAAATATGATCCGCGTCGTCGGACGGATGAATGTCCGCCTCAACAATGATCGCGTTGCTGGTGTTTTTGTAAAGGGAAATATCCGCCTCGAGCGCGCCGAAATCGGCGGCGTCGTCGACCGAGACGGCCGCGGCAAGCGAGCTGGTCGAGGAGGTGCCGGCAAAGATCGGGAGCGCGGTGAATTTCTCGATCATGCCGCTCGAATCGCTGGAAAACTTTGTCTTCACGGTGCCGGTGGTGGTGCTGACGATATGGCCCAGAGCGTCGTAGGTGACGACGGTCGTCTTGGTGGTCCTCACCGTGACGGATTCTTGGTCGAGCCCGCCGCGGAGCAGGACGGCGGCGCAGTTGAGGCCCGCCTTCTTCTGTTTTTCTTCCAAGCGGCCGGACAGTCGCCCGTAGTCGGCGGAAGCGTAAGTTAAAATGATCGCGCTGACGGTCGTCAGCACCAGAACCAGAAGCAGCGCCGCAAGAATGGATGCGCCGCGTTCGCTTTTGATCCGGTTTACCGCATTTTTCAAAATTCCGCCCCCTTTCCGGCGGAAGGGGCCCCCTGCCCGCCGGCATGTTTCAAATGATTCCCTTTGCAAACCGCGGCCGGGCCGGAGGCGGACCGCGCCGCCCCTCCCGATCGGCCGTCAATAAGCAAGCTCGTAGAACGTGACCGTCAGGTCGACTTCGACGGTCTGGCCTTGATTGCCGGACTCGTCGTCCAGATAGGTGTAGGAGAGATCCGAGATCTGGTTCGGATACTTACAGCCGTGCAGGGAGTTGACGATCGTCCGCGCCTTTTGGTAAGTCTCGGTTTTATAATCCATGACGATCGCGCGGCGCACGACGCTGTCGGTTTCGACAAGCTCCTTGAAATAGAGGGAATAATCCGCGGAGTTGCTCTGTAAGATGGCGTCCATCTCTTTGATGACGTTGCGGATGTTGTCGTATTCGGGGATCTCCTTGAAATCTTTGGACGCGCGGATCTCCTCAAGCTCTTTTTCCATTCTCTTCTTATCGGCCAAGGTGTCGGCCTGCGCGACCATGATGTCCTGCTCGGTGGCGGCGTCGATCTGGTACTGCGCGACCCTCGCGTTGATCGGCTCAAGGATCAGCTTAAAATATCCGACGAACACCAGCAGCAAAATAAAGACGGCCAAAAGCACTTTTTCACGGCCCGTAAACGCTCGTTTCATCCTTCAACCTCCTCCGCGACGCCCTGAAGCAAAATGATCAGGGAAAACTCCAGCTCCGCATCCATCACGTTGCCGATGGCGGCGTTTTCCTCGGTGGTCTCCGCGACGTTGACCGTCACGCTCCCCACGACGGGATCTTGGGACAGGCTGGAGAGCAGATCGGAGATCTGCTTGAGATTCATGCCGCCCATCTCGACAACCAGATTGTCCCCGGTCACTGCCATGGAATGGACCGTGCCGACGGACGCCATCTTTTTTTCGATGAGATCCAAAACCTCGAGGCGGTCGGTCGCGACATATTCTTCCTCGCCGAGCCACGACATGGAGTACCTGCGGTATTCGCTCAGCACATCGCTGTAATCGGCGAGCTCGCTGTCCATCGCGAGGCGCTGGCTGTACGCCTGATTATATGCGCGCTCCGCCTCGTTCTGGCGGGCGAACTGGTCGATGACCGCAAATTTTGCGACCGCGAACGTGGCGAGGAAGATGAGGGCCAGCATCAGCACAAACGTGACGGGGCTGACGGTTTGGTCTTCGCGCATGACAAGGTTGACGCTTTGCTTGGTTGGAAATTTGGCTGTTTTGAGCATCACTTTCATTGTTCCTTTACAACCCCCTTACCCCTTCAGGCCGATGCCGACCGCCTTGGCAAAGAGCCAAGGCTTTCCGTCTTCCGCGGAGAACTCCGGCATCAGCTCCTGCACCCCGTGCACTTCCAGACCGATGCCGTCGGAGATGGCCTCCACCAGCGGCTGGATGGCGGCGCCCCCGCCGCAGAGATAGACTTTGTCGAGAGAACTTTCGCGGCTGTTGAATTTATAGAAACTGATCGCCTTCATGATCTCGACCGCCACACGGCTGTAAACTTCCTTGCAGGGATCGGTATCGAGAATCCCGTTGTAATTGCAGGCGAGGTAGGTCTTCGCCATGTGCTCGCCGACCTCGGCGTTCTCGGCGATGACGCGCACCAGATCCTGCATGCCCAGAGGGAAGGTGCGCTGCGTGAAGAACCAGCCGTCATGGAAGATCACCATGCGGGTGTTCTTATAGCCGAGGTCGATGATGCAGCCCTCGGCGTCCTGATCGCCCATGCGGTCCCGGTAGCTCTGCATCAGCGAGGAGTAGGCGTAGACCTCGGGCATCGCCGATTTGAGGCGGAAGCCCGCGCGCCGCAGCATGGTCCTGTATTCCTCGATGGTGGATTTGAGCGCCGCGCAGGCGAAGAGCTGGAGCTCCTTGGGCTCGCCGTCCTCGCCCGCGATCACATGCTCGACCGCGTAATCGTAAAAGTAGCTGCCCTTTTCCTCCGTCGTGTAGTCGCGGAACTCAAAGGGGAGGTTGTAGCGGAGCTGGGCCTCGCTCATCGCGGGGATCGTGACATTCTTGGAGAACGCCAGCGCGTCCGGAAGCACCACGGCGCAGCCGCCCTTCGGGATTTTGTTTTGGCGCGCGGTCTCCTTCACAAAGTCGGCCATGGCGTCCATGGAGGGGATGATACCGTCGCGGATGATGTTGTCCGGCGTCTCGGCGTAGGCGGTCCGTTTGACCTTTCCGCCCGAAATCTGCACCATTTTTAACCGGGATTCGCCAAAGTCAATCGCAATAATGTTGTTTGACAAAGCTTTCAACTCCGTTCCTCAAAAAAGACTGAGATACCAATTTAATACGTTTTGTCCGAACAGGGCGGTCATCCACGCCGCAAAGGCGATGGACGGCCCCCAAGGGATCAGCTTCGCGTCCTCCTCCCCTTTCCGCGCGCGCATCGCGGCGGCGCCGAAGAGGATGCCCGCAAAGCAGGCCAGAATCAGCAGGAGCAGGTTTTGCCGCCAGCCGAAATAGAGGCCGGTGAGAAAGATCAGCTTGATGTCGCCCCCGCCCATCGCGTCGCGCTTGAGGATCTTCTCGAGCGCGAGCGTGACCGCGAGCAGGGCCGCCGCGAGCGCGCCGCCAAGCAGCGAACGCAGCGCCTCATGGAAGATGTCGCCGGAAACGAGGATGAAGCATGCGCGGATTACGATCCCGGC
>JAGOPP010000031.1 GCA_017991935.1 Oscillospiraceae bacterium
CCGCGTGGAACAGTATGCAGGATATGACCGATGAAGTGATTATCGACTGCCGGTTGGCGATTGCGGAGCTTTTCGACAGCGACGCCATCGACGAGGAAATCTTCGCGAAGAACAGTGAAGCCGAGGTACTTGTCGAAATGAATCGCAAGCACATCACCGAGAACGCATCGGCGGCACAAGACCAGACGGCATACAAAAAGCGGCAGGATGAGTTGGTGGCAAAGTACAATGCCGTGGCAAAACGGGTAGACGAACTCAAGACTGAGAAGGAAGCACGAAAACGGCAGCGCACGGTGCTCACAGCGTTTGTGGACACAATGGAACGGCAACGCGGGTCGCTGACCGAATTCAGCGTGAGCCTGTGGTCGGCGGTCGTCAAGAAGGCAATGGTCTACAACGACGGACGGATAGTGTTCATGCTGATGAACGGCACTGAAATCAAATAAGCCCAGAACACATTAGTTCCCCACGCCAAGCACGGTGTGGGGAACGTTTTTATACTGCGACTTTCATATTTGCACCAAAATGCACCAAAGTCCAAAAAATGCACCAAAATGTTGCTCGTTAACGATTTGTCCGAGGCAAAGCGTCGGTGGGGCTAAAAATCGGTGTTTCAAGGGCAAATATCACGGCTCCACGCAGTCGTCGGCGTATGTATTCCAAAACAAAAAGCACCCAAAAGTCTGTAAATATGGGCATTTTAGGGCAAAAACATATCGCAGAAGACGAATACATTTATTGTATCAATCTTCTGCGATATAGTTGGTGGAGACGAAGAGGATCGAACTCTCTACCTCTTGAATGCCATTCAAGCGCTCTCCCAGGTGAGCTACGCCCCCGAAGATCCGCCGGCGGTTTTCCCGTCGGCGCTGATTATAATATCATAAAAGACGGCTGCTGTCAACCACCATTTTCCCGCGTAAAACGATTTTTTCCATCAGCTTACGAGCTTCGCCATGACGATGAATCTCTGGTTGGCGCCCATGCCGGAAAAATAGCGGGTGCAGGTGGAAAGCGTGAGTAGTTTATCCGAGCTGCCGACGCCGACGCCGTAATCGTACATGCTGAGGTTTTGCGCCTTCGCCGCCACGGAGGAGACGTCGATGCCGTTGCAGTTGATATAGAAATTCAGGTTTGTGGTGAACGCGACGGCGAAGATCCGGAAGGTGTAGGTGGCGCCGTTCGTCGTGAGATAAATATACTGGTTCTGCGTCGCGAAATCCGAATAGGTGAACGCCATCAGCGGCTCAAACTGGCCGCCGGTGCTGGAAAACGGCACGAAGCAGTTCCTCCAGTTGTGGCCGTAGATCACCGTGTTTTGGGACAGGCTCCCGCCGCTCAGGTACGCGGTCGCGGCGGCCCATGCCATCTCCGCGTAATACCACTTGGAGCCGGCGTAATAGTTGGTGGAGCCGGTGTTTTGATAGATCGGGTAATCCTGAATATTGGTCCCGGAGACGCTCAGGCGCGCGACCAAGGAGGAGGAAAATCCGCTCGTGGTGTCGACCGGCGCATAGGCCGCGCCCGCCCCGGCGATCGCCGTGCGCGCGCTCGCGGTCGCCGCCGCCGCTTCGGCGGCGGGCTCCTCCGCCACCAGCGTCTCGGCAAGGTTTTGGTACCGGGTCAGAAGCAGGTTGCGGTAGCGGGTGCCCCGGAGATAATTATAGGAATAGGCAGGCTCGCCCTCTTCCGGCGCGCCTTCGGCCGCTCCCCCGGCCGCCTCTCCGGCGGCTATTTCGGCCTCTGCGGAGGAACCGGCCCCCGCGGAGGCCGCGGACGTCTCCGCCGCGCCGGAAAGTAAAATCAAGGCCGCAAGCGCCGTCAGCGGCAGGACCAAGCGAAAGTAAAACGTTTTTCCGCTCCCGGACATCCGGTTCCCTCCTTCTGGGAATTTTTATGGTGCAATTATACCAAAAACGGCCGGGCTTGACAAGACGGCCCGCCGTATTTTTAGAAACCTTTTCCGAATCAGGCTTCCCCTCTATCTTTTTAACGCCCCATGTAGTATAATGTCGGAGCATACCGTTTATGCAGGAGGAAGCCATGATCCAGACAGAAAGAAAAGCTGTTTTTGCGATGCTGCTCTGCGCCGCCATGTGGAGCATCGGCGGCATCTTCATCAAACTCGTCCCATGGAACGCGCTGGTGATCGCGGGTATCCGCAGCCTGATCGCCGCGGCGGTCTTATTTTTATATATGCGCAGGACAGGCGTGCGTTTCGTCCTCAACCGGTACAGCCTCGCCTCCGGCGCCACGCTCGGCGGCACGATGCTCCTATTCGTCTCCGCCAACAAGCTGACCACCTCCGCCAACGCGATCGTCCTGCAATATACCGCGCCGATCTTTGTGCTCATCCTCTCCGCCCTCGTTTTTAAAGAGAAACTCCGGGGCCGGGATATCGCCGTCTGCGCGCTGGTTTTCGCCGGCATCGCGCTCTTTTTCTTCGACAGCCTCACGCCGGGCGGCGTCCTCGGCAACGTGCTCGCGGTGCTCTCCGGCGTCACGTTCGGCAGCACGATGGTGATCTCCGGCCGCTCCGATAACGACTCCTGCATGTCCGGCATCCTCGTCTCCCATATCCTGACGTCGCTCGTAGGCATCCCGTTCGCCTTTGTCTTCGACACGCCGTTCACCGGGACTACCGTCACCTGCATCCTTGTGCTCGGCATCGTCCAGCTCGGCGTCCCCTATATCCTCTACGGATACGCCATCCGCCGCTGCCCGCCGTTTCTCTGCTCCATCCTCTCCCTCGCGGAGCCGATGCTGAACCCGGTCTGGGTGTTCCTCTTTGACGGCGAAACGCCGGGCGTCTTCGCGCTCGTCGGCGCGGTCATCGTCATCTCGGCGGTCGCTTGGCGCTGCCTGAAGACGGAATAGGCCCGCGCCTCCTCCGCCGGGCCGGAACCCTTGGGGCGGTCCTCCGTTTTTTTACAGAATATAAAAAGGCCCGGACGGTTTTTCCCGTCCGGGCCTTTTTATGAAATTTCAGTTTTTTAAATGACGGCCCGGCCCGCCTCCTCGCCCGGAAGCCCCGGAGCCTCCTCGCCGGGGGCGGGAGAGGCGAAGTCCGGGGCCTCGCCCGCTTTTCCTCGTCGGAGCCTCCGCCGGGCCGCCCGGCCTGTCCTCAGCTCCCCGGAAGGCGGGGCCTTCGGATTACTTTCCGAATCCCTTCACCGGCAGCACGAGGTCGGACATCACGACGAAGACCGGCGAGAACAGATCCGCCAGCAGCTCCTCCGAAGAAGCGCAGGAGGTGACGACGCCGGACTCCCCCTTGTCGAGCGGGAGGCTCAGCACGGCCTCCGTGCCCTTGCCCGGCTCCGAATGTAAAACGAGGCTGCCGCCGGCGCTCTTGGCGAAGTGCCGCGCGAGCGTCAGGCCAAGGCCCATGGAGCTCGGGTGCGCCATGTCCGGCCGCCATGAGAAAAACGGCTCAAACGCCCGGTGCAGCACCTCCGGCGGCATACCCGGCCCGTTGTCCTTTACGGAGATCTTCGCGTATTTTCTGGTGGCGGAGAGACGGATGCTGATGCTCGAGCCGCTTCCGGAATATTTAAAGGCGTTGAGCACGAGGTTGAGCATGGTGTTTTGGAACTTTTCCGGGTCGACGTCCACATACAGAAAGCACTTCGGGATCTTCGCGCCGAAGCCCTTCCCAAGGCGGGCGGCAAAAAATTCCGTCGCTTGGCAAAGCTCCTGCATCTCATGGCAGAGCTCGATTTTTTGGGAATAATCCTGCTCCGTATCGGAGAGAATCCGGCAGTATTCGGCAAAATCCATGTTGGCGCGGAGGATGTGATAGGCGTTTTCCGAGATGGTCGCGGCCGCGGACTCGACATCGCCGGCGGTCAGATTCCGGATGCTCCCAAACTGGCAGGCCAAAGCCTCCCGCACCTGAAAAGAAAGGGCATCCGCCATGATAGATAGTTTTTCCGCCCCGATCGTTTTTCCGCTTCTAAGCCGCTTCTTTCGCATAGTCATCCTTCTTTTAGTTTATTACCTTATTACCTAAGTAAAATTATAATGAATCCCGCTGTTTTTTCAAGTCTTTCTTCTCACTTATTCCAAAAAAGGAGGCTTGGGAGGCTTTTTTCAAATTTTACCAAAATTCCGTCGGCGTGATCCATATTTTTCAACACAAGGAAGAAAATAAGAATCCTTTCTTGCATGACTGGAAATTATAAGATAGAATAGAGCCGTATCAAATTTTCGACAGGAGGAATTTACGATGATCAAACTCGGGATCAATGGTTTCGGAAGGATCGGCAGACTGGTTTTCCGCGCGGCGGCCGCCGAGCCTGAGAAATACGAAATCCTCGGCGTCAACGACCCCTTTGAAGACGCCGAATACATGGCCTACATGGTCAAGTACGACACCGTTCACGGCAAATTTGACGGCGAAATCTACGCGAAGGACGGCAAGCTCGTCGTGAACGGCAGGGAGGTCGCCGTCTTCGACCGCAAGGACCCCAAGGAGATCCCGTGGGGAGAGATCGGCGCCGAGTATGTCGTCGAATCGACCGGCGTCTTTAAGACCGTCGAGACGGCGCGTGCCCACATCGAGGCCGGCGCCCGCAAGGTGCTGATCACCGCCCCCTCCAAGGACGCCCCGATGTTCGTCATGGGCGTCAACAACGAGTCCTACCGCCCCGAGATGGAGGTCGTCTCCAACGCCTCCTGCACCACCAACTGCCTCGCCCCGATCGCCAAGGTCGTCAACGACAGCTTCGGCATCAAAGAGGGCCTGATGACCACCGTCCACGCCGTCACCGGCACCCAGAAGACCGTCGACGCCACCTCCAAAAAGGACTGGCGGGGCGGGCGCGCCTCCAACGGCAACATCATCCCGTCCTCCACCGGCGCCGCCAAAGCGGTGGGCAAGGTGATCCCGTCCCTCGACGGCAAGCTCACCGGCATGGCCTTCCGCGTGCCGACGCTCGACGTCTCCGTCGTCGACCTGACCGTCAACCTCGAGAAGCCGGCCACCTACGAGGAGATCTGCGCCGCCATGAAAGCGGCCTCCGAGGGCAGCATGAAGGGTATCCTCGGCTACACCGACGAGGAGGTCGTCTCCAGCGATTTCACGGCCGATCCCCGCTCCTCCATCTTCGACGCCAAAGCCGGCATCCAGATGAGCGACACCTTCGTCAAGCTGGTCTCTTGGTACGACAACGAATGGGGTTACAGCTGCCGCGTGCTCGACTTGATCTCCTATATCGATTCCGTCGATAAAAAATAATCCGGATGAGCGTCCCGTTCCCCCCCCGCCTTTCGCGGGGGGATTTTTTTGCCATTTTTCAGCATGCTCATGGCGTTATGGCAACCGCCGCGGTATGGCAACGCCGCGCCGGGGCAACCATCACGCTATGGCAACGCCCGCCGCGCTAAAGTACGCCCATCACGCTATGGCAACGCCGCGCTAAGGCAACCGCCGCAGTATGACACGCCTGTCACGCTAAGGCAACCGCCGTGGTATGGCAGCGTCTGTCATGGTATGACAACCATCACGCCGGGGCAGCAACCGCGCTATGGCAACCGCCGCGCTAAAGTATGCCCACCACGCTATGGCAATGCCGCGGCATGGCAGCGCCTGCCGCGCCGGGGCGCGGCAAGCCCAAAAGTACGGAAAAAGCGCCCTCCTCTCCCCTTGTAGGAGAAAAGGGCGTCCCGCAACACCCAAAACGGCCGGTCAGCCGCAGAAGACGGAGGCGTTCCGGATCACTTTGTCCCGGATAAAATAATCCCAGATGCACAGCAGCGCGAAGACCACCCCGCCGAGCACAAAGTTGAGCACGGCGGTGATGATGAGATTGGTGAGCCCGTCGTCGAAGGCCCGGTAGACCTCCGCGTTGCCCGGTATAATCGTTTCGCTGAGGCTCAGGCGCCGGATGCCCATCACAAGGTTCCAGACGCCGGCGATGATCGTGATGCAGCCGAGGATCTGGATGCTGCCGATGACGATCCAGAGGATGGCGGAGGTTTTGGTGTCGTCCCGGATCTCCCGCGCGATCGCCTCGGCGGGCGTTCTGGGCGGGTGGGGCGCGGAGAAATCCTGCTCCTGCCCCTGTCTCTTTCCGCAGACCGGGCAGAATTGGGCTCCCTCAGGGATCTCCTTCCCACAATTTGCGCATAACATAGGCATTTTTCCTTTCCTAAACGAAAAATCCGAGGTTCAGACGAAGGTCGGCGCAAGAAACGAAAAGAGCGGCAAATTCCGCAGGACGCCGAAGGCGAGCACCGCCGCGAGGATCAGCCAGAGCGGCCCCG
>JAGOPP010000032.1 GCA_017991935.1 Oscillospiraceae bacterium
GCTGACAATAGAATTATCTGTTTCCTTAGGAATATCTCTTTGCAATATTTTACTCTTGAGAATTCAAGGGTTTCCTATGCTGTTCAATTTTCAAGGTCCCATGCCCCCGACCCAAAAATCGGGGCGCTGTTCTTTAGACAGCTTCGTCATTATATCATCATGATTTTCTCCTGTCAACTGTTTTTTCGGCGTAATATTTCAAATTCGCAACGTCACCGGGTGTTCGGTGAAAAACCTTTCACAATGCGTTGAAAACAAGAAATTTTCCGCGAAGTTTTCCACAGGCTTGCAATTTTCGGCCCCCGGCGCTATGATAAATCCATCTATTTTTTGGGGGTGGCGTCATGCCGATCTGCATATCGAACGACTTGCCGGCGCGGAAGGTGCTCGAGGGGGAAAACATTTTCGTGATGCAGGAGAACCGCGCCATGCATCAGGACATCCGCCCGCTGAAGATCGCGATCCTCAACCTGATGCCCAAAAAGATCGAGACGGAGACGCAGCTCCTGCGCCTGCTCGGGAATACGCCGCTGCAGGTCGAGGTTGAGCTGCTCCAGACCAAGACGCACACCTCCAAAAACACGCCCGGCGACCATCTGCTCAAATTTTATAAGACGTTCGACGACGTGAAGGACGGGCGCTTCGACGGCCTCGTCATCACCGGCGCCCCGGTCGAGCAGATGCCGTTTGAAGATGTGGACTACTGGGACGAGCTCTGCGCCGTGATGGAGTGGTCGAAAACGAACGTGCAGTCCGTCTTTCATATCTGCTGGGGCGCGCAGGCCGGCCTATATTATCATTATGGAATAAAGAAGTACCCGCTCGAGAAAAAATGCTTCGGCATTTTTGAGCACCGGCTGCTCAACCCGAACCACAAGCTGGTGCGCGGCTTCGACGAGACGTTTCTCGCGCCGCATTCCCGCCACACGGAGGTCCGCGCGGAGGAGATCGAGGCGTCGCCGGAGCTTGAGCTCCTCTCCGTCTCGGACGAAGCGGGCGTCTACCTCGCCGCCTCCCGCGACGGCAGGCAGTTCTTCGCGACCGGGCACTCGGAGTACGACCGCGGCACGCTCGCAAGCGAGTATTTCCGCGACCGGAACGCCGGGCTCCCGATCGAAGTCCCGGCCCGCTATTTCCCGGGCGACGATCCCGCGCGGGAGGCGCCGCACTGCTGGAGGGGGCACGCGCATCTGCTCTACTCGAACTGGCTCAACTATTTTGTCTATCAGGAGACGCCCTACGACCTGCGGCAGCTCTGAGGCCCTGCGCGCCGGGGCCCGTCTGGCCGCTTTGATCTCCGCGATATGGGGATGGGATTTCTCCGTGTTTTTGAAAAGCGAACCGCGGCGCGCCCTCCGTGGGGGTACGCAAATCGGGCGGGGCATGCCGGGAAACGCGTCCCGTTTTTCCCGCGACCCCGACCCCTTTCTCTTTTTCCTTATATAAGAGGCGCCCGGCGGAAAATCTCCGCCGGGCGCCTTTCTATCTTATATTCTTATTTCCTATTTATAAGGAGGTCCCAATTCTTGCGGATATAATTGTAGCCGGAGATCACGGTGAGCACGGTCATGGCGACCACCAGCACCTCCGAAAGGAGCCGGAACCCCTCGGTCACGGGCGAGGCGCTGTTCCACTCGGCGATCGCCTGCCAAAACAGGATGCAGCAGACGCCGATGTCCTGCGTGGCGGTCTTGAGCTTGCCCCAGACGTCGGCCGCGATGACTTTGCCCTTGGTCGCGCCGATCAGGCGGAAAGAGTTCACCAGCAGGTCGCGGCTGATGATGATGATCGTCGCCACCGGCGAGATCAGGCCCTCCGCCGTGAAGCAGATCAGCGCGGACGTGACGAGGATCTTGTCCGCCAAGGGGTCCATCAGCTTGCCGAAATCCGTGACCAGATTCTGATACCGGGCGATGTTGCCGTCCAGAATATCCGTGAGGCTCGCCGCCGCGTAGAGGATCAGCGCGATCAGAAAATGTCTCTCAAAACCGAGGAGGAAGGCCGCCACAAAGAGCGGGACCATCACCATCCTCAGGATGGTCAGCTTGTTAGGAAGGTTCAATCTCACGCCTCGCTTTCCGGAATGTCCGCGACCAGAGAGCCGCAGAGGTCATAATCGGAGGAATTTTCAATTTTGACCGAGACGAAATCGCCCAGCTTGTGACGGAAGGGGCTTGTGAAATAGACCCTGCCGTCGATCTCCGGGGCGTTTTCCGCGCTGCGGCCGATAAACATTTTATGCCGCGGGTCGTAATTTTCGACCACGATTTCCTTGACCCCGCCGACCTGCTTTTTGAGCAGCGTCTTGGAGATGTCGGTCTGGATGGCCATGATGATCTCGGCCCGGCGCTCCTTGACCTCCTGCTCCACCTGATCCGGGAAATCGGCCGCCGGCGTGCCCTCCTCGCGGGAATAGGCGAAGCACCCGAGCCGGTCGAATCTCGCCGCCTTGACAAAGACGCCGAGGCTGTCGAAATCCTGATCCGTCTCCCCGGGGAAGCCGACCAGCAGCGTCGTGCGCAGGGTGACGCCCGGCACCTTTTCGCGGATGTGCTTGAGCTGGCCGAGGATCTCCATCATGCCGCCGGCGCGGTTCATGTTCCGCAGAATCTCCTCCTTGCAGTGCTGGTAGGGGATGTCCAGATATTTGATGATTTTATCCTCTTTCGCGATCACGTCGAGCAGCTCGTCGGTGATGCGCTCCGGATAAGTATAAAGGATGCGGATCCATTTGACCCCGCCGATCTCGCAGAGCTTTTTGAGCAGCTCCGGGAGCTTTTTCTCGCCATAGAGGTCCTCGCCGTAGCGGGTGGTGTCCTGCGCGATGATGTTGAATTCCCGCACGCCCCGGGCGGCGAAGTTCCGCACCTCCTCCACGATGTCCTCCATCGGGCGGCTGTGGAAGCGCCCGCGGATCATCGGGATCGCGCAGTAGGTGCAGCGGTTGTCGCAGCCCTCCGCGATCCGGATGTAGGCCATGAACGGCGCGTTGGCCAGAATGCGGTAGCCCTTGAGCGGCACGTTTTCCGGCGCGTAGAATTTCTGCACCCTTTCGCCCTTCAGGGCCTTTTTGATCGAGGCGGCGATCTCGTCGTTGGCGCCGATGCCGAGCACGACGTCCGCCTCCGGGATCAGCTCCCCGACCTGCTCGCGGTAGCGCTCCGCGAGGCACCCGGTCACCACGACGACCTTGGGGTTCCCGTTCGCTTTTTTCCCGCAAAACTCCAAGATGCTCTGGATGGACTCCGCCTTGGCGCTCTCGATAAACGCGCAGGTGTTGACGACGACGACTTCGCATTCGTCCGGATCCGAGGATATTTCAAACCCCGCCTGTTTGAGCGCGCCCATCATGAGCTCGGCGTCCACCTGATTTTTGGGGCAGCCGAGGGCCACAAAGCCCACTCTCGCTGCGCTGGTCTTTTCCGGCATTTTTTTACCACTCCATTTGTATTTCTTGTCCGGCTTTTTTGATCGCCGTTTTTATCATATCATATCCGTAGCCGAGGCGAAAGAGGGCGGCGACCGCGCGCCGGCGGTTTTTCTCGTCCGCGAGGAAACCGCCGTATTTTGCGGCGATCAGCCGGTCAAGCCGGGCCTCCGCGTCGCCGAGCTCCGCCTCCGCCTGCCAGACGGCGTCCTGTGCCGTCTCGTCGTCGACGCCCTTCCGGGCGAGCTCCTGCCGCAGCCGCATCGGGCCGAGCAGCTTTTCCTCGATCAAGTCGTGCGCGTACTGCGCGGCGAAGGCCGCGTCGTCGATCAGGCCGACCTCCGCAAGCTCGTCTAAAACCGCCGAAGCCGTCTCCTCGCCCGTGGAGCGGCGCAGCTTCTGGAGAAGCTCATAACGCGAATGAGCCCTGTACTCGAGCAAGTTCAGGGCTTTTTCCCGCGTCTGTTCTTTTGTAAGGGGGCCTTCCGGCGATTTACTCGTCCTCATCGTTCTCGACGTCCACCGACACGGGCTCGACGGACAGCACCTTGGATTTCTTGCCGCCCGGACGGGAGAGCTCGTCGATCTTGTCCATATTTTCGCGGAGTTTTTTGTCGAGCTCATTCGCGAGCTCCGGGTTGTCGCAGAGATACTGGCGGACGTTGTCGCGGCCCTGCCCGATGCGCTGGCCGTTGTAGGAGAACCACGCGCCGGATTTCTCGACGATGTCGAGCTTGACCGCGAGATCGAGGATCTCGCCCTCGCGGGAGATGCCCTTTCCGTAGAGAATATCGAACTCGGCCTCGCGGAACGGCGGCGCGACCTTATTTTTGACGACTTTTACTTTGGTGTGGTTGCCCACGACCTCGGTGCCGTTTTTAAGCTGCTCCTGCCTGCGCACGTCGAGCCGGACGGAGGAATAAAACTTCAGCGCGCGGCCGCCGGGGGTCACCTCGGGGCTGCCGTAGAGCACGCCGACCTTGTCGCGCAGCTGGTTGATGAAGATGGCGACGCAGTTGGTCTTGCTGATGACGCCGGTCAGCTTGCGCAGCGCCTGAGACATCAGCCTCGCCTGCAAGCCGACGTGGGCGTCGCCCATCAGGCCCTCGATCTCGGCCCTCGGCACCATGGCGGCGACGGAATCCAGTACGATCACGTCGATCGCGCCGGAGCGGACCAGCGCCTCCGTGATCTCGAGCGCCTGCTCGCCGGTGTCCGGCTGGGAGACGAGGAGGCTGTCGATGTCGACGCCGATCGCCTTCGCATAGACGGGGTCGAGCGCGTGCTCCACGTCGATAAACGCGGCCTCCCCGCCCAAACGCTGCGCGGAGGCGACGATCTGGAGGGCGACGGTGGTCTTGCCGGAGCTCTCCGGCCCGAAAATCTCGACGATCCTGCCGCGCGGGATGCCGCCGATGCCCAGCGCGCAGTCGAGCGTGATGGAGCCGGTCGAAATGGATTCGACGTTGAGCTCCGGCGACTGGCCAAGTTTCATGACCGTGCCCTTTCCATACTGCTTTTCGAGCTGCGCGATGGCTGTTTCCAATGCCTTCTGTTTATCCGCCATATCCCAACATCCTCCGTGTATGCCCGCCGGAGGGACGCTCCGGGCGGGCGCGATTCCTTTTTATATATTCTATTATAAACGAAGCCCCTTTTAAAAGCAACCGTTTTTTCAAAAGATTCGAACAAATGTTCTTGAATGTTTGCCATGGGAAAGCGAAGAATAAAACGAAAGGAGGTGGATTCCATGAGCTTTGAAAACGTCGCCAACTTGAGTTCCGAAGAGATCGAAAAGATCAACAGCCTGCAAGAGGAAATCAAAAAAACCTGCGGCAAGAGCGTCGTCCTTGTCGCCTTTAACGGCGCCGAGCGCCACTGCTGCCAATAAATCCGCGGGCGAAACCGCCGGGGGGCTCCGGGAAAAAGCCCTCCGGGCGGCGGCGCGGCGGGCCGCCGAAGCCTTGGGCGCTTCCCCGTCTGAAATTGCGAAGTTTCCGAGAGATTCCCGCGAATTATGGTAAAATCGAATTGACACCGAGCGTTTTGTTTGGTATGATAAGAAAGCTAAAAGCGTGCGCCAATGCGTGAAAACGCCAGCGGGATACCGCCGTGGGAATCGGATGAAAATTCCGAGCTGTACCAGCAACCGTGATGCGGATGAAAGAGCGGATGCCACTATCTTCGGATGGGAAGGCGCTCGAGTAAAGTGATGCTAAGCCGGGAGACCTGTTCGTGCATAAAGCTCCTGGGATTGAGTGAATTTGCGATAAGCTTATGACGGACTTATGCAAAAAGGTTGCTTCTCAATCGGGAGGAGCAGCCTTTTTTT
>JAGOPP010000001.1 GCA_017991935.1 Oscillospiraceae bacterium
AGGCTCAATGTGTAAGCGCGGCAACGCGTGAAGCTTGCGAGTACTAATCGGTCGAGGGCTTGACCTTTCGCTTTCTTTCTCTTCGAAGATTATTCCAAAAAACGTTCTTATTCGGTTCTCAGGGCTCCTCGGTCCGCAGGATAAAGGCGTCCCTGTTTGACGGCAGGCCTGTCTGCAAGGCGGGTTCCTGTCCTCGGTATGCGCCATTAGCTCAGTTGGTAGAGCAGCTGACTCTTAATCAGCGGGCCCTGGGTTCGAGTCCCTGATGGCGCACCATTATGGCCCGGTGGTCAAGTGGCCTAAGACTCCGGCCTCTCACGCCGGCAACGGGGGTTCGAATCCCCCCCGGGTCACCATAGTCGGTATTGATTACGGCGAGGTTCCACCTGTTCCCATTCCGAACACAGAAGTTAAGCTCGTTCGTGCCGAAAATACTTGGAGGGCAGCCTCCCGGAAAGATAGGTCGATGCCGGCGCAAATGTCCCGCTTCTTGTGGAGCGGGACATTTTTTATATTTTTTCGGAATTTCCCTTCCTTTTTCGCGCATCAAATTTATAATGAAATTGCACTATGTTTGTGATAGCCATGAATGGTGGTGTGGTTATGATATTGGATCCCGGTTTGGCCTCAAAGGCGAGGGACGGGGACAGGGATGCCTTCGCCGCGCTTTACGAGGCCTGTTACCCTGAGCTGTACCGATTTGCTCTGTATACGCTCGGAAATCAGGAAGATGCGCTGGACGCGGTCTCGGACACGTTTCTCGAGGCTTTAAAAGGCATCTCCAATTTGCGGGAGCCGGCCGCTTTTAAAGGCTGGATTTTCCGCATTCTGAGCGTTCGCTGCAAACGCGCCGTCGGAGGGCTGATCCTGCGCAGAAACACCTTTGATCTCGACGATTTTGTCGAGACCTCCGACCGCGGCAGCGCGAGCCTCGAGGACGCAGCCGTGGACAACGCCGCGCTTGCCAAAGCGATCGCAAAGCTCCAGCCCGAAGAGCGCATGATTTTGGTGCTCAACGTGCTGCATGGCTACACCACAAAGGAGATCGCGGAGATGCTGGCCAAACCTCAGGGAACCGTAAGCTCGAAGCTGCATCGTACATACGGAAAGCTTCGTGAAATGCTGGGAGGTGAGGAGGATGGCTAAGAATGAGGAAGAAATGTTTACAGAAACGCTGAACCAACGACTTTTTAATCTTGACCAGTCCATCCCGGTTCCGCCGATGCCGGACGTCAGCCTGCTTTTTGAGCGGCTGACGGAGACCGGAAACAAGAAAAATAACATCCGTCTTTTCCCGATGCTCAAAACGGCCGCGGTCGCTTGTATCTGTCTGGCCGTGCTCATCCCGATGCTCAAGAGCGGCGTCGGCGCGAGGAGCGCCTCGCCGCAGGCGGCGGAGGACGCCAATATGCTGGCGATGGGCTCCCCGGCCTCGTACGACGGGGGCGCCGAGGAGGAATACGCCGCCGACACGGCCCCGCGGGAGTCGCCCGAGATGGCGTACCAAGAGGCGGCGCCCGCCGCCGGGGAATCCGCGAAGGCGTACGGAAGGGGAGAAAGCGGGGATTCCGCCTCGGTGACCTGCGAAACGAACGCCCCGGAAGGGGAAACCGGCGCGGCTCCCTCCGCGCTCGAGCTTCTGGCGGGTTATTTCGCCGCCGGGGGCAAAGAGGTCGCGGCCGAGACGAAGGACGCGGAACAGGTTTACGACACCGGAAAACGGCGGGTGGAGATCAGCCCCACGGGCGATTCCGTCTCCGTGCTCGTCTACGACAGCTCCGGTCAGGCGGAGCTCCTGAGCGGCTTCTGGGTGGAGGGCGGCTACGTCTCCTCCGACTTGTCGGGGGACGGGCGGACCTGCACCGTCGTCGTCGCGAAGGCGGTGTCGGCCGCCGAGGTGGAGGCCGGGGACTTTATGCCGCAGACCGGGGATCTCTCCGGGTATCCGCGGGAGCTCTTGGCGGAATCCATCACGGTTCCGGGGGCGGTCGTCCCGCGCGTCACGATGACCGCGGTGATCGACCTCTATTCCGGGGAATATGCGATCTCGGCGGAGCTGAGATAAAAAGTAAAAAGAAAAAAGGAGCGGATCGCCGCTCCTTTTTTTCTTTTGAAAACTCGTCTTTGCCATGGGACGGCCGCGCTCAAAAGGTGATCTTCAGGCCCTCGGGATAGGGGCGGACCTCCGCCGCCCGTTTTTCGATCGTCACGTCGCCGCCGCATTCGGGGCATTTGCCGTGGATTTTGAGCATCTCCCGGTCGGCCTGTGCCTCCGATTGGAAATTTCCCGCCGAAAACGCGCAGCTTTTGCAGTCGACGAAAAAGTAATTCGGAAGAACGCCCCCGGTCGCGAGATCGATGCTGTTCGGTTTTGCAGACATTCAAAGCACCTCCGTCGTAAAAAAGGTTCCGGGCTTTCAAGACTCTGGGATTTGTTTCCAGTCCCATCGTAACATCTTTTCCGGGGATTTGCAAGGCCGGGCCTCTTTTTTGGGAGGGCCCGCCGCCCGGCCCGCGCGGGACGCCTCCGCCGGCGTTTTGCCGGAAAAAGGCGGGTAAAAAGGGATAAAATAGACGCGGCGCTCCCTCGGTTTTGATTTCTCCTTGAAAAGAAAAGCGCGGTGTCATATAATATAATAGGATATGTATTGCGGCGTCCTACCGCGAACGGCGGGAAGAGAGCGAAACGGAGGACATATGGCGAAAAGACAGGAGTACGGAAACGACAGCATCTATTCCCTCAAGGGGGCGGACCGGATCCGCAAGCGCCCGGCCGTGGTCTTCGGCTCCGACGGCGTCGAGGGCTGCGAGCACGCGATCTTTGAGATCATTTCCAACGCGATCGACGAGGCGCGCGCCGGATACGGCGACCGGATTCTCATCACCCGTTATCTGGACGGCTCGGTGGAGATCGAGGATTTCGGCCGCGGCTGCCCGGTGGATTATAATCAGAAGGAGCAGCGCTACAACTGGGAGCTGCTGTTCTGCGAGCTCTACGCCGGCGGAAAATACGACGCGGCGGAGAATTACGAATATTCCCTCGGCCTCAACGGTTTGGGCCTCTGCGCGACGCAGTACGCCTCCGAGTGGATGGAGGCGGAGATTTGCCGGGACGGGTATCTCTATCACCTGCGCTTCGAGCGCGGCGAAAACATCGGCGGCCTCCAAAAGGAGCCGGCGACGCGCAAGAAAACCGGCTCCCGCTTCCGCTGGAAGCCGGACCGCGAGGTCTTCACCGACACGGAGGTGCCGGCGGAGTGGTACGCGGACACGGTCAAGCGGCAGGCGGTCGTCAACGCGGGCCTGCTGTTCATCTTAAAAAGTCAAAAGCCGGGCGGCGGCTTTGAAAGTACGGAGGTCCGCTACGAAAACGGCATCGCCGATTACATCCGGGAGCTCGCCGGGGACGGCCCGTCGCTGACGGGCGTGCAGTTCTGGCAGGGCGAGCGCGCCGGCCGCGACCGAGAGGACAAGCCGGATTATAAGGTGAAAATCCAAGCCGCCTGCTGTTTCTCCAACCGGGTCAAAACCATCGAGTACTACCATAACTCGAGCTGGCTCGAGCACGGCGGCTCCCCGGAAAAAGCGGTCAAGAGCGCGTTCGTCTCGCAGATCGACGCCTATATCAAAACCGCCGGGAAATATCTCAAAAACGAGAGCCGGATCAGCTTTCAGGACGTGGAAGACTGCCTCGTGCTGATCACCTCGTCGTTCTCCTCCCAGACCTCCTACGAGAACCAGACCAAAAAATCCATCACCAACAAGTTTGTCGCGGAGGCCATGACCGATTTCCTCAAGCACCAGCTCGAGGTCTATTTCATCGAGAACCCGGACGACGCCGCCCGCGTGGCCGAGCAGGTGCTCATCAACAAGCGCAGCCGCGAGAACGCGGAGAAGACCCGCCTCAACCTCAAAAAGAAGCTCGCCGGCACCATCGACATGACGAACCGCGTCGAGAAATTCGTCGACTGCCGCACCAAGGACATCGGCCGCCGCGAGATCTACATCGTGGAGGGCGATTCCGCCCTGGGCGCCTGCAAGCAGGGGCGCGACGCCGACTTCCAAGCCATCATCCCGGTGCGCGGCAAGATCCTCAACTGCCTCAAGGCGGACTACGACAAAATCTTCAAGAGCGACGTCATCACCGATTTAATCAAGGTGCTGGGCTGCGGGGTCGAGGTCAAGACGAAGGCCAACAAGGAATTTTCCACCTTCGACCTCGACAACCTGCGCTGGAACAAAATCATCATCTGCACGGACGCGGACGTCGACGGTTTCCAGATCCGCACGCTGATCCTGACGATGCTTTACCGCCTGACGCCGTCCCTGATCGACGAGGGCCTCGTCTACATCGCCGAATCCCCGCTCTATGAGATCGTCTGCGGGGACCAGAGCTACTTCGCTTGGACCGACGACGAAAAAGACCGCGTTGTGCAGAAGCTCGGCGGCAAAAAGGTGAACGTCCAGCGCTCCAAGGGTCTTGGCGAAAACGAGCCGGATATGATGTGGCTCACCACGATGAATCCGGAGACGCGCCGCCTCATTAAGATCACGCCGAGCGAGATGCAGGCGACCGCCGACAAATTCGACCTGCTGCTGGGGGATAACCTCGCGGGCAGGAAGGATTATATCGCCGAGAACGGCTATCTCTATCTCGACGACGTGGATCTGTCGTAACAATCTGATTTCGGGAGGGGGGCGGCGCTCCGTGATAGCGAAAATCGCGGTGGAAAAGGCCGCTTTCCGCTTTGATAAATTCTTTGACTATGAAATCCCGCCAGCGCTCGAAAGCTCGGTGGAGCCCGGGAAGCGCGTGCTCGTGCCGTTCAGCGCGGGCGGGGCGAAGCGGCAGGGCATGGTATTCGCGCTCGCCGACCGCCCGGAGACGCCGGACGCGAAGCTGAAATCCGTTTTGGCGGCGCTGGACGGCGAGCCGGTGCTCTCGGAGGAGCTGCTGGCGCTCGCCGCGCATCTGGCGGAGCGCACCTTCTGCCCGCTCTTTGAGGCGGTCAAGGCGATGCTGCCGCCGGGGCTCGGCTACAAGCCGGTCTACCGGTTCCGGGTCGCCCCGTCGCTCGACGAGGGGGCGCTCTCCGAGGAGGAGCTGCGCGTCGTCCGGTTCCTGCGCGGGAAAAAGGGCGCCGCCGACGGCAAGGCGCTGATGCAGGCGTTCGGCTTTGAGAATCTTTCCTTCTTTAACGGTCTCGCCATGCGCGGCGTCTTGGAAAAAACCGAGGCTGCAAGGCGCGCGGTCGGGGACGAGACGCTGCGCATGGCGCGGCTGACGCCGGAACTTTCCGAGCTGCTCGAGAGCGGCGGGAATCTTCCGTTTAAAGCGACGCCGAAGCAGCGGGAGGTCTTGGAATTTCTGCGCGAGAGCGGGGCCGTCTGCGTCAAAGAGATCGGTTACTACACCGCCGCGGGCCCGGCCGTCGTCGAGGCGCTGGTCAAAAAAGGCGCGGCGGAGTATTTTGAGCAGCCCTCCTTCCGCACGCCCTATAAGGACGCAAAAAAGACGATGGACGCCTCGGAGATCGTCCTCTCGGAGGAGCAAACGGCCGCCTACGAGGGCATCCGCGCCCTCTGCGGGACCGGGGAAACCTCCGCGGCGCTGCTCTTCGGCGTCACCGGCAGCGGCAAGACGCAGGTCTTTATGAAGCTGATCGACGAGGAGATCAAGGCCGGCCGACAGGTGATCCTGATGGTGCCGGAGATCTCGCTGACGCCGCAGATGATCGGGCGCTTCATCGCGTGTTTCGGCCGCGAGGTCGCGGTGATGCACAGCGCGCTCTCGGCCGGCGAGCGGATCGACGAGTGGAAGCGCGTCCGAAGCGGCAAGGCGAGCATCGTGATCGGCACCCGGTCGGCGGTCTTCGCCCCGGCCCCGCGCCTCGGGCTTATCATTCTCGACGAGGAGCAGGAGCAGAGCTATAAATCCGACCGGTCGCCGCGCTTTCACGCGCGGGACGCGGCGGCGTTCCGGTGCGCGAAGCTCGGGATTCCGCTGCTGCTGGCCTCGGCGACGCCCTCGATCGAGACGTTCTATAAAGCCAAAGAGGGCAAGATCCGGCTCTTTGAGATGACGCAGCGTTACGGCGGCGCGAAGCTGCCGGATACCGTGATCGTCGATATGAAGGAGGAGGACCGCGGGGGCAACACCGGCGTGCTCAGCGAAGGGCTCGCCGCGGAGCTTGCGTGGAACCTTGCGCACGGGCAGCAGTCCATCCTGCTGATGAACCGCCGCGGCTACAACACGATCGCGCGCTGCATGCGCTGCAATACCGTCAAATCCTGCCCGCGCTGCGACATCCCGCTCATTTACCACAAGGCGAACGGCCGCCTGATGTGCCATTACTGCGGCTATTCGGAGCAGGCCACCGCCCGGTGCGATTCCTGCGGCAGCGAGTACGTCATGTATTCCGGCTGCGGCACGCAGAGGGTGGAGGACGAGCTGCGCCGGGATTTCCCGGACGCCCATATCCTGCGCATGGACCTCGACACGACGATGGCGCGCTATTCGCACGACCGGTATTTCGCCGAATTCGCCGAGGGCAAATATGAGATCATGATCGGCACCCAGATGGTCGCGAAGGGGCTCGATTTCCCCGGCGTGACGCTCGTGGGCGTGCTCGCGGCGGACATGAGCCTCTACGGGGGCGATTACCGCAGCTATGAGCGCACGTTCGGCCTCCTGACGCAGGTGATCGGCCGCTGCGGGCGCGCGGGGCTCTCCGGCCGCGCCTATATCCAGACCTATTCCCCGGAGCACAGCGTGCTCGTGCGCTCCTCCGCGCAGGATTACCGCGCGTTTTACGAGGACGAAATCCTCAACCGCAAGGTGATGCTCTACCCGCCCTACTGCGCGATGGGCTCCATCCTGTTTTCCGGGACCGAGGAGCGGAAGGTCCGGGAGGCGGCCGAGGCGTTCTCCGCGGATTTCGCCGAGCGGATCAAGGAGGCGGGGCTCCCGGCGAGGCTGCTCGGCCCGACGCCCTCGCGGGTGCCCAAAGTGGCCGGCAAATGGCGCTGGAAGCTCATCCTCAAATATCGGCCGGACGGCGCGTTCTTCCGCGTCACGGCACAGGCGCTGCGGGCGTTCGCGAAGGAATCGCGCTACGGTAAAATCGAAGTATCCGCCGATCCCACCGATATCGGCTGAAATCAAGGTAAAAATAAACCCGTTACGAAAGGTAGAAATCAAGATGGCACTCAGAACGATTGTGCTGGACGGCGACCCGATCCTTCGGAAAGTCTGCCGCCCGGTTGAAAAATTTGACGACCGCCTCGCCCAGCTTTTGGACGACATGGTCGAGACGATGCACGAGGCGGAGGGCGCGGGCCTCGCCGCGCCGCAGGTCGGGGTCATGCGCCGCGCGATCGTCGTGGACGTGGGCGACGAGCGCGGCGTGATCGAGCTTGTGAATCCCGAGATCATTGCCGCCGCCGGGGAGCAGGAGGGCCACGAGGGCTGCCTCTCTTTCCCGGGGAAATGGGGCATCGTCGTGCGCCCGATGACCGTCACCGTCCGGGCGCAGGACCGCCATGGCGAATGGTTTGAGATCACCGGCGAGGCGCTCAAGGCCCGCGCCTTCTGCCACGAGATCGACCACCTCAACGGCGTCTGCTTCGTGGATCTCGCCAAGCGGATGCTGGAGCCCGGCGAAGAGGAATAAAGCCCCGCGGGCGGCGTTTTGATTCTCGGGAACAGGCCGCGTTTCTCCGCCAAGAAGAAAAACCATCCATCTTTGTGCGCGGGAAACTGCCCCGCGGATTTGCGAAAAACCATGTTTTTATTTTATCGCGAGCGGCCCTCCGCGCGGCGGAGAGGGCGCTTCCGTCTCACATCGAAAGGGGATTTGCGCTTTGAAAGATCTGCGCATCGTTTTTATGGGCACGCCGGATTTCGCCGCGGCGATCCTGCGGCGTCTGATCGACACCGGCAGAAACGTGGTCGGCGTGATCTCCCAGCCGGATAAGCCGGTCGGCCGCAAACAGGCCGTTTTGCCGACGCCGGTCAAGGCGCTCGCGCTCGAAAACGGCGTCCCGGTCTGGCAGCCTGCGAAGCTCCGCGATGGGACCGCGCTCGCCTTGCTCAAAGACTTGCGCCCGGATCTCGTCGTCGTGGCCGCCTACGGCAGGATTCTGCCGGCGGATCTGCTGGAAGTGCCGCCGCTTGGCTGCGTCAACATCCACGGCTCGCTGCTGCCCAAATACCGCGGCGCGGCCCCGATCCAGTGGAGCGTCCTAAACGGCGAGGAAAAGACCGGCGTCACCGCGATGTATATGGCACAGGGCATGGACACCGGCGATATGATCCTGAAGCTTGAGACGCCGATCGGCCCGGAGGAGACCTCCGGCGAGCTGTTTGAGCGCCTCGCCGCCCTTGGCGCGGACGCGATCGAGCGGACGCTCGCGCTGTTCGATCAGGGCTCCGTCCCGCGCACGCCGCAGGACGACGCCGAGGCGACCTTCGCCCCGATGCTCACAAAAGAGATGAGCACGATTGATTTTACAAAATCCATGCGCGAGCTGCACGATCTCGCCCGCGGGCTCGACCCGTGGCCGGTCGCCTGCACTTCGCTCGGCGGGAAGTCCGTTAAAGTGTATCAAATGGCCGCCGCGGAGGGCTTTTCCGGCGAGCCGGGCGTCCTGCTCGACGAGCGGCGTTTTATTGTCGGCTGCGGGGACGGCGCGGTGGAGCTGCGGGAGATCTGCCCGGAGGGCGGGAAACGGATGAGCGGGGCCGATTTTATGCGCGGCCGCCGCCCGGAAAAGGGAACGCGCCTCGGATAAGGAGGAATACGATGTTTGGTTCCGAATATTTTTATTACTATGGCTTCGATTATTATTATCTGATTCTCATTGTGCCGGCCCTGCTGCTCGGTTTATGGGCCTCGTATCAGGTGAATCATAATTTTAAAAAATACAGCACGGTCCTCTCGAGCCGGGGCTATACCGGCGCGGACGCCGCGGGCCTCATTTTGCGGCAAAACGACGTGGGCGACGTGGGCATCCGTCAGGTGCGCGGCAGCCTGACCGACCGCTACGACCCCAAAAACAAGGAGCTCTGCCTCTCCGAGAGCGTCTACGCCAGCACCTCCGTCGCGGCCATCGGCGTCGCGGCGCACGAGGCCGGCCACGCCATCCAGCACGCGGTCGGCTATTTCCCGATCCGGGTGCGCGAGGTCATCGTCCCGGTCACGCAGATCAGCTCGTTTCTCTATATGCCGCTGATCCTGCTGGGCCTGCTGCTCTCGTTTGAGCCGCTGATCTCGGCGGGCATCGTGCTTTTTGCGATGATCGCCCTGTTTCAGTTCGTCACGCTGCCGGTGGAATTCAACGCCTCCCGCCGCGCGCTGAAGATTCTGGAGGATAACGACATCCTCTACGGCGAGGAGCTGGCCGGCGCGAGAAAGGTGCTGCGGGCGGCGGCGCTGACCTATGTGGCGGCCATGATGACCTCGATCGCCCAACTGCTGCGGTTCATTCTCCTCTTTAGCGGGAGCCGCAGAAGGCGCTGAAGCCCCGCATGGGCCGCCGGGGCTATACTCCCCGGAATGTCCGCGTTTTTGCTCGCCCAAAAGGTCAGCAGAGAGGGGCATGGCATCCCACGGCTCCACAGCCACACGTTTTTATTTTAAAAAAAGAAAGGGGGCGCCCGCGATGGCGGAAACGGCGCGCATACTGGCGGCGAAGGCCGCGATACGGGTGTCCTCCGGCGGCTATTCCAATCTGGTGCTCGACGCCGCGCTGAAGAATTCCACGCTCGACGCGCGGGATAAGGCGTTCGCCTCGGCGCTCTTTTACGGCGCGCTGGAGCGGCGCATCAGTCTGGACCGCCTGCTCGCCCGGTACTGCTCCCGTCCGCTCGGGGAGCTGACGCCCGCGGTGCTGGAGTCGCTGCGGCTCGGGCTCTACCAGATTCTTTACATGGATTCGGTCCCGGATTCCGCGGCGGTCAACGAGTCGGTGGAGCTCGTGAAGGCCCTCGGCGCGGCCAAGGCGTCCGGCTTTGTCAACGGCATCCTGCGCTCCTTTCTCCGCGGCGACAAGGAAACGGGGACCGGCACTTTGCCGCCGATGGAGCGCCTCTCCGCCGAATATGCGGCGCCCCTCTGGCTCTGCGAGAGATGGGCGGCGGAGTACGGCCTTGAGCGCGCGGAGAGCGCCCTCAGGGCCTCTCTGGGCGCGCCCCCGGTCTGGGTCAGGGTCAACACGCTGAAAACCGATCTGGCCGAACTGACGGCGCTGCTGGCGGCGGAGGGCGTCTTGGCCGAAGCCGTCGATGCGTTGCCGGACGCGCTCAGACTCTCCTGCGGCGCGCCGGACGAGACGGAATGCTATAAAAAGGGCCTCTTTCATGTGCAGGACCTTTCGAGCCAGCTCTGCGCCGCGGCGCTCGGCCCGGAGCCGAATGACCGCGTCTACGACTGCTGCTCCGCGCCCGGCGGAAAGACCTTCACCATGGCGGAGCTGATGGGCGGCACGGGCGAGATCCTTGCCGGGGAGCTGCACCCCAAGCGCGCCGCGCTCGTCTCGCAGGGGGCGGAGCGCCTCGGCCTCAAGAATGTGAAAACAGTCGTCGGCGACGCCTCCGTCTATGACGGGGCGCTCGGCGTCTTTGATAAGATCCTCTGCGACGTGCCCTGCTCGGGCCTCGGCGTCCTGCGCAGGAAGCCGGAGATTCGCTTTAAAAAGCCGGAGGAGCTCTCCGGGCTGCCGGAGATCCAGTTTGCCGTCGCGTCGACCGCCGCAAGGCATCTCGCGCCCGGCGGCGCGCTCGTCTACTCCACCTGCACGCTCTCCAAGGCGGAAAACGAGGCCGTCGCGGAGCGCCTGCAAAAGGAATGCGGCCTTGTCCCGGCCCCATTGCCGAAGGCAATGATGCTCCCGGAATCCGTGAAAGGATACTCCGCCGACGGCTTCTCGGTGACGCTGATGCCCGGCGAGCGGGACTGCGACGGCTTTTATTTCGCACGTTTTCAAAAAGGGTAAGGAGGTGACGGTTATGGATCAAATCGATCTTCGGGGGCTGCCGTTTGAGCGGCTCAGGGCGGAGACGGACGCGCTCGGACTGCCCGCTTTCCGGGCAAAACAGCTCTTTTCATGGCTTCACCAGAGGCGGGCGAAAGATTTTTCGGAGATGACCGACCTGCCCAAGACATTGAGAGAGCGGCTTTCCGCGCGCTATCATCTTGCAAACGTATCAATCGAGAGAAAACTTGTCTCGGCGAAAGATGGAACGGTAAAATACCTCTACGCGCTCGAGGACGGCGAGCACGTCGAGGGCGTGCGCATGTCGTACCGTCGCGGCGGGAGCCTTTGCATCTCCACACAGTGCGGCTGCCGCATGGGGTGCACTTTCTGCGCGAGCACGCTGACCGGCCTGTCGCGGAGCCTCTCCGCCTCGGAGATGCTCATGGAGGTTTACCTCGCGGCGGAGGACGCCGAAGCCTCCGGCGACAAAATCGCCTCGGTCGTGCTCATGGGCATCGGCGAGCCGCTCGATAATTTCGACAGCGTGATGGACTTCCTCACGCTCGTCGCGAGCGAGCAGGGCTTCAACATGGGCATGCGGCATATCTCCCTCTCCACCTGCGGCCTTGTCGACCAGATCGACAGGCTGGCGGAAAAAAAGCTCCAGCTGACGCTCTCCGTCTCGCTCCACGCGCCCAACGACGAGATCCGCCGCCGGACGATGCCGGTCGCGCGCAGGTGGCCGCTGGATGAGCTGATACGGGCCTGCCGGCACTATTTTGACGTGACGGGGCGGCGCATCTCGTTTGAGTACGCGCTGATCGACGGCGTCAACGACGCCCCGGAGCACGCCGCCGAGCTGATCCGCCTGCTAAAAGGCACCGGCTCTCATGTCAACCTGATTCCGGTCAACCGCGTCACCGAGACCGGTTACCGCCGGAGCAAGCGCGAAAAGGTGGACGCGTTCTGCAAACTCTTAAATGAGGGCGGCATTAACGCGACCGTCCGGCGGGAGCTTGGGACGGACATCAACGCGGCCTGCGGGCAGCTGCGGCGCGGCGCGATGGGCTTTGCCATGGCAAACGAGGCCTCCGGCGGGGCAGGCCGCGCCCCGGCACAAGAGGGCGGAAGCGGGGACTCCGTTGACAGCGGCGGCTAAAAGAATTATGATAGAAAAATAAAAGTTTTCCGGAGAGGAGGGGTTTCGTATGGCGTGCCTCGATGTGCTGATGAATACCATGGAAAGGCGGCGGGCGGCAAACAACCCCCCTCCGGTCTACAAAAACGAGATCCAGAGGTATTTTAGCAAAGGCTTCCGGAATACGCCGCTCCTCGCCTATTACACCTACGAGAAGATCCTGTTCCGGAGTATGGAGCGGCGGCGGAGGGAACGGGAAGCGGAGAAAGCGCGGCGGCGCGGGACGGGAGGCGAACGGCATGCTGAAGGCGGCAGGTAAAACCGATATCGGCAACGTCCGGGAGATCAACCAAGACGATTTCAACTGCGGCGCTCTGGGGGATGCGGCGGTGTTCGCCGTGGTCTGCGACGGCATGGGCGGCGAAAAGGGCGGCCATATCGCGAGCCGCACGGCCTGCGACATCGTGAGCGACAGCGTCATGGCGGCCTACGGCAGCGGCTTTGGGGACAACTCCATCCGTGCCATCCTTCAGACGGCGGTCACCGCGGCCAACGTCTCCGTGTTCGACCGCTCCCAGCGCGACCCGACGCTGCGGGGCATGGGGACCACCATCGTGGCCGCCATCGTCTGCGACGGGATCGCCCATATCATCCACGCCGGCGACAGCCGTGCCTATCGTGTCACGGAGAAAGAGATCATTCAGGCGACCAAGGACCACAGCGTGGTCCAGCTCTTGGTCGATAAAGGGGAGATCACCGCCGACGAGGCGAGATTCCATCCCAAAAAGCATTTTATCACGAGGGCGCTGGGCGTCATGTCCGTGATCGACCTCGATTACTGCGAATTTCCGCTCGAAGCCGACGACGCGCTCCTCATCTGCACCGACGGCCTCTCCAATTACTTTTCGAGCGGCGAGCTTTTTGACATCATCCGGAACGCCGGCTATGGGAAATGCGTCGAGAAACTGATCTCGGCGGCAAAAAAGGCCGGAGGGGCGGACAACATCACCGTGGTCTGCATTTCCCATTGATTCTTTCAGAAACGGAGGGTTCCGATGGATAGATATATCGGCAAAAAACTGGACGGCCGCTACGAGATCCAAGAGATCATCGGCGTGGGCGGCATGGCCAACGTCTATAAGGCTTACGATGTGATCGACGGGCGCACCGTCGCGGTCAAAATCCTGCGCGACGAGCACATGCAGAACGAGGACATCGTCCGCCGCTTCCGCAACGAGTCGAAGGCGATCTCCGTGCTCACCCACCCGAATATCGTCAAGGTCTACGACGTCAGCTTCAACGACAAGATCCAGTATATCGTCATGGAGTTCATCGACGGCATCACCTTAAAAGAATACATCGACCAGCAGCACGTTCTCCGTTGGAAGGAGGCCGTGCATTTTACGGTGCAGATCCTGCGCGCGCTTCAGCACGCGCACGACAAGGGCATCGTGCACCGCGATATTAAGCCGCAGAATATCATGCTGCTCTCGGACGGCACGATCAAGGTCGCCGATTTCGGCATCGCGCGCTTCGCCCGCAGCAGCCAGCAGACCCTGACCGACCGCGCGATCGGCTCCGTGCATTATATCAGCCCGGAGCAGGCGCGCGGCGACGTCACCGACGAGAAAAGCGACATCTATTCCATCGGCGTCATGCTGTACGAGATGACCACCGGCAAGCTGCCGTTCAACGCGGAGAGCCCGGTGACCGTCGCGCTGCAGCAGATCCAGAGCCAGCCCAAAAAGCCGCGCGAGCTCAACCCAGAGATCCCGGAGGGCCTCGAGAGCATCACGATCCGCGCCATGCAGAAGGACCCCGCCCGCCGCTACCAGTCCGCGGCGGAGATGCTGCGCGACATCGAGGAATTCAAGCGCAACCCGACCGTCAGCTTCGAATATAAATACACCGCGCCGGAGGAATCGACCATTTCCGAACATTATAAAAAGGCTTCCGAAAAAGTGAAGAAGGAGAATGAGGACCCGGCCCGGCATACGCCGATCGTGCCGGTGCTGACGGGCTTCACCGTGGCGTTTATCATCGTCTCGATCATCTTCGTCATCGGCATCCTCTACATGGTCCGCCCTTTTGAGGAAGTCCCCGACATGACCATGCCCAGCCTTGTCGGAATGGACTATAAAGAGGCGCAGAAAAAATACAGCGGCCTTCTGGACATCGAGGTCGAGTCCTCCGCGTTCCACGAAATTTACGGGAAGGACGTCATCTACGACCAGTCCGTCGTTTCGGGCATGACCATCAAGGAGGGCGCGCGGATCCGGATCAAAATCTCGAGCGGCGTCCAGCTCTTCACGCTCGCCGATTACAAGAACGTGGAGGAGAACCAAGTTTACGCCATCCTCTCGGAAAACAACATCGAATTCACGACGATTCAGGAATACAACAGCACGATTCAGGAGGGCTACGTCATCCGCACCGAGCCGGGCGCGGACACCGAGGTCGATTCCGGCACGGTCGTCATCATCTACGTCAGCCTCGGCGCGCAGGTGAAATACACCGAGGTGCCGGAGCTCTCCGGATACAGGCTGGACGACGCCAAGATGCTGCTCTCCTCGGCGAAGCTCAAAGTCGGCACGGTCACCCGCGTCGACAGCGGCGAGGCCGGAAACGTGGTGCTCGGCCAGACCCCGGACGCCGGCACGATGATGGAGGAGGGCCAAACCGTCAACCTGATCGTCAGCATGGACGACGAGGAGAGCTCGTCCCTCCAGATCATGACGACGCTGCCGGGGGACGACCGCGTCGTCGATCTCAAAGCCACGCTCGACGGCACGCTCGTCCATGAGGAGAGCCTCAACCCCGCGCAGGCGCGCTACTGGAAAGTCGCGTTCGACGGCGAGGGCGAGGGCCGTGTGACCATCACCTACGACGGCAAGGTCTACCGGGAATACCTGCTGGACTTCGACCTGCGGACCGTCACGCTCACGGCCGACCACGCCTCCGAATTCACAAAGCCCGTCGCGTCCGACGACGAGCTTGGGATCGGCTCCGGCACGGAGGGCTCCGACGCCCTTCCGGGCGGCGAGGAGGATTCTTCCGGGGTGGTCACCATTGGATAACTTTCCGGATCGGCAGGAAAACGGGGCGTATGAGGAGGTCACGGGCCTGATCGTCAAGATCACCGGCGGCTTCTATTACGTCGATCTCGGGGACCGGATTTTGGAGTGCCGGGCGAGGGGCGTCTTTCGTAAGCGCGAGACGACGCCGCTCGTGGGCGACCACGCGGTCGCCGCCGCCCTGCCGGACAATAAAGGTTACGTCATGGAGATCCTGCCGCGCAAAAACGCCTTGCAGCGCCCGCCGGTCGCGAATCTCGACCAGCTTGTCTTGGTGGTGTCCGCCGCGCAGCCCGCGCCGAATTTGCTCGTGCTCGACAAGCTGATCGCCATCTGCGAGCATCAGGATTTGGAGCCGGCGCTCGTCTTCACAAAATGTGATCTCGCGGACGCGGGGCCGTATTCGGAAATTTACCGCAAAGCCGGGTTTGCCGTGCTCGAGACCTCTTTCCCCGAGGGCCGCGGCGCGGGGGCGGTGCGGGATCTGCTGGCCGGGAAGGTCAGCGCCTTCTGCGGCAACTCCGGCGTGGGGAAATCCACGCTGCTCAACGCCATCTGCCCGGAGCTTTGCCTCTCCACGGCGGAGATCAGCAAAAAGCTCGGCCGCGGCCGCCACACGACGAGGCACACCGAGCTGTTCCCGCTCGAAAACGGCGGCCGGGTGGCCGATACGCCGGGATTTTCCGCCGTCGATCTGGAGCGGCTCGAGGTCATCCGCAAGGACGCGCTGGAATTCTGCTTCCGGGAGTTCGCCCCTTATCAGGGCAAATGCCGCTTCGTCGGCTGCAGCCACACCTCGGAGAAGGGCTGCGCCGTCCTTGAGGCCGTCCGCGCCGGGGAGATCCCCGCGTCCCGCCACCGCAGCTACTGCGCCCTCTACGAGGAGGCGAAGCTCCTCAAGGAGTGGGATCTCAAGGAGCCGGGCGGGGTATAACAAGAAAAAAACCTCGGCCCCTCCGGGGGCCGCTTTTCGTCCATAAAGAAACGGCGCCATGTATCGGCAAAACCGGTACACGGCGCTTTTCTATTCTTCCTGCGCCACTTTACTGATCCGGAAGATCAGCCGCAGGAGAGGCGCGAGAAAACGGGGACTATTGAACACCACAACTTTCAAAAAAACCACCTCCGCAGGACTATCTATGTTTTCCGAGGGCGCATCCGGCCGCGATGATGATGACGGCAAGCAGAAACAAAATCGGCATCAGGGGAAACAAGAGGCCGATCAGCAGCCCGGCGCCGAAAAAAACGAGCAGCAAAGGGTTGAAGTCGCAAAACCAAGGATTACAGCATCTTTTTTGCATCATACAGACCACCTCCTCCGAACGCGTGTCGTTCCATCTTACGCCGGGGGCGCCGATACGGTGACGAATTCTTTTCCTTTTGCGCACATATCTTTAAACGATTGCAGGGATAGGGGGGAAAGATATGGCGAAAAAGGGATTATCATTGATACTGGCGCTGCTGGTTTTAATTTTGGCGGCCTTTCCGGCCTATGGGGACAGGCTGGTCACGCAGGAAGAAATCGACGCGATTGTAAAAGAAACGGATATCCAGCCGGCGGTGACCATCCACGCGAAATCCGCCATCCTGATCGAGCGCAGAACCGGCATCGTGCTGTTTGAAGATAACGCGGATATGCAGACCGCGCCGGCCTCGATCACCAAAATCATGACGCTGCTGCTGGTGATGGAAGCCATGGAGGAGGGCAAATTCGCCCTCGACACGCAGGTCGTCGCCTCGGAGCACGCCTGCTCGATGGGCGGCAGCCAGATCTGGCTGGAGCCGGGCGAGGTGATGACCGTAGACGAGCTGCTGCGCGCCTCGGCGATCGCCTCCGCGAACGACACCTCGGTCGCGCTCGCGGAGCTTGTCTCGGGCAGCGAGGAGGCGTTTGCGAACCGGATGAACGAGCGGGCCGCGGAGCTGGGCATGACGGGCACCGTGTTTAAAAACGCCACGGGCCTCGACGCGGAAGGGCATCTCTCCACCGCGCGGGACATCGCGATCATGTCGGCGGAGCTGCTCAAGCACGAGCTGATTAAAAAATACACGACCGTCTGGATGGATTCCCTGCGGGACGGCGAGACCGAGCTCACCAACACGAACCGCCTCGTCCGGTTCTATAAGGGCTGCACCGGGCTCAAGACCGGCTCGACGGACGGGGCCGGATGCTGCCTCTCCGCCTCGGCGGAGCGGGACGGCATGGAGCTGATCTCGGTGACGCTCGGCTCCTCCAACAACAACGAGCGGTTCGCCGCCGCGAGAAAGCTTCTGGATTTCGGTTTCGCCAACTACGAGGTGGCCTCGCCGGTCTACATCGGGGAAGCGCCGGAGGCCGTCCGGGTCCATTTCGGCACGGCGGACGCGGTCCCGATCGTCTTCGGCGAGGCGGAGCCCCTGCTTCTCGCGAAAGGGGAGTCCAAGAATCTGACCCAGACCATCGAGCTCGTCGATTCGATGGAGGCGCCGGTCGCGGCGGGCGATCCGGTCGGGAAGGTGACGGTGGAGCTCAACGGGGAGTATATCTCCGAATATCCGGTGCTGGCGGCCGAGGCGGTGGACCGGATGACGTTTTTTAAAGCGTTCGGGCTGCTCGTCTGCGAAGCAGTGAGCACCAAGCGCCCCTCCGCCGGGGAGGGGACGCCGGGGACGGGGCAGGAGGCTCCCTCCGGAGCATCCACGTCCGAGGCGCAGAGCGGCGCCGCCTCCGGGGAGAGCGGGAGCGTCTCGGCGCCGGGCGCCGGGAACGCCCCCTCCGGGACTTCCGAAAGCTCCTCCATGGAAAGCTCCCCCTCCGGCGCGAGCTAAGGCGCTCAACTCGGGGAAGCAAAAACCTCTCCGCCGGGAAATCCGAACGCTTTTCCGACCGGGAGGCACCTTCGCGGGAGAACGCGGGCGCCCCCCCGTCCGGCGCGAGCTAAGGCGCTCAACTCGGGGAAACAAAAACCTCTCCGCCGGGAGATCCAAACGCTTTTCCGATCGGGAGGCACCTTCGCGGGAGAACGCGGGCGGGCTCCCCGTCCGACGCAAATTCAAGCTCCCGCGGCGCGGATGGGGGCGGCGGATAATTTTTTTGCTTCCCGCCTTGAAATGGAAAATACTTTCGGGTACAATAAAGAAAAGAGAACCCGGGAGGAAGATGTCATTGATTTCGCTTGAGTTTTCCGGACTGAGAGGCTTCTTAAATGAGACGGATTTCCGTGCGGCCGCGCCGGAGGCGGAGCTTGCCCTTGCCCGGCTGATGGGCGGGCGGGGCGCCGGCGCGGAATTCACCGGTTTTCTCGGCCTGCCGGAAACTTATGATAGAGACGAATTCCTGCGCGTCAAAAAAGCCGCGCAAACCATCCGCGAACAGAGCGATGTCCTGATCGTCATTGGCATCGGCGGCTCCTATCTGGGAGCCAGCGCCGCCATCGAGCTGCTGACATCGCCTTTTTATAACCTTTTGAAGAAAGAGGGCCCGGAGATCTATTTCGCCGGGACGAACCTCTCGCCCGATTCCCTGAATGAGATCCTCTCGCTCTGCGAGGGGAAGGACGTCTCCGTCAACGTGATCTCCAAATCCGGCACCACCACCGAGCCGGCGCTGGCTTTCCGGGCGCTGCGCAGGATGCTGACGGAAAAATACGGCGCAGAGGGAGCGCGAAAGCGCGTCTTCTGCACGACCGATAAGGAGAGGGGCACCTTGCGCGCCCTCGCCGACGCGGAGGGGTGGGAGACCTTCGTGGTGCCGGACGACATCGGCGGCCGGTTTTCCGTCCTGACGCCGGTGGGACTCCTGCCGATCGCCGCGGCCGGCATCGACATCGACGCGCTGATGCAGGGGGCCGCCGACGCGAAGAAGGTCTGCTGCAACCCGGCGTATGACGAAAACCCGGCCCTGCGCTACGCGGCGGCCCGGCGGCTTCTCGACCGGGCGGGCAAGTCGGTCGAGCTGCTCGTCTCTTACGAGCCCGCGTTCCGGCAGATGGCCGAGTGGTGGAAGCAGCTTTTCGGCGAGAGCGAGGGCAAGGACGGCAGGGGTATCTTCCCGGCCTCGGCGATCTTCTCGACCGACCTCCATTCGCTGGGGCAGTTCATCCAAGAGGGCAGCCGGACGATGTTCGAGACGGTCGTCCGCTTTGAAGCGCCGCGGCGGGATTATTGGATTGAAAAGGACGCGGAGGATGCGGACGGGCTTGGATTTCTGGCCGGCCGGAGCCTCTCCTCCATCAACGAAAAGGCGCGGCAGGGCACGCTTCTCGCCCACACCGAGGGCGGCGTCCCGAATCTCTTAATCTCCGTGCCGGATCGCAGTCCCTATGAGCTCGGCGCGCTGATCTGTTTCTTCGAGATCGCCGTCTCCGTCTCCGGCTATCTGCTGGGCGTCAACCCGTTCGACCAGCCGGGCGTGGAGGCTTATAAAAAGAATATGTTCGCCCTGCTCGGCAAGCCGGGCTACGAGGACCTGCGCGCCTCTTTGGAGCAAAAGCTCCGATGATTTCCGGTCAAACTGCGTTCGCGCACTATGATAATACAAAGAACTGGGGGAGACAAAAATGATCAAGTTCATCCTTGGGCCAAAAGGCTCCGGAAAGACCAAATTCCTGCTTGACAACATCGCCGAAGCGGTGAAAAACAGCTCAGGCTGCGTCGTCGCCGTTGAGCGCGGCCAGACCATGTATTACGACATTGACCACAGCGTCCGCCTGATCGACATTGATGAATATGATATTTCCAATTACGATTCCTTCTACGGCTTCCTCGCCGGGCTGATGGCCGGCAATTACGACATCACCGATATCTTCATCGACGCCACCTTCAAGATCGCGGGCCGCGACTACGAGGCCTTCGCCAAGATGATCGACAAATTCGTCCGCCTGACCGACGATTTCAACACGAGCGTCGTGTTCGCCCTCTCCTGCGAGCAGGCGAACCTCCCGGAGCGCATCCACAAATATATCATCGAGCGGTAAAAACCGAAGGAAAAGCGGACGGGGGAGACCCATCCCCCGGCTTTTTCCCTGCGCGCGAAAGAAAAAATCCCTGCGGGGTCTGTCCCGCAGGGAAATTTTTTTGCCTTCCCGCATATCGTTTTTTAAATCTCTTTTGCGGGAAGGTCGGGTATTATGAAAAAAATTCTGGTTGTGGGACTTGGGAACGTGGGGACGGCGGCGGCGAGGGCCATCCAAAACGCGCCGGATTTGGAGCTCTGCGGCATCGTGCGCAGAGGCGCGGCGCCGGCCGAGGCGTTCCCGGGCGTGCCGGTCGTGCGGGACGCCGCGGACTTGCCGGAGCCGCCGGACGCGGCGGTCCTCTGCCTGCCCTCGGAGCTTTCGCCCGGATACGCCGCCCGCCTTCTCTCCCTCGGCATCCCGACGGCGGACAGCTTCGACCTGCACGAGCGGATACCGGAGGTGAAGGAGGCGCTCGGGCGCGTCGCGAGGGAAAACTCCGTCGCGGCCCTGACCGCGGCCGGCTGGGACCCCGGCCTCGATTCCGTGGTGCGGGCGCTGATGGAGGCGGCGTATCCGGGCGGCGAGACGGTCACGGATTTCGGCCCGGGGACCAGCATGGGCCACTCCGTCGCGGCGAGGGCCTGCCCCGGCGTAAAGGACGCGCTCTGCTTCACCTTGCCGCTCGGGCAGGGGCAGCACCGCCGGGTGCTGTATGTGGTGCCGCAGGAGGGATGCTCGCCCGGCACAATCAAAGAAGCCATCCTCAAAAATCCCTACTTTGAGCACGGCGAACTGGATATTCTGTTTGACGGGGACCTGCGGCGTTTCCGCAGGCGCGACCACCGGGTCAAGATCACCCACACCGAAACGCTCGCGAGCGGCAGCGTGCAGACGCTGACTTACCGCATGAGCATCGAAAATCCGGCGCTCACGGGAAATATGCTCTGCTGCGCCTCGCGCGCGGTGCTCAGGCTGAGCCCCGGCTGCTACACGCTCGACGAGGTGCCGCCGCGGTTTCTGCTGCCGGAGGGCGCGGCGCCGCGGATCTAAACTCTGCGCCCGGCCCGGAGGAATTCGTCCGTCGAGACGCCGAAAAAATCCGCCATCGCGAGGACCATCTCGAGATCCGGTTCCGCGGCGCCGCGCTCGTATTTGCTGACGGAGGTCTGAGAAATATGTAAAAGGTCCGCAAGTTCCCTCTGTGTCAGCCCGCGTTCTTTCCGAAGCCGGGAAAGCGCTGTCTTCATGCAAAACCACCTCGGTCTCATTATAAGCCACGGAGAGAATGCTGGAAACCGGGGGTTGCAGGCAAAATCCCTGCCGGATTTTCCCGCGGATCCGCGGCGTCCCGGTTCCCCATTTTTTTTTCTTGTTCTATTGCAAAAAAGGCCCCCCTTCTGTTATACTAAACCAGTATGACACACGCCATCTATCTTGAAAGGGGAGACCTTGTTTTGAAACAGTATACCGCGGACAAAATCAGAAACATAGCCCTTGCCGGGCACGGCAGCGACGGGAAAACCTCCTTGACGGAAGCGATGCTCTATCTTGCCGGGACGACCGATCGCCTTGGCTCCATCGCCGATGGGAACACCGTCTGTGACTTTGACCCGGAGGAGGCCAGACGCCAGATCTCGGTGTCCTCCGCCGTGGCTCCGCTGGAGCACAAAGGGGTCAAAGTCAACGTGATCGACACGCCCGGACTTTTTGATTTTGCCAGCGGTTTCTACGAAGGGGTCCGCGCCGCGGACACGGTCGTCATCACCCTTTCCGCCAAATCCGGCGCGCTGGTCGGCACCGAGAAGGCTTGGAAGCTCGCGAACCAGAGCAAAAAGGCCCGCGCGTTCTTCATCTCCAAGGTCGATCAGGAGAACGCCGATTATTTCAAGGCCCTCGAAACGCTGAAGCAGACGTTCGGCGACAGCGTCTGCCCGGTCGTCGTGCCGGTAAACGGCGTCTACGTCAACCTGATTGAGAAAAAAGCCTATACGTTCAGCAAAGGCAAGGCCGTCGAGGCCGCCATGCCCGCGGACGACCGCGTGGAGGAACTCTCCATGTCCATCACGGAGGCGATCGCCAACACTGACGACGGCCTGATGGAGAAATTCTTCGCCGACGAGCCGTTCACCGCCGAGGAGATGCAGGCGGGTCTCAAGAAAGGGCTTCGCGACGGCGCCATCGCGCCGGTTTTCTGCGGCGACGCCATCACCTTAAACGGCGTGAGCCTCCTGCTCGACGCCGTTGTCGGATATTTCCCGTCCGCCGAGGAGGCCGCCTCCGAGACCGCCGAGGACGCGGACGGCAAGCCGGTTGCGGTCAAATGCAGCGCCGACGAGCCGCTGGCCGCGCTGGTCTTCAAGACCGTGGCCGACCCGTTCGTCGGGAAGCTGTCCTTCGTAAAAGTGATCTCCGGCTCCATCACCCCTGCGGTCATCCCGGTCAACGCGAGGACCGGCCAGCCCGAGCGTCTGGGCAAGATGGTCTTCGTCCGCGGCAAACAGCAGGATGCGGCCGAGGCCATCACCGCCGGCGACATCGGCGCGCTGACGAAGCTCGCGGAGGCCCGCACCGGCGACACGCTGTGCGACCCGCACCGCGTCGTTTCCCTCAAAAAGAGCGAATTCCCGGCTCCGACCATGCGCATGGCCATCTTCTCCAAATCGAAGGGCGACGAATCAAAGGTTGCTTCCTCGATCGCCCGTATCATAGAGGAAGACGCCGCCGTCAGCTATGAGATAGACACCGAGACCAAGCAGCAGATCCTCTCCGGGCTCGGCGAGCAGCACCTCGACGTCGTGGTCAGCAAGCTGAAAAATAAATTCGGCGTCGATCTGGGGCTTGAGGCCCCGCACGTCGCCTATCGCGAGACCATCCGCAAAAAAGTTAAGGTGCAGGGCAAGCACAAGAAGCAGTCGGGCGGCCACGGCCAGTACGGCGACGTCTGGGTCGAGTTCGAGCCGACCGACAGCGAGGATATGGTCTTCGAGGAGGCCGTCTTCGGCGGCTCCGTGCCGAGAAACTTCTTCCCGGCGGTCGAAAAAGGCCTGCGCGAGGCCTGCAAGGTCGGCATGCTGGCCGGATATCCGATGGTCGGCGTGCTGGCCCGTCTGGTCGACGGCTCCTATCACCCGGTCGATTCCAACGATATGTCCTTCCAGATGGCCGCCCGCCTCGCCTATAAGGCCGGCATCCCGCAGGCCGGCCCGGTCCTGCTTGAGCCGGTCGGCGAGCTCAAGGTGCTGGTCCCGAGCTCCAACGCCGGAGACATCATGGGCGATCTCAACAAGCGCCGCGGCAGGGTGCTCGGCATGAACCCCTGCGAGGACAACACGACCGAGGTCGTCGCCGAGGTCCCGATGAGCGAGACGGCCGATCTCACCACCGCGCTGCGCTCGATGACGCAGGGCAGGGGCTCTTTCACGCTTCACTTCATCCGCTACGACGAGCTGCCCAAGATGCTCGAGGCGAGCGTGATCGAGGCCGCCAAACAGTGGATGGCCGCGGAGGAGGACTGAGCGTTTTATCCCCGGCCTGACGTTTTCTCCAAAAACCTGCAAGATCAAAGCGATCCCGTCATAGACTTATGACGGGATTTTTTTTTGTGAAAGGCGGGGGATTCCTTTATGTTGGCGGCTTCAATCCACGCGACCAGAAAAAAGGTGGTCGGCGTACTCTGCGTGATTTTTGCCCTATTGATCGCGGCGATCCTGTTTTTCTTCGGTCCGGAGAGACGGGAGGGCGACGTGCAGCTCCTGACGGAGGAGGACCGACAGGCTTACATGGCGTCTTTCGGCTGGGAGACGGAGCCGGAGCCCTCCGAGGTAAAAGCCATCGTCGTCCCGTCGGAGGACGACGCCCTGATGCAGAAATATAACGAGATCCAGCTCGGGCAGGGCCTCGATTTTACGGATTACTGCGGGCAGGAGGCGATCCGCTATACCTACGCGGTCACCAACGCGGACGACGACGGCACGCGCATCTGCCTCTACGTTTGCGACGGCATGCTGGCCGCGGCGGACATCGCCTCGCTGGAGGAGGGCTGGCAGTACGGCATCTCCGGCGGGGCGGAGGCGGTCGCCTCCAGCCGGACGGAGCCCGGCGCTTCGGCTCCCATGGAATCCGGGGCCTCGGCTCCCACGGAATCCGGCGCCTCGTCGGGCTCCGGAACCTGTAATCCGCAGTGCGCCTGCAGCTGCTGCTGCCCGGGGTGCGTCTGCGGCGCCTGAGCGGAGGCTTGCGTTTTCCGGCGCGCCGTGCTATGATTTCCTTTGTTATAAGGGGGGACGGGGCATGACTTTCCGGGAAATGAGAGAGAGCGACCTTGCGGAGCTGGGGAGGCTCTACGCCGGCGCGTTCAACGCCGCGCCGTGGTTTGACAAATGGACGGAGGAGACCGCCGCCCGCCGCCTTTCGGATCTTTTGCATACGCCCGGCGCGTTCGGGCTGATCGCGGAGGAGGACGGCGCGCCGGTCGGCATGGCGGCCGGCTGCGCGGAGCAGTATTTCGACGGCGTCGTGTTTCAGCTCAAGGAGCTCTGCGTCCGCGAGGACCTGCGCCGCCGGGGGATCGGCACCGCGCTGATGGAGGAATATGAAAAGCGCCTGCGCGCCATGGGGATCCGCAGCGCCCTGCTGTTTACCTCCGAGGAGGACCTTCCCTTTTACCGCGGGCGGGGCTACGCCCAAGTCGACGGCATGATCCTGCTCAATAAAGAGCTATGACGGCATAACATCCGTAAAAAAACGCCTCCCGGACCCTGTCCGGGAGGTTTTTTATCGGCCGGGGAAAATGAGGCGGCGGGCCCGTGGCCCAGTTTTTAAGGCTCTCTTTTGGGGGCCTTTTTTCGTCCAAAAAACTGCGGGGAAATGGATTCTTTCCGGCGCAAGGCGTATGCCGAGAGCGGCCCCATGCGCGGGTGCGGGGGCGGAGAATGACCCGACGTGGGCGAGGCCCTAAGTAAGCGGCTCCATACGCAGGTGCGGGGGCGGAGAATGTCCCGACGTGGGCGCAGCTTTAAATAAGCGGCCCCATGCGCAGGTGCGGGGGCGGAGAATGACCCGACGTGGGCGAGGCTTTAAACAAGCGGCCCCATGCTGGGCACTCAGGCGCTCATGCCCTCAGATTTCCTCCGGGAATCCTTCCCAGCCCGGGAACAGCGCCCGGCACAGCTCTGCCATGTCTTCCGGCGGCGGGGAAGAGAACTCCATCCGCGCGCCGGTGACCGGATGGGTAAAGGCGATCCGGCTGCGGTGCAGCGCCTGCCGTTTGAGGAGCGCCGTGTCCCCGCCGTAGAGCATGTCGCCGGCGAGCGGGCAGCCGATCGCGGAAAAATGCACCCGGATCTGATGCGTGCGGCCGGTCTTTGGAAGGACGAGCGCGAGGCTGTACCCGTTTCCCTCCGCGAGGATCCGGTAGGCGGTCTCGGCGGGGCGGCCCTCCTCCGAGACGAAGCGCCGCCGGTTTTCCGGGTTCCGGTCGTCGATCGGAAGATCAATCACGCCCTCCCGGTCGCCCGGAACGCCGGTGAGCACGGCCAGATACTCCTTTTGCGGCGGCCGGTCGGTCAGCACCTTGGCGGCGTAGGCGTTCTTGGCCGCGAGCACCAGCCCGGAGGTGTCCTTGTCGAGCCGGCCGAGGACCCGGAACCTTGAGCCGGGGCAGAGCGCGGCGTAAAAATTCGCGAGCGTGCCGTTGCCATGCCCTTTCGACGGATGGCAGGGGACGCCCGCCGGCTTGTCGAAGACGACGACGTCCTCGTCCTGATAGAGCACCGGGACGCAAAGCTCGGGGCAGGGGATCTCGGCGGCCTCCCGGTCGGGGACGAGCACCGTGAGCACCGCGCCGCTTTTCAGCGGGTCGATCGTGCGGATGGGCGCGCCGTCCTGCAAAAGGCAGCCCGGGTTGTGGCGGAGCTTTACGATAGCGCCGTAGGAATAGCCCCGCTCCCGACGCAGCCAGTCCGCGGCCCGCTTTCCGTTTGCGTCCTCCGGGACCGGGTAGTCCAGTCTTCGCATAAGCGCCCTCCTTTCCGGGAAAATACCGCACCGGGGTCTTGAATTTTGGGCGATCAAAAAAGATTTCACCCCGGGCGGGAAAGCCGGGGCCAAACCCAAACCCCGGGATTCCGGCCGTCCCGGACAGCCTTTTTTATAAAAACCGCCCGGAGCGCAATGCCGGGCGGTTCATGAGTCTTCGCTTATTTTTTGAGGGAATCGCGGATCTCTCTGAGCAGCAGGATCTCCTCGCTCGGCTGCGGGGGCTGCTCCTCCGCTGCGGGTTCCTCCGCCGCGGATGCTTCCGCCGCTTTCTTCTTGTCGGCGTTTTCTTTCGCCTTATTGAAGGCTTTGACCAGCAAAAAGACGACGAAAGCGACCAGCACGAAGTCGATGATCGTGGAGAGCAAGATGCCGATGCCGATGACGACGCCGGGCGTGACGATGTTGCCCGCGGCGTCCAGCACCTCCGGCCTCAGCGTGATGTTGAGCCGGGAGAGGTCCATGCCGCCGATGAGCCAGCCGAGCAGCGGCATCAGCACGTCGCCCACCAGCGAGGTTGTGATCTTGCCGAACGCGGTGGCGATGATTACGCCGATGGCCATGTCGAGGACGCTGCCGCGGGAGATAAATTCCTTAAATTCCGCGAGAAACCCTTTCTTCTTTTCCATTTGTAAGCCTCCTTGTTTTTCATTTTCGCTCGGGGGACAAAATCAGTGCTTTTTCCAAAACGACGGCACGAGGAGCGACAGAATCGGGTAAATCTCCAACCGCCCGGTGATCATCAGCATCGAGAGCAGCAGCTTTGTGGCGTTGGAGTAGTTGGAGTAGTTGCCCATCGGCCCATTGACGCCGAGCCCCGGCCCCACGTTGTTGAAGCAGGAGAGCGTGGCGGCAAAGGAGGTCTCAAACGGCTGGCCCTCTATGGCGACCATCAGGGTCGACCCGAACAGGATAAACAAAAAAATCGAGATGTAGATCGCCACGCCGTCGCCGGTGTCCCTGTCGATCGGCTTGCCCTCCATCTTGATCGTGCCGACGGAGTGCGGGTGCAGAAGCTGGAAGATGTTCCGCTTGGCCACCTTCGCCATGATGACGACGCGCGAGATCTTGATGCCGCCGGCGGTGGAGCCCGCGCAGCTCCCGAGGACCATCAGGACGAGGATCAGCGTCTTGCTGAAATTCGGCCAGAGGGTGAAGTCGGCGTTCGTAAAGCCGGTCGTCGAGATGATGGTGCTCACGTGGAAGAAGGCCATCCGGGCCGTCAGCCAGAAGTCGCCGTAGATCGGGTAGATGCTGATCCCCATCAGGATCGAGGCGACCGCCACGATGCCGAAGAAGGTCTGAAACTCCTCGCTGGTGAGCACGAGCTTGAATTTCTTCAAAAGCAGCAAATAATACAGGTTGAAGTTCACGCCGAAGAGCACCGTGGAGACGCCGATCACCCACTCGGCGTAGGGGTTGTTGTAACCGGCGAGGCCGGCGTTCGTGACGCTGAATCCGCCGGTGCCCGCGGAGCCGAAGGCGTAGCAGACGCTGTCGAAGACCGGCATCCCGCCGCAGATCAGCAGGACGATCTCGAGCAGCGTCATGCCGGTGTAGATGCTGTAAAGGATCACCGAGGTGGAGCTGGATTTCGGCGTCAGCTTGCCGACGGAAGGCCCCGGCACCTCCGCGCGCATCAGGTAGAGCGCGCGGCCCTCCGAAAGCTGGGTCAGCATCAGGATAAAGACCAAAATCCCCATGCCGCCGATCCAGTGGGTGAATTCGCGCCAGAAAAGCATCCCCTTGGACAGCGCTTCCACGTCCGTAAGGATGGAGGCGCCGGTCGTCGTGAAGCCGGAGGCGGTCTCAAAAAAGCAGTCGATGGGGTTGGGGATGGAGCCGCTGATCAAAAACGGGACGCCGCCGAAGATGGAGAGCAACAGCCACCCGAGCGCGACGGAGACGAAGCCCTCCTTGGCAAAGATGATGTCGTTTTCCGGCTTTTTGATGCGGAGAAGGAGGCTTGCCGCGAGCGCGATGGCGATGGAGGCCAAAAACCAGACGGCCGACTCGCCCCCGTAAATCAGGCAGACGAGGAGCGGCAGCAGCATCAGCGCCGCCTCCGCGCGTAAAAATACGCTCAGAATGTATCGGATCATTTTGTAATTCATACGGTCACCTGAAAATATCGTCCAGTTCGCTGATCGTGCCGATGGCCGCGATCACGACGACGGAATCTCCCTTCTCCATGCTGTCTGAGCCGCCCGGAATGATGGTCTGCCCTCTGCGGACAATGGCGGCGATCAGGATGTTTTTGCGCAGCGGCAGATCTCTGAACGAAGTCCCGATATAGCGGTTGTCGCTGTGGATGACAAACTCCAGCGCCTCGACCTGACTGTCCGCGATGCGGCGCAGGGACTGCACGGTGCTGTGGCCAGCGGAATTCTGCATGGCGCGGACATAGGTGCTGATGCGCTCGGCGGTGATCAGTTTCGGCGTGATGATGGACTGGATGCCGCTCTGCTCAAAGACCTCCGGGAAGGAGATATGGTTGACCTTGACGACCACCTTGGGGACCTGTTTCGCCTTCGCGTACATGCCGAAGATGATGTTCATCTCGTCGAAGCCCGTCAGGGCGACGAAGGCGTCGCAGTCCAAAATGCCCTCTTCGATCAGCAGGTTTTTCCGCGTGGCGTCGGCGCAGACGATGTCCGCCTTGGGCAGATCCTCGGCGAGCTCGGCGCAGCGCTCCTCGTTCCCCTCGATGATCTTGACATGGACGCCCATGCTCAGCATGATGTGCGCGAGATGGTAGGCCATCCGGCTGCCGCCGATGATCATCACGCTGCGGACAGGCTCGCGCAGGCTGCCGATCGCTTTAAAAAAGGAAGAAATATTCTCCGGCGAGGCGGTGATGTGTATCCGGTCCCCGGCGCGCAGTGTAAACTCGCCGTCCGGGACGATGACCTCCTCGCCGCGGCGCACCACGCAGACAAGGATCTTGATTTTATATTCTCCAAAGAGCCTGCGCAGCTGCAGGCCGCACAGCGGGCTGTCCTCCTCGAGCAGGTACTCCACCAGCTCCACATGGCCGCGGCAGAACAGCTCGATGTCGTTAGCGGAAGGGAAGCGCAGGATGCGGGAAGCCTCGAGCGCCGCAGCGCGCTCCGGGTTGACGATCATGGAGAGTCCGAGCTCGTCTTTGATCATCTCAAGCTGGTTGCGGTATTCCGGGTTGCGCACGCGGGCGATCGTCTTGGGCGCGCCGAGCTGGTGGGCGACGAAACAGCACAAAATGTTGACCTCGTCGCTCGAGGTGACCGAGATGGCGAGATCGCTCGTCTGCACGTCGGCCTCCCGCTGAATGTCCTCGCTGGCCCCGTTTCCGACCACGCCGATGACGTCGAAAGAATTTTGAATATCCGCAATAATTTCCGGATTCCTGTCCACTACTACAATGTCGTGGCCCTCTTTCACAAGCTGCTCCGTGAGCGCGCGGCCGACCTTGCCTGCCCCGATGACGACGATTTTCATAAAGCTGTCCCTTCCAATTATTAGTAGAAACATTATATCACGTTTCTATTAAAACGCAATGCTATCCATTTATAGACCTTTGCGAGGGAAATGTCAACAGGGCGCGAGGGAACTTTACCGTTTCTAAAGAGGGACAAGCTTGCTTTTCTCCTATAAAAAGAGTAGAATATTGCATTATAATACTCCGGGACTTTGCAAATACTTTTCGGGATGGTGTATGAATGGTCTTTTCAAGCCTGTTGTTTTTGTATGCGTTCATGCCGCTGAACCTGATTCTTTATTTTACGACGAAGAATCGGAATTTCCGCAACATGGTGCTGATCCTGTTTTCTCTGATCTTTTATTCTTGGGGGGAGCCGATCTGGGTGGTGCTGCTGATTTACAGCGCCATGATCGACTATTTTCATGGCCTGATGGCGGAAAAGTACCGCGGCCACCTCGGCGCGAAGCTCGCGGTGCTCTCCTCTCTGGTGTTAAATCTATCCCTGCTTGCGGCGTTTAAATACAGCGGATTTCTGGCCGAAAACATCAACGCGATCACCGGCCTGTCCCTGCCGGTGCCGAGCTTCTCCCTCCCGATCGGCATCAGTTTCTATACCTTCCAGACCATCAGCTATGTCATCGACGTCTACCGGGGCGACGTGAAGCCGCAGCGCGAAATCGGCAAATTCTTCATGTACGTCTCCCTCTATTCCCAGCTCGTCGCGGGGCCGATCGTCCGGTACGCGGACGTCGCGCGGGAGGTGGACTACCGGCAGGAGACGCTGCACGACGTGAGCGCCGGAATCAGCCGCTTCCTGATCGGCCTGACGAAAAAGGTGCTGATCGCCAACACGGCGGGCGCCTTCGCGGAGGAATACCTAAACGGCGACCTCCTGAAGAGCGCGACCGCGGTCGTCTGGTTCGGGATCCTGATGTTCGCCGTCCAGATCTACTATGATTTTTCGGGCTACTCCGACATGGCCATCGGCCTCGGGTGGATCTTCGGTTTCCATTTCCTCGAAAACTTCAATTATCCGTATATCGCGAAAAGCGCGACGGATTTCTGGCGCCGGTGGCACATGTCGCTGGGCCAATTTTTCCGGGATTACGTCTATATTCCGATGGGCGGCAACCGGAAGCACCAGTATTACAACCTGCTGGTTGTCTGGTTCCTGACGGGCCTGTGGCACGGCGCCTCGTGGAACTTCATCCTCTGGGGGCTCTGGTTCGGCTTCCTCATCATGGGCGAGCGCCTGTTCCTGCGCAAGGTGCTGGACAAGCTCCCGGCCGTCATCGGGCACCTGTATCTTTTGTTCGTCGTCATGCTCGGGTGGGTGCTGTTTTACTTCACCGATCTTGGCAAGGCGTGGGAATGCCTCCGCGTGATGTTCGGCGCGGCGGGCAGCGGCTTCTGGGACGTCTCGCTGGAGATCGTTTTGGAGAACAACCTCTTCTGGCTGATCGCGGCGATCGCGTTCTGCCTGCCGGTCTATCCGAGGGTGCGGGCGTTCATCGAGAGCCGCCCGGCCCTCTTAAACATTGCCGGCTGGGTCAAGACCCCGGCCAACCTGTTGATGCTCGCGACCAACACGGCGCTGCTGGTGGGTTCGAGCTACAACCCGTTCCTGTATTACAGATTTTAATCGGAGGGAGGCGCCGTTTTGGAAGATTTTGAAGGATTCACCCATCGCGAATATTCTCCGCGCAGACGCAAAAAGATCCGCCCGCAGAAAGATCACGGCGAGATTCAAAAGATTTTGAACACCGCCCTCTGTTTTACGGCGGTTTTGATGTTCGGCGTCTTGGCGTGGGCGCTTCCGCAGCCGACCTATTCGGAATATGAGCGCCGGGATCTGGCGCGGATGCCGATTTTCAACTGGCAGGATTATTTCAGCGGCGATTATACTTCGGGGATTGAGAGCGCCTACTCCGACACATTCACCTACCGCGAGAGTCTGGTGCGGTTCTCCGCGCTGCTCAAGGGGGTCTACGGCGTGCGCGTCGGCGGCGTCACCATCCACGGCGCGGTTCCGCCGGTGGACGAGGGCGAGGAGCCCGAGTCCGAGCCGGAGATCTCGGTCAGCCCGAGCGGCGCGGACACGGAGTCCGGCGCCTCCGGGACGGCATCCGGGGCGCAGAGCTCCGAGGCCTCCTCCGAGGAGGAGGACACGAACGCCACCGGCGAGCAGGTCAACTCCATCTTTATTCTCGACAAAGGCAACGGGGAGTGCATGGGGCTTGAGCTTTTCGGAGGAAACCGCAAGGCCGCGGCCTACTACGCCGAGGTGCTCAACAAGTACCGCAGCGCGCTGCCGGATTCCGTAAACATCTACGACATGGTCGTGCCGACGCACTGCGAGTTTGCGTTGCCCAGCAAATACCAGAAGCTTGCCGCCTCCGAGAAGGACAACATCGACTATCTCTACGGGCTGCTGGATCCCGGCATCACCGCGATCGACGCCTTTTCCGCGCTCGAGGCGCACAAGAGCGAATATATCTATTTCAACACCGACCACCACTGGACCGGCCTCGGCGCCTATTACGCCTACTCCGTTTTCGCCAAAACCGCCGGTTTCATGCCGTATAACTACAACACCTACACGAAGCATGTGATCGAGCCGTTCCGCGGCACGCTTTACAGCGCCACGCAGGACAACAGCCTTTACAACAACCCGGATTCCGTCGAGTGGTGCGAGATCCCGATCAGCTATTCCGCCTATTATGTCTACAAAGGCGACCCGGGCACCCCGCATTACGCCGACGGCGTGATGGCCGACTACGCCACGGGCGGCAACAGCTATTCCGTCTATCTCGGCGGGGATTTCCCGCTGATCTGCACGCAGAGCGACCTGCACAACGGCCGCAAGGCGCTGATCATCAAGGAGTCCTACGGCAACGCCGTTTCGACCTATATTCTCTCGCATTTTGAGGAAACTTATATCATCGACGAGCGGTACTACACGGGCAACGTCCTTGATCTCGTCAATGAGGCGGGCATCACCGACGTCATCATCGTCAACAACGTCTTCGCCGCCAACACCTACTTCCACATCGAGAACATCGAGGATCTGCTGACCAACCCGTCCTTGGCGCTCCCGGCCTCGGCGCAGACCTCCGCCCCGGCGGAGGAAACGTCCGCGGAGCAGGCGGCTTCGGGAGAGCCGGAGGAGATCGGCGGCGCTTCCGGGGAGACGTCGGACGGCGGGATCCGGGTGACCGGATGAACGAGAAGGTTTCGCAGGAGAGACCCCTGATCGAAGCGGAGATCGTCTCCCTGACGGACGAGGGCCGCGGCGTCGCGAAGCCGGAGGGCAGGGTGCTGTTCGTCCCCGGCGCGATCCCCGGCGACAGGGCGCTTGTTCGCGTCGAAAAGGCCGGCAAGAGCTGCCTCTACGGGAAACTGGAAAAGCTCCTCGCGCCCTCCCCGGATCGGATCGAGCCGGACTGCCCGTACTTTCCGGAGTGCGGCGGCTGCTCTTTCCGCAATATGGCGTACACCGCCGAGCTTCGGTGGAAGACGCAGTGGGTGGCGGATCATCTCAAGCGGATCGGCGGCTTCGACCTCGCGCCGGAGCCGGCGCTCGGCTCGCCCGAGACGCTGCGCTGCCGCAATAAGGCGATCTATCCCGCCGGCAAGGACGCCGCCGGGAAGACGGTCTTCGGCTTTTACCGGCAAAAGAGCCACGAGCTTGTCGCGTGCAAGGACTGCCTGCTTCAGCCCGCGGAGTTTGCGAGAATTTTGGAAGCCGTCGCCTTTTGGGCGGACGGCTTCCGTTTTTCCGTCTATGACGAAAAGACCGGCAAGGGTTTTCTGCGCGCCGTCTACCTGCGCAAAGGTTGGGCGAGCGGCGAAATCCTGCTGACCGTCGTCGCAAACGGCGAGAGCCTCCCGCACGCACAGGAGCTGGTTTCTCTGATGAGCACGCAGGTCCCGCAGGTGTCGGGCATCGTGCTCAACGTCAATCGGGCGCATACCAACGTCATGCTCGGCGAAAAGTCCGTCCGCGTCTGGGGCGGGGACACCCTGCGGGACACGCTTTCCGGCGTGGAGGTGGAGCTCGCGCCCGGAGCCTTTTATCAGGTCAATCATGACGCGGCGGAGCTCCTTTACGCGAAGGCCGCGGAGTTCGCGGGCCTCACCGGAGACGAGACCGTGCTCGACCTCTACTGCGGTGCGGGGACGATCGGCCTCTCGATGGCGGCGAAGGCGAAGCGCCTGATCGGGGCGGAGATCGTGCCGGAGGCCGTCGAGAACGCGAAGCGAAACGCCATGGCAAACGGTGTGACGAACGCGGAGTTTCTCTGCGCCGACGCCGCGAAGGCCGCCGCCGAGCTTAAAAACCGGGGCCTCATGCCGGACGTGGTCGTTTTGGACCCGCCGCGCAAGGGCTGCTCGCCGGAGACGCTCGATGCCGTCGCGGCGATGGCGCCCTCCCGCATCGTGATGGTCGCCTGCGATACGGCGACGCTCGCCCGCGACCTGCGGGCCTTATCCGAAAAGGGCTACCGCCTCAGAAAGGCGCAGCCGGTCGATTTGTTCCCGCGCACCGCGAACGTCGAGTGCGTGGCGCTGATGACGAAATAAAGGGCGGCGTCCGCCGCGCGTCGTTATAAAAAGAGCCCGCCCCTTTTAACGGGGGCGGGCTATTTTTGTTATCATCGCTTGATCGGCCGCGGGAAAAACGCCGGGCACGGCATGGCGGGCGTTTGCGGCGCGGGCGGAGCGGATTTCATCGACCCGGGGCATTACCGGCCCGGATTTTACGGATTTGAGACAGCGGCGTCCGATCTGCCGCCTACGGTTTTTCAGGGCGGGGTAACGCCGGCTTCGGGAGATTCACGCGGTTAGGGAAAAACGCCGGGCGCAGCGTGACGTGCCGGGCAAAACCGGCCTTACTCCTCCGCCAGCAGCCTCGCGACGTCGGCGGTGCGCTTCGAGAGCTTTCGGATGCTGAGCTGCCGCATGCCGCGCATGTAGGTGTCCAGCCGGTCGCCGATCGGCTCGGTCCAGTAGGGCGGGACGTCCTCGATCCCCAGAGCGGTGCCGCGCACCGTCATGATCTGGGCGGCGTTGCAGTCCACGTCCCTGCCGCAGCGCCCGCAGATCTCGAGCGTATCGGTGAAATCGCCGTTACCAAACCAGAGCGCGATCACCTCGACGGCCGCGTTCGGGAAGGCGTGCACCCAGTTGTAGCGTTCCAGCTTCTTTTCGCAGAGGCGCCACGCCTCGAGCCAGCCGGAGGAGGTTTTGCAGCTTTGGAGCGCGAAGCGGACGACGCTGCCATACTGGCTGTCCGCGGGCGTCATCGCGACGGCGGCCTCGGCGAGTTTCCGCAGATCCTTTTCATAAAAGGCCATTGAGCACAGGACGGCGTTAAAAACTTCGCCGAGCACGCCGCTGTTGTAGTGGGAAATCTCCGCGTCCTGCCACGCGGCTTCGGCGGCCTTCGCCGGGTTACCGGGGTAGATCTGGCCGAGGATCACGCCGCGCATCTGGGCGCCGATCCACTCGCAAAACGGATTGTTGAAGCGCCCGCTCTCGGGCGGCAGGAGCCCGCAGCGCAGGTTCCGCAGGGCCATGTCCTCCGCGGACCAGCCGAAACTGATCCGGGAGAGCCATTCGTAGGCGATGTCGCGGGCGGCGGTGGCCTTGCCGCAGCGCTCGTAGGCGCAGAGCAGGGCGAGCTCGTAGGTCACGTCGTCGTTATAGGTATTGGGCTTCCGCACATATCGGCGCACGTCGTTGTACGCTTTTTCGATGTTGTCGGTCGTGTAGCCCTCCATGCAGGTGCCGTACGCGCCGCCGACGATCTGGGAGAGCCACCCGGCGTGGATCTTTTTCTCAAGGGCCTCGCCCATGTCGATCCGGACCGGGGCGGGGAGGGGGACCGCCCCCGCGTACTGCGCGAAGCTCTCGTACCGCGTATAGCTCCAGTAATCGGAATCCGGGTCCTTCTCCGCGGTCCGGCAGGCCTCGAAGAGCTCGTAGGTCGCCCTTTGCAGCGCGGCGGGGTCGTCCTCCGTCACGGCCCGGAAACCGGAGAGCAGCAGCTTTTCGGCGTCCCGCACCCGGTATCCGCGGTTCTCCTGCGCCTGAATGGCGGCCACGGCCATCGTGTCCCGCGCGAGGGAGCCGGGCACGCGGCTGCCCCAATAAATTTTGATGGCGGCGTCCCAATACTTCTCCGTGTCGTCGGTCTGCTCCTCCCAGAGCTCCTTCGTATCGTCCTCAAAATGGGCGGGGATCTGGCTCTCGATCGAGAGTTTTTCGATTTCCCAAGCTTTCATGCCGGCACCTCCATGACTGATCTTTCTTTCCTTTTAAAATATGAAAACGATTTTACAATGGACGCCGAAAAAGAAAATTTCCGCGCATCCTGCTTTTTCCAATCAAAAGATAACATATACTAACCAAAATTTCAACAAAAAGTAGAAAAATACTTGACGGAACCCACGAGATTTATTATAATCAAAGCAGGAAAATCCTGACCGAAAATGTAATCGTTTACACGAGAGGGTTTTATGGTTACCATCAAAGATATCGCGAGAGAGTCCGGCGTCTCCGTCGCCACGGTGTCCCGCTACATCAACGGGAGCGATCATATCGAGACCTCCACGTCCGAGCGGATCGCGGAGGTGATCGCGCGGCTCGGCTACCGCCCGAGCCGCACGGCCAGAAGCTTAAAAACGCATAACAGCCGCAATATTATGCTGATTGTGCCGGACATCAACAACCCCTTTTACTCCAAAATGGCGGAGGTCGTCAACCAGCGCTGCCGCGCCGAAGGCTACACGATGACGCTCTACAACACCACCGAGGAGATCCACGAGGAGTTGCAGGCGATCCGGCTCGCCGGCGATATTTTTGCGGATGGAATCGTTTTCGCGTCCGTCACCGCGCAGGAGCTGGTGCTCGAGGAGCTCCGGCAGAGCCGCTGCCGGGTCGTGCTCGTCAACTCCTATGACGTCAGCCCCTTCGACACCGTGCACGGTGACCTCGTCCGCGAGGGCACCTATATTTCCACGAACTATCTGATCGAAAACGGCCACACGCGGATCGGTTTCGCCGGGGGGCTCTCCGGCACCGCGATCGCCGAGAGCCGCAAAAAGGGCTACTGCAAGGCACTCTCGGAGGCCGGGATCGAGCCGGACGACGAGCTGATCTTCGAGATGGGGTTCAATCTCGAATCCGGGAAAAAGGCCGGGCGCTATTTCTCGGCGCTGGACCCGCGCCCGAGCGCGATCTGCTGCGCCAACGACATGATTGCCCTCGGCGTCATCAGCGTCTTCGGCGAGATGGGGATCAAGATCCCCGCCGATTTTTCGATCACCGGGATGGACGACGTGCCGTATTCCTCGCGCAGCTTCGCGAGCCTGACCACGATCACCAACGACAGCGCCAAATTCGCGAACGACGCCATGGACGCGCTCTTCGACCGGATCACCGGGCGATATACCGGCGCACCCAGAGAATATATCATCGACCGGCAGCTGATTGTCCGCACTTCCGTGAAAAATCTGCTGAAATAACGTTTGGGAGGCATTTTGATGTTTACCGTCGGACTCGCCACCGTGGCCATGGATGTGATCTTGCAGACGCGGGAACTTCCCAAGGAGGACGGCTTTGCCGTGATCGAAAAAAGCGCCTACCTGCCGGGCGGCAGCGGCACCAACGTGATCGCCCAGCTCGCGCGGCTCGGGGATGCGTGCGGGTTCGTCGCCGAGATCGGGGACGACGCGGTCGGGACCGAGATCCGGCGGAGCCTTCTGGACGAGGGGATCGACGATTCCGGCCTCAAGGTGCGGAAAGGCGGCTCCTCGCTCCACACAAAGATCGTCGTCGACGCCGCCGGAAAAAAGTTCATTCTGCTCGACATGGGCGACGCCTTTTTGAACCTTGAGTTGGAAGAAAAAGACTTGGAGTATTGCCTGAAGGGTGATATTTTTTATACGGACCTCCTGCCGGGCAAGGCCGCGATCGCCGCGGCGAAGGCCGCCTCCGGGCATGGAAAGCAGGTTGTCTTCAACCTCCAGATCGGCCTGTCGCTGATGGAGGGCATGGGCGTTTCCAAAGAGGACATCCTCGGCGTGCTCAAGGATGTCGACGTGTTCGCGCCGTGCAGGGAGGGCCTTTTCGCGCTCGCCGGCACCGAGGATCTGCGCGAGGCGCTGCGCTTTCTGCGCCCCTATTTTTCCGGCCTGCTGCTCGTCACGCTGGGCGGGGAGGGCTCCGCCGCCTTCGACGAAGCGGACCGCGAGACGCGGGTCTCGGTCCCGAAAGCGGAGATCGCGGACACGACCGGCGCAGGCGACTCCTACCTCGGAGCCTTTATCCACGCCTATTTAATCGAGAAAATGCCGCTCCGGGAGGCGATGGAATTCGCCGCCTGCTGCGCCGCGATCACCTGCGGGAAGGTCGGCGCGCGTTCCGGGCCGGACCTCGCCGTGGCAGAGGAGTTTTTGCGTCGCGCCGAATGGAAAGCGTGACAATATGAAAAACAAAAGCATGGGCGGCTCCCCGGTCCCGCTCAGCTCCGCGGTGCGGCGCGCGTTCCGGGCCGGATCTCGCCGTGGCAGAGGAGTTTTTGCGTCGCGCCGAATGGAAAGCGTGACGGTATGAAAAACAGAACTATGGGCGGCTCCCCGGTCCCGCTCGGCTCCGCGGTGCGGGGCGCGCTCTGGGGCGTCTCGCTCGGCGACGCCTACGGCATGCCGATGGAACTGTGGTCCCGGGAGAAAATCCGGTCCGTCTTCGGGCATGTGGAGGGGCTGCTGCCCGGCCACCCGGAGAACGCGATCTCCCACGGGCGGCTCGCCGGGGAGACGACCGACGACAGCGCCTTCACAAGGCTCGTCTGCGACCTCCTGATCCGGGACGGCGACATCGACCCGATGAAGTTCGTCTCCGGCGTCCACGACTGGCTCGAGAGGGGCGGCGAGAAAAACGATCTGGTCCTTGGCCCGAGCACCAGAAAGGCGCTCGAGGCGATTCAAAACGGCCTGCCTCCCGAGGAGGCGGGCAAGACCGGCCGGACCGACGGCGCCGCGATGCGCATTATCCCGGTGGGCATCGTCTGGAACTGGGCGAGCGGCGGCGCGCTGGTCAGCGCCGTCCACCGCGCGAGCGTCGCGACGCACAACACGAACGTGGCCGTCAGCGCAGCGGCGGCGGTCGCCGCCGCGGTCTCCTGCGCGATCCGCAGCGGGGACCTCAACGCCATGGTCAACGCCGCGACCATCGCGGCGGATCAGGCCGAAATCTATGGCTATAAAGTCTCCGACGCGCGGGTCTCTTTGCAGATCGAGCGCGCCGTGGAGTTGCTTTCAAAAGCGAAGGACGAGGACTCCGCGCTGACGCTGCTCAGCGCCCGGATCGGGACCGGGCTCCCCGCCGAGGAGGCGATCCCGGCGGCGATCGGCCTGTGCTATTACGCCAAGGGCGACGCGCTGACCTGCGCGAGGCTCTGCGCGAACGCGGGCGGCGACACCGACACGATCGGGGCCATGGCCTGCGGGATCTGCGGGGGACTGCGCGGCTACGCCTCCCTGCCGGAGAAGGAGATCGCGCAGATCCGCGGCGTGTCGGGCATCGACTGGGACCCGGTCGCGGACGCGCTGCTCAAACGCCTCAAATAAACCTACATAAGAAGGGCATGCCGATGATCTCACTCAAACACATCAAGAAAACCTACCCCAACGGCCTGACGGTCATGGAGGATATGAGCCTCAATGTCGAGGACGGGTCGTTCACGGTGCTGGTCGGCCCCTCCGGCTGCGGGAAGACGACGACGCTGCGGATGATCGCGGGCCTCGAGACGTGCACGCGGGGCGAGATCTGGATCGACGACGTCAACATCACCGACATGGATCCGGGCGACCGCGGCATCGCGATGGTGTTTCAAAACTACGCCCTCTACCCGCATATGACGGTCGCGAAGAACATCTCCTTCGGCCTTAAAAATTTCGGCTACGGCAGGGAGGAGATCAAGACGATCACCGCCGAGGTGCTCGAGCTCGTGGGCCTCACCGAGTACGCGAACGTCAAGCCCAGCAACCTCTCGGGCGGCCAGCGCCAGAGGATAGCGCTCGCGCGGGCGATCTCCAAGAAGCCCAAGGTCTTTTTGATGGACGAGCCGCTCTCAAACCTTGACGCGAAGCTGCGCGTCAACATGCGCAGCGAGCTGATCCGCATGCACCGGAAGCTAAAATCCACGTTCATCTACATCACGCACGACCAGATCGAGGCGATGACGATGGGCGACTACATCGCCGTCATGAACGAGGGCAAAATCATGCAGTACGGCACGCCGGACGAGATCTACTCGAACCCGCAAAATATTTTCACCGCAAAATTCATCGGCGACCCCGGCATGAACATCGCCCCCCAGCCGGACGGCACCTCCCTCGGCTTCCGCTCCTCCAAGGTGAAATTCCGCCGGCCGGAGGACTTCGACGGGGCCGTCTTCCACGGCAAAATCTCCACGCGGGAGCGGCTGGGCGACATCAACCACTACACGATCCTCTGCGACGACGGCTGCGAGTTCGCGGTGCGCAGCGAGGAATTCTTCGAGTTCGGCGAGGAGATCCGCCTCTATATCGAGAAAAAGGATCTCTACGCGTTCGGCACGGACGGCGGCCGGATCGAGGTCGGCCGGCCCGAGGCCGGCCCGCTTTCCGGGGAGGAGGTCGGGACATGAACCAAACTCCTCCGAAGACGGCCTACCGGCTCCGGCAGCTCTTTATGAAATTTATCAACCCCATCCTGCGCTGCCCGTATGTGCTGATCGCGCCGGCGGTTCTGCTCGCCGTCACCTTCAGCATTGTCCCCACCCTAATGTCCATCCGCAACAGCTTTTACCGGGTGGACTATGTCTTCCATGTCGACACGTTCGTGGGGCTCGCCAATTACAAGACGATCTTCCGCGACCCGACGTTTCTTTTGGTTTTTAAAAACACGCTGATCTTCACCGGCGTCACGGCCCTGTTCGCGATCCCGCTCGCGGTGCTGGTGGCGATCTTTCTCAATAAAAACACGGCGGTCCACAACTTCACCCAGAGCGTCGTCTTCACCCCGCACATCATCTCGTGGGTCTCGATCGCGGCGCTGTGGATGTTCCTGATGGACCCGCAGTTCGGGATGCTCAACGCCGTGCTCACGGCGCTCGGCTTCGACCCGCTCGACTGGATGCTCAGCGAGAAGACCTCGCTGATGTCCATCACGATCGTCTCGATCTGGAAGTCGCTGGGCTACAACGTGCTCATCGTCACCTCCGGCCTCCAGAATATCCCGCGCGACATCTACGAGTCCGCGAAGCTCGACCGCTCGGGCTGGTTCCGCACCTTTTTCAAGATCACGGTGCCGATGCTCTCGCCGACCTTCGTCTTTCTGGTCACGACGACGATCATCAGCACCTTCAGCACCTACGATCTGATCCGGCTGATGACGCAGGGCGGCCCCCGGAACTCCTCCAATTTGCTGGTCTACTGGATCTACGAGACCGGCTATCTGCAGTTTAACGTCGGCAAGGCCATGGCCGGCGGCGTCATTTTGCTTCTGTTCATCGGCACGGTTTCGCTCGCGAATTTCACGCTGATGAACAAAAGAGCCCATTATCAGTGAGGGGAGGGAAGCGCATGAAACGGGTTGAGGAACGAAAAAAGAAGCTGACGCCGAAGCGCGCGGTTCTTCTCACGCTGACGGCCATCATCATTCTGCTGCTGCTCTCCGCCTATATTTTCCCGATGTTTTATATGATCTCGACCTCGCTCAAGACGATGCGGGAAGTGAACGTCTCGCCGCCGACGCTCTGGCCGGAGATCCTCCGGTGGGAGAACTACGCCGAGGCGTGGGACAAGATGAATTTCTTCCACTACTTCAAAAATTCGGTCTTCGTCTCCGCGATGACGATTGTCGGGCAGCTCCTCGTCTGCGTGCCGTGCGCGTACGCGCTCGCGAAAAAGCAGTTTCTCGGCCGGAAGTTTTTCCACACGCTCGTGCTGTTCGACCTGATCGTGCCCTCGCAGATCATCTTCCTCTCAATCTACCTCATCGAGAGCAAGATCGGCTGGATCAACACCTATCAGGGCCTGATCGTGCCGTTCATCTACTCGGCATTCTCGATCTTCTTCTTAATCCAGACCTTTAAGACGCTCCCGGACGACGTGCTCGACGCGGCGCGGCTCGACCGGTGCTCCGAGCTCCAGATCATCGGCGGCATCGTGCTGCCGATGGCGAGGCCGACAGTCATCACGACCGTGATGTTCACCTTTGTGTACAAATGGAACGACTATTTCTGGACGAGCATCCTGACGACCGACGACGCGGTGCGCACCCTGCCGCTCGCGATCCAAAACCTGATGCCGGTGGGCAACGCGGCCAACGAGTGGCACACGATCATGGCCGGCAACCTGATGCTGTTCGCCCCGATGTTCCTTCTTTACCTGCTCGCCAACAAGAGCATCAAGCAGATGTTCGTCTACGGCGGGATCAAATGAGCGCTTGACCGGCGGAGGCCGGTAGGATAGAATTTTATTTATAGTTTTAAAGGAGGAAATCACATGAAGAAATTCCTTGCGCTGCTGCTTGCCCTGTGCCTCGTGCTCGCGGGCTGCTCCGGCACGGTGGAGGAAGCCCCGGAGTCCGGGACCGATTCCTCGTCCGCCGAGGAGACCCCCGCCGGGGATGAGCCGGTGGAGATCGTTTTCTGGAACGTGTTTGCCGACGACTCCGACACCGGCGTCTTCCTCGCCGACGCGGCGACCAAATTCATGGCCGACCACCCCGAGATCAAGGTGACGATCGTCGGTCAGGGCGGCTATGACGACATCGTCGAGCGCCTCGAGGCCGCCGCGGCCTCCGGCGCCCTGCCGACCATGGCGATCATTGAGGAGACGTTCCTCGGCCGCTTCTATCCGCTGACCGTCGACCTCTCCCAGTATCTCGACCCCGCCGTCGTTTCAAACTATCAGGACGGCCTCTTGGTCTCCTGCTACTACGACGGTGTGCTCCGCGCGGTTCCGTTTAACCGCTCGATGCCGAACCTCTATGTCAACAAGACCCTCTTCGACAACGCCGGCGTCACCGAGATTCCGGATACGTGGGAGGAGGTCTACGCGACCGCCGAGACGCTGACCGACCCCGAAAAGGGCATCTACGGCTTCGGCGTCTGCTGGGACACCGACGCGTGGGTCTATGAGTCCATCCTCTACTCCTTCGGCGGCGAAATCCTCAGCGAGGACAACAAGACCATCCTGCTGAACGAGGGCACCACGGCCTCCGACATCCTCACAAAATTCCAAGACGAGGCCGACGCCGGCATCTTTTTCAACCCCTACATCTATCAGGACAACGTCTGGTCCACGATCGGCTCGGCGTTCCTTGAGGGCAAGGTCGCCATGTTCCTCGGCTCCAACGGCGTCTATTCCATGTACAAAGGCTGGATGGCCGAGGCCGGGTACGAGATGCAGATCTATCCGCATCCGGGCTTTGAAAACGGCATCGCCACCGGGGCCGGCAACATCGTGATGTTCGCCGACGCCACCGAGGAGCAGCGCGCCGCGGCCGCGCAGTTTGTCGAGTACCTCGCGACCGACGACGAGGCCGGCGCCTACACCGTGCTGACCGGCTACCTCCCGACCACCGAGACCTGCATCAACCAGACCGACCTCGCCGCCTTCCTTGAGGCGAATCCGGATTACATCAACGCGGTCGATCAGATGCAGTACGCCCACAGGCGTCCGCTGACCTCCGCGTGGAAGGGCATCTACACCGTCCTCGTCGACGAGATCGCCTACTGCATGGCCCACACGGATACGGACGCCGCCGCCTCCGTCGCCACGGTCTCCGAGCAGGCCCAAGTCCTGCTCAACGACGCCACCGCGCTTGCCGGCTGATTCTTTTCCCGGCAGGGAAAATTTCCTCAAGCTGAAAGGAATCGCGCTTTGAAAAAAACGACGTTTTTCCCGGAAGGGAACTTTTACAAAGGCAACATCCATTCGCACACCACTCGCTCCGACGGGCGGCTCTCCCCGGAGGCGGCGATCTCGGAGTACCGCGATCGCGGCTACCACTTCCTGATCCTGACGGAGCACAACCGCTATACGGACCTCAAGGGATACGACTCCGACAACTTCATCCTGCTGCCCGGCATGGAGATCAACCCGCCGCCGGACATCCACGAGATTCGGGATTATCATTTCCTCTGTATCCCCGGCACCAAGGAGATGCGCGAGCGCGCCGCGCTGCCGCCCTATGAGCATGACCATCTGCTCGATTTAAAGACGTTCCACAGCTACGAGGATCTTCAGGAGATGATCGACGACGCGTACCTGCGCGGCAACCTCGTCACAATCAACCATCCGTTCTGGTCGAAGGTGGAGTACGACGAGATCCTCCCGCTCAAGCACATCTTCGCGATGGAGGTCTTCAACTACTGCTCCTACGCGCTCGAGAACGTGGGCACCTCCTTCTCCCACTGGGACGCGGTGCTGCGAAACGGCATGCGGCTCTTTGGCACCGCCGTCGACGACAACCACAACTTCTATCCCTTTGAATCCGGCGGCAACGACTCCTTCGGCGGCTGGATTACGGTGAAGGCGAAGAGCCTCTCGCAGGACGACCTGATGGAGGCGATCGCGGCCGGCAGCTTCTACGGCTCCGCGGGCCCGGAGATCTACGATTTCTATGTGGAGGACGGGACGATCCATTTCTCCTGCTCCCCGGTCTCGAGGATCTTTGTGAACGGCCAGCAGCGCGAGATCCGCGTGAAATGGCACGAGCCGGGCGACCCGCCGCTGACCGAGCTTGTCTGCCCGCTCTGGGGCGACTGCCGGTGGTGCGAGGCCGAAAAATACGTCCGTGTCGAGTGCGTCGACGAATTCGGCCGCAAGGCGTTCACAAACCCGATCTGGCTCGACGGCTGACCGCCCCGGCCCTGAAATCCCGGGAAAGCTCCGGCGGTCCCGGGCGCGCGTTTCCGCCCGGCGCGCGGAGAATCCCCCGCGGGACGGTAAAAAACCCAACCCGGCGGCCTCCGCCGCCGCAAAGCTCCGGCGCAACCCTGTTTTCTCTTCTTCAGATCCTCTTACCAAAACCGATCGGGCGCAAGGCCCTCAAAAGCCCTTCGCCCGATCGGAAGAGGGTCTGTTCTTTTACGTTTCCATCCGCAAAATTTGCCGAAAAGAGGAAAAGAATGAACGACGCTGTGACCAAATGGTCCGACCAACTGGACGCGTTTCACATCGGTCTTATCTGCGGCGTGCTCGGGATCATCCCGCAGGAGATCGACGACATCTGCTCAAACCCCGGCCGGGGCATCAACAACGACACCTTCGTCATTACGGCGAAGGGCAAGACCTATCTCTACCGCCTCCCGGGGAAAGGCACGGAGCTCTTTTGCGACCGGGACCGCGAATACGACGCCTACCTGCGCCTCAAGGACTACGCGATCACCGACGAGCTCGTCTATTTCGAGCCGCGTCTCGGCGTCAAACTGTCCGTTTACTATCCCGGCAGCCACGTCGCGGATGTCGCAAACGACGGGGAGCTGCGCCTCTCGATGGAGCTGATTCGCCGCTTCCACGGCCTGCCGGTCGAGTTTCCGGTCGTCGACACGCCGTATATGCGCCTCGAGCGCTATAATCGGATCGCCGAGGAATCCGCCGGAAAAGAGCATTACCCGGAGGGCTTTCCGGAATTTTTGCGGGAGGTGCTGGAGTTCGAGCCCACGCTGGACCGCTTCTCCCAGGAGCTTTGCCCCTGCCACGGGGACTGCCTGCCGAACAACGTGCTCTTCCCCTCGGGCAGGCCGGAGCCGATCCTGATCGACTTTGAGTTCCCGGCCATGAGCGACCCCTACGGGGACCTCGCGGCTTTCTGCCACGACGGCGAGCTCCCGGAGGACGCCTGCCTGCGGTGCCTCGATTATTACCTCGGCCGCCCGGCCGGGGACCTCGAGAAGTTCAAGCTTTTCGGCTATATCGCGGTCGTCGCGGCGATGTGGTGCTGCTGGGCCTCCTACAAAGCCGCGGTGGAGAAAAACGTCGAATTTTACGACGGATATTCGCTGATGTCCTACCGCTACGCGAAATTCGGGATGGGGCTCGCGGCGGGATTTCTGCCCGGCGCGGAAAAAGAGCTCGGATAAGTGAAAAAATAAACAAAATGAAAGCCCCGGGGCCGTCGAACGCTCCGGGGCTATTATTTTACGGGAAAAAACGCCGCGCTCTTGGGAGAAACTCCGGGGCGGGGGAGGCGAGTGCAATATCATCTCTGTCACGGAAATCCACGCAAAGGAACTCCGGGAGCGGCGACGCGGGAGATTTTCGCCGCCTTTCCCTTTCCGGAAATTTTATGCGTCCCGCGCGCTGTCCCGATCGCCTATTTATAACCGGAAGAGCAGCTTCTTGAAGCCCTTTGCGGAGAAGGGGATGATCGGCCAGAAATATCCCTTGGTGCCGGGGCTTTTTGTGGAGAGGATGAGGAAGAGCGTGACCGCCATCCCGGCCGCGAACCCCCATGCGCCGAAGAGCGCCGTCAGGATGACGGAGAGGATCCGCATATATTTGATCGCGTAGCCGAGCTCGTAGCCCGGCTGGCTGTAGTTCGCCATCGCGACGAACGACATATAGAGCAGCGTGTCGGAGCAAAACCAGCCGGAGTCCACCGCGAAGTTTCCAAAGACGATCGCCCCGATGATGCTGAAGGAGGTGGTCAGCGTCTCCGGCGTGCTCAGCGAGGAGAGCTTGAGGCCATCAATGATAAATTCGAGAATTAGGAGCTGGATCGCCGGGTGCAGATACGGCGTCTCGTCGAGCAGGATGAAATGAAACATCTGCGGCACATTTTGCGGATACCGCAGCGCGAGCAGCCACAGCGGCGTCATCACCAGCGTCAGCAGCATGACGAAAAGCCGCGTCATCCGCAGGTAGGCGCCGGTCATCGGTGGGAAATAATAGTCGTTCGCGTCCTCGGAGATCGCAAAGAGCGTCGCCGGCAGGATGATCGCGGACGGGGAGTTGTCCACCAGAATGGCGAGATCGCCCTCAAGGATCTGCGCGGAGGCGGTGTCCGGCCGCTCGGTGAATTTATACTTCGGAAACGGGTTCCACCGCGTTTTTCCGGTGAGCAGGGAGGTCATGCTCTCCTGATTCATGGTCAGGGAGTCCAGATCGGAGCTCTTGATCCGGCGGCGCACGTCCTCGAGCAGCTTGGGGTCGGCGCGCCCCTCCATCCAGCAGAGCGCGAGGTCCGTCTTTGAGCACCGGCCCGCCGTCAGGTACTCGACGCGGAGGCGCGGGTCCCGAATCCGCCGCCGGATCAGCGCGCAGTTGAGCACCATCGTCTCAGTGAAGCCGTCCCTCGAGCCGCGCAGCACCTTGTCCCGCGCGGGCTCCGAAGTGGCGCGCTGCGGGTATTCCCGCAGATCCATCACGACGGCCTCGGCGAATTCGTCGACCAGCACGACCGTGAGGCCGCTGAGCACGGCGGTGATGATCGCGTCCTCCTCCTGCTCGAGCACGGCCGCGCAGTGCGGGACGCAGCTCGCCATAAAGTCCTGCGTGTCCGTCACGTCCTTCGGCCGGAGCTTGAGCAGGGAATCCACGATTCGCTCCAAGATGTTGTCTTTCGTGAGCCCGGTCACAAAATAGAGGACCGCGTCCCGCCCGCCGATCAGGAGATCCCGCTCCTGTAAATCAAAGTTATGTTTCCTGTCAAAAACGGCGGCGAAACGCCGCTTTTCTTCTTTCAAATTTCCGGATATCCGCATTGCAAAAACCGCCCTTTCAGGAATATTCTGCCTGAAAGGGCGGTTTCTTATTCATCGAATCAGGACGGCGGCCTCCTCCGGCCCAAGCAGCCCGTTTTCCGCCCGGCCGAAGAACGGCACCGGTGAACAGGTCATCGGATCAGGACGGCGGCCTCCTCCGGCCCAAGCAGCCCGTTTTCCGCCCGGCCAAAGAGCGGCACCGGCGAACAGGTCATCGGATCAGGGCGGCGGCCTCCTCCGGCCCAAGCTCCCCGTTTTCCGCCCGGCCAAAGAGCGGCTCCGCCTCGCGCCAATCGGGCGGTAGGGGCTGCGGCTCCGTCCCGCGGTTCAGCATCGTGAGCAAAAGGTGCCCGCCCGCCTCCCTTTGAAACGCGAGCGCACCCTCGTCCGCCCGCAGCAGGAGAAAGCCGCCCCGCATCAGCGCGGCGTGCTCCTTCCGCAGCTTTCCGAGCTGCCGGACCGCCTCGCGAAGCTCCGCGTCCTCGCTCCCCCACGGGTAGCAGCAGCGGCAGAAGGGGTCGCCGTAGCCGTACATGCCCGCCTCGTCGCCGTAATAGACGCAGGGCGTCCCCGGCAGGGTGAACATGGCGGCGAAGGCCTCCGTGAGCAGGCGCTTCCCACGAGCGTACTGCTCCGGCGAGGGGACGTGGCGCGCCGCCTGCCATGCCCGGTCATGGTCCTCCGCGGGTTCGCAGCCGAGGAAGGTCAGCGCGCGCTCCGTGTCGTGGGTCGAGAGCAGATTCCAGCTCAGGGCGAGGGAGGGGGCCGGGTAATTTTCATATAAATCCAAAAGCGTCTCGCGAAGCGGCGTCCCATCCCTGAGCCAGCAAAGCAGCGCCGTCCGGGCGGGGTAATTCATCACGCCGTCGAGCTCGCCGCCCAGCAGATAGCGCCGGCGCTTTCCGTAGGCGATCTTGTTGGAGGCGTCCTCCCAGACTTCTCCGATCAGGGCCGCGCCGGGCTTCCGGTGCACGGCGGCCGAGATCTCCCGGAGGAATCCCTCGTCCAGCTCGTCGGCCACGTCGAGCCGGAAACCGTCCGCGCCGAGGCCCAGCCATTTTTCGATGACGCCGCCCGGCCCGCAGAGCAGCTCCCGGAAGCTCTCGTTTGTCCCGTCCGCCGCCGGCAGGTCCGGGAAGTCCCACCACGCCCGGTAGCCGCAGGGATAGTCCCCGAAGGCGTACCAGCCGTGATAGGGGCTCGCGGGATCGGAGGCGGGCGGGCCGGGATACCGCCCCTTCGCGTTGAAGTAGACGCTGTCGCTGCCGGTGTGGTTCCAGACGCCGTCCAGAATGACCTTCATCCCAAGCCGGTGCGCTTTTTCGCATAATAGCGCGAAATCCGTCTCCGTTCCAAGAAGCGGGTCGATCTTTGTATAATCCGCAGTATTATATCTGTGATTAGAGTGCGCCTCAAAAATCGGGTTCAGATAGAGCTCGGTGACCGAGAGCGACGCGAGATATTCGAGTTTCTCCATGATGCCGCCGAGGTTTCCGCCGAAGTAGTCCTTGCAGAAGTCGCCGTTTTCGTCCGGCTCCCATTCCGGCAGTTCGGAGCGGTCCGCATGGAAGCGCCGGTCGGGGTACGGGCACGGGCGGCGCTCCCCGGCCTCAAAAAAACGGTCGGGGAAGATCTGATAGACCGTCCCGCCGAAGCCCTCCGGGACGGGCGCGCCCGCGTCGTAGACCGTGAGCTGGTAGTGCGCGGAGAGATCGATCACCGCGGCGGCGTCCTCGCCCCTGCGGTAGACGGCGCCGTCGTAGAGGAAGTCGTAAAACAGCAGCTCCGGCGCCTCGGGCGTAAATTTTACCGAAAAGGCGCCGTCCTCCGGGCGCATCGCGAGCTCAAAGGCCGGGGTGTCCCAGAGGTCGGCGCGGAAGATCCGCAAAACGGGAAAAACCCCCGGGGCGGGCTCCTCCGCGCGGACGCGGAACGTGATTTCCGCGCCGGCCGGGACCGCGCCGAAGGGAGTTTTATAAAAAAGATCGCGGCTGTTGTAAATCAGACGGCTCATAATTTCCTCATAAAGTGCGATAATTTCCGGAGGCGTTCATCTGCGAAAGGGCGGGCAGGACGCTCTCGAACATCACGCCGTAGCGGATGTCGGAGCCGTAGCTGAAGGTCGTCTTGACGCAGAGCTCCACGAAGCCCGCGGCCCTGCTCATGGCGATCGGCAGGCTCGCGCCGCCGAGCAGCGCGCCGGTCAGCACGGAGGCGAAGATGTCCCCGCAGCCCGGGTAGGCGACCGGCACGTAGTCGCAGGGCACAAACCAGAAGGAGCCGTTCCCGCGGTCGTAGCCGAGGTTCGCGATCTCGCCGGTGGCGAGTTCCGCGCCCGTGACGACAACGCAGTTCGGCCCGAGCTCGGAGAGCTTCACGAGCAGGCTTCTCGCGGCGGCGTGGGTCAGCGGCTCGTAGGTGTAACCTTTTTTAAGCAGGATGGCGGCCTCGGTCAGGTTGGGCGTGATCACGTCGGCCACCGCGGCGAGTTCGGCCATGCGGGTCTGCATCTCGGGCGTGCAGGTGCGGTAGGGCCTGCCGTTGTCGCCCATCACCGGGTCGACGATTTTGAGCGCGCCGGGATAGGAGCGGAAAAACGAAAGGCAGGCGTCGACCTGCGCGCTGCCGCCGAGAAAGCCGCTGTAAACGGCCTCAAAAGCGACGCCCAGCTCTTTATAATGGGCGAGCGCGGGCTCGATATAGTCCGTGAGGTCGCGAAAGACCACCTCGCCGAGGCCGCCCGTATGCGTGGAGAGCACGGCGGTCGGCACCGGGCAGACCTGAACGCCCATCACCGAAAGCACCGGCAGGATCACGGAGAGGGAGCATCTGCCGAAGCCGGAGAGATCGTGGATGGCGGCGACGCGCTGCGGCCTTTTTTCCATAAAAATCACGCTCCATTTTTCCAGAAAAAATATTTCAAATAAAATTGGTTTTCCCGGAAACGGATTCCGGGAATCTTCGGTTCTTCGGCGGGGAAACTAAGTTCAAACGAATGAAATCGGAGGGATAAACAAAATGGCAATGAACAGAAATATGGCGGCGATTTTTTCCGGCGTCGCGGCCGCGACGGCGATCGGCACCGCGATCTATGCGATGAGCGGGAACTCGCGGAATGTCCGCAAGCTTCGCCGCAGCGCGCGCAGGACGATGAGCGCGGTCGGCAGCATTGTGGACGGCGTCTCCGCCATCATGCACTGATCTCATCCATCGGGGGCGGGGCCGCGGCCCGGCGGACAGACGCCCGCGGCGGCCCCCGTTACTTATCGGGCGAAGGAAGCGCTCTTTCGGCCGCCGGTTTTGGGGAAGCCGCTCAGTTCAGCTCGTCGAGGGTGAGGCCGTAGCTCGGCAAAAATTCCGCCACAAAGGCGTCCGCCTCGGGCAGGCGCATGTCGGCGACGGCCTTCCCGATACTTAGTTTCGCGCGGGAGAATTCCTTGTTCCCGGCGTTTTCCTCCTCCACGCATTTGATCAGCGCGGAGATTTTGTCGGCGGCTTTGAGGAGCTTGCGCAGCTCCGGGTCCTCGCCGGAGGGGTCGAGCAGGGGCAAATAGTCGCCGCGCAGGTCCTCCGGCAGCATCTCCGCGAGCCGGTGGGCCGCGAAAGATTCCACGTCTTGGTATGCCCGGCGGATCTCCGGGTTAAAATATTTGATCGGAGTAGGCATGTCGCCGGTGAGGATCTCGCCGCAGTCGTGATAGATGGCGAGCAGCACCAGCCGCCCGACGTCGCAGTTCCCGCCGAAGCGGCGGTTGCGCAAAAGGCCGAGCGCGTGCGCGACGACGGCGGTGTCCAGCGTGTGCACGGAGAGGGATTCGGGCTGGGAATTCCGCATCAGCGGCCAGCGGAAGATGTGCTTCATTCGAGAAAGATAGGCGTAGAATCTACTATCGGCCATTTTTCATCCCTCCATGCAGGAAAATCGGCTCCCGCCGGCACTTAATCCATGGAACGCGCGGTTCCAAACAATCAAAAAACGCCCGTCGGAGCCACCACCGGCGAAAGCTGTCCCTGTTATTATACGACAAAATGCCGGAAATGAACAGCGGTTTTCACAGCTTTCGTCCTCCGCGGGCGTTTTGCGTGCAAAACGTTTTTTCGCGCGCCGGCCTTTTCATTTGGCGCGTTTTGTTATACAATAAATAATGAGAAATTCTGCAATTGCACGAGACAGGAAAGGACAGAACTATGCCGCTGAAATGGAAGCAGGGGGAAAATCTCCATTGGATGGCGCTGGGGCTCGCGTTTGTCTGCGCGATCGTCGTCTTTGCGCCCATCACCATCAAAAACGGGGGGATCTTCACCTATTACGGGGATTTCAACGTACAGGACATTCCGTTTATGATGCACGTGCACGATATGGTGCTGGACGGAAACTTCGGCTGGGACTGGAACACGGATCTCGGCGCGAATTTCATCGGCTCCTATTCCTTCTATTTTCTGTTCAGCCCGTTTTTCTGGCTGACGATTCCATTCCCGACCTCGTGGCTGCCGTATTTGATGGCGCCGCTGCTGGTGCTCAAATTCAGCTTCGCCGCCTTCACGTCCTTTTTCTATTTCAAGCGGTTTGTCGGGGATAAACACTGGGCGGTCGTCGCCTCGTTATTATATGCCTTTTGCGGCTTTTCCATTTACAACGTCTTTTTCTTCCACTTCCACGAGATGCTCGTCTTTTTCCCGCTGATGCTCATCGGCATGGAGGAGCTGCTCGAAAACGACCGCCACGGCCTTTTCGCCTTGGCCGTCGCCCTCAACGCGGTGGCGCATTACTGGTTCTTTATCGGGGAAGCGGTCTTTCTGGTCCTTTATTTCTTCATTCGCATCTCGGTGAAGGGCACCGCGCACCGCTTCCGCAAGTTTTGTCTCGTCGCGCTCGAGGCCGTGCTCGGCACCGGCGCCGCCATGGCGGTGCTGCTCCCCTCCGTGCTCGCCATCTGGGACAATCCACGCACCGGCTCGGAAAATCTCCTGAGCGGCTGGTATCTCTGGCTTTATTACAGCGAGCAGCGCATCCCGGCCATCGTCGCGAGCTTCTTTTTTCCGCCGGACCTGCCCTCGCGCCAAAATATGTTTACCGGGCAGGGCGCGCAGTGGGCCTCCATGGCGGGGTGGCTGCCGCTCTACGGCATGGTCGGCGTGGTGGCCTATCTGCGCGGCACAAAGGGCACGTGGCTGGGGCGAATGATCGTCGCCTGCATCGTCTGCGCGGCCGTCCCGTGGGTGAACGCCTTGTTTATCCTGATGAACAACTCCTATTACACCCGCTGGTTTTATATGTTTGAGATCCTGCTCGCGCTCGCGACCGTCAAGGCGCTGGAACGCTGCGCGGACGAATCGCCGGAGCGCCGGATCGACTTCAAAAAGGGACTCGTCCCCACCGCCGTCCTGATGGCGGTCTATACCGTCGCCATCGGCCTCTCGCCGGTCGAGGAGGACGGCGTCTGGAGCGTCGGCCTCGAGAACGACCCCGCGAAATTCTGGCAGACGGTGGCCTTCGCGTTCATCTGCCTCGGCATCACGTTCTGCCTGTGGAGGCTGCGGAAGAGGCCCTCTTTTCGGCGGCTCTCCATCGGATTTACGGCGCTTGTCTGCGCCGCCTACGGCGTCCTCTATCTGCTCAACGGCTACGGCTACTCCACCTCGCACGAGACGATCATCCACGAGGCGACCGCCTACCGCGGCGAGATCGAGCTCCCGGAGCCGGACGGCAGCTTCACGCGCTGCGATTTTTACGGCGCGCTGGACAACATGGGCCTCTACTGGGAGCTGCCGTCGATCCACTGTTTCCACAGCGTCGTCCCGGCCTCCATCATGGAGTTTTACCCGATGGTCGACGTGACGCGCGACGTCTCGAGCAAGCCGGACTATGAATATTACGCCCTGCGCAGCTTTCTTTCCGTGCGCTGGCTGTACGCGAAGGACGCTGCGGCGGACAACCCGCCGATTCAGGGGTTCGAGTATTACGGCAGCGAGGACGGATACACCGTCTATGAAAATATGAACTATATCCCCATGGGCTACACGTTCGACAACTATATCACCGAGGCCGAATTCGAGAACGTGCCCGTCGAATACCGGGACCGGGTGCTCTGCTCGGCGCTGGTGCTGACCGACACGCAGATCGGCTATTATGACCGGCTGCTCTCCCACCTGAAAGACGGACCGGATTATTATATGTCCTATGAGGATTTTGAGGAGTACGCCGCGCGGCGCGCGGCCCACTCCTCGGAGAGCTTTGTCGAGACCTCCGGCGGCTTCGTCTGCCGGATCAGCCTGCGCTGGCAGAATCTCGTCTTTTTTTCGGTCCCCTACGACGAGGGCTGGACCGCCTACGTCAACGGCGTGGAGACCGCGATCGAGCGGGTGGATTACGGCTTTATGGCGGTGCCCGCGTCGAGGGGCGACAACGTCATCGAATTCCGGTATGAGACGCCCGGGCTCCGGACCGGCCTCTATCTGAGCGGCGGCGCGCTGGCGCTGCTGCTCGCCTACGGCCTGTTTTGGGCGTACGCCGATCGCAGGAGCAAGGCGAACATGGCCTACCTGAACGAGCTCCTCGGCGAGCGGGGCCGCCTTGCGCCCTCCGACGAGCCGGAGCTTGCGCCCGAGGAGGATCTGACCATCGTGCGCTCGCCGGGGGACGTGCCGCCGCCCAACGATCCGGACGCGCCGGAGGAGACCTATTACCCGGAGCTGTGAGATTTCCCACGCGGTTTGCAGTAAAAAAAGACGGATCGGCCACTTATGAGGTGAAATGAATTTTACGGGGGGAATGAAAATGAAAAGAATCATCGCGGTATTGGTATCCCTGCTGATGATCTTGGCGTTCGCGGCCTGCTCCGCCGGCATGAAGAGCACGGAGGCGGAGCCGCAGGACGCGGGCTACGGAACCGCCGGATCGATTAGAGGCGACGCCGCCGAATCGCCCGCCATGGAAGAGGGCGGCTGGAACAATTCCGCCTCGCCGGGCGTCAAGGCCCCGGGCGAAACGACCTCCGTAGGGGAGAGCGAGGCGGCCCAAGTGAGCGGCCGCAAGCTGATCCGCAACGTGAGCCTTGAGCTCCAGACGCTGGAATTCGACACCTTTACCGGCAAGATCGCCGAACTGGTGGAGGAGCTCGGCGGCTATGTGGAGAATTCGAGCTTCAACGGCAATTCGATCTATTACACATCCGACCGGAGCGCCTCCTACACGCTGCGCATCCCGGCCGCCCAGCTCGACTTGTTCGTGGAGCAGGTCGGCGCGATGGCGAATGTGACCTACCGCAACGAGAGCACGCAGGACGTCACGCTGCAGTATGTCGACATGGAGGCCCATAAGAAATCCTTACAGACCGAGTACGACCGGCTGCTCGAGCTTTTGGCGATCGCCGAAAACGTGGACGCCATCGTCACGCTGGAGGCCCGTCTCTCCGAGGTCCGCTATCAGATCGAATCCTACGAGAGCCAGCTGCGCCTCTACGATAATCAGGTCGATTACAGCACCGTTTATCTCAAGGTCGACGAGGTGAAGCGGGAGACGCAGGCCGACGAAGGCTCGGTCTGGGACCGCATCACCACCCGCCTGAGCGACAATTTCTATCAGATCGGCCGGGATATGGAGGAATTCACCGTCTGGTTCGTCAGCAGCCTGCCCTATGTCCTGATCTGGGCCGTGGTCTTCGCGGCGGTCGCGCTGATCGCCGTGGGCGTCCTCCGCAGCGACAGGAAGCGCAGAGAGCGCCGGGAAGCCAAGAGAGCCGGGGAACTCCGCGCCGCCTATGAGGCGAAACAGGCGCAGGAGAAGGCCGAAACGCCCCCGGAGGAGAAGAACGACTAAAACCTGAAAACGGCAAAAGGCCCGTCCTCGGACGGGCCTTTTTCGTTGCGAAACAAAGAAAAGCGTGGTATCATATACTACAAGAAAGGGGGGCATCCGCATGGATATCACCGCGTTCGAAAACGGCCTCGATGTCGGGGAGATTGCCGGTGTCTTGGCCGGGGAAGACGTTGAACGGAAAAAGGAAGTTTTCAGCGACCTTAAAGATTCCACATTTCTGATTCCATATAATAAAACGGAGACGGATATCCGCCTGCTCAAAATCGCAGAAAAAGGCGAGTTCCTGCCCGCCTTTACGAGCTACGCCGAATTTATGAAAAGCCCGCTCGACCACGAAAAGGTCGTTATTTTGCCATTCGTCAAGCTCGAATCCATCCTTTCCGACGCGCCGGAAAAGGTCGCGGGCATCGTCGTCAACCCGCACGGCCAATCCCTGCTCATCCAGCGCAAAACGTCGCCGCTCGAGCCGGCCGAGCCGCCGCCGCAGGAGCCGGGCGCTCCTCTGGAGAAGCAGGACTACTTCGGCGGCCTCAAGCTCTCCCGGCCCAATTATGTCCCGGAGCCCGTGCTCGCCGCGCTGACCGGCTTTTTTAACGCGTCGGACAACGTCTACCGCGCGTGGCTGCTCCTCTCCCAAGGGAAGGAGGAGATCGCGCCGCATCTGCTGCTGCTCGTCGATTTTGACGGCGAGCGGGAGGCCTTTTTCACCAAGGTCGCGAAATCCGTCCGGCCCTTTTTCCACAAAGGGGACCGCTTCGAGATGATGAAGGCGGATTTCAAGCTGATCCGGGCCGCGGAGAAACTCACCCACCCGTTTTATCAAAAAGCGTGATTCGTCTCTCTTATCATTTATAAGGAAGCCCGTTTTCATTGTAATTTGCGGGGAAACGGAATATAATAAAGAAGCGAAAAGAACGGAAGAAGGGGGAATCCCGATGGAAAACGGCCACGTCCGCCTCTATACCGGGGACGGCAAGGGCAAAACCGCCATGGCGCTCGGCCTCGCGGTCCGCGCGGCGGGGCAGGGCAAAAAGGTCTTTGTCGGCCAGTTCATCAAGGACGACCCGCGCGGCGACATTTTGGCGCTGCGCAAAGCCATACCGGGGATCGTGACCGCCCAGTTCGGCAGCGGCGCGGGCTGCATCTGCGGCCGGGAGCCGGACGCGCAGGACCGCGGGTGCGCGAAGCACGGCCTCGCGCGCGCGAGACAGGCGCTAAAGAGCGGGGGCTTCGGCCTCGTCGTTTTAGACGAGATCACGATCCCGATGCTTTTCGGCCTGATTACGGTCGGGGAAGTGAAAGAGCTCCTTTCCCTCCGGTCGCCGACCTGCGAGCTGGTCTTGACCGGCCGCTACGCCTCGGACGAGCTGAAGGCCCTGTGCGATCTGGTGACGGTCGTCCAGTCCGAAAAACTGCCGGACCCCGTCCCGGATCTTTAACCAAAGTTTATAGAAAGAGGCCGCAAGGCCTCTTTTTTTGTTTCGGCGAAAGGGCCGCCCGGCGGAAAGATTCCCATGGGCCGTCGAAAGAGCCTGCCCCCGCCCGGCCCGGCGCGCAGGGCCTTTGCGCAAAATTTTCCGCGGGTCCGCAAAAATGGAATTGCTTTTGCCGGTAGTTTATAGTAAAATAAAAACTGCCGGAAGGCACAGCTTGAAAATTGGATATTGTGGGTTTTGCGGTTGCCCGAAAGGGATCCCGTTGTAACGGACGGGATGGAAGACGGTGAGAGTCCGTCGCTGTGACCTCAACTGTAATTGCCGACGAAGGGGGCATTTGCCACTGTCTTTTTGATGGGAAGGCGCCTCCCGAGGATGAAGCATGAGCCAGGATAATTTCCGCAAAATCATTTCTCGGGTTCGGAGAGCACCACATAGTCATTTGACCGGAGAGGTCCTGCTCAAGGGAGCAGTCCTTTTTTGAGTAGTCGGATGCTTTTCCCGCTTGGGAAGGGCATCCTTTTTTGTCGTAAGCGGGTCCCGCCGCTTCTTTCCGGGAAGGATGTCTCAGCGCTCGACGATATCCTTTCCTCTGTGCCGGAAAGAACGGTGCGGCAGGGCGGTCCTTTCACTCCATTCCGCCCTGCCGCCATCCTCCCGTAATTTGCAACATATCAAAGACAAAGGGGACCTCGGAGATGGATTACAGAACCGCCGTTTTGACAGGAAAAAAGTACATTGCAGAGAACCTCTTGGAGGATCTCTCCCCATACAGCATCGCCTTCGCCGCGAGCTACTCGGTCTTTCATTATTGCCGCCTGTTTCGCGAGTGCACCGGCGAGAGCCTGATGGGGTATGTGCGCCGGCTGAGGCTCGCGCTCTCCGAGCGGGAGATCGAGCAGGGCAAGCCGCTTTCGGACATCGCGGCGAAGTACGGATTCGAGACGGTGAGCGGTTTTTCCCGCGCCTATAAACGGCAGTACGGCTGCTTTCCGACGCCCAAAAAGACCGCCTAAGATCCGGGGAAAAACGCGGAAATTTCTGCATTTCCGCCACAGATTCCTGTTGACAAAAACCACTCCGGCAGTTATAATAAAAAAGCTGTCCGGGGTGTAGCGCAGTTTGGTAGCGCGCTTGGTTCGGGACCAAGAGGCCGCGAGTTCGAATCTCGCCACTCCGACCATAAAAAAGGCCGTCGACTTTTGTCGACGGCCTTTTTTATGTCTGTATACATGGGAGTTTGCGGGGGAGTCAATCCAGCTCAAATCCTGAAATTCCATTCTAATCTAAAATGAAAGGACAGGATCATATGATAAAAAAGACAAGCCAAATGCCAAGACCGTAGCTTGGGGAGGCGTTCGCCGTTCAGTTCCGCCCTGCATTGCAATTTCCGCGCGTTGGAGCGATTTGTGGTAAATTTAAAATAATAAATTTAAAAATGCATTACGGCTATTGACATTCCGTCTTTATTGAGATATAATCCTAATTGAAAATGAATATTATAATGAGTGTGGTTTTATGATGAGACGAAAGACCATTCAGTGCGCTTTAGTTCTGGAGGCCGTAAATCGGCTGAGGTGTCACGCGACTGCGGACGAGATCTATGAGGAGCTCGTTCAGGAACACCCGAATATCGGCAGAGGGACCGTGTACCGGAACCTGAAGCGGCTATGCGAAATGGGCGATATACGAAAAAGAGAGATTCCCGGCGGGGCTGACCGTTTCGATCATCTTTGCGGCAATCATTATCACGCAAAATGCTTAAAGTGCGGCCGTGTTTTTGACGTGGACATGGACTATATCGCGGATATGGAAAAATCTATTAAGGATCCCCATGGGTTCGTATTTACCGGGCACGATATCGTTTTTAAGGGTATCTGCTCGCAATGCAAAAGTAACCCATAGGCATAGCCGCAAATATCCCGGCAAGGCATTCTTTCGCGCGCATACGGGAGCATGGAAATCCCCCGTAAATAATATATATAAGGAGAATAATGATGAGAAGTATTACAAAGTTAGACCTGCAATACGCACACAGATTCTATGGATTTAAAGGCGAGGCGCAGTATTTGCACGGTCACACCGGCATCCTGACCATCGAGGTGGAGGATTCCGTCAATTCCGGCGTCAATATGGTTTTCCCCTGTAATGAAATTCAGAAGACCGCATGGGAGGTTCTGAAAAACTTCGACCATGCGCTGATTCTGCGGGAAGACGATCCCCTGTTGCCTGCAATCCTCGATGTTTACGAAAAGCAGGGCATTCGGAACGGCGCGCCGACCAATAAAATGAAGGGCCCCGCTTTCCAGACAGAGCTTGCGACCGCATATCCGGAGTGCCGTTTGGTTGTGACCAAAGAGACCATGACCGTTGAAGGCATGATCAAGATTGTTTATGACCTGCTGAAGGATAAGCTGAACATCGCCAAGCTTACCTTTACCAGCGGCGTTAACGCGGCTTCCGAAGAGTTTGAGACCAAAAATGAAATTGACCGTTGCCCGTTGTGCGGTATCGCTTTGAATGAAAACGGCGTGTGCCCCAAATGCGGATATAAGAAGTGAGTTTACTCGAATTGGCAGGGTAAGAAGAAAAAGCGCTTCTTTGATCCGTATTCGATTCATTTCACTCCGACCACAAAACAGAGCGACCGGCATGAATGCCGATCGCTCTGTTTTTATATGCCGGGGAGCGGCGCTTGAGTCGCGTTGAGCAAAAAACGGGCATTCTTACACGCGCCGAGGCAAACCGATCCGCCTGAATTTGACCGTCGCCGGCCAACCGCTTTTATGGAAGCGGCCTCAGCCTTACGCGCCCATCCATGTCTGTCTCCAGAAAGCGTGTGGGCGCTCCTTCGCCGGGCGGGATTTCCACCTGAGAGTCGATGAGAGTAAAAATCGCCCGCCCCGTCGTTGTGTCGTAGGTGACCAACGTCACGGTTCGTCCCGTGTCATGGATATCTTCCACATAGTAATCGAGCCGGACGCCGTCCGGGGTGCGGCATACCTCCAGCAAGGTTGCGAACGCGTCGCCTTTGGCCTCCGGCATGATCGGCTTCCATTCCAGCGTCTCTCCGGACTGAAAATCCCGGCAGTGGACGGTATACTGCAATCTCTCATCCGGCGTTTCGCGGCGATAGGTGGTATAAGCCGCTAAATTTTGCCGGATCGCCACGTCCATTCGCTCTCCGCCTGTTCCAAGGGCCAGATATTCGCCCGTTTCCTCGTCGAGCCGCTCCATGTCGCAAATCCACATGGTATCCGCGCCGACCTGCTCAAAATGATAATTTGCCGCAAGAATCACGCCGTTTTTTATCTGATACTCCTGATGAAGCTGATCGCCGGAGAGACAAACCGGAGGGGAATCCCAGCCGACCGACCATAAAGAATACCGGACGCCGTATTGGTCTTCGGCCGCGCCCTGCACGCCGTGCCCCACGGCATAATACAGGTTTCCGTTTTCTATCCAATATTGACTGTCCGAAACGCCGAAGGCGTAGGATTCTCCCCGACACCATGCCGCCCACAAGTCCTGTGAGGAATCGACCGCCCGCTTTAGCTCATCCCGACCGACGCTATACAGCCAGATCGCGTCGCCGCTGTTGATGGCAAGAATATCGTCATTCAGCCAATCACAATGGGTACGGGTCGAAATCATCCACGCGTATCTTTCATTGTCTGACCTGTTTTTTACGTCTTGGTCGTAGGTGGAGGGGAAAGCCTTTACAAGCCGCCCGTCCATCGTATAAATTGCGGCGTCGGCAAGGGTCGGCAGCCCGTCTTTCTCGACGACAACCGCGTCCAAGCTGCCATATAGGTGAAAACAGGCCAGCACATAGGTCTCATTCCACGTATACTCGCAGAATGTGGGATCTTCCCAATCCTGATCGCTCGATTCCCACGGACGGTCGGGCCAGTCGCGGTCGACGGGACGAAAGGTTTTTACCGGCTCGTTGTCATGGTCTACAAACAGGATCGTATCCTTTTGACGCACCGAAAACCCGCCGTCCGCGTCCCAACGTACCTGCTGCGGCTGGAATCCCTTGACGGTCGCCACGCATTCATAATACGCGTATGTCTTTTCCGGCTCTTGAGAGGAGCCCTCGGATTGCGCCGGGGATGCCGCAGAGCCGCTTTCCTCCGAGGACGGTTCCGTACAGCCGGTGATCGCGGTGATCGTTGCGATTGCTAAAAACAGAGCGATCGTTTTTCGGTTCATGTTTGTGACACCTGCCTTTCTTTGCCGCTTGCGCCAAAACCACATAGTCAAAGGGATGGAGGAATGCCGAGCGCATCCGCTTATTTAGGAACATATACCGACATGGGCGGCGGGGCCGATGCCCGCCGGCCATACCACGTACCCATGTCATGTTTTTGTAAAACCCGCCGCGGGTTACAGTTGTTTCCTATATCGTTACAAGGATAACCCCAAAGCATGGGAAAGACAAGAAGTCGGCGAGATATACAAAGCGATAAGACATAAATGCACCAAGAAAGGGCCTATCCGAAAGGCGCCCTCGAAGACCGTTTTTCTGCGCGGCTTGAGAATTTTTCGGCGTTTCTTTGCCGGAACCATTTCTTTTGTGTGGGTCTCTGAGTTTGTCGTTAAGAACACTCCGGCCATTAAAAATAAGAGACTCCGGAAGTTATATCCGGGGTCCCTTTTTTACGCCCTCAAAAAAGCCGGGATTCGAGCTTATAAAGCCGCGGATGCCAAAAACTCCGCGTGTTCTTTTGCCCTTTACTTCAACAAAGGCAAAAGCTCGCCGTAGCCCGCTTTCTCCATCTCGCCGCGCGGGATGAAGCGCAGGGACGCGCTGTTGATGCAGTAGCGCAGGCCGCCCAGCTCCTCGGGCCCGTCGTCGAAGACGTGCCCCAGATGCGCGCCGGAACCGGCCGCGCGGACCTCCGTGCGGCTTCGACCGTAGGAGCGGTCCGGCAACTGCGTGAGGAGCGCTTCGTCGATGGGCTTTGAAAAGGCCGGCCACCCGCACCCCGATTCGAATTTATCCGTGGAGATAAACAGCGGCTTGCCGCTGATGACGTCCACATAGATCCCCGGCTCGAAGTTGTCGAAATACGCGTTCGCGAACGGCGGCTCCGTGGCTCCGCCCACCGCCACCTCGTACTGCATCGGCGTCAGCCGCTCGCGCAGATCGCCGGCGGCGCGCGCCGGTTTTGCGCCGCCGCGGGCTTTCTCAAATTTCGCGGCGGGGATATGGCAGTAGCCGCCGGGGTTTTTGTCGAGGTAGTTTTGATGGTACGCTTCGGCGGGGTAAAAGTTTTGCAGCGGCGCGAGCTCGACCGCCACGGGCTTCGACAGGCTCTCCTGAAGCAAGGTCAGCCAGCCGGAGATCAGCGGGCGGTCGCTTTCGTCCTCGTAGTAAATCCCCGTCCGGTACTGGATCCCGGCGTCCCCGCCCTGCCGGTTGACGGACACGGGGTCGATCATTTCGGCGTAAAGGTCCAGCAGCCCCGTCAGCGTGACGGCGTTCTCGTCGTACACGACGCGCACGGTCTCCGCGTGCCCGCTGTTTTTGCATACCTCTTGATAAGACGGGTTTTCGGTCGGGCCGTTCGCGTACCCGACGGCCGTCTCCACAACCCCGGGGATCAGCGACAGGTATTTCTGCGCGCCCCAGAAGCACCCGCCGGCAAGATAGATCGTTTTCATAGATCGACACCTCCGTGAATGAGTTTATCCTCTCTAAGAAGCATTATATCAGAAGCGCCCCGTTTTTCCACTTATTTTTCGGAAGCCCACGCTTTGGTGACCCTTTTAAAGTTCCCTGCTTTTGGTAGCTCGATCCGACCGATTTAATCTCCGATACTTTTATTACACAGGAAGAAGTCACCCCTTGATCGTGAAAATCCGCTCGTACCTCTGCCCCTGACGGCAAAAAAATACGGACATTTGCTATCCCGTATTTATTGATATACCGTATGGTACCATCAACGTAAACATGATTGGATCCTGCATTCGTTTCTTAGAATTAGTATGCAATAAAACTACTCAATTAAAGAAGTGGACATTGCAAACCGGTAGTTTTTTTGCTATTATAAAACTATAATCGTCTGAGGAGGTGGCAAAAGATGACAGTAAGTTATAAAAAACTATGGAAACTGCTCATTGACCGTGATATGAAAAAGAAAGACCTGCAGGCAGCCGCATCACTCGGTCCTTCCACTGTATCCAAATTATCAAATAACGAGTATGTTAGCATGGACGTGCTCATAAAAATATGCACCGCTCTTGGTGTTGATTTTGGGGATATCATGGAACTTGTACCTGATGCCCGCGGATGAAATAAACCTACAAGTAGCGGCACGCAAACTAAAGTAGTGACGGAAGGGTGGCTGTTCCATGGCACAGCTTGAAGATATCACTGTTGGATGTCAAGTAAACGGCATAGCACGTAATGAGACTGTCACCATAATAGCTGTGCAGTGGTATGGTTCTGCCGTGTTGGAAATTACCTATAAAAATAGTAAAGGCCAATTAGCCAATCAGCTGTTATATCGTGAAAATGAAGAGGATTTTGAAATCCTTAATAATGCATTGCCTTGGAGTTTTGATGCTGATGGAGAATTAATGCGTCTGGCTTCTGAAGCATACCGGATTAATTTGGCGCATATTTTTGATCCATATTTGGCGGTACATACTTCTGCCATTGAGCCGCTTCCTCATCAAATTTCAGCAGTATATCAAGAAATGTTACCACGCCTCCCGCTTCGCTATATCCTTGCGGATGACCCCGGCGCAGGTAAAACTATTATGGCCGGACTTTTCATTAGAGAATTAATGGTACGGGGAGACTTGAAGCGTTGTCTGATTGTTACGCCAGGCAGCCTTTCGGAACAGTGGCAAGATGAGCTTTATCGTAAATTTCATTTAAAGTTTGAAATATTGACAAACGACCGCATTGAATCCTCCATCAGTGGAAATGTATTTTCGGAGATCAATTTTTGTATTGTTCGATTAGATAAACTGGCGCGTAACGATTCGATACAGGAAAAGTTATGGGCAACAGATTGGGATCTGATCGTATGTGATGAAGCCCATAAGCTTTCAGCTACTATTTGGGGCGGAGAAATCAAATACACGAAACGGTTCATGCTCGGACGTTTGTTATCAAATATCACCCGAAACTTTTTATTATTAACTGCCACACCGCATAATGGTAAAGATGAGGATTTTCAGCTTTTTCTTTCCTTGATTGACCAAGACCGTTTTGAAGGCGCCGCACGCTCATCTAACCAAGCCATTGATGTATCAGATGTCATGCGGCGGCTTGTAAAAGAGGAATTACTTAAATTTGATGGGACTCCGCTGTTTCCAGAGCGGCGTGCCTATACGGTTAATTATGATTTATCACCGCTTGAGGCCCAGCTTTACGCGGCGGTAACCGAATATGTGCAGGAAGAGTTTAACCGTGCGGACAAGCTTAACAATGAGCGCAAGACCACGGTCGGCTTTGCCTTAACTATTTTGCAGCGCAGGTTAGCTTCCTCGCCGGAAGCCATCTATCAGTCTCTGCATCGTCGCCGGGAGCGTCTCGAGAATCGGTTGTCCGAGGAAAAGCTTGGCAAACGGGCAACGGATTATGACGAGAAATATGACGTTCCGGAGGATTATGATGAGGATGATCTCCCTTCTTCCGAATTAGAAGTGGAGGAAGAGAACCTAACGGATCATGCTTCGGCAGCAACGACTATCAGTGAGTTGGAAGCCGAAATAAACATTTTAAAACGACTTGAGCAGATGGCAAATGCTGTCCGGACAAGTGGGGAAGATCGCAAATGGGATGAGCTTTCCAAACTGCTTCAAGACGACAGCCATAAATCCTTGATTCAATTCATTATATCTCGAAATGTTCTTTTGCCTGTAAAATATACTGTCCAGCGGGAAGGTGATTGTTGGCTGGCGTTTATGGACGAGCCCACCACCCCAAAAATAAATATGAAAAAACCTCCGCGCAAACCGAGGAGCGGCAATGTACGCACTCTAATAAAGGAGATTGAAGCTTTATGAAATTATTTATGCAGGAGGATTTTGAAAATGAAATAGTTGGTCTAGCAATGCCACATATCAAAAAGCTGTGTTATGGGAAATGGTTCAATCTTGAACTGGAAGATAGGATCATGGAAGCTGCGTATTTTTTTATTTGCGCCTTACGTAATTTGCCGATTGACAGCGGTCACTTTATGTCCGACTATGAGGATGCGCTTGTTCCCTACATGAATGAACAAAACCGCAAAGAACCATCACGCTACCATAGATGTGATCGTTCGTTAGATGATCCGGGGAATACAAATAATACAGATAAAAAGTGGACTCTGTACGACATTTTATCCGGGCCCGATATTGATCAGACAGCTGTTGACGTGGATTCATTTTTAAATTCTCTTCCGATTTGGCAAAAAAATATTTTGCAAGATCGAATGATATATGGATATACTGAAACACAAGTGGCACACAAATATGGGTTCCCAAATAATAAGTTAAAAAAAGTCCTTCTAAAAATAGGAGACATTTATCAACAAGGTCAATGGTCGAAAAAGCAAACTTAATTTCGTTTTTGCTTACGTAATTTGGTTATTTCGATTATGTAGATACTACTTGCCAATTATCTATTCATTTATCAAACATCAATTTTTACGGGATTTTTTAAGTCCTGTATTTCACGCCAATCACAGAAATTTAAAACCACCTGAATCCAGAAAATCAGGTGGTTTTAAATTTCTGTGAGACTCATTGGTATTGCTACATCATATTATTTTTCTTTTGCTACATGTCTCTCGAGCAACCTTTGTTATATATTTTGCGGATGCTCCCAACATGGAACACCAGAGGCGATAATACCCAGCGATCCTTTATTTTTCTCAGCGAGAACATTTTCTGCCCCGAGCCATTGTATTTAGCAGTGATCCTCATCCTTTCTTGTTAAACGCGCAAAACCCGAGAAAATTTTTCTGTACGATGAAATCCTTTCACTTCGTTTTGTTAAGTATCTCACCAAGTTCTTCCACGTATAGGTGACTTGCAGAGACGGGATAATGCCGGACTTTATCTTAGGGGAGCACCAAAAATAAATCGCCCATTTTAGGATCAGATTCACATCGAGCCTCAATTCTGTAACGCAAAAGCAACCTCTTAATTTTTGTATCCGTAAGCTTTCATTAAAACCCCGGATTGGATCCACCCATTCGTGCGGAGAACCATTTAAAAATAGTATCGAATGATTTATTCTCAAAAGGTATCCGTAAGTAGATATTTTTATATGGTGTACTCTGTCCGCAAAACCGTACCTTTTTGCCTTTTTATCGGCAAGCAAAATCATTTTTTGTCAACATGTTGAATATTTTGCCGAAAAGTCTTGTATCTTCCGCTTTCATAGGTATGTCTGAAAATCCCACGAATTAAAACATTTAAAACTTGCAACGGATTTATAAAATATGGTACAATCTCTCTGAAAGGATCCATATTCCGGATGGAATGGGAGTGTGTGGATAACGAAATTCCGCGGGACCCGGACGCCGGAGCCCGCGGGGGCGGAGATTCGCGGGGAACCGCGCGTCTTTCGCGGCTTTGGCACAGACGGACGGCAAGGAGGGACGACAAAACATGGAGGACGGCGGCAAAGAACTGCTAAACGAGTACGAGCGCGGGCAGCTCCAGCGGGAGATTAAGGCCTGCGTCGAAAAATATCTGAACCGTAAGACGGGCGCGGGAGCGGGGAAGATGATGGCTCTGGTCTACCATGGGCCGGAGCATATCAGCCTCGACGAGGTCCCCATCCCGCGGATCATCGAGGACGACGACGCGATCCTCCGGGTGACCACCACCACGATCTGCGGCACCGATCTCCACATCTGGCACGGCGGCATGCCGGAGATCGAGAGCCCGCGGGTCATCGGCCACGAGTGCTGCGGGGAGATCGTGGAGGTCGGCCCCGCGGTCCGCAACGTAAAAGTCGGCGACCGGTGCGCGCTCTCCTGCATCACCCAGTGCGGGGAATGCTTCTATTGTTTACAGGGGCTCTATTCCCACTGCGACACCGGCGGCTGGTTTTTCGGGAATACGATCGACGGCTGCCAAGCCGAATATCTGCGGGTCCCGCACGCCAACTTCGGCTGCCATATCATTCCGGACGGGCTTTCCGACGAGGACGTCCTTTTTGTGGGCGACATCCTCTCCACCGGCTATTTCGGCGCGGAAAACGCCGAGATCCAGCCCGGCGAGACCGTGCTCGTCTCCGGCTGCGGCGCCGTGGGCATCTGCTCGATGGCCTGCGCGAGGCTCTGGGGCCCCTCCAAGGTGATCGCGGTCGATATCATCCAAGAGCGGCTCGATTTTGCCGTGGAAAACGGCTACGCCGACATCGGCCTGAATCCCAAGACCTGCGACCTCCCGGCGGAGATCAAAAAGCTCACGCACGGACGCGGGGCCGACCGCTGCATCGAGGCCGTCGGCAGCGCGCCGACCTTCCAGACGGCCTTGGACAATGTCCGCCCGGGGGGAAGCGTGTCCGTGACCGGCGTGTTTGAAAAGCCGTTTGAGCTCGCGATGAACGAGCTCTGGATCAAAAACATCAAGATCAGCATGGGCCTCGTGAACGCGAACCGCATTCCCTACCTGATCGACCTGATTCAGGCCGGAAAGATCAGCACGAAGCCCCTGATCACCCACCGCGCGCCACTTAACGATATTCTGAAGGGCTACGACGTCTTCGGCAACAAAAAGGACAACTGCATCAAATGGATCGTCACCCCCTACGAGCGATGAGACGCGCTCCCGGCTTGTAAAACAAGCCGCTTCGTGGTAAAATAACACGGGAATCCCGAAAAAACATCGGGGAGGGGGAAAACGAAGATGTCAAAACCCAAAAAACTTAGGAGGCTCGTCAAGGCCGCCCATATGGGCAAGCCCGCGGCCATGTATCGCCTTGGCCTCGATTACGGGCGCGGCGGCCACTTTGACCGGGACGAGGAGCTTGCGGAGAACTGGATCCTGCTGGCGGCCGAGTTTGATTTTACGCCCGCGAAGGCTTGGCTTGAGGAGCGTGGCGCGGCCAAAACCGGCGCCGAGAAATAGGCCGAACGAAAAAAATCCCCCGGGACCCCAAAAAGGGAAGCCCGGGGATTTTTTTATTTTCCGCAAAGCTTGTGTTTCAGCGCGATGATCCGCTCCCGGCGGGCGGCGGTCGTCTCCGCGTCGGAAACGTAGTCCCCGCTGTCCGTCCGGCGAAAACAGTCCCCGGGGCGCGCGTCCTCCGGCAGCGCCTCTCTCGGGACATGGATCAGGGTTTCGTTTCCCTCGAGGACCGCGATGTCCTCCTCAAACCGGTCAAGGATCCAAAGCTCCATTTTTTTCACCCTTTCTTTATGATCCGGTTCCGGCGTCCGTCTAATTTTCCGTGGACACCGTGATCGTTTTTCCATCCGTACGCATGACGATCGCGCCGTCGAGATCGGTGCGGTAGACTTCCACGCCCATGCGCTCCAAAAGATCCGTCGTCTCTTGGTGCGGGTGGCCGTAGTCGTTGCCCGCGCCGCAGAGAATGGCCGCGTATTCCGGCGAGACCACCTCCATAAAGTCCTCGCCGCTCGAGGTCGAGCTGCCGTGGTGGCCAACCTTGAGCACGTCGGAATCGAGCTCCGCCCCGGTGCTCAACATGTCGTCCTCCGCCTTCTTCTCCGCGTCGCCCGTAAACAAAAAGCTCACGCCGCCGCAGACGAGCCGCGTCACGACCGACCAGTTGTTGTAGTCGTCGCCGTAGTCTCCGGCGGGGCCGAGCACGGTGAGCACGCAGCCCGCGCCGAGCGGATATTCCTGCCCGGGATCGGCGAGCGTGACGGCGCAGCCCTCCTCGTCGGCGGCGATCAAGAGCTTTTCCCAGCCCCGCGTGGTGGGCTGGTATTCGTCCGGGATGTCCGGCATCAGGAATTCCTTCACCTCAAAATTCCGAAAGACGTCCGCCATCCCGCCGATGTGATCCGCGTGCGGGTGGGTGGCGATGATCAGATCGATCGTATGGACGCCCCGCTCCTTCAGATATTCGACGATGGAATCGCCCCGGTCCGAGGTGCCGGCGTCGATCAGCACGGCCTTCTCCCCGGTCAGGATCAGCGTGCAGTCCGATTGCCCGGTGTCGAGAAAATGCACCTCGGCGTTCCCTTCTCCGGCGGGCCCCGCCGTCTGCTGCGCGGGCCCAAAGAGGCGGATGCCCGGCAGGCGGCCGTCCAATGCGGCAAAGATCAGGGAGGCGAGGATAAAAAGAATGACGACGACGGTGCGCAGGGTACGTTTTTTCATATCATCCCTCCTGTGAATTTGGGTAGAGGTTCACCATTTCGAGCCCCTGTGCGAGCGCGCGCCGCCAGCAGTGGGCCGTGCCGCCCGAGAGGCCGTTGTACCAGCCGATAATGCGCCGCGAATGCTCCACCATATAGACGTTGCGGCGGCGGAAGCAGGCCTCGCTGTATGTTTTGGAGAGGTAGCTGACGACGTCCGCCTGAGCGAGGATCCGCGCCCTGCGCCCGTCGGGGCCGGAGGAGGACTCAAAGCCCAAATACGGCACGGCGGCGATCAGGTAAATGCCGAGCGCCTCCCGGCGACGGAGAACCTCCTCGGCGGCGAAGAGGTCGAAACCGTCGGCCATGCCGGTATAAAAATAGCGGTAGCCGTCGGCCGCGGCCCGCTCGACGGCGGCGCCGATCGCCTCTTTGAGCGAGAGAATTTCGGGGGAGGACTCCCTCCCTCCGTCCGGGAGCCTCTCGGGGCGCGGGCCGGTGAAACAGCAGCTCTCCTCTCTCACCGCAGGCCCGCCTCCTCGAGGCAGCGAAAGACGCCGTATAGAATCCCGTAGATGACCGGCTGGTGCACGAGGTAAATAAACAAGGTGTTGCCGCCGACGGCGCAGAGGAAGCCGGAGTGTTTCCGCATCATGAAGGCGGGGAGCCTGCGGTCCTTAAAATATTTGCCGACGGCCGCGCCCGTCAGAAAGAGCGGGAACCACGGCAGCAGCGGGAAATAATCCGCGGAGGAATAATCCGCCGGCGGGAAGCCGAGGACGGCGGTGAAATCGTTCCGGTAAAGCCCCGCCGGGAGCGTCACGGTTCCAAACAGGACGGTCCCTTCCGGGATCTCGCGCAGGCAGAGGAAAAGCCCAAAAAACAGGAGCACGCCGAGCACGGGGTGCAAAGCCTCGACCGCCCTGCGCAGCAGCGGGTAGAGCAGCATCGACACGCCGAGGAAGTGCAATACGCCGAACCGGATCAGCTGGTCCGGCATAAAAAGCATGGTGCCGAACGTCATGAGCATGCCGGCGCCCAGCACCACGAGCCCGCGTTTCAAGTTGCTGTGCGAGAGCCGGCAGGAGACGCCGGAGATCAGGATGAACGACCAGCAGACGAACTGCTGCAGCCAAGAGAACGGGGGCTCGAACGGCGACGGCCCGACGCCGAAGATCACAAACAGATCATAAACCGTGTGGTAGACCACCATCCCCAGCAGCGCGACGCCGCGGAATTCGTCAAGGAACCGGATGCGCCCGGAGGGGCGGCTCTTCGTCATAGGATCGCCTCCTTTTTCAAGGATAATTATAGCATGCGGCCCGTTTCTTTGCATCCGTTTTTGAAATTCTTGTAAATCTTCCGCGTTTTGCTTGTGCACGCGCGTGATTTTTGCTACAATATCCTTTGTGCAAGCGATTTTCCAAGCGCGCAAGGAAAGGAATTTGTCTTATGTCAGAAGAACTAAAAGGATGGAGCCGCCCCGAGGAAAAATTCCCGGAGGCCGAGCTCGAGGATTCCTTTGCCGAATATTTTGCCGAGGACAACGCCCCGGCGCCCGGAAAGAAACAGAGACGCCGCGCCGCCGAGCCCGAGCCGGATCTACTGGTCGAGACCCCGTCCGAGGACGACCCCGGCTTTGTGATCGAGGGCCTCGCCGCCATAGAGCCAAACGCCGCCGCCCCGGAGAACGGGGAGACGGACGCCGCCGCGCCCGAATCCGCCGGGGAGGACCCCCCCGCGGCGGAGGAGCCGTCCGGCCCGCCGGAGGATCCCGCCGCCGAGCCCGAAGAACCGCGGGAACCCGCGGAGCCCGAGGCGGCAAACGCGCCGGAGCAGCCGGACATGGCGGCTTTCGCGGAGAGCCCGGAATGCGTGCCCTCCGAGGAGGAGCGCCTGCCGGAGGAGCCGTTCGCGGAGGAGGAGCCCGCGCCGGAGGAATTCGGGCAAACGGACGCCGCCGTAAAAGCGGATGCCGCGGCGGCGGACATGGCCGCGGCGGACGAGGCCGCGAAACCGGATACGGCCGTCGTGACGGAATCCTCCGCCAAGGCGGACGCGGTTTCGGAAAAGCGCGCCGCGAAGTCCAAAACCTACGAGATTCTCAAAATGACGCGGAATCTGCTCTGGAACCGCCGCAAGCACCGCTGGGCGGCCCCGGTGGGGCTCGCCGTGATCGTGCTCGCCGTGATCGGCTTCATCTCCGTGATCCTCGGCGGTTTTAGGCTCGGGGGACGGGTCATCGACAACACCAAAGAAAAAGAGATGTTCGCTTGGAAGATCTACCCGCTGATGATCTTCGATCCGGCCGCCTTCGACGACCCAAATCAGCTCGACGGCGTGTTCCTGCTCAAGACCGCTCTCTGGAAGACGCTGCTTGAGAACCGCATGAAGTATTCCTATAACGACGACGGCATGCTGGTGGTCCCGGTCTCCGACCTCAACGTCGCGGCGAAGAGCCTCTACGGCGACACGGTCAAGCTGAATCACCAGACCTTCTCCGAGGGCTACGAATATTATTATATTTATGACGAGAGCGTCAGCGCCTACCTTGTGCCGGTCATGGGCCAGACCGCGGAGTACGCGCCGGAGGTGGTGAAGATCTCCCGCACCGAGGGCACCTACACGCTGCTGGTCGGCTACGCCACGCCGAGCACGCTCTGGAACATGGACACGGAGGGCAACTTGGGCGAGACCGCGCCGACAAAATATATGTATTACGATCTGAAAAAACTCGGCCGGGACAGCTATATCATCACGGCGGTCCGCGAGGTGCCCGCCGACGAGGTGCCGGAGGACGCGAATTCCGGCGCGCAGCAGCAGCTCAACGAGACCCGCTACGGCGAGATCCTCGGGAATTACAACGCCTCCGCCAACTACACCTCCGTGGTGGAAAAATACCTGAGCGGCGAATCCGAGGCGGAATCGGCCGCGGCGGAGGAGTCCGCCGTCTCCGCCGGGGAGGAGTCCTCGACAGAGGAAACAGAGGAAGAAAGCGTCAAATAAAAAGAAAAAAACGATCGCCGCTGCCGGAAGAAGGAACTTCTTCCGGCAGCATTTTTCTGCCCTGCCGAAACATGGGAGAGCAGCCTTTATTTGGAAGAACGGGGTAGCCGATTCGGCATGAGAAAGCCTTGCCGCCGAAAAAAGGAAATGCTACCATATTTCCGACGGGAGGAACGGAGAGCTTCCGCCGCGAAACATCAAGCGAACAACGGAGGAAAACACCTATGAAAAAACTTCTTGCGGCAATGATGGCGCTGGCGCTGTTCCTGACGGCGTCGGTGCCCGCGACGGCCGAAGACATCGTTGAACTTGACAGCATTGGTTTTGACGAAACCTTGGAATATGAGATCACCCCGGAGGAGGTCGCGACGCTCTCCGCGGAGGCCGGCATGGCGGGGAAAACTTTTACGACCGGCGAGCTTCAGTTTAAAGTCGTGCTCGGCTCCGCCTATGCGGAAGTGAAACAGAAGACCTACACCGACGGAGCCGGGAAGAAGGGCGTCCGCGTCACGGTGGAGCCGAATCCCGATTACGGCACGAAGGACTTTGAGGTCCGCTTCCGCTGGAACTTCATCCGCGCGGAGGGCAGCACGATCTATAAGACGGAGCCGGTCACCTGCTCCGTCACCATCGCCCGCAAAACGCCCGCGGAGGACCTCTTTAAGGAGTACGCCGGCGAGGAGGACGTCCTGATGCTCGATTCCGGCATCGACGTCATCACGGAGGACAACTTCGACGAGGCCGCGGGCAAGGCCCTCTCCTTCGGCGACGACGGCGAGACTTGGTGCCTCTCCATCAAAAAAGTCAGCTCCTCCCAGCAGGGGATCAACGTCTCCTTCGACACCGACGCGGATGAGGACGCGCTGGAGCTCTTCGACACCGAGGACGTGCAGGCGCTGAACTTCCTCTCCGACAAAGCCGTGATCGCGTCGAAGGGCACGCTCTATGTGTATCTCGACAGCGAGGCCCTCGGCACCGCGGACGTCGACGATACGTACTACCTCTACACATGGAACGGCAAGACGCTGACGGCCATCGGCAGCGGCGAGCCGGAGGACACGGACAACGGCATCGCGTTCGCCTTCCCGATCGGCGCAGGCGAGGCGCTCGGCTCCTACTACATCTCGGCGGAAAAAGCCACCTCCTCCGTCCCGAAGACGGACGCCCCCTCCGGGAGCGAAAGCGGCAACACCTCCACCGGAACAAAGCCGGTGAACGAGGAAAACCCGGACACCGGGCTCCCGCTTTTTTTCTGAAAACGGCGCGTCAAAAAGCCCCATGGATCTCCGCCATGGGGCTTTTTTGCGCGCCGGAGGGACGGCTATGTAAAAATATGGGCGTCCGTGGACTTTTTTGGACAAAACGACGCACGAATTCCCCGTTTCCGCGCGCCCACAGTTGAAAAACAAAAGCCTCGATGGTATAATCTATTTTGATTTGATTTTAGATGGAACTGGATGCCGGAGGTATTTGGATGAAAAAATGGAAATCCCTGCCCGCGAACGAGGGCAAGGCGAAGAGAATCTGCGAAGAACTCGGCATCCCGGAGCTGGTCGGCGAAATTCTGGTGTCGAGGGGCGTGGATACCCCAGCCAAAGTGAAGGAATTTCTCAGCGAGGAGCTGCCCTTCTCCGATCCTTTTTCCTATCAAGATATGAAGAAAGCCGTGGAGCGGATCAACGACGCCGTCGACGAGGGCCAGCGCGTCTGCGTCTACGGCGATTACGACTGCGACGGCATGACCGCCACGGTCCTGCTCTACGATTACCTCCAGTCCGTCGGCTGCAACGTCTGGTATTATATCCCCGACCGCGAGTCCGAGGGCTACGGCCTCAATAAGGGCGCCATCGACTACATCGCCGCGCAGGAGACCGACCTCATCGTCACGGTGGACAACGGCATCTCCGCGATCAACGAGATCGATTACGCGAGCTACCTCGGCGTCGACGTCGTCGTGACCGACCACCATCAGCCGCGCGAGATCCTGCCGGACGCCGTCGCCGTGGTCGACCCGCACCGGGAGGACAGCGAGGGCGAATACCGCGATCTCGCGGGCGTCGGCGTCGCGTTCAAGCTGGTCTGCGCCTTGGAGAACGACGACGGCTGGGGCATCATCGACCAATACGCGGATCTCATTTGCATCGGCACCGTGGCGGACATCGTCCCGCTGACCGAGGAGAACCGCGCGCTGGTCCGTCAGGGCCTCTCCGCCATCAGCGAGACGGGCAACCTTGGCCTGCGCGCGCTGATCGAGAGCGCCGGGCTCTCCGGCAAGCTGATGACTTCGGAGAATATCGCCTACGGCATCGCGCCGAGGCTCAATTCCGCGGCGAGGCTCGGCAGCGCCTACGAAGTGATCGAGCTGCTCACCACCGAGGACGAGGACCGGGCCGCACAGCTCGCCGAGACGCTCTGCAAGCAGAACAGCGAGCGCCAGCTTCTGGAGCAGCAGATCTCCGGCGACGTGGAAAAGATGTTTACCGAGCGCCCGGAGCTTTTCCGGGACCGGGTGGTCGTGCTCGACGGCGGCGGCTGGCACCACGGCGTCATCGGCATCGTGTGCTCAAAAGTGGTCGAGCGCACCGGGAAACCCTGCGTGCTCATTTCGAGGGACGGCGAGGAGGCCAGAGGCTCCGCCCGCAGCGTGGAGGGCTTCTCCATGATCGACGCGGTTTCCTACGCCTCGGACTGCCTGATCCATTACGGCGGGCACCCCTTCGCCGCGGGCATGTCGCTCGAATCCGCGAAGATCGACGCCTTCCGCCGCAAGATCAACGAATTCGCGGCCAAAAATTTCGCGATGATGCCGGTCTTCACGCTGAAGATCGACAAGATCCTCGACCCCGCGGATCTCACGGTGGAAAAGCTCTCCGCGCTTAGGATGCTCGAGCCGTTCGGCTGCAAAAACGAGATGCCGCTCTTCGCCTTCCGCAAGGTGATCCTTGACGGCATCTATTCCATCGGCAACGGAAAGCACGTCCGCCTGCGCCTCAAAAAAGCCGGCCTCACTTTTTACGCGGTCTGGTTCGGCGTCCCGCAGGAGGAGTTCCCCTACCGCGTCGGGGAGACCGTGGACATCGCGGCCTCCTGCGAGGTCGGCGAATATAATGGGGAGGCGCGCGTCTCGGTGAAGATCCGGGATGTGCGGCCGTCCTCCCTCTCGCAAGAGAGGCTTTTCAGCGGAAACCTCGCCTACGACGGATTTCTGCGCGGCGAGCCGGTCGCGGAGGAGGATATCCCCGCCCGCCCGGATTTCGCGCTGGTCTACCGGTTTATCCGGGAGGACGGCGGCTTCCGCGGGGAGCCGGACATCCTGTTCGGCCGGATCACCGGCGCGAATAAGGATACCGCGATGAATTCGTGCAGGATGCGGCTGTGCATCGACGTGATGGAGGAGCTCGGCCTCGTCGGGAGTGTCTACGACGGCCGCCGCATCACGGTGACGCTAAAAACACCCGCCGAAAAGGTGGATATCGAGCGGTCCCAGCTTCTCGGGAGACTGCATAAGGGCAACATTTGAGAAGCGGAGAGGAGGCGGCGACATGAGCGAATATTTGCAAAAACTGATCGACGCCATACAGGAAAACGGCAAGCCGCTCGACATGGACAAAATCGAGCGCGCGTACAACCTTGCGGAGCGCGCCCACGCCGGGCAGACGCGCGCCTCCGGCGAGCCTTACATCACCCATCCGGTCGAGGCGGCGATCATCACCGCGAAGCTCGGCATGGATACGGATACCGTCGTCACGGCGCTGCTGCACGACGTCGTGGAGGACACGGACGTCCCGCTCGATAAGATCCGCAAGGAATTCGGCCCCGAGGTCACCCTGATGGTGGACGGGGTGACGAAACTCGGCCAGATCTCCTATGTCTCGCGGGAGGAGCAGCAGGCGGAGAACGTGCGCAAGATGCTCCTCGCGATGGTGCAGGACGTGCGCGTCATCATCGTCAAGCTGGCGGACCGCCTGCACAACATGCGCACCATCGACTTCATGCCGCCGGAGAAGCAGCGCAGCAAGGCGCACGAGACGATGGAGATCTACGCGCCGCTCGCGCACCGCCTCGGCATCCGCCCGCTGATGGAGGAGCTGGAGGACCGCTGCATCCGCGTGCTGGACCCGGTGGGCTACAACGACATCGAGCACCGCATGGAGCTGGAAAAAGAGGACCGCATCCGCTTTCTCGGCAGCTTAAAAGACCGCATCGGCGAGCGCCTCAAAAAGGAGAATCAGCCGGCCTATATCGACGGCCGCATCAAATCCATCTACGGCATCTACCGCAAGGTCTACGTGCAGGGCCGCTCGATGGAGGAAATTTTCGATATTTACGCGGTCCGCGTGATCGTGGAGTCCGTCTACGAGTGCTACAACGTCCTCGGCATCGTGCACGACATGTTCAACCCCATCCCGGATCGGTTCAAGGATTATATCTCCACCCCGAAACAGAATATGTACCAGTCCCTGCACACCACCTGCATCGACAAGGAGGGCATCCCCTTCGAGATCCAGATCCGCACATGGGACATGCACCACACCGCGGAATACGGCATCGCGGCGCACTGGAAATATAAGGCCGGCATCTCCGGCAAAGATAACATGGAGGAACGCCTCTCGTGGGTGCGCCAGCTTCTGGAGCAGCAGCAGGAATCCGACGACGCCTCGGAGCTTGTGGAGTCCATCAAGAGCGACATCGCACCGGACGAAGTCTTTGTGTTTACGCCGGGCGGCGACGTCATCCAGCTCCCGGCCGGCTCGACGATCGTCGATTTCGCCTACGCCATCCACACGGCCGTCGGCAACCGCATGACCGGCGCGAAGATCAACGGCCGCATCGTCTCGCTGGACACCGAGGTCAAAACCGGCATCATCGTGGAGATCATCACGACGAACGCCCCGGGGCACGGCCCGAGCCGCGACTGGATCGGCATGGCGAAGACCGCCGGCGCGCGCAGCAAGATCCGCGCTTGGTTTAAAAAAGAGCGGCGCGACGAGAACATCGTCGAGGGCAAGGAGACGGTCTGGAAGGAGTTCCGCCGCAACCTCATCATTTTGGAGGAGCCGCAGTACGGCGAGTTTATCGAGGACGTCGCGAAGCGCCAGCACTGCAACTCGACCGAGGATTTTTACGCCTCCGTCGGTTACGGCGGCATCAACCTGTCAAAGCTCCTGCCGTGGGCGAAGGACGAATTCATCCGCCGCTACCGCGCGTCGCCCGAGGCGGCGCTGCCGGTGCCGGAGCCGCCGAAGCGGAAGATCAAAAGCAGCAGCGGCGTCATCATCGAGGGGCTGGAGGGCTGCCTCGTCAAATTCGCGCGCTGCTGCAACCCGCTGCCCGGCGACGACATCGTCGGGTACGTCACCCGGGGCACCGGCGTGTCGATCCATAAGTCGAGCTGCCGCACCGCCGCGAGCGGCATGGAGATCAAAGATCAAAGGGGCCGCTGGGTGCATGCCGCGTGGTCGAACGACGTCAAGGAGACCTATCAGTCCGACATCGTGATGAACTGCCAAAACCGCTCGGGGCTGGTGGCGGACGTCAGCATCACGCTGACGAATCTCCACGCGCCGATCCACGCGCTGAGCGCGAAGGAGACCTCCGGCGGCATGGCGGAGGTTCGCCTGACCACCGAGAGCGGCGGCGTCGACCATCTCAAGGGAATTTTGGACGCCCTGCGCCGCATCCGCGGCGTGGAGACGGTCCAGAGGGTATGACAACAGGTTCGCGGCCTGTCGCGGATAAAAGAACACTGTTATCGCCGGGCTTGTAGCCGAGAGGAACCACCAAAAAGCATACAGCCATGGGGCGCGGACGAAAGCGAAGGCCGGGCCGCGCGGCGGGAGAATATGATCCAAAAGGACCCCTAAAACATGCGCCCCGAAAGGAGAGGATCCCGTGATCGCGCTGCTCCAAAGATGCAAAGAGGCCTCCGTCGAGTGCGGGGGCGAGATCGTCTCGCGGATCGGAGAGGGTTACGCCGTCCTGCTCGGCGTCGCGAAGGGTGACACGGAGCGGGAGGCGGAGCTGCTCGCCAAAAAGGTCGCGGAGCTGCGCATCTTTGAGGACGAAAACGGCAAGATGAACCGCTCCATCCTCGAAACCGGGGGCGCCGCGCTGGTGGTGCCGAATTTCACGCTCTGCGCCGACTGCTCCCACGGGCGGCGGCCCTCGTTTTTTGACGCGATGCTCCCGCGGGAGGCGAGCGGGCTCTACGAATATTTCCTTAAAAAACTGCGATATTATGGGATCGGCGAGGTCCGGGGCGGCGTCTTTGGCGGCGACATGCAGGTGCGCATCCAAAACGACGGCCCGGTCACCATTTCCCTCGACACCGCCGATCTCCAGTGATAGAATTTGGTCTCAGGAGGCGATACCCTATGACCGTTACGGAAATCACCGTCGGCATCATGCGCACCAACTGCTACGTCGTCGAGTCGGAGCAAAAGAACGCGGTCGTCATCGACCCGGGCGACGAAGGCGACCGCCTGACCGACCGGCTCACGAATCTCGGCGTCAAGGTGCGGTATATTTTTCTGACCCACGCCCATTTTGACCACACCGGCGCGGTGAAAGAGGTGCAAAAGCGCTTCCCCGAGGCGAAGGTCGTCCTGATGAAGGCGGACGAGGAGATCCTGCTCGATCCCTCGCTCGTCGTCAACCGCGTGCAGGGCAAATTCGGCGAGCGGTATCACATCAAGCCGGATCTTTTCGTCTCGGACGGCGAGATCCTAAAGCTCGACGAGCTCTCCTTTGTCTTTATCGCGACGCCCGGCCACACCAAGGGCTCCTGCACGATCCTGCTTTGCGACCAGCTTTTCACCGGGGACACGCTGTTTGCCGGCATGTGCGGCAGGACGGACCTCTACGGGGGCTCCCAGTCCGACATGAAGCGCTCGCTCGCGCGGCTGGGCAATCTCGAGGGCGATTATGAGATCCTGCCGGGGCACGGCCCGGGCAGCACGCTCGCCATCGAGCGCTTTCGCAACAGCTATCTCCGGTCCGCCATGGGCAAAGAGGTCTTATGAATCTCATCATCGACAACCATCCTTATCATTATGAAATGGAAGCCCTCTGCCGGATGTTCCTGCGGGGCGAGGAGCTGAAGATCCTCGATGCCGCGGCGATCCCCGCGGGGGATTTTCTTTATACCGGCGTCGCCGGGGATAAGATCGCCGTCCGGGCAAATTACAAAGGGAAAACCGCGGAGAGCGCCGTCGCCGCCGGCGCGGACGCCGAGCGCGCGATGGCGCGCGCGGTCTATTCCATGATGAGCATGCTCACCGGCATCCGGCCCAAATGGGGCGTGCTCACGGGCATCCGGCCGGTCAAGCTCGCGATGGAGCTCGCCGACGGGGGCAAGACGCCGGAGGAGATCCGCGCGATTTTGAGCGCCGACCGGCTGATCTCCGACGAGAAGATCGCCCTGATGCTCGAGACGATGCTCCATGAGCGGGCGATCCGCCAGAGCTCCCGCCCGGAATCGGTGAGCCTCTATATTTCGATCCCGTTCTGCCCGACCCGGTGCGCCTACTGCTCCTTCATCAGCCACAGCATCGAGAAAGCCGCCAAGCTGATCCCGCCCTATGTGGAGCTGCTCTGTGAGGAACTCCGGGGGATCGCCGCGCTGATCGGGGAGCTGGGCCTGCGGCTCGAGACGGTCTATATGGGTGGGGGCACGCCCACGGTGCTCTCCGCCGAGCAGCTTGACGCCGTGCTCGGCACCGTGGAGTCGTCGTTTGACGTGAGCACGTTGCGGGAGCTGACCGTCGAGGCGGGCCGCCCGGACACGATCACGCCCGCGAAGCTCGAGGCCATGAAGCGGCACAGCGTCGGGCGCATCAGCGTCAACCCGCAGGCGCTCGACGACGAGGTGATGGAGGCCATCGGGCGCAAGCACACCGTCGCGCAGTTTTTGGAGGCGTTCCGGCTCGCGCGGAGCCTCGGCTTTGATAACATCAACGCGGACCTGATCGCGGGCCTGCCCAAGGACGACATAGAGAAATTCTCCCGCACGATCGAGGGGATCATGGAGCTGCGCCCGGAGAACGTCACGCTGCACACGCTGACCGTCAAGCGGGCGGCGGGCTTCGGCGCGGACCCGGAGGGCATCCTCGCGGGCGCGGCGGACGGCATGGTGGAGCTCGCCCAGCGCCGCTTCGGCGAGGAGGGCTACGACCCGTATTACCTCTACCGGCAGAAGGGCACCGTCGACAACCTTGAGAATACCGGCTACTGCCTGCCCGGCAGGGAGGGCCTCTACAACATTTTTATCATGGACGAGACGCACAGCATCCTCGCGGCGGGCGCGGGCGGCGTGACGAAGCTCAAAGCGCCGCACGGCACGCGCATCGAGCGCATATTCAACTATAAATATCCATACGAATATATCAGCCGTTTCGATCAGATTCATTCCCGAAAGGAGCAAATCAGAGACTTTTATGAAACATGGCCGATCCATCCGGGAACTTGATGCCGCAAGGGTGAACGTGCACCTCGGGCGCGAGCCGGAGCAGTTTGTCTCCCTGTCCGAAAGCCGCTTCCAGTTACAGATCAACGACCTCGCCGACCGCATCCTCTCCGAAAAAACGCCGGTCCGCGTGGTGCTGATCTCCGGCCCCTCCGCGACGGGCAAAACCACCGCGGCCGAGAAACTGCGCGCCGAGCTCGGCGTCTGCGGCAAGGAGGCCGCCATCGTCTCCGTGGACGATTTCTTCCTCGGGGCGGGCAGCCTGCCCCGCAACCCGGACGGCACCTACGACATGGACACGATCGGCGTCGTCGACACGGAGCTCGCGAGGCGCAGCATCGGCGACCTGCTTGCGCGGGGCGAGGCGGATTTTCCGGTCTTTGATTTTTCGAGCCAGCGGCGCAGCGGGGAGGTAAGGCATCTCTCCGCCTCCGGGGGCCTCGTCGTCATCGAGGGCACCCACGCGCTGAATCCGCTTTTGACGGAAGGTCTGCCGAGGAGGGGCGTGTTCCGCGTCTTTACCGGCACGAACGCGCGGTTTTGCGTGGACGGGCGGACCTTGCTTACACCCGAGGAGCTGCGCCTCGCGCGCCGGATGGTGCGGGATGAGCAGTTTCGCGGCTGGCCGGCCGAGAGGACGCTCGCCCAGTGGCCAAACATCCTGCGCAGTTCCGATATCTATATCGAGCCCTACGCGGGCACGGCGGAGTTTTTCCTCGATTCGGCCTTGGATTACGAGCCCGCGGTCTACGGCGGGCGCCTGTTTCCGATGCTCGAGCGGATCGCGGCGGATTCGCCGTACGCGCCCGGGGCGGAGGAACTGCGGCGGAAGCTCTCCTATTTTTCCGAGCTTTCGGAGAAGCTTGTTCCCAAAGATTCCCTGCTGAGGGAATTTATCGGATAAAAAAGCGGTTTTTCTGTTGAAAAGCTGAACCGGGAAGTATATAATAATCAAATGTAGGAATCTCGTATGAAAGGGGCAGAGCTATGGCGAATTTCGACAGCATCGTGGGCGATTTCCGGATCATCGCGGAGGAGATGGAGAAAAAAACCAGAGAGGCGATCGAGCTTTCCCGCCTCCGCATGGAGAAGATCCAAGTCAAAAGCGATATGAGAAAGAATTATGAGAACATCGGGGAGCTGGTCTATGCGGAGCACCGCCTTCATGAGAATAACGCCGACGTGATCGACATTTTCAACAAAGAGATCGACCGCGAATATGAGCATCTGAATGAGATCGCCGCCCGGATCCGCAAGCTCCGCAACCGGGCCCAGTGCCCCGCGTGCGGCGCGCAAAACGAGGCCGACGCCGCCTATTGCAGCCACTGCGGCGCGGAGATGAAAAGCGCCGAGGAGCCTGTGACCGCCGCGATCGACAAGACCGCCGAGGACCTCAAAGAGGTCGCCCGCGGGGTGAAGGAGACCCTCTCCGAGAAGCTCGAGACCGCGGGCCAGTATGTCGAGAAGGAGAAGGCAAAGTTCGAAGAGGGCGCCGCGAAGCTCAGCGAAAAGGCCGCGAAGCTCGCCGAATGCGCCGAGAGAAGCGCGAAGGCGGAGGCGGAAGAGGCGGCAGCCGAACCCGCGGCGGCGCAGCCCGCCCCGGAAACGGACGCCCCGGCGGAGGCCCCGGCGCTCAAAAAGGGCCCCGCCCCCAAAAAGAAAAAATAACGCGCCGGACGGCGAAAAAGGCCCCCCGCGACGCCCGACGAAAGCCGGGCGCGCAAGATTCCGCTTCGGGCGGCCCGGGAGCGAAAACCGCTTTGGACGCGCCCGCGGGGGTTCCCTTGATTGGAAAGGATGAACGAAATTGACGTATAATCAGATCAAAAGCTCCGCCGCGTACCTGCTCAGCCAGACCGGGCTCCGCCCGAAGATCGGGCTGATCCTCGGCTCCGGGCTGCACCCGGTGACCGCGGACCTCGAGAACGCGGTGAAGATCCCGTATAAATCCATCCCGCGCTGGAACGCCGCCTCCGCCCCCGGCCACGAGGGCGCGCTCTATATCGGCACCATGGAGGGCGTGCCGGTCGCGGTGATGTCCGGGCGGCTCCATTATTATGAAGGCAACAGCATCGCCGACTGCGCCTATCCGGTCGCCGTGCTCAAGGCGATGGGGATCGAAAAGCTCATCGTCACCAACGCGGCCGGCGGCGTCAACACCGACTATCACCCCGGCGAGTTTGTGCTGATCCGCGATCAGATCAAATTCTTCGACGAGAGTCCCCTGCGCGGGGAAAAGGCGGAGGACTTCGGCGGCGAGCATTTCTTCGATATGAGCGATACTTATACCGCGAAGCTGCGCGAGGCGGTTAAAACCGTCTGGCAAAAGACTTCGGGAGAGGCGCTCGCGGAGGGCGTCTACGCGTTCATGTCCGGCCCACAGTTCGAGACCCCGGCCGAGATCCGCGCCCTGCGCGTGCTCGGGGCGGACCTCGTCGGCATGAGCACCGCGCCGGAGGCCATCATGGCCGCCGCCTGCGGGCTTACGCTGCTCGGGGTGTCCGTCGTCACCAACATGGCGGCGGGCGTCGTCGCGGGCAAGGCGATCTCCGGCGGGGAGGTCAACGAGACCGGCGCCGCCATCGCCGACGATTTTCGCAGGCTCCTGCACGTCGCGGTGCAAACGCTCTCGGAGATCGGGTAAAAACCCCGTAACGTCCCGGGGCCGCAGCCGTGCGGAGGCCCGCCTCTCTCGGGGCGGCGCCATGGGCGAAGCGCGGCTCAGATCGGCACGGCCGGAGAGCCGTTTTCCCGAAAAGAGCAGCCCGTACCGGGCCGGCGGGGCGGTCCTCGCCGCCGGCGAACCTTTAAGGAAGATAAGGGGGCGTCCCCCTTTTTAAAAAACCAATCCCTGACCGGAAAGGACGGAAGAACTATGCTGTTTAAAAACATCTCCTATGTGGATGAGGATTTTAACGTCGTGGACAACGCGTGGATCGGCATTAAAAACGGCGTGATCGACTGCATCTCCCAAAACAGGCCCGCGAACTGGAGCTGCGGCGAGGTATACGACGGCAGCGGCAAGATCCTGATCCCGGGGCTCGTCAACAACCACACGCACGCCGCGATGACGCTGATGCGCGGCTACGGCGAGGGCCTTCCGCTGCAAAGATGGCTCACCGAGCGGGTCTTCCCGTTTGAGGCGCATTGGAACGAGGACGCGATCTACTGGGCAAACCAGCTCGCGATGGCCGAGATGCTCGCCTGCGGCACCACGTCGTTCACCGATATGTATTTCTTCGGCTCGGTGGCGGCGAGGGCCGTGCAGGACGTCGGCATGAAATGCAATTTCAGCAACCCGCCGGTCGGCACCGACGGCACCCGCCTCAAGGATCTCGAGTATTTCCCGGCCGTCTGGGCGGAGATCCAGCAGTGGGGCCACAGCAAGGGCCGCTTCCTGATGGAGTACGGCGTCCACGCCGAATATACCGCGAGCGAGGCGCTGATCCGCGACGCCGCCGCTTTCGCGAAGGAGAACGGTCTGCGCGTCCACGCGCACCTCTCCGAGACGAAGAAGGAGCACGAGGAGTGCAAACAGCGCAACGGCGGCAGGACCCCGGCGAAGGTGTTCCTCGACTGCGGCCTGTTTGAAAACCCGACCAACCTCGCGCACTGCGTCTGGGCGGAGGACGGGGACATCCGCATCCTTGCGGAAAACGGCGTCACCGCGACGCACAACCCCTCCAGCAACATGAAGCTCGGCAGCGGCTTCGCGCCGGTGCGCAAGATGCTCGACGCGGGCGTCAGCGTCGCGCTCGGCACCGACGGCGCCGCGAGCAACAACAACCTCAACATGTTCGAGGAGATGCATATGGCGGCCATGATCGCCCGCGGCGGCTCCGGCCACGCGGACGAGATCAGCTCGGCGGAGATCCTCAAAATGGCGACCGTCGCCGGAGCGAAGAGCCAAGGCAGGGCGGACACCGGCCTCATCAAGATCCGCAACAAGGCGGATCTCGCCGTGATCGACCTCGACCGGCCGCATCTGGTCCCTTCCTATAATAAACTCGATTCGCTGATTTTCTCCGCGCAGGGCTCCGACGTCGTCTTGACCATGGTGGACGGGGACGTCCTCTACCGGGACGGCAAATATAAGACGATCGACTTCCCGAAGGTCTGCGACAAGATCAGCCTCTGCCTGCCCAAGATCCTCTCCCAGATCTGACCGTTTGATTCCGGCGCTCAGCATATTAAAGGAGGACGGCGTTTGAGCTTAAAGAAACAGAATTTCCTCCAAGGTGCCCTGATTTTGAGTTTTGCGACCATCTTTGTCAAGGCCGTCGGCGCGCTCTTCAAGATCCCGCTGATGAATATCATCGGCGGCGAAGGCATGGGCTATTACAACACGGCCTATCAGATTTTTAATCCGCTCTACACGCTCGCGACCGCCGGCATCCCGGTGGCCGTCTCAAGAATGGTCTCCGAGTGCGTGACGCTGGGACGTTTCCGGGATGTCCGGAAGATCTTTCAGGTTTCGATGGCCTGCTTTCTCGTCACCGGGACGGCGGGCAGTTTAATCATGCTGCTCGGCGCGCGGTTCCTCACCAATTCCGTGGTGGGCAACGCGGGCGCCGTGTGGGCGGTGGCGGTCCTGTCCCCGGCGGTGTTTTTTATCTGCATGATGAGCGCCTACCGCGGCTATTACCAAGGGCTGCGCAACATGTACCCGACCGCCATCTCCCAGATGACGGAGGCCGTGTTTAAACTGCTTTTGGGCCTCGGCCTGACGCTCGTCGTCACGCAGCTCGGCACCGCCGAATATGAGAAGGCCGGCACCATCTTCGGCATTCGGATCGGACTGACCGAGGATGCCGGCACCGCCGCCTCGGCGATCGCGCCCTACGCGGCCGCGGCCGCGATCGGCGGCGTCATGCTCTCGACGATCGCGGGCACGGTCTACCTGATGATCCGCTACAACCGCAGGGGCGACGGCATCAGCGAGGAGGAGCTCTTCGCCTCCATGGAGCCGCAGCGGGGCAGGACGATCTTCCGGGCCCTGATCACGATCGCGCTGCCGGTGTGCTTTGCCTCCCTCGCGACGAACCTTACGAACCTGATCGACCTGATCTCGCTGATGAACCGTCTGGAATACGCGATCCGGCTCGACGCGGACACGATCCTCAACCTCTATAAGGGCCTGCTCCCCGATGGCCTGACGCTCGGGGGCATCCCGAATTATCTTTACGGCGTCTACACCGGCATGCCGGTGGAGCTTTTTAACCTGATCCCGGCCATCGCCACCACCTTTGGGATTTCGGCGCTGCCGACCGTCACGGAGATGTGGACGGCGGGCGACCACCGCCGGGTCAAGCGCTCGGTGGACAGCGTCTTGCGCATCACCGCGCTGATGGCGTTTCCGGCGGGGCTCGGGCTCTCCTTCCTCTCGAAGCAGATCCTTGACCTGCTCTATCCGCGGGTGCCGCTCGAGGTGGAGATCGCCGCCCCGATGCTGACCGTCATGGGTATCTCGGTGATCTTCGTCTCGATCGTGGTCACCTGCAACAGCATCCTGCAGGCGATCGGGCGGGAGCGGATCCCGCTCGTCCTGCTGCTGATCGGCGCCGCCGTCAAGCTCGGCATCAACTACACGTTCATCGCGATCCCGTCCATCAACATCAAGGCGGCGCCCTACGGCTCTCTGGTCTGTTACAGCCTGCTGCTCGTGCTGAGCATCCTCTTGATCGACCAAAACGCCGGCATCCGGGTGGACCTCTGGTCCGTCTTTTTGAAGCCGCTGCTCGCGGGATTTGCGTGCGCGTTGAGCGCCAAAAGCGTCTGGCTGCTGACGCAGGGGTGGATCGGCTCCCGCCCCGCGACCGTGCTCGCGATCGTCGTCGCGGTGGTGATTTACGTCGCCGTGGTCCTCGCGATCCGCGGAGTGCCCAAAAATGACATAAAAATGCTGCCGAAAGGCGAAAAAATCGCGGAACTACTTGCAAAACACCATCTCTTAGGGTAAGATAATGGAGGCTTTTGTGGATTTTGAATTCAAGGAAACCTACGATGTCGCGGATCTGCTGCGGATCATGGAGATCCTTCGGAGCGGCGAGGGCTGCCCGTGGGATCGGCAGCAGACGCACGCCTCGATCCGCCAGAATCTCATCGAGGAGACTTACGAGGCGGCCGAGGCCATCGACAACGCCGACCCGGAGGCGCTCTGCGAGGAACTTGGCGATATGCTGATGCAGATCGTCTTTCACTGCCAGATCGAAAAAGAGCGGGGCGGCTTTGATTTTTCCGAGATCTGCGACGGCCTATGTAAAAAACTGATCGTCCGCCATCCCCATGTGTTTGGAGACAAGGCCGCGTTTTCCGCGGACTACGCCTTCCGGCGCTGGGATGAAATAAAGGCCGAAACCAAAGGCCAGAGGACCGGCGCGGATACGCTCGCCGCCGTTCCGAAGACGCTGCCCGCGCTGATGCGGGGCGCAAAGCTCCAAAAGCGCGCGTCAAAAGCTTCGGGAGTGTCCTTTGGCGTCGAGCGGGCCTTCCGCGATCTCGAGGACGGGGTCGCAAGGCTCAGGGAGGCTGCGGCCGGAGAGGATTTCTCCCGGAAACGGGAGGAATTGGGGGATGTGCTTTTCGCCGCCGTGCAGGTGGCGGGGGCGCTGGGCGCGGAGCCGGAAGAATGTCTGTCCGACTCCTGCGAACGGTTCACGCGGCGTTTTTCTTTTGCGGAAGAGAGGGCCGCCGGGGAGGGGAGGAGCCTCCGGGATCTCTCGCCGGACAAGCTCGCAGAGCTTTGGAGTGCGGCAAAAAAGGAAGAGGAATCAAAAAAGCCGCGGGAAAGCGGCAAAATTGTAACGGAGGGAAATGTAAAATGACGAAAGCCGACCTGATCACCGCCGTAGCGGAGAAGACCGAATTCACGAAGAAAGACAGCGAAAAAGCCGTCCTTGCCGTCCTGGATTCCATCACCGAGGCACTGGTTGCCGGAGAAAAAGTCCAGCTTGTCGGATTTGGCTGCTTCGAAGTCAAAGAAAGAGCCGCCAGAAAGGGCGTCAATCCGAGGACCAAAGAGGACATCGATATCGGTTCCTCCATGCTTCCGGTGTTTAAGGCCGGCAAGGGCCTGAAAGCCGCCGTCACGAAGGAATAAGGAGCAAAACCGAAGCCCCCGCTCCACCGAGCGGGGGCTTTTTTCAAGGAGGAAATCCATGCGGCTTGATAAATATTTAAAGATTACCCGCCTGATCAAGCGCCGCACCGTCGCCAACGACGCCTGCGACGCCGGGCGCGTCCTCGTCAACGACCGGGTCGCCCGCGCCTCCTACGAGGTGAAGGAGGGCGATCAGATCGAGATCCGGCTCGGCCAGAAGCCGCTGCGGGTCGAGGTGCTCTCCATCGAGGAGTCGCCCAAAAAAGAGGACGCCGCCCGAAATTACCGCGTCATCGAATAATTTCTTTCGGCGGGGCCGGGCGCGTTCGCTTGTAAATCCTTCCCGACCCTGTTATAATAAAAAGGAAAAAATAACCGCTTGTTTTTGACAGCCAAAGGAGGGCATTTTTATGAAAAAGATTCTGGCTTTCGCGCTTTGCGTGCTGCTCGTGCTGGCCATGCTGCCGGTAGCCTCATTTGCTGCGAGCAAGGACGACGATTACGACGACATCTATGAGGCCGACGGCATCGAGGTCTCCGGCACCAACGTCTATGTCGGCCGCCTGAGCAAAAACAGCACAAAATATAAGGATCTCCGGGATTTTGCCGGGGAGCTCGGCGCGACGCTCAACTCCATCCTTTTCTCCTTCGAGGTCACCAAAACGGAGTCCGGCGACAAGGAGATCATGTTCAGCTTCGGCGAGGACTATGAGGAAGAGGAGCTGACCATCCTCTATCGGCATAAAGACGGGACCATCGACGTGATCCTCGCCATGTGCGACGAGACCGGCGACCTTGAGCTCAAGACCACGGCCGACGCCGCCTATCTGGTGCTCGACGGCCCGGAATACGCCGAGGACTTCGATTCCGGCCTCAAGGTGAAGAAGCCCGGCACCTATGTCTCCTCCTCGAAAGAGGCGACGGAATCCACCACCTCCTCCACCCCGATCACGGTGAAGCCCGAAACCGGCGCCACCGGATCGACCGGGACCTCGACCGGGACCTCCACTGGCGTGAAAGAGGAGAACCCGAACACCGGCTTCGGGACGCTCCCGCGGTTCCTGCTGTGGATATTCTGACCGTTTCCGGATCCGATCGTCCGAGGCAGCTTTAAGCGGCAATCAAGAGGCCCGCCATGCTTTTCGCATGGCGGGCCTCTTTTTGTTTTCCTCGGGAAAGTTTCGGCGCACGGCACGCGGCCGCGAAAGACGCGTCCCAACAAAAAAACGGGCGGATTCCCTCCGCCGGATTCCTCCGTCAAGACGGCCGGGCTTGCCGGTTTCATGGGGGCCGACCCCCGTTTTTCTTTTGCCTATCCCTGCCGCACGGGTCCCGCGCTTTCAGTCGGATTCGGGCAGGATGCGGATCTCCCCGGCGGAAAGGGCCGCCTCGCCGCCGCCGTCGTACCGGACGATCAGGCGGCAGTCCGCGTCGATGTCGAGGACGGTGGCAAAGCGCTCGCTTTCGCCGAGCCGGACCGCGATCCGCTTCCCGATAACGAGGCTGTGGCCGAGGTATCCCTCCATCGGCGCCTCGTCCTCGAGCGCACGGAAGCGCCGCAGGAAGCGGTTCAGGATCTCGGCGGCCAAGCGGTTTTTGGCGTCGGGCCGCGCGCCGTCAAGGACGCTGCCGGCGGTCTCTTTGATCTCATCGGGGAAGCCCTCCCGCGGGGGATAGACGTTGATCCCCATGCCGACGATCACAAAACCGGGCCTTCCCGCCGCGCCGGTCAGCGCGGCCTCGGTCAGGATCCCGCAGACCTTTTTGCCGCCGATCAGGATGTCGTTGACCCATTTGATCCACGGCTTTTTGCCCGAAACGCGCTCGATCGCCTCGCACACCGCCGCGGCCGCCTCCGTCCCGAGCAGGGGAATCCTGCCGGCGGCGAGTTTGGGGTAGAGCAGCACGCTCAGATAGACGCCTGTTTCCGGCGGCGAGAAGAAGCTCCTGCCCGGCTTGCCGCGCCCGGCGGTCTGGGCCGCGGCGATCACCGCCATGGCCCGCGTCCGCCCGGCGGCCGCTCTCTCCCGCAGCAGCGAGTTTGTGGAGGCCGCCGACTCGAGCACCTCGAGCTCCAAGCCCGCCGCCTCCGGCTCCAGATAGCGTTTCACCCCGTCGGCGGAGAGGCGGTCGTATTCCGGGGAGATCCCGCGTTCGCCGCTCTCGGCGGAGGCCGGGAAATCTTTCTTTTTCGGATGTTCAGCCATATTTTTTCCTCCCCGGGCGGCGCGTCCGGCCCCGCCCATCTTCCCGATCCCGTCGGCTCTCCCTCCTAAAATAGCACAGAATCCCTTGGGAATCAAATAAAAAAACGGGCGGCCCACTCTTTTAAAAGGGGATTGACAAATCCCGAATCCGGCGATAATATTAGTTAGCATAATTAACTATCTGGGGGTGAAAGGCATGACGGAATTCGAGCTGAATCTCAATGATCTGCTGGTGGATACGTTTAATTTCATTTTAAAATACGAGGAATCCTCGCTAAAAGCCATCTCCGGCGCCCCCATCACGGTCACGGAAGCGCACATCATCGAGGCGATCGCCAAAAAAGGCGAGCACGCGAGCGTCAGCAAAGTCGCGTCCTCTCTGGGCGTCGCGGTGCCGACGATCACGGTCGCGGTCAAAAAGCTTGAGAAAAAAGGGCTCGTCACGAAGATCCCCTGCGCCGAGGACGGCAGGAGGCTCATGATCAGCCTGACCGATCTGGGCAAGCGGATCAACCGGGCCCACGGCATCTTCCACAGAAAGATGGTGCGGAACATCGAGGAGAATTTTTCCGAGGGCGAAAAAGAGGTCCTTTTGTCCGCGATCAAAAAGCTCAGCATATTTTTTAGAGAAAAGGTAGAGGCGTAAGAATGAGTTTAAAAATCATCGGCACCGGCAGGGCGCTGCCGCAAAAGGCCGTCTCCAACGACGATCTGTCGGCATTTTTGGATACGAACGACGAATGGATCTCCTCCCGCACCGGGGTTAAGAGCAGGTATCTGTGCGGCGGGGAGTCCCTGACCGATCTCTGCGAGAGCGCGGCGCGAAAGGCCATCCAAAAATCCGGCCTTGAGCTGTCCGAGATCGATCTCGTGCTCTGCTCCACCTTGGGCGGGGATTACATCACGCCGTCCCTCTCCTGCTCGGTGGCGGAGAGGCTGGGGATCTCCTGCCCGGCCTTCGATCTCAACGCCGCCTGCTCCGGTTTTCTTTACGCGATGGACGTGGCGTCGGTATATCTCGAAAGCGGCAGGGCAAACCACATTTTGATCCTCTGCGCCGAGATGATGTCGAAGTACGTGGATTGGAACGACCGGGCCACCTGCGTCCTCTTTGGGGACGGCGCGGGCGCGTGCGTGGTCGCCAAGGGGACCGCGCTCAAATACATCCACCTCACCGCCGAGGGGGACACCAAGATCCTCTTTTGCGAGACGGGCGGCGGAAACAGCCCCTATCAGGAGAAAAAGGAGCGGGGCTTTGTGCATATGCAGGGGCAGGAGGTCTTTAAATTCGCGGTGCGCATGATCGAAACCGAGACCAAAGCGGCGCTCGAGAGCCTCTCCTACGCCGCCGGCGACATCGACTATTACCTGCTCCATCAGGCGAACCGACGCATCATCGACTTCGCGCGGGAGAAGCTCGGGCAGCCCGAGGAAAAATTCCCCACGAACATCCATAAATACGGCAACATCTCCTCGGCCTCCATCCCGGTGCTGCTCGACGAGCTTTTGGAGGCGCAAAAAATCCAAAAGGGCGCGAAGCTCCTGATGTCGGCGTTCGGCGCGGGGCTGACCGCCGGAACCTGCGTGATGATCTGGGAGTGATCCCGTTCTATCAATAAAACGAAAAAACTATTTTTTTGGAGGAAACGGATATGCTGGAAAGAATCGCAAAAGTGATCAACGACTATAAGGAGAGCAATCTCGACATCACGGAGGAGACCACCTTCGCGGATTTGGAACTCGACTCCCTCGATATGGTGGAGCTCATCATGAATCTCGAGGAGGAATTCGGCGTGAGCATCGAGATGGACGGCGCGATCAAGACCGTCGGGGATCTGATGGCGGTCCTGCAAAAGGGTTAAGGCCGCGGGGGAAGATATGATAAAAACCGTTCTTTGCGACCTTCTGGGGATCGAGTACCCCATCTTTCAGGGGGGGATGGCGTGGATCGCCGACGCCTCCCTCGCGGCCGCGGTCTCCAACGCCGGGGGCTTGGGCATCATCGCCGCCGGAAACGCCCCGGCCGAGTTTGTCCGGGGGCAGATCGTTAGGGCGAGGGAGCTCACCTCGCGCCCGTTTGGCGTCAACATCATGCTCATGAGCCCGTTTGCCGAGGAGGTCGCTCAAACCGTGGCCGAGGAGCGGGTGGCGGTTGTCACCACCGGCGCGGGGAACCCCTCCAAATATATGGATCTCTGGCTCAAGGCCGGAATTAAGGTGATCCCGGTCGTGCCCTCCTCGGGGCTCGCGAAGCGGGTGGAGCGCTACGGGGCCGCCGCGGTTGTCGCGGAGGGCGAGGAGAGCGGCGGGCACATCGGCGAGCTCACCACCATGGCGCTGCTCCCGCAGGTCGTGGACGCCGTGGCGATCCCGGTCCTTGCGGCCGGAGGCATCGGCGACGGGCGCGCGATCGCGGCGGCGCTGATGCTCGGGGCCGCGGGCGTCCAAGTGGGCACCCGGTTCCTCGTGGCGAAAGAGTGCAATGTCCACCAGACTTATAAGGATAAGATCATCAAAGCCAAGGACATCGACACGATCGCCACCGGCAGGCGGCTGGGGCATCCCGTCCGCTCGCTCAAAACCCCGTTCTCGCGGGAATTTTTCTCCCGGGAATACGACGCCTCCGTCTCCAACAAGGAGCTGGAGGCCCTCGGCGCAGGCGCGCTGAAGCTCGCGGCCGTGGACGGCGACGAGCAGAGGGGCTGTTTCATGGCCGGGCAGATCGCCGGGCTTGTCAAAACCGAGCAGACCGCGGGGGAGATCATCGATGAGATGTTCTCCGAGGCCGAGCTGCTGCTGAGCGGGGCGCCAAAATGGATAAAATAGCGTTTGTGTTCGCGGGTCAGGGCGCCCAGACCGTGGGGATGGGCAGGGATCTCTATGAAAACTTCGACCGCGCGAGGGAGATTTTCGATCTCGCGGGGGAGCGGGTGAAGACCCTGTGCTTCGAGGGCCCCGCCGAGGAACTGAACCGCACGGTGAACACGCAGCCCTGCCTTTTCGCGATGGATCTCGCCTGCGCCGGGGTGCTCGGGGAGTGCGGCGTCCGCGCCGAGGGCGCGGCCGGTTTCTCCCTCGGGGAGATCCCGGCCTTGGCGTACGCGGGGCTGATGGGCAGCCGCGAGGCCTACGCGTTCGTGTGCCTGCGGGCCGAAGCCATGCAGCGGTGCGCGGAGAAAAACAGAGGCGCGATGCTCGCCGTGCTCAGGCTCCCCGCCGCCTCGGTCGAGGGGATCTGCGAGGGACTGGCCGGGGCCTATCCCGTCAATTATAACTGCGAGGGGCAGACCGTCGTCGCCTGCGCCGAGGAATGCGCCGGGCCTCTTGAGGAGGCCGTGGCGGCGGCGGGCGGGAAGACCGTCCGGCTCGCGGTCGGCGGCGCGTTTCACAGCCCGTTTATGGAGGAGGCGGCGGACGAGATCGCCGGGTACCTGCGGGATAAAACCTTCGGGGCCATGCGCGTTCCCGTCTACTCAAACCTCACCGCGCGGGCCTACGGCGACCCGAGGGAGCTGCTCTCCTTGCAGGCAAAAAGCCCCGTGCTGTGGCAAAAGACGATCGAGACCATGATTGCGGACGGATTCGATACCTTCATCGAGGTCGGGCCCGGAAAGACCCTCTCCGGGCTGATCCGAAAGATAGACGGCGGCGTTCAAATCCTGAACGTTTCGGACATGGCCTCGCTGGAGAAAACGCTTGCGGAGGTAAACCATGCTTAAAGGAAAAACGGCGGTCGTCACCGGGGCCTCCCGGGGGATCGGCCGCGCGATCGCGCTGGAGATGGCGCGCCAAGGCGCGGACATCGCGGTCATCTATATCGGGGACGAGGCCCCGGCGGAGGACGTCTGCGGGGAGGCCCAGAGTCTCGGCGTCGACGCGCGGAAGTATCTGTGCGACGTCTCGGACTCCGCTCAGGTCAAGGAGGTCTGCGACCGTGTCGTCGCGGACTTCGGCAAAGCGGATATTCTGGTCAACAACGCCGGCATCACGAAGGACGCCCTGCTGCTCCGCATGAGCGAGAGCGATTTCGACGCGGTGCTGAACGTCAACTTAAAGGGAGCCTTTTATTTCATCAAATATCTTTCGCGGGCCCTGATGAAATCCGGGGCCGGGCGGATCGTCAACATCTCCTCGGTCAGCGGGATCATGGGCAACCCCGGTCAGGCGAACTACTCGTCGTCGAAGGCGGGGCTGATCGGCCTCACCAAGACCGCCGCGAAGGAGCTCGCCCCCCGCAGCGTGACCTGCAACGCGATCGCGCCCGGATTCATCGAGACCGATATGACCGCGAACCTGCCTCAGGCGGTAAAAGATGGGGTCAATGCCGCCGTCCCCCTCAAGCGGATGGGGACAGCGCAGGAAGTGGCGGATCTGGCGGCGTTTTTGGCGTCCGACCGGGCCTCCTATATCACCGGAGAGGTGATCAAGGTGGACGGCGGAATGTGCATGTAGGAGGTCTTTATGAGAAGAGTGGTTGTCACGGGACTTGGATGCGTCACGCCCGTAGGAAACGACGTCGATGCCTTTTGGGACAGCGTCGTCGGCGGCGCGCACGGCTTTGCGCCGATCACGAGGTTTGACGCGAGCGGTATGAAGGTCAAAATCGCCGCCGAGGTCAAGGACTTTCATCCCGAACTTTATATGGAAAAAAGCGAGATCCGCCACACGGATCTCTACGCCCAATACGCGATCGCCGCGGCCGCGCAGGCGGTGGGGGAGAGCGGGATCTCCGGCAAAATCGAGCCCGAACGCCTCGGCGTCTACATCGGCTCCGGGATCGGGGGGATCTCCACCTCGATCGCCGAGACCCAGAAGATGCTGGAAAAGGGCCCGGACCGGATATCCCCGTTTTTTGTGCCGATGCTGATCGGCAACATGGGGGCGGCGCTGGTCGCCATCCGGTACGGGGCGAAAGGCCCCAACCTGCCGGTCGTGACGGCCTGCGCGACCGCCACCCACGCGATCGGCGAGGCGTTTCGCGCCGTCAAGTACGGCTACGCCGACGCGATCATCGCGGGCGGCGCCGAGGCGGCCATCAACCCGCTCGCCATCGGCGGATTCACAAACAGCACGGCCCTCTCCACGACGACCGACCCGGACAACGCCTCCATCCCCTTCGACCGCCGGCGCAACGGCTTCGTGATGGGCGAGGGCGCGGGCGTCGTCGTGCTCGAGGAATATGAGCACGCCAAAAACCGCGGCGCAAGGATCTATTGCGAGCTCTCGGGCTACGGCAACACCTGCGACGCGTACCATATCACGGCCCCCCACCCAGAGGCGGAGGGCTCCTCCAGAGTGATCTCCCTCGCCTTCGAGGAGGCCGGATTTCAGCCGGACGAGAAGCTCTACATCAATCCCCACGGCACCTCGACGCCCCTCAACGACAAGACCGAGACTTTGGCGATCAAAAAGGCCCTCGGCGCGCTCGCCTATAAGGTGCCCGTCAGCTCCACCAAATCCGTGACGGGGCACATGCTGGGCGCCGCGGGCGGGGTGGAGGCCATCGCCGCGGTCCTCGCGCTCGAGACCGGCACGGTCCCGCCGACGATCGGCTACAAGGAGCCCGACCCGGATTGCGACCTCGACTATGTGCCGAACCAAAAGCGGCAATTTGACGCCGATCAGGCGCTCTCGCTGTCGCTGGGCTTCGGCGGGCACAACGCGGCCATTCTTTTCAACAAGATATAGAGGTGTACGGGATGGATATTAAAAATATAAAAGTACTCGTGGAGATTTTAAATCAGAGCAAACTGACGTCGCTGGAGGTCTGCGAGGGGGAGACGAAAATCCGGCTTGAGAAGGCCGCCCCTCCGCCGGACGCCCCGCTCCCGGCCGAGGCCCCCGCCCCGAAGACGGAGCCCCCGGCCCCCGCGCCCGACAACGGGACGCTCGATTTCAACAACCTGACCGAGGTGCATTCGCCGATCGTCGGCGTCTATTACAGCGCGCCCGCGCCGGACGCCGATCCCTTCGTGAGCATCGGCAGCAAGGTGAAGAAGGGCGACGTCCTTTGCATCATCGAGACCATGAAGCTCATGAACGAGATCGTCTCGGAGTACGAGGGCGAGATCGCGGACATCTGCCTCAAAAACGGGGACATCGCGGAATACGGGCAGGTGCTGTTCAAAATATTTTAAGGGAGGGCCTCCGATGAATCGGGAAGAAATCAAAGCAATCATTCCTCATAGGGAGCCGATGCTTCTGATCGACGAGGTCACGCTCGAGGACGGCGCGGCCGTGGGCAGATACACCGTGCGCGGGGACGAGTTTTTCCTCCAAGGGCACTTCCCCGGAAACCCGGTGGTGCCGGGCGTCATCCTCTGCGAGATGATGGGGCAGTCGTCCTGCCTGCTCGTGGACCGCGAGAAGGCCGGGGGATTCACCCCCTATTTCACGGGCATGGACCATGTGAGATTCAAAAACAAGGTGAAGCCCGGCGACACGATCGAATTCAGAAGCGAAATCACAAAGGTGAAATGGCCTTTTTATTTTATTAAAAGCGCGGGATACGTCGGCGGAAAACTCAGCGTCTGCGGCGACCTGTCCTTCGCCGTAATCAAGGGAGAATAGCAGATGTTTTCCAAAATATTGGTTGCCAACCGCGGCGAGATCGCGATCCGGATCATCCGGGCCTGCAAGGAGATGGGCATCACCACGGTGGCCGTCTTTTCCGAGGCGGACAAGGACGCGCTGCATGTCCATCTGGCGGACGAGAGCTACTGCATCGGCGGCCCGCTCTCCAAGGACAGCTACCTCAATATGACCTCCATCCTCTCGGTCGCGCTCGCGACCAAGGCGGAGGCGATCCATCCGGGGTACGGCTTTTTGTCCGAGAACGCGCAGTTCGCCGCGCTCTGCGAAGAAAACGGCTTCACCTTCATCGGCCCGCCCTCGCGGGTCATCGCGCGGATGGGGGACAAGGCGACGGCCAAGGAGACCATGCGGGCGGCCAAGGTGCCCGTGATCCCCGGCTGCGGCCTTGTGGAAAGTCTTGAGCACGCGAAAAAAGAGGCGGAGAAGATCGGCTTCCCGCTGCTCATCAAAGCGAGCGCCGGCGGCGGCGGCAGGGGCATCCGCCTGATACATAAGATGGAGGAGCTCGAGGGCGGCTATCAGTCCGCCACCATGGAGGCGCAGTCCGCCTTTGGGGACGGCTCGGTCTATCTGGAAAAATACCTGCGGCCGGTCAAGCACATCGAGATGCAGATCCTCGCCGACGGCTGCGGAAACGTCGTCTGCCTCGGCGAGCGGGACTGCTCGGTCCAGCGGAAAAATCAAAAGCTGATCGAGGAGAGCCCCTCCGCGCTCCTGCCGCAAAAGACCCGCCAAAAGATGATCGACGCCTCGATCCGGGCGGGGATCGCGGCCGACTACCGCGGCGCGGGCACCATCGAGTACCTGTACGACCCCGCCGACGGGAATTTCTATTTCATGGAGATGAACACGCGCCTTCAGGTCGAGCACCCCGTTACCGAGATGGTCACGTGGATCGACCTTGTGAAATGGCAGATCCGCATCGCCGCCGGCGTGAAGCTCGACTTTGCGCAAAAGGACGTCGAGGTCCGCGGCCACGCCATCGAGTGCCGGATCACCGCCGAGAACCCCCATCAGAATTTCAGGCCCTCCTGCGGGAAGATCGAGATGCTCTTCATCCCCGGCGGGCCGTGGGTGCGCTTCGACACCGCGATCTATCAGGGATACACCATCCCGCCCTTTTACGATTCGATGATCGGCAAGCTCGTCGTCTACGCGAAGACGCGGGACGAGGCCATCCGCAAGATGCGGGCGGCGCTCTGCGAGCTCATCATCGAGGGCATCGAGCACAACGCCGACTTCGAGGCGGAGATCCTCTCCGCCGAGGAATTTGAGAATTCTACCTACACCACGGACTTTATCGCCGGGTTTTTGGGTTAAAGGAGGATCCTTATGCTGTTTAAAAAACCGTCCAACCCCTTGGAGGGATATAGCAAGCTCGAAAAAGGAACTCACAGCGAGAACGTGGAGGATCTGTTTCTGGTCTGCCCCAAATGCAAAAAGAACCTCTCCTCCGGCGAGATCTCCGACAACCTCCACCTCTGCCCCTACTGCGGCTACCACTTCCGGATGAACGCGAGGCAGCGCCTCAACCTCGTCTGCGACGAGGGCACGTTCGAGGAGATTGACGCGGAGCTTGTCTCAAAAAACATCCTGAATTTCCCCGATTACGATAAGAAGCTGACGAACGCCCGGCTCGAGAGCGCCGAAAAAGACGGCGTTGTCTGCGGCTTTTGCGAGATCGGCAAAAATAAAACCGCGATCTTCGTCATGGAGCCCTATTTCATGATGGGCAGCATGGGCAGCGTCGTGGGGGAGAAGATCACGCGCCTGTTTGAGCGGGCGACGGAGCAGAATCTCCCCGTCGTGGGCTTCACCGTCTCCGGCGGGGCCCGGATGCAGGAGGGCATCATCTCCCTGATGCAGATGGCCAAGACGAGCGGGGCGGTCCGGCGTCACGGCGACGCCGGGAACCTGTTTTTGTGCGTGCTCACCGATCCCACGACCGGCGGCGTGACCGCGAGCTTCGCGATGGAGGGGGACGTCATCGTCGCCGAGCCGGGGGCGCTCGTCGGCTTCGCGGGCCCGAGGGTGATCGAGCAGACCATCCGCAAGAAGCTCCCCGAGGGCTTCCAGCGCGCGGAGTTTTTGCTCGAGCACGGCTTTGTGGACGACGTCGTCAACCGCCGGAAGCAAAAGAGCTATCTTGCCCAGATCCTTAAAATGCACGCGAGGGAGGCGAGGGCATGACGGCTTTTGAGAAAGTCACGGCGGCCAGAGCCAAAAACCGTTTCACCTCCGCGGATTTCATCCGGGGAATCTTTACGAATTTTATCGAGATGCACGGCGACCGCCGCTTTGCGGACGACCGCGCGATCATCGCCGGCATCGCGTATCTCGACGGGATGCCCGTCACGGTCATCGGGATCGAAAAGGGCAAGGACGTCAAGGAGAAGGCCGTCCGCAACTTCGGCTCGGCCCATCCCGAGGGCTACCGCAAGGCGCTTCGCCAGATGAAGCTCGCGGAGAAATTCGGCCGCCCCGTCGTCTGCCTTGTGGATACCTCCGGCGCGTACTGCGCGACGGAGGCCGAGGAGCGCGGGCAGGGTCAGGCGATCGCGGAAAACCTCACGGAGATGATGGGCCTCAGAGTGCCCATCCTTTCCGTCGTCATCGGGGAGGGCGGCAGCGGCGGCGCGCTGGCCCTCGCGGTGGCCGACGAGGTCTGGATGCTCGAAAACGCCGTCTACTCGGTGATCTCTCCGGAGGGCTGCGCCAGCATTTTGTGGAAGGACAGCACCAGAGTGGAGGAGGCGAGCGAATGCCTCAAGCTGACGGCGGACGACCTGCTCTCTCTGGGCGTGATCGAAAGGGTGATCCCGGAGACGCCCGCGCTCTTTGAGACGCTCAAAAACGAGATGCTCAAAACGCTCTCCGCAAACGCCTCCCTCTGCGGGAACGCGCTCGTGGAGAGGCGCTACCAAAGATTCCGAAGGATAGGTGATCTGCGTGATTAAAATCATAACAGACTCGAGCGTCTATCTTAAAAAGCAGGAGGCCGACGCCCTGTCGGTGCAGGTGATCCCCATCCCTTACTATGTCGGGGACGTGAATTACCTTGAGACCTATTCGGATCAAAACGGCAACTTTGAGGAGCTTTTGCGCGCGAACGCGAAATTCACGACCTCCCAGCCGAATGTGGAGGCGTTTCTGAGCGCCTTCGAGGAGGAGCTCTCCCGTGGCAACGAGATCCTGTGCATCACGATCTCCTCGCGCCTGAGCGGGACGTACAGCGCCGCCTATGTGGCCGCGAAGCAGACCGAAAGCGACAAGATCGCCGTGTTCGACAGCCGGCTGATCGCCGGCGGGCTCTACCTCTTGGTCTGCGAGGCGAAAAAGCTCGCGGACGCCGGGGAGCCGCTCAGGGCGATCGAGGAGAAGCTCGCCCTGATCCGAGATAAGATCACGATCGCTTTTTCGGTCGACGACATGACGCCGCTCCAGCGGAGCGGCCGGATCGGCTTTGTGCGCATGAGCGTGGGGACCATCCTCAACATCAAGCCCATTTTGCTCTGTAAGGACGGCGTGGTGGTCTCCGACAGCATCGCCCGCGGGGGCGCGGAGATCGTCAAAAAGCTGGTTCATAAGATCCCCGCCGCCGCGAAGGAAGTGGTGATCGATTATATCGAGAACAGCCGCACCGCGAGCGATCTCTATAACGTGATCCAGACCCAGTACCCCGGCCTGCCCGTCAAGCTGCAAAAAATGGGCCCGGTGCTCGGGATCCACGTGGGGCTGCAGGTGGTGGCGGTCTCCTTTATCACGGAATAAACGGGAGTTTTAAAAATGCGTTTGAATACCAGAAAAACGATCCTCGCGGGGCTTTTTACGTCCCTGATCTGCGTGGGGGCCTTTCTCAAGGTGCCGCTCCTGTTCGTCCCGATGACGCTTCAGTTTTTCTTCGTCAACTTCGCGATCCTTTTTGAGGAGCGGCGCTACGGGATCCTCTCCGTGGCGGCGTATCTGCTGCTCGGGCTCTGCGGCCTGCCCGTCTTTTCGGGCGGCGGCGGGATCTCCTATGTTTTGAGCCCGACCTTCGGGTATCTGCTCGGATTCCTGCTGGCGGCGGTCGTTTCGGGCACCCTGAAGGCGCGTATGGCGCAAACGCTCCCCGCCCGCCTCTTTTTGAGCGCGCTCAATATCTTTACCGTGCACCTGCTCGGGGTCCTCTATTATTACTGTCTGTCGAATTTTTATCTCGGCAGCCCGATCTCCCTCTCGGAGCTTGTCGTCGTGGGATCGCTGATCTTTCTGCCCAACGACGCCCTCAGCGGGGCGCTCTCCTCGTATCTCGCGGTGAAAATGGAGGGCATCGCGGGGGCCCGGCGGGCGGCCTGATTTGGTGCGCCCCCGCGCCCGTTAAGGCAGCCCGAAGGGGCCGCCCAATTTTACCGCATGTTTCGCCTTCGTCACAGCTTGTGACGAAGGCGCTTTTTATTTTTTTCAAAACGGATTTCATGAAACCATATTTTCTGAACTCTCTTTCTTTATTGTACCACAAAAGGGACAACAACCCATTATTTGTTAGAATTAGTAGAAATGTGGGAGAAACTTACTTAAAACTTTTATTTTTCAAGCTATGATAGGAGATGGAAAACCCGGCGGCATCCTCCGAAGAAAAAGATTTTTTTCCGATGCCGATCGGGAAAAGATTATCAAACAAAAGGAAACGGAGGAAAAGAAGAATGAAAAAACTGCTCGGGATTTTTTTGGCGGCCCTGCTTCTGCTCGGCCTGCTGCCGGTCACGGCGCTCGCGGCGACTACGGTCACGGTCGGAAGTACCGTGGGGGAATTACAGGAGGCGATTGACAATGCCGGGAACGGCGATACGCTCCGGCTGACAGCGGACTTTTCAGCCGGAGAGACGGGGGTTGTGATCCCCGCGGGCAAATCCATCATTTTGGATTTAAACGGCAAAACCATCACGACGACGGCGGATCCTTTTTTGAAAGTTTCGGTCGGCGCAACCCTGACGATCAACGACACCGCCGGCGGCGGCGGGCTTCATGAGATTTGCGATTGGAGCTACCTGATCCTGAACGCGGGGACGCTCGTCATCAACGCGGGCACCTTTACCTCGGAATCCGTAGAATATTATCCGGGTGAAACCGTATTTTACGGCGGGGAATATGCGGTCGCGATGTCCGCCAATAGCGCCACGACCATCAACGGCGGCACGTTCGACGGCACGTTTTACACAAACGGGACGAAAAGCGGCCAGAGCCTGACCGTCAAGGGCGGCACGTTCCATAAGATGTTTTACCTTGCCTCCGCGGACCAGACCATCAACATCAGCGGCGGCACGTTTGATTTAACCGGCGCGCAGCAATTCGGGCCGAACGCCGTCATCGAGATCGACGCCGGCACGCTGAATATCACCGGCGGCACGTTCAAGCTCGATATTGATACCGGCGGCAACGACACCGCCATTGCCAACAACGACGGCTCCGGTGATTTTAAGGGCGTCATTGTGGCCTGCAAGCCGAGCGGCTCCAAGACCGGCGCCTATGGGAGCGAGGCCATCGTCAACATCTCCGGCGGTGTCTTTAAAAATAACGACGGAGAGTGCCTTGTCGCCGCCGACCAGACGGCAACCGGCAACGAAGGCGGCGGCACCGCGTCTTTCCATGTCTCGGGCGGAAAGTTTACCGGCGCGCTCGCGGTTTACGATACCAGCGAAAATGAAGAAAACGAGCCGTCCATCACCGTGACCGGTGGCTATTTTACCGAGAACCCGACGGAGTTTGTCCCCGAAAAGGGGTATCGGGTGGAGCGCCGCTCCGGGACCTACAATTATAAAGTGAGCCCCATTGAGACGAAAAACGAGGACGGCGAGGAAGCGGGCCCGGTCGTCACCGGTTCCAACGCGGAATCCGAGCGGCTGAACAAGGCCACGGAGGAATATCGGAAGCTGAAGAATTTCGCTCTTTCCGCCGGTTTCGGCGAAGAGGACATCATCAGATCTTGGGACATCCGCCTCTCCGGAAAGGGCCCGTGGAAGCTCACGTTTGAGCTCGGCGAGGAGTACGCCGGCGAGACCGTGACCATCTATCACCTGAAGAAAGACGGCAAGATCGAAACCTTTACCGTCACCGCCGACAAACACGGCGACGCGAAGATCACCGTCACCAGCGCCTCTCCGTTCATGGTTTTGGACGGGAAAGCAAAGGCTCCCGGCTCCGAGGAGATCGGCAAAGAGGAGAACCCGGACACCGGCGCCTCCGAAATCGTGGCGCTTGCCTCCGCGCTCGCCGTGCTCTCCCTGATCGGGGCCGCGGCCGTCGCGATCAAGAAATAAGTTGATGCTCAAAGCAAAAGAAGGGCCCCCCGTAGGAGGCCCTTCTTTTTTTCTTTATAAATCCTGTTGTAAAAGCCGCGGGAGAACCGGCCTCAGTCGAACTTCGGCACCCGGAAGGGCAGGGAGGACGGGCGGATAGAGATCTCAAGCTCGCTGCCGTGGTAGACCTCGCCATCCATGCAGATGGAGAGGTCCTCCTCGCTCTCGATGCGCACGCTTTTAATCTTCTTATAGAGCAAATACGGCCGCATCTCCTCGCTTTCGAGGTGCTTCCCGGCCTTATAGACGCCGATGAGCCTGCCCACCTGCGCGAGGCCCAATTTTTTGATGCCGCAGAAGTCGATCAGTCCGTCGTCAAGCTTCGCCTCCGGGGTGGGGTAGTAGCCCCCGCCGTAGCACACGCCGTTGCCGAAGGCGGAGAGGGTCAGCGATCCCTCGTAGACCTCGCCGTCGTCAAACGTGAGTTTCATCGGGATGCCGAGCTTGCCCAGCACGGAGATCGCGGTGGAGAGATTGTAGGCCATGGGCCCGGAGACCAGAGGGATCTTTTTAAACCGGTTCATCCGGTCGCAGATGATCGAGTCGATGCCGATGTTGCACACGTTCGTGCAGATGTGGCCGCCGCAGTCGAGCGCGTCGATCACCCGGTCGCCGCCGTCCAGAAGCTTTTGCAGGTCGCGGTAATCGGACGCTTTTCCGCCGGTGGATTTGATGAAATCGTTGCCGGAGCCGCAGGGGTAGCAGGCAAAGCTGACGCCGGGGCGTCCGTAGCCGCCGTTGACGACCTCAAAAAAGGTCCCGTCGCCGCCGCAGGCCACAAAACAGACCTCCTCGCCCTCGAGGACCGGATAATCCCTGCTGAAGCGGACGGCGTCCCCGGGGCATAGGGAGAGATAGATGGGAGATTCCATCTTTTTTTCGCTGAAAAAAGAGCGGACTTTCCGTGCGATCTCGTCGGCGGATTTGCCTTTTCCGGCTTTTGGATTGATAATAAAGACGTATTTCATGGGATCCTCCGGATTGATGGGATATTATGAGTATAACACAGTTTTTGCGTCTGTCAAAGGCCGATCCGCGTTTTCTCTTGCCATAAGCGGCGAAAACTAATATAATAATACAAGGATTTTACCAAGAAGGGGGGAACTGCGCATGTACGGGGATTTTACCGACAGCGCCGATATTCTTAGGGAGGAGGACCCGGAGATCGCGGGCGCGATGGACCGGGAGCTTCGCCGCCAGCAAGGCAACATCGAGCTGATCGCCTCGGAGAATTTTGTCTCGCCCGCCGTGCTCGCGGCCATGGGCTCCGTGCTCACAAATAAGTACGCGGAGGGGTATCCCGGCCGCCGGCACTACGGCGGATGCGAATTTATCGACGAGATCGAGGAGCTCGCCCGGCAGAGGGCCTGCAAACTCTTCGGCGCCGAGCACGCGAACGTCCAGCCGCATTCCGGCGCGCAAGCAAACCTCGGGGCCTACTTCGCCTTGGCCGAGTACGGGGACACCATCCTCGGCATGGATCTTTCTCAGGGCGGGCACCTGACGCACGGGAGCCCGGCCAATTTTTCCGGGAAAATGTATCATTTCGTCTCCTACGGCGTGGACGGGGAGACCGGCCGCATCGACTATGAGAACGTCTATCGGATCGCGATGGAGAGTAAGCCCAAAGTCATCGTCGCCGGGGCCTCGGCCTATCCGCGCGCCATCGACTTCTCGAAATTCCGCGAGATCGCCGACGCCTGCGGCGCCTACCTGATGGTGGATATGGCCCATATCGCCGGGCTTGTCGCGGCGGGGCTGCACATGTCCCCGGTGCCGTACGCGGACGTCGTGACCACGACCACGCACAAGACCCTGCGCGGCCCGCGCGGCGGCATGATTTTGTGCAAGGAGGAGCTCGCCAAACAGATCGACCGGGCGATCTTCCCGGGCTGCCAAGGCGGGCCGCTTGAGCACGTCATCGCGGCCAAGGCGGTCTGTTTTAAAGAGGCGCTGGAGCCGTCCTTCGCCGAGTATCAGAAGCATATCGTCGAAAACGCCGCCGCCCTCGCGGACGCCCTGATCGAAAAGGGCTTCCGCCTTGTCTCCGGCGGGACGGACAACCACCTGATGATGCTGGATCTGCGGGGACTGGAGCTCACGGGCAAAGAGCTCGAGACGCGCCTCGATTCCGTCCACATCACCGCCAACAAAAACATGATTCCCGGAGACCCGCTCTCCGCGTTTAAGACGAGCGGCCTGCGCCTCGGCACGCCCGCGGTGACCACGAGGGGCATGGGCCCGGAGGAGATGAACGTCATCGCGGACTGCATCGCGAAGGCCACGTTCGACTATGAGAACAGCGCGGACGCCGTCAGCGAGGCGGTCGCGCGGCTCTGCGCGAAGTTCCCGCTCTATCAGTAATTTTTCGGAGATTCGCATCCGGTCTTTTTCGGAAGGAGGCGTGCCTATGCCGCTCGCGGACAGGCTGCGGCCGGCGGACCTGTCGCAGGTCTGCGGTCAGGATCATATTTTGGGCGAGGGGAAGCTTCTGCGCCGCATCGCGGATTCGGGGGAGATCCCGAACCTGATCTTCTACGGCCCCTCGGGCACGGGCAAGACCACCGTCGCGCGGATCTTGGCGCAGCGCGCGGGCAAGACACTGTGCAAGCTCAACGGCACCTCCGCCTCCACCGCGGACATCAAGGAGGTCATCGCCCAGACGGAGGGCCTCGGCGGCGAAAACGGCGTGCTGCTCTATCTCGACGAGATCCAGTATCTGACGAAAAAGCAGCAGCAGACGCTGCTCGAATTCATCGAGGACGGCCGCGTCACGCTGATCGCCTCCACCACGGAGAACCCGTATTTTTATGTGTATAACGCAGTGCTCAGCCGCAGCACGGTGTTTGAATTCAAGCCGCTGAAGCCGGAGGACGTGGAGCGCTCGCTCCAAAACGCGATCGCGAAGCTCGAGGAGGAGGACGGCGCGCCGGTCGAGACCGAGGACGGCGTGATCTCACAGATCGCGCGCAACTGCTCCGGCGACGCGCGAAAGGCCATCAACGCCTTGGAGATCTGCTGGATGGCCGCCCGCGCGGACGAAAACGGCGTGCGGCATATCGGCATGGAGGACGCGAAGCTCGCGGCGCAGCGCAGCGCGAACCGCTATGACCGCGACGGGGACGACCACTACCAGCTCCTCTCGGCCTTCCACAAATCGGTCCGCGGCTCGGATGAGAACGCGGCGCTGCATTATCTCGCGCGGTTCATCGACGCCGGGGACATCCTGCCGGTCTGCCGCAGGCTTTTGGCGATCGCGTGCGAGGACATCGGGCTTGCCTATCCGCAGGCGATTCCGATCGTCAAGGCCTGCGTGGATACGGCGCTCGAGCTCGGGCTCCCCGAGGCGCAGCTCCCGCTCGCCGACGCCGTCATCCTGCTGTGCACCGCGCCGAAATCGAATTCCGGCATGCTCGCCGTCACGGCGGCGCTCGCGGACGTGCGGGCAGGCCTTTCGGGGGACGTGCCGGAGCATCTCGTCAACCTGCACGTCAAAACCGGCGACGGCCATATCGCCGAAAGCTACAAATATGCGCATAATTATAAAAATCACTATGTGAAACAGCAGTACCTGCCGGACACGCTCAAGGGCAAGGTCTATTATCGTTTCGGCGACAACAAGGCCGAGCAGGCCGCGAAGGCGTGGCGGGACAAGATCCTCGCCGAGGCGGAGAAATAGCCGTCCCCGGAAGAAAGCGCCCGCCTTTTTATACAGGAACGAAAAAACAGCCCCCAAACGGAGGCTGTTTTCAGCAGAAGGATTCGCTTCAGATGGTCTTGAGCGTTTGGAGCAGCTCCTCTTTGGTCTGATAGCCCACGAGGCGGGCCGCCTCCTCCCCGTTGTTGAAAAAGATGATGGTCGGCACCGCGGAGACGTTATAATCCGTGGCGATATCGCCGCATTCGTCGACGTCGACCTTGCCGACAAAAGCCGAGTCGCCAAGCTCCTCCGCCAGATCCTCGATGATCGGGTCGAGCATCTTGCAGGGGCCGCACCAGGAGGCGTGAAAATCGGCGATGGCTTTTCCGGTTCCGTTTAGGATGCTTTGATCGAAGTCCTCTTCGTTCATATTGATTGCGGGCATGGATAAACCTCCTTTTTTTAGAATATTGTTCCCAATTTTTGATTATAATACTATGAGGACATTTTGTCGAGTATACGCAAAAAATACCGCATAAAATGTAATTCCATCCTTGACATTTCGCCTGTAATAGGTATAATAAAAAAGCACGAGAAATTGCCCGATTGTGTAATGGTAGCACGACAGACTCTGACTCTGTTTGTCGGGGTTCAAATCCTCGTCGGGCAACCAGCAAAAAACCGCGTCACAATGCTATTTTGTGGCGCGGTTTTTCTTTGAAATCACACACTTTATAACCCGTTTGCGGTTTTGCGGCGGCCTGCCAAGCGCGGACTGAAATTGCAATGCCGCGAAAAAACGTTTATACTATCTATATGATCGACCATTTGAGGAGACGGCCCGCGCGTCGGAAAGAGGCGAAACGATGATCCGCGGAGACGCTCTTTTGCTTGGAAAGGGACTTTTTTTATGATACGGACAAAAACGCAAAGACTCACCGCCGCCGGGATGCTGATGGCCGCCGGCCTGCTGCTGCCCTTTGCCTTCGCGCACGGCCTCGGCATGCAGGGGACGGTGCTGCTGCCCATGCATATCCCGGTGCTGCTCTCCGGCTTCCTCTGCGGCCCGATGTACGGCGCGCTCTGCGGCCTGCTGATCCCGGCGATGAACACCCTGCTGACCGGGATGCCGCCGGCGTTCCCGATGCTGCCGATCATGGCGGCGGAGCTCGCGACCTACGGCCTCGCCGCCGGCCTGCTTTTCTGGAAGACGCCGCTCGGCGCGAAAAAATTCGGCGTGCTGCCGACGCTCATCTTGGCCATGGCCGCCGGACGCGTCTCCTACTGGCTGATGTTCGAGGCCCTTGCCGCCGCGCTGGGCGAGCTCAAGGCGCTCCCGGTCCTTGCGGCGGCGGCGACCGGGCTGCCGGGCATCGTCATTCAGCTTCTGCTGATCCCGTCGATTGTGGAGGCCCTGCGCCGCTTTCGTCCCGCGGAGGACGCGCTGCGCTCGGCGGTCAACCTGATCCGCGAAGGCACGGCCACCTGCGTGGTCATCCGGGACAACCGCATCGTCCACACGAGCACGGGCGCGGGGATCGACCCGGTGATCCGGCTCTACGAGGAGGGCGCGCTGGAGGGCGCGTCCGTCGTCGATAAAATCGTCGGGAAGGCCTGCGCGATGGTGCTCATCCTCGGCGGCGCGAAGAGCTGCTACGGCGTCACGATGAGCAGATCCGCCGAGGCCTACCTAAAAGCGCATAGGGTTCCCGCCGCGTGGGACACGCTGGTGGAGACCGTCGCGAACCGCTCCGGCGACGGCGTCTGCCCGATGGAGCGGGCCGTCCGGGATTTGGACGACCCCGCCGAGGGGCTCGCGGCTTTAAAAAAGAAATTGGAGGAGCTCCGGGGCGGGGCGCCGGTTTGATCCCGGTATCCGTCTCTACGATGGCGGCGGGCAGTTTTGGCTGCCCGCCTTTCTTTTTATCTATGCGGCGGGAGGAAAACCGGGTCAGCGGGAAGAAAGCCGGGTCAGCGGGAGGAAAGCCGGGGCGGCGGGAAGGAAAACCGGAGAGGTGAAAGGAAAACCGAAGAGGTGAAAGGAAAACCGAAGAGGTGAAAGGCAAACCGGGGCGGCGGGAGGAAAGCCGGGTCGGCGGGAAGAAAACCGGGGCGGCGGGAGGAAAACCGGGTCAGCGGGAAGAAAACCGGGTCGGCGGGAGGAAAGCCGGGTCAGCGGGAAGAAAGCCGGGTCAGCGGGAGGAAAACCGGGGCGGTAAAAAGGATTTGGAGCCCCGCCGGGGAAGACCCTCGATTTTCAGCAAGTCTTTTCCTTCATTTCTGTTGCCGATATTTGACGAAACGGATATAATAGGAGCAGAAACTCGGCGGCGGGCCTTTTTTGGGAGCGCGCCGGGCGATATTCGGGGAAAGGAGGAATCGCGATGCCGGAAGGTTCTCAAGAGACGCTGGCCGCCCGTCACCGCCGGTTGTCCGTCGTCGTCTTCTCCCTCTTTTTCTCATGGCTGCTGGCGTTCCCGTTTGAAGGCAGGATCTTATACGCCCTTGCGGACTACTATCGGATCTCGTCCCATGCGTTTGTTTTCGGGACGATGGCCGCCCATTTTGCCGGGCTGCTGATCTGCGGCTTCTTTGTCCGGAACATGCGCGCGGCCAAAAAGCTCATGCTTTTCTCCATCGCGTTTTGCATCGCGGCCTCCGGCGTGTTTTTCCGCCCGCCCTCCTTTCTGTGGGCGGCGGCGCTGCTCTCCGCGGCGTTTTTGGTCGGCTGCTGCGTGGCGGCGTGGGGCTTTTATTTCAAGGGCTGCACGCCGAAGAATGAGCGCATCAAAACCATGGCGGACAGCCTCATTTTCTCGAATCTCCTGATGATCGCGCTCGATATGGCGGCGATCTATATCTCCCCTCACGCCGGGCTTGGGCTTTCGATGCTGGCTCTGGGCGCGGCGTTCCTGTTCGCGCTCAGGCTGCCCAAAGAGGAAACGCCGGAAAACGCCCCGCCTTCCGGGCGGGGAGAGGTCTCTGTCGGCAAAGCCGGCCCGCTCGCTTTTCTGTGCCTGTTCGTTGTGGTCATCTCCATCAATTCCGGCCTTATGTATCAGGTGCAGGGCCCCGCCTTTGCGCATCTCTCTTGGCTGACAAGCTGGTATTGGGCCGTGCCGTACATCGCGGCGCTGTTCATTATGCGAAACCTGCCCCGCAAGACAAACCGCTCCTACATCCTTTATGTCGCCATCGCCATGATCGGCCTTTCCTTTATCGCTTTTTTGGCGCTGGGCCGCTCGTGGGCGGATTATCTGGTGGTCAATACCCTGATGCTGGGGGCCTGCGGCGTGTACGACCTGTTTTGGTGGAGCATCTTGGGCGAAATGCTGGAAATGGATAAAAACCCCGCCAAAATCATGGGCATCGGCCTCTCCGCGAACGTTTTGGGGGTGCTGCTGGGCGGGTTTATCGGAAACGCGATCTCCGGCGCCGACGGGCAAAGCTACAACCCCACGCTGCTGGCGCTGGGCGTGGTGTGCGTCACCCTCGTCCTGCTGCCGCCCCTGCATAGACGGCTGACCATCCTGCTCAAAAACCATGTCTATTTGACCACGATCACCGACATGCCGGCGCGGGAGCAAACCCGGCTGCTCAACGAATTGAGCATCACGGAGAAGCTCACCGAGCGCGAAAGCGAGATCGCCGCCCTGCTGCTGGGGGGCAAGACCTACCGGATGATCGCCGGCGAGCTGCATGTGAGCGAAAACACCGTAAAAACCCATGTGAAAAATATCTATTCCAAAGCCGGGGTCCAAAGCAGGGCGGAGCTGGTCAATCTGCTTCTGGATATCCATACCCCGGCCGCCGGATCTGAGAATTCCTGATAAACAGCGAATCCTAAGGCCCCTCACCCGAAAAGGTGAGGGGCCTTTTTTCGCCGCTTCACCCGCTTTGGTGACGCAAACCCGGCCTCGTTTTTGTAAAATGAAAAAAACGCCGTTCGCGGGGAGGGGGGATTTCTTTGAAAAAAATCGCGTGGCAAGCGCGGTGCTCTTTGATGGCTTCTGTTTTTTGCGCGTCCGCTTTTGCGGCGGCACTCGTCTTGCAGCCTTCGGATTGGAAGACGTACGCGGCCGTGGCCCTGTCGGCGGGCGTGGTTTCCGCTTTCCTTTTTTTCGCCGCGAGCAAAAAACGTGCGGCCGCGCGGCTGATCGTCGAGAATCAGATCCTCCATATTCAGCCCGCCGTCTTTCGCGAGCGGGATGGCAGGAAGGAGAGCGAAATCCGCTCCTGCGAGACCGTCGAGATGTTCGTCTCCTGCTTCGGAATCCTGCTGGGCTCCAAGGTCGTCAAGTTCAATCAGGAGGGCATCCGGCTCAAAGCCGTGGAGATCGGACGGGACTATCTTTCGATGGACTACGGCAGGGACGCGGAGGCCCGGACGATCCGGCTGCTCTACGCGAGACCCGACGGCGACGCCCTCGCGGGTATTTTAGAGAAATTTCGCTACGAGACCGGGGTCACGCCCACGATCGCGCATTAAAATAAAAAAGGGGATTGTTTGATGGAAAACAAAAGAGCCCTACCTGCAAACTTACGCGCCAAGGGAGCGGGCGGGCGGTTTCTCGCCCTGCTTCTGGCCTGCGTTCTGATTTTTAGTCTTAGCGCCTGCGGAGGACAAAAAACGGACGGATCGGAAGAAATCGAGCCGGTCACGGTGGAGCGCGAGCCGGAGCCGCAGGCCGCGCAGACGGCGAGCGAGGCCACGGCCATCGCCCTGCGGCAGTATCTCTACGCGAGGCTTTTGACCGAAACTTTCCTGACGGCCGACGCCTCCTCCATGACCATAGAGGAATTATCGGAGCTGGTGGACGCGCTTCTCCTTGCGTGGGAAAACGCCGAGCTCTTTTCCGCCGCCGCGGAGGAACTCTCCGGGCGGGCCCTGACGGTGCTGGAAGCGCCTGTCGTAAAGCAGACCTTCGCCGCCGGCCGGCCGCAGGCCGAATTTATGACCCTTGCGGCGGCCCCTTTCCGTTTCTCTGTTGTGGCGTATGCCGCCGAAAGCGGAAGAAAAATAGACCCGCAAACATGGGCGGAGAACCTGACGAAGCAGTATGACGCGATCAAGGGCGCGCAGCGGTATCAGCAGCTGGCCCGGCAGCTCGGCACCGACGCGAAGGCGGCCTACGAGCAGGTGGCGCTGGCGCAGGAGATCATCCGCAACGAAGCCTCGGAAGACGCGGCTTTCTGGGATAAACTGACCAAGGCCGCGCAGGCGACCAAGACGGCCAGCAAGGTGGGCGTGTTCGTTGTAGGGACGATCGTTACGGGCGGCGGCTCCCTTTCCGCCCTCGCGGCCAGCGGCTGGTCGCTGGGTCAGGCGGGAGCGGTCGTCGTGGGCGGCGCGGACTGCATCGTGGACATCGCCGCCACCGGGAGCAACATCATTTTGGGAGAAAATCATCAGGTTACGGTGGGCTTTGACGATATAAAGGATAAGCTGGCGCCGGTCTCGGCGGTGGTGGGCCTTGCCACCTTCAACCCGGGGGAAACCGGCGAGCAGCTCGCCTATATCGGGGATACGCTGACCGACTGGTTTTTCGAGGGAAAGGTCATGGGTGTGCAGGTGGACGGCGGGAGCGTAACCGCGCGGATTTTTGACAGCGTGGGGGCGGAGGCGCTGAAATCCGCGCTGGAAACCGCCGGGTATGTGTTCCCGGAGACATCGAAAACGCTGACGGAGATCATGGAAGAGCTGGAATCCGATCCCGCGGCCGCTCTTGCCCGGATAGAGACCCTTGCCTCTCAAATGGCAAAGCTGGAGCAGGCGGCGGGTGTCGCGGCGGGCGCCGCGGAGGGGGCCGCGCCGGAACAGAGCGGCGCATCGGCAGCCTCGCCTGAGCCGGGCGGCGCGGAAAGCGCGTTGCCGCCGGCTGGGGCGGGGGAGATCGACATCTTCGGACGATACGCCGTTGTGACCACCGCCGAGGACGGCGAAACCGATACGATAACCGTCACGCTGTCGGACGCGGGAGGAGGCTATGTCCTTTGGCAAACGGAGGAGGACGGGGAAGACGAGTACGAAGACGACGACGCCTCCGCGGGCCGCGCCACCATGTCCTATGACGAAAGCACCCATACGCTTCACTACGAAGAGAGCGATTGGACGGTCCACGCCGTATTTTCCGGCTCCGGCGACACGGTGACCGGAAAAGGCTATATGAGCGGCGTTCTATGGGAGCAGTCTTTTTATGTTACCCTTGATTTCACCAAAATTTCCGATTGACCATCAGGAGGGATGACCATGTATTGCACGAACTGCGGAGCCGCCTTGCCGGATAACACCCGCTTCTGCACCAATTGCGGAATCCAAATCGGTCCCGCGCCGGATACCAATCCCGCGCCGGATCCCCGCCCCATACCGCCCGCCAGTTTCGTGGCGGACACCCGCCCCGTGGCGGGCGGCGGGCGCGTCGGTTATTCCGAGCGCATCCATGACCCGGCCTTCGCCCGGTATCTCAAAAACACCAACCGCTGGTCCGCCGTTTTTTCGATGATACTGGCCGTCGCCGCCGTCATCGGTTTTTACATCTACGGCGAAATCAGCAATGAGATGGAGAATCCGCAGGCGCTGTTTATCGGTCTGGGCATCGGCGGGATGTTTCTGCTGATCGGGCTCTATACCATCGCCGCCAGAAAAAGAAGCAAAACTTGGGACGGCGTGGTGGTTGACAAAACCGTCAAAAAGAAAAGCCGCCACCAGAGCACCGGCAGCGACGGCGACGATTATTACATCCGCTATTACACCGAATACGCGGTCGTCATCCGGGATGAGCGGGGCAAAAAGCACCGGCTGGCCGTCGAGGACGACGATACGCAGTACAACTATTATCAAATCGGCGACCGGGTGCGGCACCACGCGGGCCTCAATTCTTATGAGAAATACGACAAATCTCGGGACAGCATCATCTTTTGCAGCGCCTGCGCCACGCTGTGCCAGATCGGCGACGACGTCTGCTGGCGGTGCAAATGCCCGCTGCTCAAATAAAGGAGGGGTTTCCGATGGGGAAATTTTGTGGAAACTGCGGCGCGCCGCTGAATCCGGACGCCAGATTTTGCGGCTCCTGCGGGGCCGCGGCGGAACCGGCACGGCCTCCGGTCGCTCCCGCGCGGGGCGGAGCCGCCCCGCGGCCGAAACCGGCGAGGAAGTCCCGCAAAAAAGGCGTGATCGCCGTCTTGTCGCTGATTATTGTGGCCGCCTTGGGCGCCGGATTCTTGTTCTGGTTTTTCGGCAACAGCCGAATGAAGCCGGTCACGGTGGAGCGCGGGCCGGAGCCGCTCGCCGCGCAGACGGCGAGCGAGGCCGCGGCCATCGCCCTGCGCCAATACATCTATGCGAGGCTTGCCACCGAAGCGTTCGCGGAGGCGGATTTGGAAGCGATGTCCGTGGAGGAAATCCGCGCGCTGGCGGAGGACGCCGCCCGGGCGTGGGAGGACGCGGCGCTCGCGGCGTCTGTCGCGGAGGAGATTACCGCGCAGGCGGTCGAGGTGCTGGACGCCTCGGCCATCGGGCAAACGGCGGCATCCGGCTTGCCGCGGGCACAGTTTATGACCCTTACGGCGCCCGCGGATGTTCGGGCCGTCGCCCTCGCCACGAGCGCTCCCCGGCCGTTTGACCCGAAGACTTGGGCGGAAAACCTGACGAAGCAGTATGACGCGCTCAAGGGCGCAAAGCGGTATCAGCAGCTTGCCCGGCAGCTGGGCACCGACGCGAAGGCGGCCTATGAGCAGATGCAGCTCGCGCAAGAGATCATCCATAACGAGGCCACGGATGACGCGGCTTTCTGGGATAAACTGACCAAGGCCGCGCAGGCGGCCAAGACGATCAGCAAGGTTACGATGCTCGGTTGGTCCATGGCGGCCACGGGCGGCGGCAGCGTCGCGCTGCTGGAGGGGGCGGGCCTTCTTGTGGGCGGCGTGGACTGCATCGTGGATGTGACCGAAACCGGCAGCACCATCGTCCTTGGGGATGGCAACCGGGTGGCCGTGGCCTTCGGCGACATCAAGGAGAAGCTGGGGCCGGTCTCGGCCCTGATCGGGCTGGTCACGCTGAATCCCTCGGGCGTAGGCAACGCGGCCAAGGACACCACCGAGGCGCTGGTCTATATCACCGATTCTCTGACGGATCTGTTTTATGAGGATAAAGTTATGGGCATCAAAGTGGAGGGGCTGTCCGGGCAGGCCGTCAGCATCAGCGGCGAGGTGTTTGAGGCGGGCGCGAAGGCCGCGATGGAAGCCGCCGGTTTCCTGTTCCCCCAAACCACAAAAACGCTTTTGGAAATGGTCAAAATCTACCGGGAAGCGATGGATGGCGAGGCGATGACGTCCCGGCTGGAGGTCCTCTCCGCGCAGATGACGGCCATTTATCAAAACCCCGAATTGTATGAGGATATGGACGAAAACGGACCCGAACCCATCCCCGAGGAGGAGCTTGAGGAATGGGAAAGCGCGCTGGAGGAGCGGGAAAACGAAAGCGCGGCGACAGATGGCGGCGTATCCGGCGGCGCGGCGTCGGCCGCTTCGGGCTGGCCCGGCGATTTTTACGGCGTATCCCTGCCCGCCCCGCAGACGTCCGGCGTCATCACCGAGCTGATCAGCGAGGTCGACGGCTTTGGGGACGAGGTCACGACCATTCGGATCGATGGGATGACGTATGAGGAGTTCGAGCGCTATTATGAGACGCTCACCGCGCTGCCCGGGTGGACGCCGCATTACGAAAGCAACATGCCGGGAGATCCCTACGACGCGGACACGGATTATGAGTTCGACGGCATCTACGGAGATCTGGAGCACATCGCGGTCTTTTATTTCAATCAAGACACCGCGTCCAGTCTGGGGGTACCCCAGTTCCAGATGTTCGTCTATAAGACGTTTTGACCGGGCGGGCGGAAACGGCCGTTATGCCCGGCCGGGACGAGACGCCACCGCAGGCCCTGCCGCAGGGCCTGCGGTGGCAAAATGGCATACCCATATTTAAAAATGCGGTTATTTTGAAGCAGCTTGGGATCGCCGTCGGCATCCCCTTCGGCTTGGTCGCCCTTGTTATTGTGCTGGCGTCGGGGCAAAGCCGGGATACGCTGTATGCGCTCGGGCTCATAGCCGGGCTGCTTATCCTGACGGGGCTGTTCCTCATGATAGCGTACCGGGGCAGATACGAAGCGGAGTTTGTGCTGGACAACGAAGGCGCGCTCTGCCGGACGCAGGCAAAACAGGCGAAAAAAAACCGGGTCATCAATGCCCTGACGGTCGCGCTGGGCCTGCTTTCCGGAAAACCCGCCGTCGCCGGCGCGGGGCTGCTGGCGCAGTCGCGGCAGGAGACTTTTATCCGCTGGAGCCGCGTCACAAAGGTGACCTATCGCCCCAAAAGCCGCGCCATCCTTTTGCGCGGCGGCCGGATGGAGACGATCGCGCTGTTTTGCACCCCGGAGAACTATGCGCAGGCGGAAAGTTTTGTCCGGCGTAGCGTGCGGCCTCAAAACGGGGAGGGCGGCGGATGAACGGAAAGCTCCTGCCGCGGATTTTCATCACCTTGCTGGGTGCGGCCCTTATTTTGTGGGCCGCCGGGAGCCTCGCGCTCGGCCTTTTCGGGGAGCGCGCCCCCGGCGTCGTCACCGATATCCGGCGCGAGGGCGGCGAGCGCGCCGACGCGATACCGGGCCGGTATACCTACAACATCAGCTATACCTTCACCCTGCCAGACGGGAGAAAAGTCGACGGGTTTACCAAAAAGATCGGGGACGCGGTTTACCAAAAGGCCGATGGCACGGGCAGGATCGCCGTGAGGTATTTTGCGGCGGCGCCCTATATGAACGCGCCGGAGGAAGACGCGCCCTTTTCCCTAAAACAACCAGTTTTGGCGGTGGCGGGGATCTTTTTGATCGCGCAGATGAACCGGAGGCGGAGAGCTCCGGACTAAAGCGCGCCGCCGATTTTTCATATGCGGTTTGCCGCCGGCCCGGGGTTCGGGTCCCTCCCTGCGGTCTCGTACCGTTTACCGGAGGTCCCTCTATGTCCGGGCCGGCGGCTTTCCGCTCTCAAACCAAGCGCACAAAAAAAGCTCCCCTTCGGGAGCTTTTTTGCGTGGGATTTCTTATTCCTGTTCGGTGAGGCGCTCCATCAGATGGATCAGCACCCGGATGCCGTGCGCGTAGGCGCGCAGAGAGAGCTTTTCGTCCGTGCCGTGCACGCCCCGCGCGACCTCGTCCTCGTTGCCCATAAACGGGCTGCAGCGCAGGCAGGTGTCGCAGATCTGCTCGTAATGGTGGGCGTCGGTGGCCCCCGCCGTCATGGAGGGGAGGATCACCACGTCTCTAAAATACCGGTTCATCGCCGCTTGGACCTCCCGGTAGCCGAAGCCGCCGCTTCGGGCCGTGTCGGAAGGGTCGTTCGCCTGCAAAAACCGCAGGGCGACCTCGGGGTCGTCCACGGCTTTTTTGCATTTCTCCATCACCTCGTCGGCGGTGTGGCCCTCCGCGATGCGGAAGTTGACCACGGCCTCCATGTTTTGGGGCATCACGTTGCAGGCGGCGGAGCCGCCCCGCATCACGGTGGGCGCGATGGTGGTGGTCACAAGCGGGAAGAGCTCCGGCACGCCGAGGCAGTATTCCGCGATGGCCGCGGCGTTTTTGTCCAGATCCGCGACAAACGTCTTGAGCGGCTCCTCGGTGATATACGGCGCGAGCGCCGCGAAAGCCCCCCGCACCACCGGCGAGAGCTGTGCCGGAAACGGATCCTCCGCGATATGGGCGACGGCGCGGCAGAGCCTGCCGAGGGAGGTGCCGCCGAAGGGACGGCTCGAATGCCCGCCCGCGCTTTTGGCGGAGAGCTCCAGATCCGCGTATCCCTTCTCCATCAGGTCGATCTGGGAAATATAAATCTCCGGCGCGCCGTAGGGAGCCCCGGACTGAATCTTCCCGCCGCCCTCGTCGAGCACGAATTCGAGCCGCACGCCGCGGTCCCTAAGGGTATCGGAGACGGCCCTCGCGCCGAAGTTGTAGGTTTCCTCGTCCTCCCCGAAGGCAAGATAGACCGTCCTCGCGAAGCGAGCGCCGTGCGAGAGCAGGTATTCCGCCGCTTCGAGCACGCCGAAGACCTGTTGTTTGATGTCGAGCGTCCCTCTGCCCCAGATATAGCCGTCGGCGATCGCGCCGGAGAAGGGCGGGTGGGTCCAGTCCTTTTCCGTCCCCTCCACGACCGGGACCACGTCCTGATGGCTCATAAAGAGCGCCGGGCGCAGAGCCGGGTCGCCGCCGGGGATCGTGATGAGCACGCTGCGGCCGACCAGCTCAAAGCTCCCCGCCCGCATGAGAGCGGGATAGCTCTCTTTCATCAGGGCTTGCAGCGCGTCGAAGGCCGCGTAGTGTACGCCGTCGTTCACGGTGGCGCAGCGGATGGCGGCGGAGAGCCTCTCCGCCGCGCCGTGGGCGTCGAAGTCTGGGTAATCGCTTTCGTTTGTAAAAAATTCCGTTACGTCTTTCATTTGTCCTCCAAATAGCGGCTTAAAAATTCTCTTGTGCGCGCCTCCCGCGGATTTCCAAAGACCTCCGCCGGGCTGCCCTGCTCAAGAATGACGCCGTCGTCCATAAAAACCACCCGGTCGCTGACCTCCCTCGCGAAGGCCATCTCGTGGGTGACGACCACCATGGTCATGCCCTCGCCGGCGAGCCTCTTAATGACGTCGAGCACCTCGCCCACGATCTCGGGGTCGAGCGCGCTGGTGGGCTCGTCAAACAGCATCAGATCCGGCTCCATGCACAGCGCCCTTGCGATGGCCACGCGCTGCTTCTGGCCGCCGGAGAGCTTACGGCTGTCGGCGTAAATAAAATCCCGCAGGCCCACGTCCGTCAGGTGCTTGACGGCGAGCTCCTCGGCTTTTTGCCGGGGCAGGCGCTTCACCGACATCGGGGCCATCGTGCAGTTGTCGAGCACGTTTTTGTTGGCGAAGAGGTTGAAGCTCTGAAACACCATGCCGATGCGCTCCCGGAGTTTGTTGAGATTCGTGGAGAGGTCCATCAGATCCCGCCCCTCGAACCAGACGTGGCCGGAATCGGCCTCCTCGAGCAGGTTGACGCATCGCAGCAGCGTGGATTTTCCGGAGCCGGACGCGCCGATGACGCACACCACCTCCCCCGGGCGCACCTCAAGGTCGACGCCTTTCAAAACCTTCAGCGGGCCGAAGGATTTTTCGAGTTTTTCCATTCTAAGAATCGGTTCCATCGTATCACCTCAGTTCGAGCTGGGAAGGTCTTTGGCCGGGGTATCCATCTTTTTGGCGACCGCCCTCATGAGAAGGGAGGAGAGGTAGGTCAAAATTAGATAGGTGATCGCCGCGATGCAGTAGACCTCGAGCTGGCGGTAATAAATCCCGACCACCGAGGTTGTGGCGAACATCAGGTCGAAGCAGGCGATGATGGACAGCACCGAGGAATCCTTGATGTTGATGATAAACTCGTTGCCGATCGCGGGGATGCTGTTTTTGACCGCCTGCGGGAAAACCACCTTGAGCATGGTCTGCCAATTTGTCATGCCAAGGCTCCTTGCCGCCTCCGTCTGGCCGATGTCGATCGACTCGATGCCGCCGCGCAGGACCTCCGCGAGGTAGGCCGTGGAGTTGAGGGAGACGGTGATGAGGCCCGCCATAAAGGCGCTCCATAAGTAGTTGATCTCCGTGATCGTCAGGTCGGAGTTTTTGAGCAGGCCGAAGCCCGCATAATAAATGATCAGCGCCTGCACCATCATCGGCGTGCCGCGGATCACGGTGATATAAATTTTAGAAAAGACGCTGCCGAGCTTTTTGCAGAACCGCGCGAAGTCGTTGTCCTGACGGACGGGTTTCAAAATCCGGAGCGTGACGAGCAGCATCGCGAGGACAAAGGCGACCGCCGTGCCGAGCAGGGCGATGCGCACCGTGGTCCACACGCCGAGGGCGAACATCGACCGCCCCTTCCAAAACATGTAGATCATTGACGCGAGAAACCCTTGGGGGTTGCTCTCGGCGGCGGCGGACTGCCCGGCGAGGCTCACAAAGCCCAGCGCGATCCGGTCCGCCGCCGTGACGGCGAAGGCGAGGAGCACAAGCAGGTAGAGATACCGGGCCAGCCTGAGCATGGCCGGCCTTTTGAATACGGTTTCGGCGTAGCCGTGCCAGTGGGTGAGCTTGACGATCAGCGCGGCAAAGGCGAGCGCCGCGAACACGCCGCACACGGCGGCGAGGACGGCCATCGGCGCGCCCCCCGCGCCGAGAAAGCTGAGCTCCGTGGGCGCCAAACGCCACATCAGGAGACTGAGCGCCGCCAAAATCGTGCCGGTCAGGTATCCGTACCGGCGGTCTTTTTGAAAGAAATCCGCGAGTTTCCTCATCTTTGCCTCCTATGCGCGGGTGGCCGCGTCTTGCTCTCTGCCGGACCTTGCCCGGAAGGAGGGATCACTTGGGCTGCTTTTCGACGGCGGTCGCCCACAGGGCGTCGCGCGTATCCTGATCGAGCGCGGCGAGGGCCGCGTTCACGGCCTCAAGCAGATCGGCGTCCTCCTTGCGCAGGCCCACGCAGGCGCCGACGAATCCGAGATCAAACCCGTCGCCCTCGGCGAAAGAGATGACTTGGAAATCGGGGTTGGACGCGAGGTAGGAATCGGCGTTCTCCACGTTGATGATGATGCCGTCGCAGGTGCCCTGATCGAGGCGGGAGATCATGTTCGGCACGCTGTCGACCGGGGTTAGGTGGTTCACGCCGTCCATCTGATCGATCACGGTGTCGAGCATGGTGTCCTTTTGGCCGAGGATGCTCGCGCCGGCAAAATCGTGGATGCTCGCGGCGGAGGCGTAGGCGGAGCCGCCGCTCACCATGACGCCGTATTCGGTGACGTGGTAGGGATCGGAGAAATTGATGGATTCGCGGCGCTCGGCCGTGTCGGCCATGCCGGCGATGATGGCGTCGATCTGGCCTTGGTTAAGGGCCTCGATCAGCCCGCCCCACGCCATCTTCACGATGACGAGCTCGCGGCCGGTCTGCTCGGCGATGGCTTTGGCGATCTGCACGTCGTAGCCATCGGCATAGGCGCCGGGCACGTTTTCGATCGGATAGTTGGTGTCGGAGGCGGCGTCCTCCTGCCAGTTGTTGGGGGCGTAGGCGCATTCCATGCCGACGCGCAGCTGGGGGAGCTCCTCGGGGACGCTTTCGGAGGATTCCTCCGGGGTCTGGGACTGGCTTTCGCTTTCTTCGGCCGCGGGCGTACCGCAGGCGGCAAGGCTGCATACCAATACGGCGGCGAGCAGCAGGGTGATCCATCTTTTCATTCTGTTTCCCTCTTTTCGGTTATTTTTTTATAAAGAAAAGCCATGAATGCGTGTGCTGCATTCATGGCTTACTTTCTAAAAAGTAATACGATCCCCGGGTACGCCCCAAAAATCGTCTGCCAATGATAGCGCTCCACATCTCTGTGACAGTCTGCCGGATCTTCTCCGGCACCCCAGCGCAAAACGAATTTCAGGCTCGTCTTCCGCTTCGGCGGCCGCCCCTTTCACCCTGTCCGGAACCTGACTTCCCTGATGGACGGGTTACTGTTGACCTGCCGCGCCTCTACCATTGCTCCGGCGTGTTGTGCCGGACCAATTTAATTTGTGCCGATTATACTCCGGCTGTCCCCCGGCTGTCAACCGCCCGCGCGCGATTTTCACAATCCTCCAAAAAAGCGGCCGATTCAAAAAGCGTTTTTGTGGGTTTGCGGGAAAAACTCCGGCTTTCGGCAAAAAAACGCCCCGGCCGAAAAAACGGCTCCGGGGCGTTTCGATTCGCGGAGGCGGCGCGGGCTTTCGCTCGGGTCACTGGGGCTTTCGCTTGTTGAGATTCGCAAGATACCGGTAGACCGTCGCCTCGGAGCAGTCGATGGCTTGGGCGACGCTGCTCACGGCGCCTTTCACGATGAAAATGCCGCTTTGGTTCAGGCGGTCGACGATGTGGATCTTCTCCTGCGGCGTCATGCGGTCCGGCGGAACGGAGGCGTCCGCGGTGGCCTGCCGGATGGCGTCGGCCACCATGTCCTCCGCGCTGTTTGGAAAATGCTCCGCGTTCGCGCCGCCCTCGCTGAGCGCGGGGCGGGTCCCGGCGGGGGGGAGGCTGTCGATAAAGCCGACGGGATGCACGAGCGAGAGGATCTGGCGGGAGAGGTCGTGATATTTTCTGTCGTCAAAATTGACGCAGAGCAGGCCGATCAGCTTTCCCCGGCCGTCCTTGATAAAAAACGTGCTCGAGCGCAGCGTGCTGCCGTCCTTCGCGACGCCGAGGTAGTTGAGCTGCCAGTTGCTGTCGCGGTAGGAGCCGCTCCGGATGAGCTGCAGCGCCTTGTCCGTGGGAGGGGCGCCGACCTCTCTGCCGCTGATGTGGCCGTTCGCGATCGCGATGATGCGGTTTTCCGCGCCGATCTCATGCAGGACAACTTCGTAATCGGACCCGAGCACTTCCCCAAGAAAGGGAACCAGCGCCATATACGTCCGCAAAAGCCCGCTGGGCATCCCGGCACACCGCCTTTCCGTTCTGCGTTTTTATAATAAAATTTTATCACAATAGACAAAAAAAGTCAACGGGAACTTGCCCTGCGATCCGCAAGATCTCCAAATAGACGGGCGATTATTGAGCAATTTGATGAAAATACGGAAACATTCGAAAATAGATTGAATCCGTATTGACAAAAATCTTTTGAATGATAAAATTTAATTATGATAATAAAAAATTATCGAAACTCCGTCTGACGGAGAATCTCATCACGTTTTTAGACAGGGGGATGGAAGCATGGGATCGGTTGTCCACACCGAAAAAGCTCCCGCGGCCATCGGGCCGTATTCTCAGGGGATCAAGGCGGGAAAGATCATTTTTACGTCGGGCCAGCTCCCCGCGGACCCGGAGACGGGGAGCCTCGCCTCCGGCGCGGCGGAGCAGGCGAAACGGTCGCTGCAAAACGTGCGGGCGGTGCTCGAGGCGGCCGGCGCCGGGATGGAGGACGTCGTCAAGACCACGGTATTTTTGAGGAATATGGACGATTTCGCGGCGGTAAACGCCGTTTACGCGGACTTTTTTCCGTCTGGGTACCCGGCGCGCAGCGCCGTGGAGGTGGCGCGGCTGCCGAAGGACGCGCTGGTTGAGATCGAGGCTGTGGCGGTCGTCGAATAGGGCTTGCGCAGCGTTTGCTGCTTGTTAAAATCATCTGACAAGGAGGAGGGGTTTTTATGTGGGAGAAAATCTACAACGTATTCGATTTCCTTTGGGGCTACCCCATGCTGTTCCTGTTGGTGTTCGGGGGGCTGTACTACACGATCCGGACGAAGTTCTTCCAGATCCGCGGGCTGCCGCTGGTCTTTAAGAAGACGTTCGGCGAGATGTTCAAAAAGGACGCCGGCAAGGGTGACGAGGGCACCATGACGCCGCTGCAGGCGATCTCCACGGTCCTCGCGGGGACCGTCGGCTCCGGCAACATCGCCGGCGTCGCCGCGGCGATCGCGATCGGCGGCCCGGGCGCTCTTTTCTGGATGTGGGTCACCGCGGTCTTCGGCATGCTCACGAAACTCGCCGAGGTTTCGCTCGCGGTGAAGTACCGTGAGAAGGGCCCCGACGGCGAGTATTACGGCGGCCCGATGTATTACATCACGAAAGGCCTCGGCAAGAGCTGGCACTGGCTTGCGCCGGTCTTTTCGGTGGCGCTGCTGCTGCTGACGCTCTGCGACGCGGCTTTCGTGCAGGTCAACACCGCAGCCACCGCGCTGGACGACGTCTTCGGCGTGCCGATGATCGTGACCGGCGTCGGCATCGCGGCGGTCAGTTTCCTGATCTGTCTCGGCGGCATCAAGCGCATCGGCAACGCGTGCGCCGCGATCGTCCCGCCGATGTGCCTGCTCTACATTTTCGGCTGCATCTTCGTGATCTTCGCGCATATTGAAAATATCGGCTACGCGTTTGAAATGGTATTCAAATACGCGTTCGCGCCGGCCCCGGCGGTCGGCGGATTCGTGGGAGCCGGGATTAAGATGGCGATGACCAAAGGCGGATTCCGCGGCATCTTCTCGAACGAAGCCGGCGAGGGCACGGCGGCCACGGTCCACGCCACCGCCAAGACGGATCACCCGATCCATCAGGGCCTCTACGGCGTGCTCGAGGTGTTTATCGACACCATCATCATCTGCACCTTGACCGGTCTCGCGATCCTCAGCAGCGGCGAGGCGATCTGGGCGAGCGGCGAGACCGGCATTTATCTGACGTTCCTCGCGTTCCGCCAGTCCTTCGGCGACGTCGGCATGTGGGTCGCGGGAATCGCCGTGTTCCTTTTCTGCTACACGTCCTACCTCGGATATTTCGTTGAGTTCCGCACGAGCCTCGGGTATGTGTTCGGCAGCAAAATCGCGAAATGGGCCCGCTGGCTCTTCTTCATCCCGCCGATCATCTCCTGCACGCTGCCGGTCTCCCAGATCTGGGACATGGCGGATATGGTCGTCGGCTTCATCTTCATCCCGAACATGGTCGCCCTGCTGCTCTTGAGCCCGCAGGTCGTCAAGATGCTCAAGGAATACGAGGGTAAAATCAAAGCGGAAAAGCTGGCGAAGAGGGCTTGAGCATGGAAGAAAAATTTGAGTACATTTTGCGGGCCCGCGGCGGCCATGCGCCCGTGAATGTGAGCATCGCGTCCCTTGAGGAGGCGAAGAAGGCGCAGGAGTTCTCCTCCGGCTTCCCGGGCTATGAATTTACGCCGCTTTGCAAGCTCGACGGGCTCGCAAAGGCGCTGGGCGTCGGGAGCGTGTTCGTCAAGGACGAGTCCTTCCGCTTCGGGCTCAACGCTTTTAAGGTGCTCGGCGGCGGGTACGCGATCGGCAGCTACCTCGCCGAAAAGCTCGGCAAGGACATCGGGGAGACGTCGTTTTCGGAGCTCACGAGCGACGAGGCCCGCGCGAAGATCGGCGACGTGACCTTCGTCACCGCGACGGACGGCAACCATGGCCGCGGGGTCGCGTGGATGGCGAACAAACTGCGCCAGCACGCCGTCATCTATATGCCGAAGGGCTCGGCCGAGGAGCGCCTCCAAAACATTCTCAAGGAGAACGCAGAGGCCTCCATCACCGATATGAATTACGACGGGTGCGTCCATCTGGCGGATAAAAACGCCCACGAATACGGCTGGGTGCTCACGCAGGACACCGCGTTCGAGGGGTATGAGCAGATCCCGACTTGGATTCTCCAAGGCTACATGACGCTCGCCTACGAGTGTTACCAGCAGCTCCTTGCCTCCGGCGAGGGCATGCCCACCCACCTGATCCTTCAGGCAGGAGTCGGGTCGTTCGCGAGCGCCGTGCTCGGATTTTTCACCGCGGTGCTCGGGGAAAACCGCCCGAGGACCGTGATCGTCGAGCCGGAGAAGGCCGCCTGCGTGTTTAAATCGGCCAAGGCCGACGACGGGGCGCTGCACTTTGTGACCGGGGACATGGACACCATCATGGCGGGGCTTGCCTGCGGCGAGCCGTCCACCATCAGCTTTAAGATCCTCAACGCCTACGCGGACGCCTTCGTCTCCTGCCCGGACTGGGTCTCCGCCGACGGCATGCGCGTGCTCGGCAACCCCGCGGGCGCCGATCCGAGGGTGATCTCCGGGGAATCCGGGGCGGTGGGCGCGGGGCTTATCGGCGAGATTATGCGCAATCCCGATCTTGCGGAGCTCAAAGCCCACCTCGGCCTCGACGAGCATTCCCGCGTGCTGCTCATCAGCACCGAGGGCGACACGGACCGGGAGAATTACCGCCGCATCGTCTGGGACGGCGCTTGGCCCCGCAAGGCATAAGGGGACGAAGAAGCCGCGTCACCACCCTGCGCGCATAGACACGGGGCCTCTTGGTCCCGAACCGAGGCGCGCCGCCAAACCGCGCCAAGCCTCGGACGGCCTTATCTCTACCTTGCGCGGGCGGATACGGGCGAAAGGCCGTTTTCCCATAAGGGATTGCCGCCCCGCCGCGCGAAAACCAAAATAAAACGGCATAGCCGAAAGGCTATGCCGTTTTTGTTATGTTTGGTTCTTTCGGGAGGGCCGCGTCTTGGGCCCCTAAGAGTTATTCCGCCGCGAAGACGTAGTAATAGACCGGCTGGCCGCCCGGGATCAGGCTGACCTCGACGGAAGAGGGGAGCTTCGCGCGGAGCGTCTCCGCCATGGCCTCGGCCTCGGCCTCGGTGACGTCCTCGCCGGAATAGACCGTGACGGCGGAGGTGGATTTCTGGATCATCGCCTTGACGAGGCGGACGCAGACTTTCTCCATATCCCTGCCGGTGTAGAGCATCTTTCCGTCCTTGAGGGCGAGGTATTCGCCCGCGCCGATCTTTTTGCCGTCAAAATCGGAGTCTCTGGCCGCGTAGGTGACCTGACCCGTGACGATCGCCGACATCGCCTCCTCCATGGAGGCCTTGATTTCGTCGGAGGAGCACTCCTCGTCGACGGCCAGCATCGCGGAGATGCCCTGCGGCACGGTGCGGCTCGGGATCACGATGACCTCGCGGTCGGCGAGCAGCACGGCCTGTTCGGCGGCCATGATGATGTTTTTGTTGTTCGGCAGGACGAACACCGTGACGGCCGGGGTGGCCTGCACCGCGGCGAGAATGTCCTCGGTGGAGGGATTCATGGTCTGGCCGCCGGAGACGACGTTCTCCGCGCCGAGCTCGTGAAACACGTCCGTCATGCCCTTGCCCGCGCAGACCGCCACAAATCCGTAGGCGCGGTCGGTGTCGACCGGCACATAGGGGAATTTCGCGGCGGGGGCGGCTTCGGCCTTTTTATGTTCGGTCTCGGGGAATTCGCCGGCCGCGCCGGTCCCTCCCGCGAGAGCGGTGTGCTGATTCTTCATATTTTCGATCTTGACGGTGAAGAGGGAGCCGTATTCGAGGGCTTTGCTGAGCACCTTGCCCGGATCGTTGACGTGGACGTGGATCTTAATCATGGAGTCGTCCTCCACGAAGACGAGGCTGTCGCCCAGACCGTCGCAGAGGCTCCGAAGTTCGTCGCCGTCCGGGGCGCCCGGTTTTTTGTCCACGATGCACTCGGTGCAGTAGGTGAAGCGGATCTCCTCGTCGTCGGCGCCGGCGGCGGTGAGCTCGGGTTTCGGCGCGGCGGCGCCCGGTTTTTCCGAAAGCTCGGTGATCGCGCCGGTTTTGATGTAATCCATCATGCCCTCCAGAATGTAGACGAAACCCTGCCCGCCCGCGTCGACGACGCCGCTTTTTTTGAGGATCGGCAGCATCTCCGGGGTCTCGATCAGCGTCTCCTTGGCCTGCTCGAGCATGGCGGCGAGCAGGGAGGTGACGGATTTCTCCGTCCCGGCCATCACGGCGGCCTTCTCCGCGGCGCAGCGGGAGACGGTGAGAATGGTGCCCTCGGTCGGCTTCATGACGGCCTTATACGCCGCCTCGACGCCCATGGCGAGCGCCTTGGCGATCTCGGCGGGGCCGGCGGTCTCGTGCCCGTCGATGCCCTTGGAAAACCCGCGGAACAGCAGAGACAGAATGACGCCGGAGTTGCCCCGCGCGCCGCGCAGCAGAGCCGCCGAAGCGGTTTTGGCGGTCTCGGCGACGGTGGGGTTTTCGAGCTTCTCAAGCTCCTTGACGCCCGCGGAGATGGTCATGGACATATTGGTGCCGGTGTCGCCGTCCGGGACGGGAAAGACGTTCAGGGCGTCCACCGAGCTTTTTTTATTCGCGATGTTGTTGGCGGCGGAGATGATCGCGTCGCGCAGCTGGCTGCCGTTGATCAAAATTTCCACTCCTTTGCAGAGTTCCATTCTTATGAAAAAGCGTTTTTTGAGAACTCCCTCATTTTCAAGTAACCTAATCAGTATACCATACCTTTATAATGCCTGAAAAGTCCTATTTTAAATATTTGGCGTTTTTCCCGCAATCTTTTATTCGGAAGAGGCGGAATCCGCGCCCCGGGAGCCCCAATTCAGGATGCCGTGAAAGAGATCCTGCTCGGTCGCGCCGATTTCAAAATAGAAATCGCGGGAATAGACCGCCGCGCTCTGCCGGTAGCAGACCGGCAGGAACGGCATGACCGCGTCGAAGGCCTCGCGGAAGGCGGCGGCGCTCATGGTGCCGCTCTCGTAGCCGGCCCACGCGAGCGCGAGATCATTGCTCGCCGGCGCGCCGTAGCAAAGGCTGCCCGGATAGCCGGCCGCGGCGACGAGCTTCGTCAAATCCATGTCGACGCCGAGCCTCACCTCCGCGAGGTAGAGGTCGTAGCGCCCGGCCCCCAAGGCGGCGAGGTAACTTTGATAGGCGAGCGCGGTGACGGAGGCGTGGATGCCGAGGCTCTCGACCGTTTCGGCCAGCGCCTCGGCGAGCTCGGCCTTTTCCTCCGCGCCCGCGCAGACAAGAATCTCCAAAGAGAGCTCGCTCTGCCCGGCGAGGCGGTAGCCCCCGGCGGAACGGTTTTTGTAGCCCAGCTCGTCGAGCATCTGGTTCGCGGCCTGCAAATCGCAGGGGTAGGGCTCAAGGCGGGCGGCGTCGTAAAAAACCGGGCTGAAAGGCCCGTTGGCGGGCTCGGCGTAGCCGCGGTAGACCGTCTCGCAGAGGCTCTCCGCGTCGACGGCGAGGGACAGCGCCCGGCGGAAGCCCGCGCCGCTCAAGAGGGCGCGGCCGCTGTTCATGCCCACATAGACGAGGTTGGTGGTCGGCATGGTCTCCATCCCCCCGACGGAGGTGACGGAGATGCCGGCCGGATCGTCCGAATAGATGATGTCGTAGACGCCGAGGCGCATCTCCTGAAGCAGCATCCCGTGGTCGGCGAGCTTCACAAGCTCGACGGTCTGCACCGCCGCGCCGCTATTGCAGAGGAGCCGGGCCCCGTCCTCAGAGAGCGTATATCTGCCGGGCAGCGCGGTGGGCGCTGCGGCGGTGCCGTCTTTGATCAGCGGGAACACCAGCAGGTTTTCAAAATACCGGTCGGCGGCGGAGAGCGTGACCGTGACGCTGAAATCGCCGCTTTTGACGGCGGAGGAGACGGATTCGAGCGAGGACCGATAGTAGCTCCCCACAGCCCCGGCCTGCAAAATGGAGTAGAGCAGGTCGTCCGCCGTGAGCGGCGACCCGTCCGGGAAGCGCAGATCCCGCCGGAGGGCAATCTCCCAGACCGTGTTCCCCGCCGAGGGCGCAACGCTCTCCGCGGCGGAGAGGGCGGAGGAGAAGTCCGGATACAGCGTGACGAGGCTGCCGTAGATGAGGCCGCAAATGTAGCGGTTGGCGACGGTCTTGCAGGCGTAGGGATGCAGGCCGTCCTCCTCGTCGTAGGGGATGCGGACGGAGGTGACCGGCTCAAAGTCGGCCTCCTGATCCTCCGGGGCGGAGGAGTTCGCAAGGCCCCCCTGCACCGAACCCTGAAGGTCGGAGAGCTCGGTCCGGCAGCCGCCGAGCAGCAGCGTGAGCACGAGCACGGCGCAGATTATTCTTTTAAAATTCATGAGCACCGCGCTCCTCTCATCGGATTATCGAAGGTCGAAGCGCTCGATGGAGAGCGCCTTTCCGGTCTTGTCGTCGGTGGCGACGAAGATGCCCTGCACCTTAGAGGGGCCGTCCGCGATCTCGAAGCGGTCCCGCAGGTGGGTAATCATAAAGCTCGTGGAGACTTCGGTTTTCACGCCGATGATCGAGTCGATCGGGCCGCACATGCCGATGTCGCTGATGAAGGCCGTGCCCCCGGGCAGGATGGTCTCGTCGGCGGTCGGGACGTGCGTGTGCGTGCCGTAGAGCAGGGAGACGCGCCCCTCGAGGTATTTGGCGAGGGCGATCTTTTCGCTGGTGGCCTCGGCGTGGAAATCGACGACCACGGTCTTGCAGTCGATCTCTTTGAGCAGGCGGTCGGCGCAGAGAAAGGGGCTTTCAAACGGGTCGAGAAACACCGCGCCCATCAGGTTGACGACCGCCGCGCGGAATTTTCCTTTTTCAAAAAGATAGACGCCGGTGCCGGGCGCGCTCGAGTGAAAATTCGCCGGGCGCAGCACGCCGCTGTCCGGCTTTTCGTAGAGATCGCGCATGTCCCGGTTTTGGAAGGCGTGGTTGCCGTTCGTGATGACGTCGGCGCCCATGATAAAAAGCTCCTCGCAGGTCTTGGAGGTGATGCCGCCGTTGTCGCTGGAGTTTTCGCCGTTGACGACGGTCATATCCGGCCGGTATTGCTCCTTGAGCCCGGGCATGGTCCTCCGCAGCGCGTCGCAGCCGTTTTTCCCGGTGACGTCGCCGAAGCACAGAATTCTCATACGGCGGCCCCCTCCTTCGCGGCGCGGGCGAGGAAGTCCTCGATGACCGGCGCGAGAATGTCTTTATGGTGCACATAGCTCTCGTGGGTTTCCCCCTCAAAGAGCTTCAGCTCCGCGCCGGGGATCGCGTCCGCGATCAGCCGGATGTGCTCCGGCAAAATCAGGTCTTTGGTGCCCGCGGTGATGAGCGCGGGACAGGTTATAGCGGAGAGCTCCTCGGGCCGAATGTCCGGCTCGCGCAGCATCATTTCAAAAAGAGGCCGTTTTTTTATGGCGCAGGCGGCGCGCAAAAACAGCAGGACGTATCGCTTCACGCCCCGCGGGAAGAGGTTCGGGCCCGAGCAGACGATGGCGGAGAGCAGCCCCGGCTCCCGCATCGCGATCATCAGACCGAGGATGCCGCCGTCGCTGAAGCCGTAGAAGGCCGGTTTTTCAATCCCCAGCGTTTTAATAAACTCAATATAATCCCGCGCCATATCCGCGTAGTGGGATTCCGGCAGCATGGAGCTTTGGCCGTGCCCGCGGGAATCCGCGCAGTAGACCGTGTGGTTTTTCGCGAGCGCGGGGATCAGTTTGTCAAAAATGGCGTGCGACTCGCTGTTGCCGTGCACGAGCAGGATGGGCGAGCCGGAGCCGTGGACCTCGTAATAGAGATTTACGCCGTTCACGCTGAGAAACATAAAAAACCTCCCTTCCGCCGGACGCCCCCGCCCGTTTTTTCGGCGGGCGCGGAATACGCCGGTTCTTAAAATCAGTTTGGCAAAGCGCCGCTTTGCCATGCGCGCGGCCGGTCACTTCCGAAAACGGCACCCGGCTTGTCCGGAGCCGCTTTTCCATCTGCGAGACGCCGCTTCGCGATGCGCGCGGCCGGGGCGCGGGATTCCTCCGGTTTGCCGAAGGGTTTGCCCGCAAATCAGAGGGGGCGCGGCACGAAGCCGACTTTCTTATACATTTTGGCGAGCGTTTTCTCGGCGATATGCGCGGCGCGCTCGGCGCCCTGCCGGTAGCACGCCTCCAGATAGCTTTTGTCGGCGATATAGCGCGCGAAATCCGCTCTGACCGGGGCCAGATGGTCGGCGACCAATTCGCCGACGGCCTTTTTGAAATCGCCGTAGCCTTTTCCGGCGAAGTCGCGCTCGATCTCGTCCATGCCAAGGCCGGTGATGACGGAGTAGATCGTCATCAGGTTGTTGATGCCGTCCTTGCCCTCGCGGTAACAGATCTCCGTGTCGGAGTCGGTGACGGCGGATTTGAATTTTTTGACGACGAGCGCGGGCTCGTCCAGAATGGAGACGAAGGAGCGCGGGTTCTCGTCGGATTTGCTCATCTTTCTGGTCGGGTCGGTCAGCGACATGATCTTCGCGCCGCCTGTGGTCGGGGGGATATAGGGCTCCGGGACGGTAAAGGTCGGCCCGTAGGTGGAGTTAAAACGCTCCGCGACGTTCCGCGCGAGCTCCACATGCTGCTTCTGGTCCGCGCCGGTCGGCACAAGGTCCGCCTGATAGAGCAGGATGTCGCCCGCCATCAGCACCGGGTAGGTGAAGAGGCCGGCGTTGACGTTATCGGCGTGCTTCGCGGATTTATCTTTGAACTGCGTCATGCGGGAGAGCTCGCCGAACATGGTGTTGCAGCCGAGGATCCAGTTCGCCTCCGCGTGGGCCGGGACTTGGCTCTGGATGAAAAAGACGCTCTTTTCGGGGTCGATGCCGCAGGCCATCGCGAGCGCGTAGGCCTCGAGCGTGCGCTTGCGCAGCTCGGTCGGGTCTTGGTAGACCGTGATGGCGTGCATGTTGACGATCGAATAGATGCAGTCGTAGTCCTCTTGGAGTTTTTTCCAGTGGACGATGGCCCCGAGATAGTTGCCAAGGGTGAACACCCCGGTGGGCTGGATGCCGCTGAAGATGCGCTTTTTGCGTTCGGGCTGCGAAGCCTGCTCATGAAGATCCATACGTTACCTCCGGAAGATGAAATGATGCGGATTTTATCAGTGAAATTTTGTTTGAGCACGAGGCGAGAGCGTCCGTCCCGGCGGCCCCGGCAAAAAGGCGGGAGCGCCGCGGGTGGGGGAAAGCCCCCCGGCGGCCAGCCCCCTCAGCGGCCGAATTCCTCTTCGAGCAGCGCGCCGAGGATCCCGGTGCCATGGGCGATAGCCTCGTCGGAGGGGGTGGAGAAGTTGCAGCGGAAGGACCGCGACGGCGCGGATTCGTCGGTGGCGAAGGCGACGCCCGGCACGACGGCGACCTTCCCGGCGAGCGCCCTTTTGACGAAGCCCATCATGTCGGCCCCGTCCGGCAGCGTGCACCAGATGAAGAGGCCGCCCTGCGGCCTTGTGAAGCGCGCCGCCTCCGGCCATGCTTCCATGCCCTTGAGCATCAGGCCGCTCTTGCGCCGGTAGATGGCGCGGAGTTTCTCATAATGGCTTTCCATATCGGTCTCGGCGAGAAAGCGCTCGCAGATCATCTGGGGGAGCACGGCGGTGTGGACGTCGCCGCACTGCTTGGCCACGATCATCTTGTTGATAACGGGGGCCGGCGCGAGCGCGTACCCGACGCGGAGGCCCGGCGAAAGGATCTTGCTAAAGGTGCCGCAGTAGACGACGATACCGTCTTCGTCGAAGCTCTTGATGGAGGGGGTGTCCTCCCCGGCGAAGCGCAGCTTGCCGTAGGGGTTATCCTCGAGGATGCAGACGCCAAAGCGCCGCGCGAGCTCGTAGACGGCCCGGCGCTTCTCCAAGGAAGTCGTGCGGCCGCTCGGATTCTGAAAATTCGGTATAATATAAATTAGTTTGGTATTTGGATTATCTTTTAAAGCTTGCTCCAATTTGGCGATGTCCATGCCATCCTCCTCCATCGGCACGCCGACGAGCCTCGCGCGGAAGGAGCGGAAGGAGTTGAGCGAGCCGATGAAGCTGGGCTCCTCGGTGAGGACGACGTCCCCCTCGTTGCAGAGCACCTTGCAGGCAAGCTCGATCGCCTGCTGCGCGCCGGAGGTGATCAGCAGGTCGTCGCCGGGCTGGGGGAGGCCGTCCTCCTCAAGCATGGCCCGGACGCGGGCTTTGAGCGCCGGGACGCCGTCGGTGACGGAATATTGGAGCGCGGCCAGAGGGTTTTCGGTCAGGATGTCGTTGGAGATGCGGCGGATCTGCTCGACGGGGAAGGCCTCGGCCGCCGGGTTTCCGGCGGAAAAGGGGATGATCGCCGGGTCCGCGGAATTCTTGAGGATCTCGCGGATGGCGGAGGGCTTCATACCGGCGATGCGGTCGGAAAACGGATAGTCCATAAGCTTTCACCCTTCCTGTCTGTGAGGCGGAGGCCGCCCCGAAATTCCCGTTAAAATAATATACCATTTTATCATACCGCCGTTTTTTTTACAAGGCCGGCTTTCCGGCCCTCCCAAAAACGCCGTCCGGTTAAATTGGTTTTATCGCTCCAAAAAATGGAAACTTGTATCCTTTTCGGCAAAATAATCGTCCCCGCGCCGCTATGATAAACCTATCAATATATTCCTTCGGAGGCGGTCTTATGACGATAGCGGTCGATGCCAAGCTCAAACGGGCCACCGGTCGGGCGGCGGAGGAGCTGATCCCGATGCTGGTCTGGCTGGCGGCGTCCTATGCCGCGGCGAACGCGGCGCTTTTTGGAAATCTGGCCCCTTTTGGGATCTCCTGCGCCGCCGCGGCGAAGAAGAAAACGCTGCTGCCCGCGACGGCCGGCGCGATTCTCGGCTATACGCTGGCGGGCGGCGGGTCCCTGCGCTACCCGGCGGCGGTGCTGCTGGTCGCCGCGGTGAAGCTGATTTTTGAAAAGCTCGGGGAGGGGGCGCTCCCGTCCGCTCTCTACGCGGCGGCCTCCACGCTGGTGGTCTCGACGGCGTTTGCCTCTCTGGGTGCGGAGATCGGGATGCCGCAGATCATGGCGGAGGCGGTCCTGTGCGGGGGCGTGGCGTGGTTTTTCTCCCGGACCGGCGTCCTTTTGGGCGACGGCAGGCCGATCCTTGCCCTCTCGAAGGCGGACCGCGCCTGCATCGCCGTCACAGCGGCCATCGGCGCGGCCTCCCTTGCCGGGACGGAGATGTTCGGCGTCTCCGCCGGGGCGGTTTTAGGAGGATTCGCGGTGCTGCTCTCCGCCGAGTACGGCGGGGAGGGCTCCGGGGCCGCCGCCGGCGCGGCGGCCGGGACGGCGATCGGCGTCGCCTCGGGATACGGGATGCTGGCCGCGGCGGGATTCCCGGTCGGGGGGCTTGTGGCGGGCGTCTTTGCGGTATTCGGCCGGACGGCGGCCGCCGCGGCCTTCGCCTGCGTCCAGCTGATCGCGGCGTTCGCCGCCGGGGCGGAGAATTACGGCCTGTTTTATTCGTCCTTGGTCGCGGGGGGCGTGCTGATCCTGCTGCCGAAGCAGAGCGGGAAAGTCGCGGCGCTGTTTGCGCCGAGGGAATCCCTGACGCCGGACAGCGCCACCGTCAAATCCATCCTGCTCGCGCGGCTCGGCTCCGCGGCGGCGGGGCTTTCGGATATTTCCACGGCGACGAAGCGTGTCTCGGACAAGCTGCGGCCCACGAGCGGCGACGATCTCAACCGCATCTTCAATTTCGCCGCGGAGAAGGCGTGCCGGACCTGTTCCCGCAATGCCTACTGCTGGCAGGAGCGTTACAGCGACACCATGGAGGCCTTCTCCGCGATGGCCCCGGCGTTAAAAAAGGAGGGCGCGGCCTCGGAGGCAGACTTCCCGGAGGAATTCGCCAAGCGCTGCATCCGCGCGCCCGAGATTGCGCGGACCGTCAGCCTGCGCTTCGCGGAGACCGTGGAGCGCAGGGAGGCCCGGCACGAGATCTCCGGCATCCGCAGCGTCGTCACGGATCAGTTCGACGGCATGGCGCTGATGCTGCGGGATCTCGCCGGCGACATGGCGCGGCTCTCGCGCTCCGATCAGCAGCAGGGCAGGGCGGTGAAGCGCCTGCTTGAGCACGAGCGTTTTCATCCGTTCTCGGCGGTCTGTTATTACGCCGAGGGCGGCAGGCTGACCGTGGAGGCGACGCTGCCCTTGGAGGAGAAGTCGGTGCTCGAGCGGGAGGAGCTGACCGCCATGCTTTCCGATCTGCTGCTGCGGGATCTCTCGGCCCCGGTCGCCCGCGAGACGGAGAACGCGCGGCGGCTCGTCTGGTCGGAGCGGCCGCCGCTCGCGGTGGAGTACGGTGAGTACGCCTTCTGCGCCGACGGGGAAAAATTCTGCGGGGACAGCAGCCGCTTTCTTTATGATGAACGCGGGCGCGCGCATCTTCTGTTAAGCGACGGCATGGGCAGCGGCTGCAACGCGGCCTTGGATTCGGCCATGACCGCCGGGCTTTTAGAGCGGCTCATCCGGGCCGGTTTCCGCTTCGACAGCGCCATCCGCCTTGTCAACTCCGCGCTGCTGCTCAAATCCGGGGACGAGTCGCTCGCCACCGCGGACAGCTGCGAACTCGACCTCTTCTGCGGGCGGGCGGACTTCTGCAAGGCGGGCGCGGCGCCCTCCTATGTGCTCAAGCACGGCCGCGCGGTGCGGGTGAGCGCCATGTCGCTGCCGGCGGGGATCTTGGGCGGCACCGCCTTCGAGGAGGAAAACCTCACGCTCGGCCCCGGGGACTGGATCGTCATGGTCTCCGACGGCGCGATCGCCGAGGGGGACGACTGGATCTTAAAAGACATGAAAACGCTGCCCGAAAAGACCGCGCCGGAGGCGGCGCGCTATTTTGCCGAGCGGGCCAAGGCCATCCGCAGCGACGGCCACAGCGACGACATCACCGTCCTCGCCGCGAAGCTCGTGGAAAACGGGGCGTAGGTTTCAAAAAATCCCGGGGCCAAAAACGGAAGGCCCCGTACATACCTTCGCGGGGAAATCGGATTCCCGTCCAACTACCGCAAAGGGACGCGCCGGAGGAAACGCGGCAAAAAGCGCCGAAAAAGGGCCTCTGAGGGGCCTTTTTTAATTTTTTTTGGAAGATAAAAATTCCTACTTGACTTTACCGGCGAAAAGGGATATAATCCATCACAACAACCGAACAGTTTAAAGACTGAGAAGGGAAGAGTAAGCGTGTAAGCGGCCACAGAGATCCCCGGCAGCTGAAAAGGGGACGAACGGAGCACGCCGAACATGGTCCCGGAGTTGCGCACCGAACCGGAAACGGCAAGGCTGCGACGGGTGCGGCCCGTTATCGCGGCAGGGTATGATGGTACCCGGTAAGGCCGATATGGCGACATATCGGTGAACTAAGGTGGTAACACGGAAGCGACGCTTTCGTCCTTTGTCCGAACGGATGAGGGACGGGAGCTTTTTTTATCGCTTTTTGATACCGCTCGCGGGGAAATTGGAGGAACGGATTCTTGATACGCATTGAGGGCCTGACAAAGGTATTTAAAGGGCAGATGGATGTGACGGCGCTCGACAACATCTGCACCGAGGTGGAGAGGGGAGACATCTTCGCGGTCATCGGCATGAGCGGTGCGGGAAAGAGCACGCTGCTGCGCTGTATCGCCCAGCTCGAAACGCCGGACGCCGGCTCGATCTATATCGACGACGCGGATGTCACGAAGCTCACCGGATCAGAAAAACTCAGGCTCCGCAAACAGGTCGGCGTCATTTTCCAAGGTTATCATTTACTCATGCAGCGCACCGTCCGCGGGAACGTCGCGTTCCCGCTGGAGCTTGATAAACGAACCAAAGCGGAGATCGACAAAAAGGTGGGGGACCTGCTGGAGCTTGTGGGCCTTTCCGATAAGGCGGGGGCCTATCCGTCCCAGCTCTCCGGCGGCCAGATGCAGAGAGTCGCGATCGCCCGCGCCCTCGCCAACGACCCCAAAATTCTTCTCTGCGACGAGCCCACCTCGGCGCTCGACTCGCTGACGACCAAATCCATACTCAAATTATTGGAGGACATCAACACGCAGCTCGGCGTCACCATTTTCATTATCACGCATGAGATCGGCGTCGTCCGCGCGATCTGCAAGCGCGTCGCCGTCATCAACGAGGGCCGGGTCGTGGAGCAGGGCCCCACCGGAGAGATCTTCACGCACCCAAGGCATCTTGCCACAAGGCTTCTGCTCGGCGTAGAGGATCCCGAGAAGGGAGGCGACGACGAATGATGGAATTCTTCGTCCACTACTGGAGCATCCTTCTGAAAGGCATCCTCGAAACGCTGTACATGGTCTTCGTCTCCACCGCCTTCGCCTATATCCTCGGAATGCCGCTGGGCGTCATCATGGTCACGACCGCCCCCAACGGCATCCGCCCGAATAAACCTGTCAACGACACGCTCGGCACCGTCATCAACGTCGGCCGCTCGATCCCCTTCGTCATTCTGATCGTGGCCATCATCCCATTTACCCGCCTGATCGTCGGAAAAGCCTTCGGCTCCACGGCGGCGATCGTCCCCTTGGTCATCGCGGCGGCGCCCTTTGTGGCGAGGATGGTGGAATCCTCGCTCGCCGAGATCAACCCCGGCGTCGTCGAGGCGGCCCAGACCATGGGCGCCACGGACTGGCAGATCGTCTGGAAGGTGCTCCTCCCGGAATCCGTCCCCTCCTTGGTGCGCGGCCTCTCCATCACCACCATCACGCTGGTCGGCTATTCGGCCATGGCGGGCGCGGTCGGCGGCGGCGGGCTCGGGGCCATCGCCATCAACTACGGCTACTACCGTTTCCAGACCGACATGCTGTATGTCACGGTGGTGCTGATGATCTTCCTCGTGCAGATCATTCAGATGGCGTTCAACTTTGTTGCCAAACGGATCGACAAGCGAAACCGTTGAGCATAGAGATTTCAAATTTAGTGTGAAAGGAAGCAACACCCTATGAAAAAAATTCTTGTACTGATTCTGGCGCTCGTGCTCTGCCTGAGCTTCGCTGCCTGCACCGCCGAGGAAGCCGCTCCTGAAGAGAGCACTCCTTCCGAATCCGCCCCTGTCGAGGAATCCGCCGATCCCGGACTGCAGAAGCTGATCGTCGGCGCCTCCCCGTCCCCGCACGCCGAGATCCTGCGCCAAGTCGTCGAGGACCTCGCCGCCCAAGGCATCGACCTTGAGATCGTGGAATTCACCGACTACGTCCTGCCCAACGAGACGCTGACCGCGGGCGAGATCGACGCGAACTATTTCCAGCATCAGCCCTACCTCGACACCTATAACACCGAGAACGGGACCGACATCGTCTCCGCCGGCGCCATCCACTATGAGCCGCTCGGCATCTACCCCGGAAAGACCGCGACGCTTGAGGGGCTTCAAGACGGCGCCGCCATCGCCATCCCGAACGACGGCTCCAACGAGGCCCGCGCCCTGTATCTGCTTCAGGATCTCGGCCTCATCACCGTGAGCGACGCGAACGGATACAACATCACCGTCCTCGACATCACCGAGAACCCGCACAACCTCGAGATCACCGAGATCGAGGCCGCTCAGCTCCCGCAGATCCTTCCGGACGTCGATTTTGCCATCATCAACGGCAACTATGCGATCGGCGCGGGCATCGACGGCACCGTCCTGACCACGGAGGACAAGGATTCCGCCGCCGCCCAGACCTACGCGAACATCATCGCCGTCCTTCCGGGCAACGAGGACGATCCGCTCATCGTCGCGCTGCTCAACGCTCTTCAGAGCGAGAAGGTTCGCACCTTCATCAACGAGACCTACGGCATCTCCGTAGTCCCGATGTTCTGATTTTCGCTTCCTGATAAGAAAAGCACCCGGTCGGGAAAGGCCGGGTGCTTTTTTGCATGGAAATTTCGAGGCCGCCCCCGGAGGGCCGAAAAAGGGCCTTCCGGGACGGCGCACCCATAAACGTCCTCTTTGGAGCCGAAGCCCCGCCCGCCCGAGTATCCATTTCGGCGGCGCAAAACTATAATGGGATGGAAAGGGAGGGGGTTTTTATGCAGCCAGCTCTGCTTGCCCTGATCGGGACGGGCGGAACTTTTCTCCTCACGGCGCTTGGCGCCGCGGAGGTTTACTTATTTGGAAAGGATTTAGACGAACGCATCCAGAGCATGTTTTTCGGCTTCGCCGCGGGCGTGATGACCGCGGCGTCGATCTGGTCCATGCTGCTGCCGTCGATTGATGAGGGGGGCTGGGTCCCGGCCTGCGTCGGGTTTCTTTGCGGGGGGGCGTTTATCCTTTTGCTGGATCGTCTCGTCCCGCATCTACACGCGCTGCTCAGCAAGCGCGAAGATGCGCAGAACGGCCTCAAACGCACCACGCTGATTACGCTTGCGATCACGCTGCACAACATACCGGAGGGCCTCGCCGTGGGCCTCGCGTTCGCGATGGCCACGGTGCCGGGCTCCTCCGCGACGATGGCCGGCGCGACGGCCCTTGCCGTCGGCATCGGCCTGCAAAATATCCCGGAGGGCACGGCGGTCTCGCTGCCGATGTTCCGGGAAGGATGCTCAAAAAACAGAGCCTTCCTGATCGGGGCCGCCTCCGGGGCGGTGGAGCCGATCGCGGGCGTGGCCGGCGCGCTGCTCGCGGTCAGCATCGTCGGCATTATGCCGTGGATTCTGGCCTTCGCCGCAGGCGCGATGATTTTCGTCGTCGCCGAGGAGCTGATTCCGGGCGCCAAAATCGCGGAGCACGTGTATTCCGGATCGATCGGCATGATGGTGGGCTTTGCCGTGATGATGGTGATGGACGTAGCGCTTGGCTGAGGCCAAGCGCTTCCGAGTTTTCTCTCCGGCCAAGGCCGTCGCCGTGCTTCGCACGGACGAAAACTCGCCATAAAGCAAGGCCGAGCGCCGGCGCTGCCCAGCGGCAGCGCCACCGAGTTTTCTCTCCGGCCAAAGGCCGTCGCCATGCTTCGCACGGACGAAAACTCGCCATAAAGCAAAACCGAGCGCCGGCGCTGCCCAGCGGCAGCGCCAACGAGTTTACCTTCGCGCTCCAAAAGTAGGAGCGCGATTTTGGCTTCGCCAAAACCGGCAAACTCGCCATAGAGCAATGCTGAGCGGCAGCGCTTCCGAGTTTTCTCTCCGGCCAAAGCCGTCGCCGTGCTTCGCACGGACGAAAACTCGCCATAAAGCAAAACCGAGCGCCGGCGCTGCCCAGCGCCACCGAGTTTACCTTCGCGCTCCAAAGTAGGAGCGCGATTTTGGCTTCGCCAAAACCGGCAAACTCGACATAAAGCAAGGCCGAGCGCCGGCACCACAAGTTTCCCAATCTTTAAGCCCCAGCCCTTTAAGCATGGGCAGGATCTTCGGCGTCACAAAAAAAGCAGGCGGAGCGCTCCGCCTGCTTTTTCTATTAAAATTTATAAATCAGAATTCCAGCTTGCTTTCGATATAGGAGACGAGCTCGCCGATCGGCATACGGATCTGCTCCATGGTGTCGCGGTCGCGGACGGTGACGCAGCCGTCCGTCTCGGAATCGAAGTCGTAGGTGACGCAGAACGGCGTGCCGATCTCATCCTCGCGGCGGTAGCGCTTGCCGATGGAGCCGGCGTCGTCGTAGTCGACCATGAATTTCTTGCTGAGCATGTCGTGGATCTTCATGGCGGGCTCGGCGAGCTTTTTGGAGAGCGGCAGGACGGCGGCCTTGATCGGCGCGAGGAACGGGTGCAGGTGCAGCACGGTGCGCACGTCGTCGTCGCCGACCGGCTGCTCGTCGTAGGCATCGCAGAGGAAGGCGAGCGCCATGCGGTCGGCGCCGAGGGACGGCTCGATGACATAGGGGATATAGCGGGTGTTGGTATCCTGATCGAAGTAATCCATCGAGGTGCCGGAGAATTTGGTGTGCTGGGAGAGATCGTAATCGGTCCGGTCCGCGACGCCCCAGAGCTCGCCCCAGCCGAACGGGAACAGGAACTCAAAGTCGGTCGTGCCGACGGAGTAGAAGGCCAGTTCCTCCGGCGTGTGGTCGCGGCGGCGCAGGTGCTCTTTGGTCATGCCGAGGCGCAGCAGCCAGTTTTCGCAGAAATCCTTCCAGTAGACGAACCAATCGAGGTCGGTGCCCGGCTTGCAGAAGAATTCAAGCTCCATCTGCTCAAACTCCCGCGTGCGGAAGACGAAGTTGCCGGGGGTGATCTCGTTGCGGAAGGATTTGCCGACCTGCCCGATGCCGAAGGGGATCTTCTTTCTCGTGGTGCGCTGGACGTTCTCAAAGTTGACGAAGATGCCCTGCGCGGTCTCGGGGCGGAGGTAGATCTGGCTCGTCGCGTCCTCCGTGACGCCTTGGAAGGTCTTAAACATCAGGTTGAAGGAGCGGATGTCGGTGAAATCCACGCTGCCGCAGACCGGGCATTTGACGCCCTTCTCGGTGACAAAATCGCGCATGCGCTTAAAATCCCAACCCTCGGGATCGGTGCCGGTCTGCTCCGCGATGAGCTTATCCGCCCTGTGGCGGGTGTGGCACTGCTTGCAGTCCATCAGCGGGTCGGAGAAGCCGCCGACATGGCCGGAGGCGACCCAGACCTGCGGATTCATCAGGATGGCCGCGTCGAGGCCGACGTTGTAGGGGCTCTCCTGAATGAAGGCCCTCCACCACGCGCGTTTGACGTTATTTTTAAACTCCACGCCGAGCGGGCCGTAGTCCCATGTGTTGGAAAGGCCGCCATAGATTTCGGAGCCGGCGTAGACGTAACCGCGGTTTTTGCAGAGCGCGACGATCTTATCCATTGTGTAGATTTTGCTGTCCATTAGACAATCCCTCCGTTTTCTCAATCTGAAAATATACATTCACATATTATCCCTCAAAAAAGAAATAGTCAAGCAATCCACGCCGGGCGCGGGGACGATTGTCGAAAATTATTCTCCCAAAACGGGGAACGGGGCGAAAACCCGCCCCATGCTCCGGCGGGCGCGGCGCCCTCCGCGGAGAAACCCGCAAAACGTTGACTTTTTGCGATAAATAGAATAAACTATTTAAATAGATTTTTACGCCCGAAAGGATGTTGTTATGATCAGGAGCATGACCGGATACGGCGCCGCGGAGAAAACCGTCGACGGAAAATACATCCGCGTGGAGATCAAATCGGTCAACCACCGCTATCTGGAATTTTCCGCCCGGGTCCCGCGCGCCTACGGATTTCTGGAAGAAAAGATGAAGGGCCTGCTTTCCGAGTGCATCTCCCGCGGCAAAGTGGACTGCAATGTCTCCGTCCAGACCCTCGCGGGCGGCAGCGAATCGGTCTCCATCAACAAGGAGCTCGCGAAGAGCTACATCGACGCCCTGCGCTCGGTGCGGCACGATCTGGACGTCCGGGACGACCTGTCGCTCAACTCTGTGGCGCGCCTGCCGGACGTGTTCACGGTTGTGCAGAAGGAGGAGGACGAGGACGCCGTCTGGGCGATGGTCAAAGAGGTCGCCGACGCCGCCGCGAAGAATTTCGTCGCCATGCGCGGGGCCGAGGGCGAAAAGATGAAGGCCGACATGCTGCAAAAAGCCGCGGAGATCGAGGAAAAGGTCGGCTATGTCGAGGGCCGCAGCCCGGAGACCGTGAAGGAGTATCGGGAGCGCCTCTACGCGAAGCTGCAGGAGGTTTTGCAGGGCGCCGGCGTCGACGAGAACCGCGTGCTGACCGAGGCCGCCGTCTATGCGGACAAGGTCGCCGTGGACGAGGAGACGGTGCGCCTGCGCAGTCATATCGCCCAGTTCCGGGAGATTCTCGGGAAGGGCGGCGCGGTCGGCAAAAAGCTGGATTTCCTTGTGCAGGAGATGAACCGCGAGGCCAACACCACCGGCTCCAAATGCTCGGACGTGGAGATCACGCGCGCCGTCATGGATATCAAGTGCGGCATCGAGAAGATCCGGGAGCAAATCCAGAATATAGAATAAAACTTATTTCGGCGCGGACGCGCCGCCCGATTTTCTTTCAGGAGGGCTTACCCGATGAAACTGGTGAATATCGGCTTCGGCAACATGGTCAACGCGGACCGCGTCGTGGCGATGATCGCGCCGGATTCCGCGCCGGTCAAGCGCGTCGTTCAGGATGCCCGCGAGAAGGGCATGCTGGTGGACGCCTCCTACGGCAGAAAGACGCAGGCGGTCGTCATCATGGATTCCGGGCATGTCGTGCTTTCCGGGATCCCGCTCGATACGGTAACGGGGAGGATAGCGGAAGAACCGGATGAATAAAGGAATTTTACTCGTGATCTCCGGCCCATCGGGCGTCGGGAAGGGCACCATCATCAAACGGCTTTTTGAGCTGGACGAAAACCTGTCGTTTTCCGTCTCGGTGACCACGCGGAAGCCGCGGGACGGCGAGATCGACGGGGTGGATTATTGTTTTCTCACGCGGGAACAATATAGCGCCCTCAAGGACAGCGGCGGCCTGCTGGAATATGTGGACTTCAGCGCCAACTCCTACGGGACGCCGAAGGCCGAGGTTGAGCATGCGCTGAACGCGGGCAGGGACCTGATTTTGGACATCGAGATCCAAGGCGCCGCGAACGTCCGCCGCCTGATGCCGGAGGCGCTGCTCATTTACATCGTCCCGCCCTCTTTTGAGGAGTTAAAAAAGCGTCTCGCGGGGCGCGGCTCGGAGACCGAGGAATCCATGAAGCTCCGCCTCGACATCGCGATCCGGGAGCTCTGCGAGGCCCCCGACGTGTACGACTGTTTTGTGGTCAACGACAGCATCGAGAATGCGGCGAATGAAATCGAAGCGATCCTCCGGCTCAAGCGGCAGGGGAAACCCTTTCCGCGGGGCTCCGGGGAACAGATATTAAAGGAGGTCATCAGCCTTGCTTAACCCCGCGGATATGTACAACCTCAACCAAAAAAACAGCCCCTACGCCAACGTGATCGCCGTCTCCAAACGCGCGAGGGAGATCTCCGAGGCCTATGAGGAGCAGCATGAAATCATGACGGAGAAGCCGCTGAAGCTTGCCATCGGCGAGTTTGCCCGCGACAGGTGCCGGATCGTCAAGGGGTCGATTAAGACCGAGGACGACTAAAATGGCGGAGAAAAAGACGATTTTGCTGGGCGTCACCGGCGGGATCGCCGCTTATAAGGCGGCGAGCCTCGCCTCCGCGCTGACAAAACGGAATTATACGGTCCTCCCGGTGCTGACGAAGGGCGCGTGCGAGTTCGTCTCGCCGCTCACCTTCACCGCCGTGACCGGAAATAAGGCGCTGACGGAGCTGTTCGGCTCCGGGATCGAGCCGGAGATCGCCCACATCGCGCTCGCGAAGCGGGCCGATCTTGTGCTGATCGCGCCTGCGACCGCGGACGTGCTCGCGAAGCTCGCAAACGGCATCGCGGACGACCTGCTGACCTCGGCCGTGCTGGCCGCGACCTGCAAAAAGCTGATCGCGCCGGCCATGAATACCCATATGTTTGAGAACCCGGCCACGCAGCGAAACCTTGCGCGGCTCCGGGCGGACGGCTTCGGCGTCGTCGAGCCGGGCAGGGGACACCTTGCCTGCGGCGAGGACGGCAGGGGCCGCCTCGCCGACGAGGAGGACCTGATCGCCGCCGTGGAGCGCGCCCTGCACGGGAACGATTCCCTCGCGGGGAAGAAAGTCGTCGTCAGCGCGGGCCCGACCATAGAGCCGATCGACCCGGTGCGCTATCTGACCAACCGCTCGACCGGAAAGATGGGCTACGCCGTCGCGAAGATGGCGGCGCTGCGCGGCGCGAACGTCGTGCTTGTCTCCGGAAAGACGAACCTCCCGGCCCCCTACGGGACCGATGTAATCCGGGTGGAGACCGCCGCGGAGATGGCGCAGGCCGTGCTCAAAGAGGCGGCCGAGGCGGATCTCGTGATTATGGCCGCGGCCGTCGCGGATTACACACCGGCCGAATATGCTGAAAATAAGATCAAGAAGTCCGACGGGGAGCTGACGCTCGCGCTCCGGCGCACCGAGGACATCCTCGCGGCGCTCGGCGAGCGGAAACCGGATTGGCAGGCGCTCTGCGGCTTCTCGATGGAGACGGAGAATCTGCTCGAAAACAGCCGCAAAAAGCTCGCCGCGAAGCGCGCCGATCTGATCGTCGCGAATTCGGTCGCGGAGGAGGGGTCGGGCTTCGCCTGCGATACAAACAAGGCCGTGCTGCTCTCGGCGCAGGAGGAGACGGTCCTCCCGATGATGACGAAGGAGGCCCTCGCGGACGCCATCCTCGACCGGCTGGCCGAGATGCTCGACGCGAAAATTTCCGCCGGAGCGGTAAAAAGTTGAAATCTTAGGCCGGTTCTTGACAGCGCGAAACGAACGTGCTATGATTGGGCCAATATTTGAAAAAAACGTCGATGGGGAAAACAATCCGGATTTTCCGCTCAGAGAGGGCCCGGCATTCTGAAAAGGGCCTGCGGAAACCGCGTGCGCACCAGCCCCGGAGCGCGTGCAAGCTTTTTGCGAACACGCCGGCGCCGCACCGTTACCGGCGGGCTTTGAGCGCGGGGAGTCTCTCCCCGTCAACAAGGGTGGAACCGTGAAGCGTAAGCTTCGCCCCTTAGGAATAAGGAGCGAAGCTTTTTTGTTTTTCCCGGCGGGCGAAAATTCCCGGAAGGGCCGGATGCCGCCGCCCGCGCCGCCCGACCCGCAGTCCTTGGGTTGTTCCCAGAGATGCGAGCGCCGGTCGAGGCTTTCCACAGCGTCACGGAAAAAGCCGATCTGTCCCCCCGGCGGGTAAAGATTTCCGAACCGGCCGGATGCCGCCGCCCGCGCCGCCCGACCCGCAGTCCTTGGGTTGTTCCCAGAGATGCGAGCGCCGGTCGAGGCTTTCCACAGCGTCACGGAAAAAGCCGATCTGTCCCCCCGGCGGGTGAAGATTTCCGAACCGGCCAGATGCCGCCAAGCCACGATTTTTTAGAAGAATCATGTTAATTTGCTTTCCCGTTTCGGCTCTGCGGGCACGGTGTCCGGGGCACGCAAACCGAGAAGCTTTTATAGGAGGAGTCAGTTATGGTAAAAGTAACCCTGCGCGACGATGTCCGGGAGTATGAGGCCGGAACCACCGCTTATGAGATCGCCCGGAGCATCAGCGCGGGCCTTGCCCGCGAAGCCTGCGCCGCAAGGATCGACGGCGAGCCCTGCGACCTGCGCACCCCGATCGAAAAGGACTGCGCCGTCGAGATCCTGACGTTTGACGATCCTTACGGAAAGAAGGCCTTCTGGCACACCACGAGCCACGTGATGGCGCAGGCCGTGCTGCACCTGTTCCCCAAGGCGAAGTTCTCCATCGGCCCGGCGGTCGACAGCGGCTTCTACTACGATTTCGACGTGGACCGCCCGTTTACGGCCGACGACCTCGCGCAGATCGAAGAGGAGATGGCCGAGATCATCAAGACCGGCCTCGAGGTCAGAAAGTTTTGCATGACCGTGGAAGAGGCGAGGGGCTTCATGAAGGATCAGCCCTATAAGCTCGAGCTGATCGAGGAGCACGCCGGCAAGGGCGAGGCCCTCTCCTTCTACCAGCAGGGCGATTTCACCGAGCTCTGCGCCGGGCCGCACCTGATGAGCATCGCTCAAATCAAGGCCTTCAAGCTCACCTCCACCACCGGGGCGTATTGGAGAGGCAATGAGAAAAACAAGATGCTCTCGCGCATCTACGGCATCTCCTACCCCAAAAAGGCCGAGCTCGAAGCCTACCTCGCCGCCGTCGAGGACGCCAAGCGCCGCGACCACAACGTCCTCGGCCGCCAGCTCAAATATTTCTGCAACAGCGACTACATCGGTCAGGGCCTGCCCTGCCTGATGCCGAAGGGCGCCAAACTCTTCCAGATCCTCAACCGCTACATTCAGGACAAAGAGGAGTACGAGTACGGCTACGTGATGACCCGCACGCCGCTGATGGCGAAATCCGATCTGTATAAAGTTTCCGGTCACTGGGATCATTATAAAGAGAACATGTTCGTCCTCGGCGACGAGGAGAAGGACAAGGAAGTCTACGCCCTGCGCCCGATGACCTGCCCGTTCCAGTATCAGGTCTACCTGAGCGAGAAGCACAGCTACCGCGACCTGCCGATCCGCTACGGCGAGACCTCGACGCTCTTCCGCAACGAGGCCTCCGGCGAGATGCACGGACTCATCCGCGTGCGCCAGTTCACCATCACCGAGGGCCACCTGATCGTCCGCCCGGACCAGCTCGAGCAGGAATTCGCGGGCTGCGTCCGGCTCATCAAGGAGGTCATGACCGACGTCGGCCTGATCGGGGACCTCTCTTTCCGCTTCTCGAGATGGGACCCGGACAACCGCGAAAAATACGAGGGCACGCCGGAGATGTGGGAAGAGGCCGAAACCACGATGCGCGGCATCCTCAACGACCTGCATATCCCGTATGTGGAGGCGAAGGGCGAGGCCGCTTTCTACGGCCCGAAGCTTGACGTGCAGGCGAAAAACGTCTACGGCAAGGAGGACACCATCGTCACCGTCCAGATCGACATGATGCTCGCCCAGCGTTTCGGCATGACCTACACCGACCAGAATAACCAGCAGATCAACCCGTATATCATCCACCGCACCTCTCTGGGCTGCTACGAGCGCACGATCGCCCTGCTGATCGAGAAATACGCCGGGGCCCTCCCGCTCTGGCTCTCGCCGGAGCAGGTGCGCGTCATGCCGATCACCGAGGATCAAAACGACTACGCCGAGGAGGTCCGGAAACAGCTCGCCAAAGCCGGGTTCCGCGCCGCGGGCGATCTGCGCTTCGAGCGGATCGGCTTCAAGATCCACGAGGCGCAGGTGGAGAAGATCCCGTATATGGTCGTCGTCGGCGCGAAGGAGAAGGAGTCCGGCACCGTCACGGTCCGCGACCGCAGGGACGGCGGGCAGACCGCCTGCACGCTCGAGGAATTCATCGCGAAGCTCCGCGCGGAGAACGACAATAGGGTCTGCTTCTGACGGAAAAAACCGCGCTCTCCGGATGGGAAGCCGCCCGGATAAAAGCGGGGGATCGGGGATATTCTCCCTATGGAGGAAGGCGTATGCCCGGGGCCTTTCCGGGAGCGCCGCCGGGAAAAATCATCCGCTCATTACAAAAGAGCCGCCTGTTTTTCAGGCGGCTCTTTTTGGAATAGAAAAGGGAAAGAGGCGCTCAGAACCCCCAGCTAAAATCAAAGCCGGTGTTCGGGTTTTCTTCCGTGGCGGAAGCGCCCGCGGAGCTGCCGGCCGCGGCCCCCGCGGCCCCCTCGCCGCGCAGAACGAGGAACGGGGACGCGCTGGCGACGGTGATCGCCGCCTCGCCGCTTTCGTCGACCACGGCCGCGTAGGTCTCAAACGTGCCGTCGTCTTTCTTGTGGATGATGGTGAGCGTGTCGCCGAGGTATTTGCCTCCAAGATGAAAGACGATCTTCCACGGGCCGAGGCCCTTCGGCTCGATGTCCCAAGTGCCCACGACGAGGGCGTCGCCCAGACCGAGCGCCGCGGCGTATGCTTTCATCGCCTTGTAGTCGTCCGAGAGGCGGCTCAACTTTTCATAGGAGACGATCTTTCCGGTGATGATTTGCTCGTCATCGCCGCGATCCGTTTTCTCTTTCCCGGACTTTTTCGGAGGCTCGGCGGAACCGGCGCCGATCACGACCTTCGTGGAGGCGCCGACAAATCCGACGTCGAGCATGTCATAATCGAAATCGTCGGCGTCGGAAACCGTGGCGACCTGCTCATGATACCAGTCCTCTTCCTTCAAACCGGAGGTCGCGTCGGTAAACTCCTCTTCCTCGAGCGTGAAATAGCTGCCGTCTACTCTTTTATAATAGTGGGTAGCGCCGTCTTTTACTTCAATTTTGTAATAGTAGGGCTGCTTCTTGAAGTAGGAAGCGTAGAAAATGTTTCTGACGGTGCCGCCTTCGGTCACGGCCACGCCGGAGCCGAGTTTGATATCCGCTGCGTAGATGGCGAGATCCTCGCTGCTCGCGGCGAGCGTGCCGCCGTTAACGATGACGTCGCCGCCGCTGCACTCGATCGCTATCGTGTCGGCGTCCGCGCTGAGCGAACCGCCGTTGACGGTCAGGTCGCCGGTAAAAACATTGATACCCATAACGTCGGCAACCGCGTTGACCGTGCCGCCGCTGATCGTGACGTTGCCGTGACAAAGCATCGCTGTCGTGTCGCCGGACGCGTTGATTGTGCCGCCGCTGACGATCAGGGGGCCTTGGACATGAATACCGGACTGTCGGCCATATGATTCGACCGTGCCGCCGCTGATTTCAATTTTGTTGGTGCAAAAAATCGCGTCAAAGCCGTCGGTCGCGCGGATTTCGCCGCCGCTGACAACTAAGGTGCCATAAACAACAATACCCGCTTGGTCGCAAGTCAGGCCGATCTTGCCACCGCTGACGGTCAGGTCACCGTTGACCCAGATACCATACATATCGCCTTCTGATTCGATCGTGCCGCCGCTGATCGTGGCGCTGCTGCCGCACAAAATCGCGGCCGAGGTGGCGGCCGCGGTGATCGTGCCGCCGCTGACGGTCAGGCCACCGTTGGCCCGGATAGCATATATAGCGCCTTCTGATTCGATCGTGCCGTTTTTGATGACAAGCTCCCCGCCGCTGTACAGCCCGGCATAATTGGCGCGTACCGTCAGAGAGCCGTCGCCTTGGATGGCGAGCGTTTTTTCGGAATAAATCGCGGCCATAGAAGGACGCTTGGCTTCGCCGCCGATGACGTTATCGCCCTCCAGAACGACTGTCAGATCATTCGCGGAATAGATACCGTACTGAACCTTATCTCCCAGCATCTGAAAATCTTTCAGCGTCAGGACGCCGTCTTCGTACATGGCGTAGGAGGCGGGCATCGGCTCCCCGATCGCGGCGGGCGCGGCGTCGGCGGAGGCGAGGCAATAGCCGCTTGAAAGAGTGATGCCGTTGACCGTGACAGAATCTGTTGCCGGTATCGCCGCCGCGCCGACCGGCAGCAGGCTGAGCATGAGCAGCAGGCTCATCACAAAAGAAACGATTTTTTTCATTTCATTCCCTCTTTTCCGAGATTAACAGAAAAATCATAATATTTTTTTCTTAAAATGTCAAATAAAATAGAAAAATTTCTGTTTTTTGTCGGCCGTGGAAGTACGGCTTTGATTTTTCCCGGGGAAAGCCGGTTTTGGATTTTTAAAAAGGAGGCTTTTTAAATGGAAAGGAAAGTAAAATATTATATTCCATATTATAATATTTGAAGATTGGACATTGTTTTTAATTTTTTATTGACAATGACGAATTCTTGTAATAAACTAAACTTAATATGTGTAATTATACGTATCTATAAAAGCACATTTAACTTATAGAGAGGACAACTGAATAGTATGGATTTTTTAGCGATCACCTCAAAGCTTGGGGTATTCGCCGGACTCAATTCGGAGGATATCCTTGCCTGTGTTATCATTGGCGGAATCGCTTTGTTAGTCGGAATTGGTATCGCCTTTCCCTTGGGCGTTTTGTATAGGCGCAAGGTCGCGGAGGCCGAGCTCGGCTCCGCGGAGGAAGAGGCCAGAAGGATAGTCAACGATTCGATCAAAACTGCCGAAAATCGAAAGAAGGAGGCCTTGGTTGAGGCAAAGGACGAGATCCACAGACTCCGCAGCGAGACGGAAAAAGAACTGAAGGACCGCCGCGCGGAGGTGCAGCGTCAAGAGCACCGCCTCCAGCAAAAAGAGGAGTCTCTCGACAAAAAGATGGACAACCTCGATAAAAAAGAGGAGGCCCTGACCTCCAAGCAGCAGGTCACGGACGAGCGTCTCGCCGAAGCGGAACAGATCAAAAAGAGCCAGTACGACATGCTCGAAAAGGTCAGCGGCTACACGACGGAGCAGGCGAAAACCCAGCTTCTCCAGACCGTTGAGCAGGAGCTTACCCACGAAAAAGCGCTGCGCGTGATGCAGTATGAGCAGCAGCTCAAGGATGAGCAGGAGGAAAGAGCCCGCGAGATCTTGAGCGCCGCGGTCAGCAGATGCGCGCCGGATTATGTGGCGGAGGCCACCGTGTCCGTCGTGCCGCTGCCCAATGACGAAATGAAGGGCCGCATCATCGGCCGCGAGGGACGCAACATCCGCGCCCTCGAGACGCTGACCGGCGTCGATCTGATCATCGACGACACGCCGGAGGCCATCACCCTGTCGAGCTTCGACCCGGTGCGCCGGGAGATCGCCCGGCTCTCGCTCGAAAAGCTCATTCAGGACGGACGCATCCATCCGGCGAGGATCGAGGAGACGGTCGAGAAGGCAAGAAAAGAAGTCGACGCGAAGATCAAGCAGGACGGCGAGAAGGCCGTGCTCGAGTGCGGCGTCCACGGTTTGGCGCCTGAGCTCGTGCGCCTGCTCGGCCGGATGCGCTACCGCACCAGCTACGGGCAGAACGTGCTCGCGCACTCCATCGAGGTCGCGGAGCTCTCCGGCATGCTCGCCTCGGAGATCGGCGGCATCGACGTGGCCATGGCCACGAGAGCCGGCTTGCTGCACGACATCGGCAAGGCCCTGACGCATGAGATCGAGGGCAGCCACGTGAGCATCGGCGTCGACGTCGCGAAGAAATACAAAGAGCCGCAGGACGTCATCCACGCCATCGAGGCGCACCACAACGACGTCGAGCCGCACACCACCATCGCGTGGATCGTGCAGGCCGCGGACGCCATCTCCGCCGCGAGGCCCGGCTCCAGACGAGAGAATCTCGAGAGCTACATCAAGCGCTTGGAGAAGCTGGAGGAGATTGCGAAATCCTTCGACGGCGTCGACTCCTGCTATGCCATCCAAGCCGGCCGCGAGGTCCGGATTCTGGTCAAGCCGGAGCTCATTTCCGACGACGATATGGTGCTCATCGCGCACGAGATCGCCCAAAAGATCGAGACGGATCTCGATTATCCGGGCCAGATCAAGGTGCACCTCGTGCGGGAAAGCCGCGCGGTCGATTACGCAAAGTAAATTTTCAAAAAAATAAAAAATACGGCGGATCGGCGATCCGCCGTATTTTTATGCCCAAAAGCGTGCCGCTTTGCATAGAATGGCTTGAAAAACCTTATTTTGGAGGGGCACCATGATTCTGAGAAACAAAGAATACGACCGGGCGAAGGCGGTGGAATACGCTCACCGGTGGGCGTATTTCCGGAATCCGGCTTTTTATGATTTTTCAGCCATTGGGGGAGACTGCACCAACTATGCCTCGCAATGCATTTTTGCCGGGAGCGGCGTGATGAATTTCACGCCGACGTTCGGGTGGTACTATATCGACATCAACGACCGGGCCCCCGCGTGGACGGGGGTCAAGTACCTGTACAATTTCCTCATCAACAACACCGGGGCCGGGCCATACGGCAGGGAAGTGTCGATTTCGGAGGTGAGGCCGGGGGACATCTGCCAGCTGATCATCGACGAGGCGGACTGGCAGCACTCGCCGGTCATCATCGCCGTCGGAAGAAACGCGAGGACGTACGCCAACATCTGGGTGGCCGCCCATTCCTATGACTGCGACTGCCGGCCGCTCTCGAGCTATGCCATCCGCGAGGTGCGTTTTATCCATATTGAAGGCGTCCGGGAGATCATGGCCTCCAACATGAGAAACGGCGGCGGGACCCCCGAGACGAGCGCTGCAACCCCGGCCTCCGGGGCCGGAGCCACGAGGACCGTGCTGGGGGCCGGATTTAAAAAGCCCGGCATTAACGCCACGGGGCTCACATTGCCCGGAGATGGAATCGCGGGGGCCACCGGATTCGCGATGCCCAGCTTCGAGATGATGGGATCCGTTTCGCCCAAAAACGAGATCACGGAGATCACAGGGATCACCATGCCTGATTTCGGAGTCACCGGGGTCACTCTGCCCGGGATCGGGGTCACCGGGGTCACCATGCCCAATTTCGGGGTCACGGGGGTCACTCTGCCCGGGATCGGGGTCACAGGGGTCACAGGGGTCACCCTACCCAGGATTGGGGCCACGGGGGTCACCGGGGTCACCCTGCCCGGGGCCGGGGTCACAGGAGTCACCGGGGTCACGATACCCGATTTCGGGGTCACGGGGGTCACAGGAGTTACGGGGATCACAATACCCAATTTCGGGATTACCGGGTTCACAATGCCCAACTTTGGAATCACGGGGTTCACAATGCCGAATTTTGGGGTCACAGGGATCACCGGGACCACCCTGCACGGGAGCGGGGCCACGGGTGGCACGGGAGTTACGGGGGTCACGAGGCCCGCGAGGTCCACGGGGTTTACTACCCCCGATTTTGGGATTACGGGGCCTTTTACGCCCAGAATCGGAGCCACGGGGAGCGCCGTGCCCGGGATCGCGGGGCCTTCTACGCCGCAACCGGGCGCGCGATAATATAAATCGGCAAACCGCAATGGCAACGAAAAAGAGCTTCGGCATCGCGCCGAAGCTCTTTTTCTATGGTTTCGCGCCGTCCCCGGGCCTTTCCGGGGGAGGGGAGCGTCACGCGTTCCAAATCTTTTCGCAGTATTCCCGCACGGTGCGGTCGACGAAAAATTCCGGCGAGGCGGCGATATTCGCGAGGGACATGCGGTTCCACGCGTCCCGGTCGCGGTAGAGGCGGTCGGCCTCGTCCTCGGCGTCCATATAGGCGCGGAAGTCGGCGCAGGCCATATAAAAGTCCGCCGTCTCCAAGAGCTCCGCGAGGTCGGAGAAATCCTCCCCGCCGACGCCGGCCCGGAGGCGCTCAACCGCGTACCGGAGCTCCGGGTCCGCCTCAAGGAAGGCCCTCGGGTCGTAGCCCCTGCCGCGGAGCGCCGAAACCTCCTCGGAGGTCATGCCGAAAGGAAGGTTGTTTCCCTCGCCGGCCTCGCGGAAAATCTCAAGGTTCGCGCCGTCGAGCGTGCCGACCGTGACCGCGCCGCTGAGCGAAAGCTTCATGTTGCCGGTGCCGGAGGCCTCCGTCCCGGCGAGGGAGATCTGCTCGGAGATCTCGGAGGCGGGCATCAGCAGTTCCGAGGCGGTGACGCCGTAATTTTCCAGATAGACGAGGTGGAAGCGGTCCCGGGCGGCCGGGGAGCGCCGCATCTCGGTCCCGATCATCCAGATCAGCTTGATGATGCGCTTAGCGAGATGATAGCCGGGCGCGGCCTTCGCCCCGAAAAGGAAGGTGCGCGGCAGGATGTCGGCCCCGGGATTTGCCTCCAAGCGGCCGAGCAGCGCGAGCATGCGCAGGGCGTTGAGGTGCTGGCGCTTGTATTCGTGCAGGCGCTTGGCCTGTACGTCGAAGATGGAGTCCGGGTCGATCGCGTCGCCCGAGACGTCCCGAAACTGCTTCGCGAAGTCGGCCTTGTTGAGCCGCTTGACGGCACCGAGGGACTCGAGCGCGGCGGGGTCGTTTTGATACTCCCGCAGGCGGCGCAGGCGCTCCGGGTCGTGCTCAAAGTCGCCGCAGAGCTCCTTTGCGAACGCGGAGAGCCTCGGATTCGCGACGCACAGCCAGCGCCGCGCCGCGATGCCGTTGGTGACGCTCGCAAAGCGCTCCGGAAACGCGCGGCCGAGGTCTCGGAAGGCGCTCTCTTTCATGACCGCCAGATGGTGCTCCGAGACGCCGTTGACCGTATGGCAGCCCCAGACGCAGAGATTCGCCATGCGGATCTTGCCGCCGGAGACGATGGCCATGCGCTCGATCTCGTTTTCGCGGAAGCCCTTCGCCTCCAAATCTTTGCAGAGGCGGCGGTCGATCTCCAAAATAATCATATAGATCCGGGGAAGCAGCGCCTTGAGCGCGCCGGCGTCCCAGCACTCCAGCGCCTCCGGCATCACGGTGTGGTTCGTGTAGCTGAAGGTGCGGAACGCGATGTCCCAGCTCTTCTCCCAGTCGTAGCCGCAGTCGTCAAGCAGCTGCCGCATCAGCTCGGGGATGGCGAGGGCGGGGTGGGTGTCGTTGATGTGGATGGCGGCCTTCTGCGGCAGGGTCTCGAGCGTGCCGTAGTTGACGATATGCCGCCGGACGATGTCGGAGAGGGACGCCGAGACCAGAAAATACTGCTGTTTCAGGCGTAGGAATTTGCCCTCGGCGTGGTTGTCGTTCGGGTAGAGGATGGAGGAGATGGCCTTCGCCATAGAGGCTTTTCGGAACGCGTCGGGGTAATTCCCGGCGTTAAAGAGATCCATATCCATCTCCGGCGTCGTCGCCTTCCAGAGGCGCAGGCGGCTCACCTCCGGCGTATCGAAGCCCGGGAGCATGACGTCGTAGGGCACGGCGCGGACGGTCTCAATATCTTCGTGCTCGACAAAATGGCGGCCGCCGTCCCAAAACTCCTTGATGTCGCCGCCGAAGCGGACGTCGACGGACTTCTCGTTCTGCGCTTCGAGCCAGACGCCGCCGCCGGGCAGCCAGTCGTCCGGCTTCTCGCTCTGCCAGCCGTCGGTAAGGATCTGGCGGAAGATGCCGTATTCAAAACAGATCGAGTAGCCCATGGCCTGTTTCCCGATGGTGGCAAGACCGTCCATGAAGCAGGCGGCAAGGCGGCCGAGGCCGCCGTTTCCGAGGCCGGCGTCCGGCTCCCGGGCATAGATGCGCTCCGGGCTGATGCCGAATCCGGCGAGGGCCTCCTCATAGGCTTCCGTCAGGCCGAGATCGTAGAGGCTGTTTTTGAGCGAGCGGCCGAGCAAAAATTCCATGGAGAGATAGTAGATCTCCTTGTCGCCGCGGGAGACGTGGGCGGCGTTGGCGCGGCGCTCTTTTTCGGCGAGGATGCCGCGCAGCAGCATGGCCGAGACATTATAAATTTGGGAGTCGTCGGCGCTGTCCGGCGGGAGGAGGTGATAGGCCTCCGTCAGAGCTTTGAGCTTTTCGGTAAAAAAGGATCTGTCGAATTCGGACATAAGGGCTCCTTTTCGGTCATTTTGTTGAGAAAAGAATATATTCTATTATATTCAGAAACCGTCGGCTTGACAAGTTGGCCAAACGACCGAAAAAGAGTTTGCCAAACCGACAAAATGCGCTATAATATAGCTAATATATTGCACCTTACGGAGGGATCCGAGATGGAACAGGTAAAAAAGATCAAAATCGACATTGCCGGCGCCAGTTACAGCATCAACTCCGCCGAAGAGGAGGGCTACGTCCTGAGCCTCTCGCGGGAGATCAACGGGGACATCCAGACCCTGATGTCGAGGAACCCGGCCCTTTCGCTCAACGACGCGCTGGTGCTCTGCGCGCTGAGCTATCTCGACGAGTACAGGAAGGAATCCTCCAACAGCGATCACATCCGTTCCCAGCTCAAAGATTACCTCGGCGACACCGCCCGCGCCCGGATGGAAGTGGACGAGGCTAACCGCCGCGCCGAGAAGCTGGAGAAAGAGCTCGAGGAGCTGCGGAAAAGATGGTCGAGGTGACAATCAAGCTCCTTTCGGAGAACGCGGTATTCCCGGAAAAGGCGACGGACGGCGCCGCGTGCCGGGACGTTTCCGCCTGCCTCGACGGGCCGGTCACCATCCTGCCGGGAAAGACCATGCTGATCCCCACGGGCTTCGCGATGGCGGTGCCGGAGGGCTACGCGGCGTTTGTGTTCGCGAGAAGCGGCCTCGGCATCAAAAAAGAGATCGCGCCCGGGAACTGCGTCGGCGTCGTCGACTCGGATTACCGCGGCGAGGTGAAGGTCGGCCTCTGGAACCGGGGAGACATGCCTTATACTATTATGCCCGGAGATCGGATCGCGCAAATCGCGATTCTTCCGGTTCCCGAGACGCGATGGACGGCCGCGGAGGAACTGCCGGAGAGCGGGCGCGGCGCCGGCGGCTTCGGCTCGACCGGACAATAGGCCCGGCGCGCCGGTTCCGAGAGGATCGGGCACTCCCCGTTCGCGGGGGAGCGAAGGACGGGCCGGCGGCGGAATCAGAACCGCTTTTGACCCGGCTTCCCGTTCGCGGGGGCAAAAAACTATGGGAGAAAAAGACGGGAGCCTTTCGCGGTTCCCGTCCCTTTTTGTCTCTCTTTCATGGACCCGGTCGCCGCAGGCCGCCTTTTTTGTTCGCCTTTTAAGAAACCGGCGGCCGCGGGGCCGCCTTGCCGGGGTTTCGGCCCCGGATTCATAGCAGGCCGATCAGCCTCGCCGTCTCCGCGAGCGGGAAGCCCACGACGTTGTAATAATCGCCATGAATGGCCTTGACCAGCACGCAGCCTTTGCCTTGGATGCCGTAGGCGCCCGCCTTATCCATCGGCTCCCCGGTGGCGATATAGCTGCGGATCAGCTCGTCGGAGAGGAGATAGAACTCCACCTCCGTCGTCTGCGTAAAGGAGCGGACCTCGCCCCTTTCCGCAGACGCGACCCCGGTCAGCACCAGATGCTTCCGGCCGGAGAGCGCCTTGAGCATGCGAAAGGCGTCCGCCTCGTCCCTCGGCTTGCCGAGGAGCTCGCCGTCGAGCGCGACCACCGTGTCCGCGCCGATCACAAGATCGTCCGGACGCTCGGCCGCGACTTCCAGCGCCTTTCGCCGCGCAAGAAATTCCGGCGCCTCGTCCCACGGGGTCCCGTCCGGGACGGTCTCGCCGCCCTTCGCCGGGACGCAGAGGTATTCGGGCACGATGAGCCGCAGGAGCTCCCGCCTTCTTGGGGAGCCGGACGCGAGAATGACCATACGCCGCCGCCTTTCCGGGGGAAAGATATTTCCATAAAAATATTTGCAATGAAAAAGCGCCGGCCCGGAGTGGGCCGGCACTTTATTATACCTGATTCCGTTTCAAATATCAAATCCGAGGGACCGCGCCGCAGGCTGTCGGGGGTTTCCCCATGGCCAAAAGCGGGCCGGCGGCGCGCCCGATACGCAAAGATCCGCCGAGGCCGAAAAAAGATTTCAGGCCGTCGGCCGCGGGTCACGCCGGGGATCGGAGATCTTTTTCCAAGCTTCGCCTTACCGGCCCAGCAGGGCCTCCGCCGAGGCGAGCCTCGCGGCGATGCAAAACACCTCGATGGCCTGCTTGAGCTCCGCGATCGGCGGGAACGTCGGCGCGAGGCGGAGGCTCGAATCCTTCGGGTCGCGCAGGTAGGGATAGACCGCGCCGGCGGGGGTCAGCACGACGCCGGCCTCCTTGCAGAGCGCGACGGTGCGCTTGGCCGTGCCGGGGATGAGGTCGATGCCGATGAAATAGCCGCCCTTTGGGCGCACCCAGCTGCCCACGCCGGAGCCGTCGAGGTCGCGGTCAAGGATCTCGAGCACCGCCTCGAATTTCGGGCGGATGATCACGGCCATGCGGTCCATCTGCTCGTAGATGCCCTCAAGATTTTTAAAGAAGCGGGCGTGGTTGAGCTGGTTGATCTTATCCGGGCCGATGGTCTGGAAGGCGAGCTGTTTTTTGATGAACCCAAGGTTGTTCGCCGAAGAAGAGAAAGCCGCGATACCCGCGGACGGGAACGTGATCTTGTTGGTGCTGGAAAAGATGTAGACGTGGTCCTCGGTGCCGTATTTTTCGGCCTCGCGCAGCAGGCAGGGGATGCGGGTGCGGCGGTCGGGGTAGAGGTCGTGGACCGAGTAGGCGTTGTCCCAGAAGATGCGGAAGTCGCCCGCCGCGGGGCGCAGTTTCGCGAAGCGGTCGATCGTCTCGTCGGAGTAGACGATGCCCTGCGGGTTGGAGAACTGCGGCACGCACCAGATGCCCTTGACGGAGGGGTCTTTGACCAGCTTCTCGACGGCGTCCATGTCGGGGCCGTCCGGCGTCATCGCGACCGGGATCATCTCAAAGCCAAAAAACTCCGTGACGGCGAAGTGGCGGTCGTAGCCCGGCGCGGGGCAAAGCCATTTGCGGTCCTTGACCTCATACCACGGCTTCTCCGAGCCGTAGACGCCGTGCGTCATCGCGCGGGCGATCATATCGTACATCAGCGTCAGCGAGCTGGAGCCTTCGCAGAGGACCTCGTCCGGCCCGACGCCCATGATCTCGGCCATCAGCCGGCGGCACTCCGGGATGCCCTCGAGGCAGCCGTAGTTGCGGCAGTCGATCCCGTTTTCGGAGATGTAGCTGCCCGGCCGCGAGGTGACGTTGTCGAGCAGCGTGCTCGTGATATCGAGCTGCTCCTTGCAGGGCTTTCCGCGGCTCATATCCAGTTTGAGCCCGAGGGCCTTTTTTTCTTCCAGCGCCTGTTTGAGCGTCTCCTGTTCGGCAAGAAGCTCCTCGTGGGAGAGTTCCAGATAATTTTTCATTGATTCAGCCTGCTTTCTTACACGGAGTAGGTTCTCCAAAATCCGTGCACGTTTTTAGAATGAGAGGATTCTGTCCCAAATATACGGTTGGCGAAAAAGCGGGGAAAGTCTTGTGGAACCGGCTCATTTTGCAAGATCTCAAGAAAGAAAATTCAAAAATGAAGCTTTTCCGTCGCGAAGATTTCATACACAAGAGCCCTCTCATTTCTGAGAGAGCCCCTTTTTGGAAATTGCGCTTAGCCGACGCTAAGCGCTCCGAGTTTTTCTTCGCGGCCCGAAAGGATGGCCGCGATTTCCTTCGGAAACCGAAAAACTCGCCGTTACCCGAAACCGAAACCTTAGTTTGCCTCCGCGCTCCAAAAGCGGGAGCGTGATTTTGGCTTCGCCAAAACCATCAAACTCATCGCTTTTCCCAAACCCGGGAGATTACCTTTAAAATTCCGCGCTGCCGGTCGTTCTGGGGAAGGGCAGCACGTCGCGGATGTTCTCGATGCCGGTGAGATACATGATGACCCGCTCGAAGCCGAGGCCGAAGCCCGCGTGCTTGCACCCGCCGTAGCGGCGCAGGTCAAGGTACCACCAGTAGTCCTCTTCGCGGAGTCCGAGCTCCCGGATGCGGTCGAGCAGCGCCTCAAGGCGCTCTTCGCGCTGGCTGCCGCCGACGATCTCGCCGACGCCCGGCACCAGCAGATCCGCCGCCGCGACGGTCTTGCCGTCGTCGTTCATGCGCATATAGAAGGCCTTGATCTCCTTCGGGTAGTCGGTGACGAAGATCGGGGACTGGTAAACCACCTCGGTGAGATACCGCTCGTGCTCGGTTTGGAGGTCGCAGCCCCAGTAGACGGGGTACTGAAACTCATGTCCGGAATTCAGCAGAATCTCGACGGCCTCGGTGTAGCTGACGCGGACGAACTGAGCGTTGATGATGGATTCGAGGCGCTCGATCAGATGGTGCTCCGGGTCGATGAAGTCGTTGAAGAACCGCATCTCCTGCGGGCAGGTATCGAGCACATAGCGAAAAACAAATTTGATCAGGTCCTCGGAGAGCTGCATCTCGTCGGCAAGCTCGGCGAAGGCGATCTCCGGCTCGATCATCCAGAATTCGGCCGCGTGGCGCTGGGTGTAGGATTTCTCGGCGCGGAAGGTCGGCCCGAACGTGTAGATGTTGGAGAAGGCGAGCGCCATGGCCTCGCCCTCAAGCTGTCCGGAGACGGTGAGGCCCGCGGGCTTGCAGAAGAAATCTTGGCTGAAATCCACGGCGCCGTCCTCGCAGCGCGGCGGGTCGCTCGGGTCGAGCGTGGTGACGCGGAACATCTCGCCCGCGCCCTCGCAGTCGGAGCCCGTGATCAGCGGCGTGTGCACGTAGACGAAGCCGCGCTCCTGAAAGAATTTGTGGATGGCGTAGGCGGCGACGCTGCGCACCCGGAACGCCGCGCTGAAGGTGCTCGTGCGCGGGCGCAGGTGGGCGATCGTGCGCAGATATTCGAGGGAATGGCGTTTTTTCTGGAGCGGGTAGTCCGGCGTGGACTGCCCCTCGACGGCGATCTCCGTCGCGTGCAGCTCGAAGGGCTGCTTGAGCTCCGGGGTCAGGACGATCCGCCCCACGACCGAGACGGCCGCGCCGACGTTGAGCTTGGTGATCTCCTTATAATTTTCGAGCTTATCCTCCTCGTAGACGACCTGCAAATTGGAGAAGCAGGTGCCGTCGTTGAGCTCGATAAAGCCGAGAGATTTGGAGTTGCGGGAAGTGCGCAGCCAGCCGCAGATTTTGACCGGCGCGGCGGTGTAGCTTTCCGGCGCGGCATAGATGTGCCGCAGCTCCGTTCGATTCATTTCAATCACTCCAGTTGCGTTTTTGGGCGGTCCAGCCGTCAATATGTCTTAATATATCATATTATTATCGCTTTTGCAACAGAAAAGATGCAAGACGGTCGGGCGTAAATTTCAGATTTTTTTGTTTTAAATGGAGACGCGGCCCCGTTTTCGCGGCGGGGGGCGCGTCTTTTGCAGGAAAGCCTGCGCCCGGAAAGGTGGTTGCGGCTTTTGCGGGAATAGAGTATAATATTTCCTTAGCATATTGAAACGCAAGAGAGGTCAACATGGAACTGGATTACGGAAAACTCAACGACATGCAGCGCGAGGCGGTCCTTCACAAAGACGGGCCGCTGCTGATCTTGGCCGGGGCCGGCAGCGGCAAGACCACCGTCCTGATCGACCGCGTGGCCCGCCTGATCGAAAGCGGCGTGCGGCCGTGGAACATCCTCGCCATCACCTTCACCAACAAGGCGGCGGGCGAGCTGCGCGACCGCCTCGCCGCCAAGCTCGGCCCGGAGGCGGCGGAGGTCTTCGCCTCCACCTTTCACTCCATGTGCGTGCGGATCCTGCGCCGGGACGCGGACAAGATCGGCCTCTCGCGCAGTTTTACGATCTACGATCAGGATGATTCCCTGCGCGTCGTGAAAAAATGCCTCCGGGAGCTCAATTACGACGAAAAACGGTTTCCGCCGAAGGGCCTCCTCTCCGACATCAGCCACGCGAAGGAGAAACTCTGCGGCCCCGACGCGGTGAGAAGCGAGGCGCAGGTCTCCTCCGATTTTCGCAAGAAGATCGTCGCCGAGGTCTACGCGGCCTACGAAAAGGAGCTGCGCACCGCCGAGGCGCTGGATTTCGACGCCCTTTTGACCGAGACGGTCCGCCTCTTCCGGCAGTCGCCCGAGACGCTCGAGTACTACCGCGACCGCTGGCGCTATATCATGGTGGACGAATATCAGGACACGAACCACGTGCAGTACGAGCTCGTCTCGCTGCTCGCGGCGAAATACCGCAACCTCTGCGTCGTGGGGGACGACGATCAGTCGATCTACAAATTCCGCGGCGCCACGATCGAGAACATTTTATCTTTTGAAAACAGCTTCCCGGGGGCGAAAGTCATCCGGCTCGAGCAAAATTACCGCTCGACGCAGTATATTCTCGACGCCGCGAACTCGGTGATCGCGAACAACCGGGGCCGGAAGGGCAAGACGCTCTGGACCGCGAAAACCGGCGGCGCGAAGGTGACCGTCCGCCGCTGCGAGAACGAGGAGGCCGAGGCGAGATTCGCCGCCGACACGATCCTTGACCATGCGGCGAGGGGCGGGCGGTACGGCGATTTCGCGGTGCTTTACCGGATGCACGCCCAGTCCAACGCCTTTGAAAAAGCCTTCATCTCGGCCTCGGTGCCGTATAAAATCATCGGCGGCCTGCGCTTTTACGACCGCAAGGAGATCAAAGACCTGATGGCCTATCTGTCGCTCGTCTCCAACCGGGCCGACAACCTCCGCCTCGAGCGCATTTTGAACGAGCCCAAGCGCGGCATCGGCGACGCGACGCTCGGCGCCGCGCGCGAGATCGCCGGACAGACCGGGCTGCCGCTCTTCGACATCTTTGAGCACGCCGACGAATACGCCGCGCTCGGCCGCAAGGCATCCGTGCTCAAGGAGTTTACAAACCTGATCTCCGGATTCGCCGCCGACGCGGAAAAAATGGACCTCGACGAGCTTTTCGACGAGGTCTGCGAAAAGACCGGCTACGCCGCCATGCTCAAAGCCATGGGGGACGAGGGCGAGCCGAAGAGGGAAAACCTCGGCGAGCTCAAAACAAACATCCTGAAATATATGGACGCGGCCGAGGAGCCGAGCCTCGGGGGATTTCTTGAGGAGACGGCCCTGCTGACCGACATCGACCGGCTGGAGGAGGGCGACGCGGTGCTGATGATGACCGTCCACTCCGCGAAGGGCCTCGAATTCCCGCAGGTGTTCGCCGTCGGCATGGAGGAGAGCATCTTCCCCGGCATGCAGGCCATCTATGAGCCGGAGGAGATGGAGGAGGAGCGCAGGCTCGCCTATGTCGCGATGACGCGCGCCAAGGAGCGCCTCTATCTGACCGCCGCCGCCTCGCGCATGCTCTTCGGCCAGACGACGCGCAACCGCCTCTCCCGGTTTGTCGCCGAGATCGCGGACGGCCTGACGGAATTTACCGACGAGGCCGCCCGGCGCGAGCCCGTGCGGCAGAGCTACCATTTCGGCGACGAGGACGCCTCCGGGCATATCCGGACGGACGTCACCTTTACGCCCTACCGCGAGGAGAAGGCGGCGCCCGCAGAAAGCTGGCGCGTCGGGGACCGGGTGAGGCACCGCGTCTTCGGGGAGGGCACGATCACCGGCGTCACGGCCATGTCCGGGGATTTCCTGCTGGAGATCGCCTTCGACACGGCCGGCACCAAAAAGCTGATGGCCAATTTCGCGAGGCTCCGGACGCTCTGAGCCCGCAAAACGCCGGGATTCGGGCGAAAAAAACGGCCTTCCGCCCCGGCCATATTGAGGGGCTGCGCCGCGGGCGCGGCGGAGAAGCGATCCCCCAAAAGACGGGTTTGGCGGCCCTTTAAAAAAAGACGCCCGCCGCCCGTAAGGCTCGCAAAAATCATAAATCTGATGATTTATTTGACAGGGATTCGCCGCGAACGCGGTGAAGATGCATTCGATTATTTTATAAAAAAATCCGCTTTGGAGGCGATAGGATGAACCCCATCAGGCTGCTTGACGACACGGACACCACCATTGCCGCGCTTTTTGAGACGCAGACGGAGTCGCGGACCCCGGTGGAGATCCTCACGGACAAAACTTCCGGCATGACGATCGCGCAGATCTGGGAAACCTATAAGATAGACCTGATGACCGCCGGGATCATTCTGATCCTCGGCTATTTTCTGATCCGGCTGATCATGCGGCTCGTGGAGCGGCACCTGCGGGAATCCAAAATGGAGCGGAGCGCCTTCACCATCATCACCACGGTGACGAAGTTTCTGCTCTATCTGATCCTGACCCTGACCGCCATCTCCAAACTCGGCGTCCCGATCACCTCGACGCTCGCCCTGTTCAGCACGCTTGCCCTCGCCATCACGCTCGCGATCAAGGACGGCCTGACGCATCTTGCCGGCGGCATCATCCTTTTGACCTCCAAACCTTTCGTCATCGGCGACCACATCGAATGCCTCGCCGACGGCGCGACCGGCTATGTCACCGACATCGGCCCCATCCACACCAAGTTGCGCACCCCGGACGGCAGCAAGGTCTATATCCCGAACGGCAACCTCGTGGCCAGCACGGTGATCAACCATTCCGGCATGGGCTGCCGCCGCATCCGGGAAATCATCTCCATCGACTACGCGGAGGATTTTAAAAAGGCCGAGCGGATCGTCGGCGACATCCTCGCCACCCATCCGAAGATCGATCCGGAGCCCAAGCCCTTTTGCCGCGTCGATAAATTCGGCGCCGGCTCCGTCGACCTCGTCGCGCAGGCCTACGCCCGCTGGGAGGACTACGACGCGGCGCGCTTCGACGTGCTCGAGCAGATCAAAACGCGCTTCGATCAGGAGGGCATCCGTCTTTCCACCCCCATGCGGCAGGGGCTTCCCCCGGCCTAAAAAAGGCTTTTTGGGGATATTTTTCGGAGCGGCCGCCGGGCGGGACTGCCCGGAATCGGCGTACGGCTTTGCCCAAAAACGCCGCCCCGGGCCGGGATTCATCAAATCCCGGTTTTTGCAGATACTAAATGAGATTCGTATGTAAAATAAAGGAGACTGACCTATGGAAGACAGGCCTGTGCGCCGCGAGATCGGCGAGGGCATCTATTTCACCGCGATCCGGGAGCCGAAATTCAAATCCGACCGAATGACCGCCGTCTTGATCGCGCCGCTTGAGCGGACCAAGGCCACCGTCCGCGCGCTGGTGCCGTTTCTGCTGCGGAAGGGCTGCGGCGCCTACCCGGATTTCACGGCGCTGAACGCGAAGCTCGCGTCGATGTACGGCGCGATCCTCGACGCCGACGTCACCAAATACGCCGACCTGCAAATGATCCACCTGTCGGTGCAGACGGCGGACGATCGCTACTCCATCGCCGGGGAGGCCCTCTGCCGGGAATCCGCCGAGCTGCTCTGCTCCGTGCTGACGGACCCGGTGCTCGATAAGTACGGCCGCTTCCCGGAGGACGATTTCCGCGTCGAGCGCACTTACCTGATCGACACCATCGAGAGCGAGCTCAACGAGAAGCGCGCCTACGCCATCGGCAAATGCACGGAGATCTTGTTTCGCGACGAGCCGTTCGGCGTCAAGCGCTACGGCTATAAAGAGGACGCCGAGAAGCTGACCGCCGAGGAGGCGACCGCCGCGTGGCGCGAGCTTCTGAAGAAGGCGCGCATTGAGATCCTTTTCACCGGGCCGGGCGACCCGGAGACGGCGCAGCGGGTTTTCGCGGAGCGCCTCGGCAGGCTCGCGCGCGACCGCTTTGACGGCGAGCCCGCGCGTCCGCTGCCCTATTCGGAATATACAGAACTGGACGAGAAGATGGACGTCGTGCAGGGGAAACTTGTGATGGCCTACCGCATCGGCGCGCCGACGGAGGAGACCGAGCAGGCGGCCGCCCGCATGATGACCGCGCTTTACGGCGGCACGCCGTTTTCCAAACTTTTTATGAATGTCCGCGAAAAGATGAGCCTTTGCTATTACTGCGCGGCCCGCTACGACCGGCCCACCGGCGTCCTCTTTGTGGACAGCGGCGTCGAGTCCGCCAACATGCGGAAGGCGGAAAAGGAGATCGGAAACCAGCTCCGCGCCGTCGCGGAGGGCGGTTTCACGGAGGAGGAGCGCGGCAACACGCTCTTGCTCGCGGTCAACAGCCTCAAATCCGTCGAGGATTCGCTCGACGGGGCCGAGGGCTGGTATCTGACAAGGATTTTGGAGGGCGACCTACGCACGCCCGCGGAGGACGCCGAGACGATCGGCAAAGTCACCGCCGCGGAGATCGCGGAGATGGCCGGCCGCGCAAAGCTTGCCGCCGTCTATCGTTTGACCGGGGAGGCGAAAACGAATGAATAACGAAATCGTCAGGAGCGAACGCCTCGGCGATCATTATGAAATTATCGACCATCCTTCCGGCCTCAGGATGCTGCTGGCGCCGATGGAGGGCTTCCGCTCGGCCTACGCGCTGTTTGGCACGGCCTACGGCTCGATCGACACCGAGATCCGCTATGCGGACGGCCGGGTGGACCCGATCCCGCAGGGAACGGCCCATTATCTTGAGCACAAGCTCTTTGAGAGCGAGGAATGCAACGCCTTCGACCGCTTCGCGAAGACCGGGGCCTCGGCCAACGCCTACACCTCGTTCGACCGGACGGCCTACCTCTTTTCCTGCAGCGACCACTTCGCCGAATCCATCGAGATTTTGCTCGATTTCGTTACGCACCCGTATTTCACGCCGGAGACGGTCGAGAAGGAACGCGGCATCATCGGGCAGGAGATCCGCATGTACGACGACAGCCCGGAATGGCGCGTGCTCTTCAATATGCTGACCTCCATGTACGTCAAAAACCCCGTCCGCAACGACATCGCGGGCACCGTCGAGAGCATCGCGCAAATCGACGCGGACCTGTTATACAAATGCTACGGCGCGTTTTACGACCTGAGCAACATGGTGCTGGCCATCGCGGGCAGCTTCGACCGGGACGCCGTGCTCACCGCCGCGGACAAGGTGCTCAAGGCGAAGGAGCCCGTGCTCATCCGCCACAGCACCTGCGCCGAGCCGCCGGAGGTCAGGGAGACCTATATCGAGCAGCGCCTGCCGGTCTCCGTGCCGCAGTTCACCTTCGGCTTCAAGGGGCTCGACCGCGGCGAGCGGGAGAACCTGACCGGCTCGGTTTTGGACGAGATTTTCGCCGAGGCCATGGCCGCGGACTACACGCGGTTTTACCGTGAGCTTTACGATCGGGAGCTCATTAACTCCACATTTTATTCGGAGGCCTTCTGCGGGCGGGACTTTTGCAGCACGCTCTATTCCGGCGAGTCGAAGGAGCCGGAAAAGGTCGCCGACGCGCTGCTGCGGCGCTTTGGCGAGCTGCGGCGGGACGGGATCCCGGAGGAGCTGTTCCGCAACGCCCAGCGCAGCGTGTACGGCCATTACCTGCGCTCCGCGGAACGGACCGAGGGCATCGCCTCGGAGCTGCTCAACTGCCATTTTGCCGGGCACAGCCCCTATGTGATCCTTGACGCGGCCGCCGAGGCCACCGTGGAATCCGTCTGCGAGCGGGCTTTTTCGGCCTACGGCGAGGAGCGCGCCGTGCTCTCCGTGATCCGGCCGGTCAAGGAATGACCGCGTCCCTCCGGGGAGAAAATTCCGGCGCTTGACTTTTTACAAAAGGAAGGATAACTATGACGGACACCGTATCTTTCCCCGGTCTGGGGCTCGAGTTTGAGGTCGGCCGCGTGGCGTTTTCCATCGGCGGCATGGAGATCTACTGGTACGCGGTTTTGATCGCGGCGGGCTTTCTGCTCGCGCTGCTGTTCGCGTTCCGCAATTTTAAGGAATTCGGCCTCGACGGCGACCGCGCGCTCGACGTCGTGATGATCGCGGCGATCATGGGCGTCATCGGCGCGCGGCTTTACTATGTCGCCTTCCGCTGGGAAGAATTTGCCGGAAACCTCGGCGCAATTCTCAATACGCGCGGCGGCGGGCTCGCGTTTTACGGCGCGGTCCTCGGCGGCATCCTCGGCGCGGTTTTGGGATGCAGATGGCGCGGCGTGAAGCTGCTGCCGTTTTTCGACATCGGGTCGGCGGGCCTGCTGATCGGTCAGGCGATCGGCCGCTGGGGAAATTTTGTGAATCAGGAGGCGTTCGGCACCAACACGGACCTGCCGTGGGGCATGACCAGCAAGACCGTCGCCTACTATATCGCGAGCCATACCTCCCAGTTTATGGGCGCGGAGATGGACCCCGCGAAGCCGGTGCACCCGACGTTTTTCTATGAGTCGCTCTGGCTGGCGATCGGATTTCTCATTTTTGCGCTCGCGATGAAAAAGCGCCGCTACGACGGGCAGATGTTTCTGTTTTACATCGGCTGGAACGGCTTCGGGCGCATGTGGATCGAGGGCCTGCGCACCGACAGCCTGATGCTCGGCAGCCTGCGCGTCTCGCAGGCGCTGGGCGCCGTGCTCGTGCTCGCGGCGGTGATCGCCAATTTCCTGATCCTCGCCAAAATCCGCCGCGAAAACGACCCCGCGTATCTACGGCCCTACCGCGATACGGAGGAGTCGAGGCTGGCGCTCGCCGGGCAATGGGATTATCAGGCGAAGGCGCCCAAGCAGGCGCCCGCGGAAGGGGCGGAAATGATCTCGGAGAAGAACGCCCCGCTGGCCGCTTCGGAAGAGCCGATTTCGGAGAAGAACGCCCCGCTGACCGGATCGGAAGAACAAATCCCCGAAGAACCCGTTTCGGAAGAGGCGGCCGTGCCGGAGCCGGGCTCCGAGCAAAACCTGCCGGAATAGGCCGCCCGCCGTTTTAAAAAAACAAAAACGCAGGAAAATCCCCGCTCTCTTTTCACCCGGCCGGTGAAAGGGGAGCGGGGATTTTCCTCAAGGCGCGTCGTCGCCCGGCATCGGGCGGCTCCTATTATATTTTTATAAAGAGGATGCTTGACATCCTGCTTTTCCCATGTTATAATGCAGTCTGCCGCATGCTGTGGGCTTCCTAAATTCAGTGCGCCCAAACGCGCACTGGTGCCCTTTTTGCAGCGAGTCCAACAAAAGAAGGTTAATTATGTACGCAATCATCGAAACAGGCGGAAAACAGTATCGCGTCGAAAAAGACGACGTGGTCTATATCGAAAAGATCGAAGCCGAGGGCGGAGACGAAGTCGTTTTTGACAAAGTCCTCGTGATCGGCGGCGACGAAGGCGTCAAGGTCGGCGCTCCTTATTTAGAGGGAGCCACGGTCGGCGGCGTGGTGGAAAAACAGGGCAAAGCCAAGAAGATCCGCGTTTTCACCTACCGATCCAAAAAGGGCAGCGCCCGCTGCCTCGGTCACCGTCAGCCCTACACCAAGGTCGTCATCGGGGCGATCGAAGGCTGACGCGGCATGATCCGCGCGGAATTTTGTTATCATAAAGGCCAGCCGGTCTCTTTCCGCATCAGCGGGCACGCCGGCTACGCCGAAAGCGGAAAAGATATTGTCTGTGCGGCGGTGAGCGCCTGCACCGAGATGGCGGTCAACGGCATCACGGAGATCGTAAAGACGCAGTGCGGCGTCGAAATCGGGGAGGACAGCGTCGAGCTGATTCTCCGGGAGAACGCGAGGCCCGCGGCGTGGCATTTCATCTCGGCTCTGCGGCTGGAGCTGCGGAATATTGCGCAAGATCACCCCGGCACGGTCAACTTAATAATTTCGGAGGTGTAAAACCATGATTAGAATCGGCATTCAGTTTTTTGCTCATAAAAAGGGAATGGGCTCCACCAAAAACGGACGCGATTCCGCGTCGAAGCGCCTCGGCGTCAAGAGAGGGGACGGCCAGTTCGTCCTCGCGGGCAACATCCTCGTCCGTCAGCGCGGCACCCACATCCACCCCGGCGACAACGTCGGCAGAGGCTCCGACGACACCTTGTTCGCTTTAAAAGACGGCATCGTCCGCTTCGAGCGTCTCGGCGCGGACCGCAAAAAAGTCAGCATCTACCCAGACGAGCAGTAAGGTTACATTGCGGGCGGACTTCGGAAGGTTCGCCCGCGTTTTTTTCGGATCGGGAGAGATCCCGGATCGTTATAGAAAGAGAGAGATACTTCTTTGTTCGTAGATATCGCGAAGATCAGAATTCGGGCGGGAAAGGGCGGCGACGGCGCCGTCGCGTTCCACCACGAGAAATTTATCAACGCCGGCGGGCCGGACGGCGGCGACGGCGGAAAGGGCGGAGACGTCGTTTTCGCCGGCGACAGCAACCTTTCGAGCCTTGTCGATTTCAAATTCCGCAAGCGCTATTTCGCCGAGGACGGCAAGAACGGCATGGGCAACAAATGCTACGGCAAATCCGCGCCGGATCTGGTGATCCGGGTGCCGGTCGGCACCGTCGTTAAGGAGGCGGAGACCGGCCGGATTCTGGCCGACGTCTCCGACAACCGGCCGCAGGCCGTGGCGAGGGGCGGCAAGGGCGGCTGGGGCAACGCGCATTTCGCGAGCTCCACGCGCCAGATCCCGAAATTCGCCAAGGCGGGCCTGCCCGGCGAGGAGATTGAGGTCACGCTGGAGCTGAAGCTCCTCGCGGACGTGGGCCTCGTCGGCTTCCCGAATGTTGGCAAATCCACGCTGATCAGCGTGTGCTCCGCCGCGAAGCCGGAGATCGCGAGCTACCCCTTCACGACGATCACGCCGGTGCTCGGCGTGGTCAAGACGGACGACGGCTCCTTCGTCATGGCGGACATCCCGGGGCTCATCGAGGGCGCCGCGGAGGGCGTCGGCCTCGGGCACGATTTCCTGCGCCACGTCGAGCGATGCCGCCTGATCCTGCATATCGTCGACATCGCCGCCGAGGAGGGCCGCGACCCGATCGAGGACTATAAAACCATCAACCGCGAGCTTGAGCGGTTTAACCCGGAGCTCGCGAAGCGCCCGCAAATCCTCGCGCTCAACAAATGCGACGCCGCCATCCCCGAGATGATCGAGGAATTCGACAAGTTCGCAAAAGGCGAGGGCCTGACCTACTATCTCATCTCCGCGGCGACCCGGCAGGGCGTCGGCGAGCTGCTCAAGGCGGTCGAGGAGGCCCTCTCCAAGCTGCCGCCGGTCCTGCGCTACGAGCCGGAGCCGGAAGTCCACCCCGAGATCACGGAGAAACAGGAATTCACCGTCGCGGTGGAGGACGGCGTCTACGTCGTGGACGCGCCGTGGCTCGCCCACACGCTGGGCTTCGTCGATCTGGACGACTACGAGTCCATGCAGTATTTCCAGCGCGTGCTGCGTCTCTCCGGCATCATCGACAAGCTCGAGGAGATGGGGATTCAGGAGGGCGACACCGTCTCCGTCTTGGACATCGATTTCGAGTACGTGCGCTGATCCGGGCATAAAAAACGCCCGTTGGGCGGCCGCTTTTTTGGCTGCCCGGACTCCCGGCTTCGCCGGGGGCTTGATTTTTTATTTTATATTTTATTGGGGGCTTGTCTTTGGAGCGCGGCGTGTTGACCAAACAGGAGGCGGGGATGCTCAACGGGCTGTCTCTGGCCTTTGTCGGGGACTCGGTCTATGAGATTTTTGTGCGCGAAAAGCTGCTTGAGCATGGCTCTCTGCCGGCGGGAAAGCTCCACGAGCGCGCCGTGCTCATGGTGCGGGCCGAGGCGCAGGCGAGGGTCTACGACCTGCTGGAGCCGGTGCTCGGCGAGGACGAGCTCGGCATCCTCAAGCGCGGCCGCAACTGCGCGGTGGGGCATATCCCCCACAACGCCACCGCCGCCGAGTACCGCAAGGCGACCGGCGTCGAGGCGCTGTTCGGCTGGCTCTGGCTCTGCGGCAACGAATCCCGCGCGCGGGATCTTTTTGATTTGTCGTCGGAAGTTTTGAGCGGGGAGGCGTCTGCGTGAAGAAGCGGGACGGGATCTTTTGGGACATCTGCGCCGAACTCGCCGGCTCGTTTCTCTTCGCGGCGGGCGTGGATATTTTTACCGCGCCGAACCACGTGGTCCCGGGCGGCGTCACGGGCATCGCCACGATGCTCAACGACCTGACCGGCCTGCCGATCGGCATCACGAGCTTCTTGCTCAACCTGCCTCTGATTTTGCTCGGGTGGAAGTTTCTTGGCAGGAACTTCGTCCGCTCGACGCTGCGCACGCTGGTGATTTTGACCGTCCTGACCGACGCGCTCGCCCCCCTGCTGCCGGAATACACCGGCAACATGCTGCTCGCCTCCATCTTCGGCGGCCTGCTGATCGGCGCGGGCCTCGGCGTCGTCTTTCAGCGGGGCTCCTCGACCGGCGGCTCGGATATCGTCGGCCGGCTGCTGCTGCTCAGATACCCGCATATCCAGCTCGGCAAGATGCTTTTATATATTGATTTCGCCGTGATTGTCGGCGCGGGCTTCTATTTTTCCAGCATGGAGGCCGCGCTCTACGCGCTCGTCTCGGTCTACACCGTGGAGCGGGCGCTGGATACGGTGCTCTACGGGGACCGGCGCGGCGTCATCGCGTGGGCGGTCGTGGAAGAACCGGAGAAGGCGGCGAGAGCCATCATGGAAAAGATCGACCGCGGCGTCACCTTCCTGAGCGGGGAGGGCGGCTATACCGGCGGGGTCCGGCGGGTCATCATGTGCGCCATGCCGGAGAACCAGTTCCCGACCTTTAAAAAAGCCGTGAAGGAATGCGATCCCGCGGCCTTTATCATGTCCTCGCCCTCCAACGAGATCATCGGGGAGGGATTCCGCCCCATGCGGATCGACGGTTAGAGGCCGCCGCGCCGTCCGGAGTTTTTTTCTGTCCGCGGCGGGCGTTCTGCCGGTTTTATCCCAAGCTTTACGGGAGCGGCGGGAGGGTCTCCGACAGGGCGGCCGGATGTTTCAGGGGATTTTTTCCGTCCGCGGCGGAGCTTTTGCCGAATCCCGCGGGGCGGGGAAACGGGCTCCACGGGAAACCGCCGGATGAAGCAGAAAAAAATCCTTATGAATAAAAAAGCGCCCGGAATCCTCCCAAAAAGGCGCGCGCCCCTGTAAAAAATAAATACTTGCATAAAATCTCCTTCTGCGGGAAAAATGAGAACGAAAGCAGAGCTTTTAGGAAAGAAAATCTGCGAAGCGGCGCTTTCTAATTTTTCCGAAACGGAGATCTTTTTATGCTTTCCAACAATCAGAACTATTCCAGAGAGGGCAGCTCCAACACCAATTCCAACAACGCCAACAACAACAATTCCAACAACAACCGCACGCAGGGCACTCAGGGCCCGCAGAACCCGCAAGGCCCGCAGAACCCCCAGAACCCCCAGAAACAGAGCCAGCAGAAGGACGCCAATAACGAGCGTCGCTAAAAGCGGCGGGGGATTCCGCGCCGCCGGAGCGGCCGCTGGGGCTGTTTTCGGATAGCGGGGAAGACCCGATCGGTTCCGCCCGCAGGGGCACGGCGCCGGGGAACGCTTTTCAGCGTTCTCCGGTATTTTTTTGACCATTTTTCCATAAGATGCCCGCAGAGAACCTATTTTCAGGAGGCGGGACTATGAGAGAAACGCAGCAGGCCGAAAAGAGGCCCCATTGGGTGAAGATCGACGAGCGGGGCAAGCTCTCCGCCGCCGGGATCGTCTCGCTGGAGGGCTTCGACGAGCGGGAGATCCATGCCGCGCTGCCGGAGTCGATGCTGGTGATCGGCGGGCGAAACCTCAAGGTGACGGGCTTTTCGGCGGAGACGGGGGATCTCTCCGCGGAGGGGAAAATCGACTGGCTGCGCTATTCCGGGAGGCTGCCGCGGCGGGCCGGCTTTTTGGAAAAGCTCTCGCGCTGAGGAGGCGGCATGATCTTTTATGACGACATCAACGCGTTCCAGACGGCGCTCTTTTTGGAGGCGATGGCGTTCGGCGCGGAGCTTGCCCTGTGCCGCAGCGCGCAGGACTTGTTCCGTTTTTTGTTTCCGCCGGGGAGGCGGCGCCGGTTTTGGGGGGACGCGGGCTATTGCCTGATCGCCGGATTCCTGTATTTTTCGTTTCTGCTGGAGCGCAATTACGGCCAGCCGCGGCTCTATCTCTACTTCGGCTCCGCGATCGGGTTCGCCGTCTGGATGGGCACGGCGGGGCGGCTCGTCTCGCTGGTCGGGAGGCTGATCGCGCGCATCCGCAGGGCGATCCGGCGCGTTTTGGCCCCGCCGCTGCGGAGAATTCGGTCGTTTTTGGGGGAGATCGGCCGGAGAATGGCGGCAAAAGGAGAAACGATGCTTAAAAAATCTTCGGAAAGCGCGAAAAAACTATTGAAAAAGGAACGCCAAATAGTGTATAATCCATTGTGTTTAGGTATTAGAAAATATAGGAATTTATTTTTCGCCGGAAGACGTGTGCGGACGCTTTCCGGGGAAGAGAAAAAGGGGCGTCGGGGATTTGAAGCTGAGAACCAAAGAGAAGAAGAACAGAGGCCTGTTTCTCCGGCTTGCGGTGATCGCATTCGGGGTGTATATCCTGTATGCTCTGGTGAGCTTTCAGGTGGACATCACCAAAAAACGCTCGGAGCTCGAGGCGGCAAAAGAGGAATATAACCGCCAGCAGATCGAGAACGAGGAGCTTCAGCGGACCCTTGATACTTACGGCACCAACGATTTCATCGAAAGCATGGCGCGGGACAAGCTCGGCTATGCCTATTCCGACGAGCGTTTCTATGTCGACGTCTCCGGCACGAATTGAGGCGCGGTTTTAAAGCAGTTTTGAGAGGGAGCTAAAAGGAATTATGCAGCTTGAGGTTGGCTCTATTCTGGAGGGCAAAGTTTCCGGCATCACCAATTTCGGCGTTTTTGTCGATTTGTCCGGCGGCAAGACCGGCATGGTACATATCTCCGAAGTGGCGCACACCTATGTGAAGGACATCAAAGAGTTTGTGACCATGCACCAGACGGTGAAAGTGAAGGTCCTCGGCATCTCCCCGGACGGCAAGATCAGCCTCTCCATGAAGCAGGCGGAGGAGCCGCCGGAGGATCAGTCACAGCGCGACCGCTCCCAGAGCGGCCGCCCGCCGCGTCAAGACCGCTCCCGTTCCGGCCCCGGGACCGACAGTTTCGAGTTCCGTCCGAGGAACCAAAATCAAAATCTGTCTTTTGAAGACATGATGAATCGCTATAAGCAGAGCAGCGACGAAAAGATGGACGATCTCAAGGACGTCATCGAAAGTCGGAAAGGCGCTCAGGGCCGCCGCGCGAAGAATAAAAACCGCGGCTTTTATGACGATTGACAGACAGGCGAAGGGTATTGCTTCCGGCGATACCCTTTTTTGAAAGGGTGGGACGTATGCTTTTCTATAACGCCCGGGTTTACACGGCCGCGGGGCCGGAAATTGAAGACGGCTTCATCCTTGTGCGGGACGGGAAGATCCTCGACGTCGGCCCGTCGGAGTTTTTGCCCAAGGAGGAGGACGCCGTCGACCTCAAGGGCGCGACCGTCTATCCGGGATTTGTGGACGCCCACACCCACATCGGCATGTGGGGGGACGGCAAGGGGCAGGACGCCGACGATGGCAACGAGGATACCGATCCCGCCACGCCGCAGCTGCGCGCCGTCGACGCCGTCAACCCGGCGGACCGGGCGTTCCAAGAGGCGCTCGAGGCCGGGGTCACCACCGTGGTCACCGGGCCGGGCAGCGCCAACGCGGTCGCGGGCCAGATGCTCGCGCTCAAGACCTACGGCGACACCATCGAGGAGAGGATCCTGCGGTGCCCGCTCGCGATGAAATTTGCGCTGGGCGAAAACCCGATCAATACATACCGCCAGCGCGGGGAGGCCCCCGCGACGAGGATGGCCACGGCCGCCGTGATCCGCGAGCAGCTGATGAAGGCCCGCCGCTACGCCGAGGACCTGCGGGCGAGCGAGGAGGACGAAGAGGTCGATCCCCCGGATTTCGACATGAAGGCCGAGTCCTTGCAGCAGGTGCTGGAGGGCGCCGTTCAGGCCCATTTTCACGCGCACCGGCAGGACGATATTTTCACCGCCGTCCGCATCGCCGAGGAATTCGGCCTCAAGGCGGTCATCATCCACGGGACGGAGGGCTGGCTCGCCCCCGAGCAGCTCGCCGCGAAGCATGTCCCGGTCGTCGCGGGGCCTATGATCGGCACGCGCACGAAGCCGGAGCTCGCCAACATGGACGACTGCAACCCAGCGGAACTCGCGGAGGCCGGCATCCCGGTCGCCATCTGCACGGACCACCCGGAGGTGCCGGAGCGGTTTCTCGCGCTTTCGGCGGGGATCGCCGTGCGCGGCGGCATGAGCAGGGAGGACGCCCTGCGCGCCATCACGATCGTCCCGGCCGAGATCTGCGGCATCGCGGACCGCGTGGGCTCCATCGAGCCGGGCAAGGACGCGGATTTCGTGGTCTTCGACGACGACCCTTTTTCCGTCTACGCCGAGCCCGTCATGGTGGTCGCCGGCGGCGAGATCGTCGGGGAATGAGCCCCGGCCGGGCCGCGCGCTCGTCCGTATTTTATCGCAAAAAAACGGGCGCCGGAAAAGAAATTCCAGCGCCCGTTTCTGATTATTCCAGACCACAACAATATAAAGATAGCACTTTTTTATGCGCGGGTAAACATCTTTTTTTGAAATTCGTCGTGCAGCATAACAAACGATTCACATTTTAGTAGGAATCATGAATGGAATCGCGGGAAGCCAATATGGTATAATATTCATGGCGGAAGAAAAGGGGCGGTCTTTCTGAAGCCGCCGCGTTCCGCCTAAAAAGGAGGCAGAGTTATGAACATCAGGATCACTTCACGCAACACCTCGGTCCGGGACGAATTTAGAGAGCGCTGTGAAAAAAAGCTCAAAAAATTCGATCGATTTTTCGGTGAAAGTGCCGACGCTGTCGTCACCGTCTCCAACCAAAACGGCAGGGAGACGGTTGAGGTGACCATCACGTCCGGCGGCATGCTCTTCCGGGCAGAGAAAACGACCTCCGACCGGATCGATTCCATGGAAGCGGCGTCCGATGCGCTGACCAAGCAGATCACCCGCAACAAGACGAGACTGGAGAAAAAATTCCACACCGGCGCTTTCCAGCCGTCTTTCAACAGCGATGTCATGCCCGAGGAGTACGGCATCGTCAGGATCAAACGTTTCCCGCTCAAGCCGATGAACGTGCAGGAGGCCATCCTCCAGATGAACATGCTGGACCACAGCTTCTTCATGTTCCGCAATGAGGAGACCGACGAGATCAACGTGGTCTACCGCCGCAACGACGAAAATTACGGGCTGCTGGAGCCGGGAGATTGAGCGGATTTTTAGATTCATAGCTTCGTAAAAACGATTTTTGCGGCCCATAGGCGGCCCGCCGGCCCGGAGGCCGGGCGGCGATCCCCCGCGGGGCCGAAGCGCCGGGCGGCGGCGCGAGTTCCATAATATAAAAAGCGGACGATGGGGCGCAAAGCCCGGTCGCCCGCTGTTTTTTTGTGGTGAGGAAACCCGGGGGCCGCGCCACGGCATATAGGCGCGCCCGTCACCGGGCCTTTCTGTCGAGGATCACGGCCGCCGCCTCGGCAAAGCATACCGCTGCGCCCGCGCGCGCCCGTCACCGGGCCTTTCTGTCGAGGATCACGGCCGCCGCCTCGGCAAAGCCGCGGCCGCCCTCCCGCTCCGTCACGAAAGCGGGCAGGTGCGAGATGGCGTGCGCAAACGGCCGGATGTTCGCCACGCCGCAGGAGAGCGGAAAGTATTCAAACATCGACTCGTCGTTCGGCGAGTCGCCGAAATAGAGGATCTGCCGCTTCGGGTCCTCGGCGCCGAGGACGTCCTTAAAGAACAGCAGCGCCATTTCGCGCTTGCTGTAATCGCCGAACCACGTGTTGACGTGGATGGAGCTGACCTTGGCCTGTGCGCCGAACGAGCGGCAGATCTCCGCGATCTTCTCCGCGTCCGCGATCGAGAGCTTCGGCTCGTCCTCGCAATAATCGATCGCGAGATCGTAGATGTGGGAAAACTGGTCCGCGCTCAGCCGCGAGCCGGGGACCTCTTTGAGCACGGCCTCCGTAACCGCCTTGAGCATCTCGTGGGAGCGTTCGGAGACGTTGGGGTGGCGAAGCTCGCGGAATTTCCCGTCCCGCAGATAAAACGCGAAGGCCCCGTTTTCGCCGACGACGCCCGCGACCGGCCACTCCCGGACGATCAGGCTGCACCAGCCGGCGGGCCTGCCCGTGACCGGGACGACGCCGAAGCCCGCCTCGTGGAGAGCCCACATGGCGGAATAGGCCTCGGCGGTCAGTTTGCCGCCGCTCGTGATCGTGTCGTCGATGTCGGTGAGAATAAAGCGGAGGCCGGATAGCTCCTCCGCCGTGATTTCAGAAAAAGGCCGCAACTCCTCGTCCTCCTTTACACCATTACCGTCAATTTTAACCGCCGCCCCGTCCCCTGTCAAGAAAGAACCTCCCGCCGCATAGGATTTCCCCGGGGCATGATCTGGGGGTGAGGGATTGAAACCGCTTTTCCGAGTCACAAGGCTGCGGACGCTCGCGCTCCACGCGGCGGCGGCGGCGCTTGTCCTGACGGCGCTGGTCCTGATCGGAAAGAGGGGGTACGCGCTCGCCGCCGGTAAGAGGGACGCCGGGCGCATGGAATCCGCGCAGAAGATCGTCTATCTGACCTTTGACGACGGGCCCTCCGAGATCACGGAGGACATCCTCGGGGTGCTCGAGGAGTACAACGTCAAGGCAACCTTTTTTGTGATCGGGCCGGACGGCGACGAGGCCAACTACCGCCTGCTGCGCATCGCGCTGGAGGGGCACTCCGTCGGCCTGCACAGCTGGTCGCATAAATACGCGGAAATCTACTCCTCCTTGGAGGCGTGGAAAACGGATCTCGAAATGGAGCGGATCTGGATCGAATCGGTCACCGGTCAGAGCCCGGACATCATCCGGCTGCCCGGCGGCATCGAGAACGTCTCCGCGAATCCCGCGCTGATGAAAGAGATCCTCGCCGAGATCGAGGCAGAGGGCCTGACGCTCTGCGCGTGGAACGTCGACGGCACCGACAGCGTCAACCAGTATATCTCCGCCTACGAGATCGTGCGGAAGGTGCTGGCCGGGGCGAGGGGGAAGGACACCGTGGTCGTCCTGCTCCACGATTACGACACCCGCACCGCCACGGCGCAGGCGCTCCCCACGCTGATCGAGGCCCTCCGCGGCCGGGGGTACGAGTTCCGCGCGTTCTGATTCAAAAAAGCGTTTGGGGCCCGCGTTGCGGATTTTTTCGGACCGCCTTTTCCGCGCAAGGCAAGGCCCGCCGCCTCCGCGTTTTTTTATTTCCGCGAGGGGAGGGCGGTTTTACAAAAACCGCTTCGCGTCCCCGCGCGGGCCCATGGCCGGTCTTTTGGGCATAAAAAAAGCCCTCCCGACGGGGAGGGCGAGACGGTTTCGGACAATCAGTCGGAAACGTAGGGCAGGAAGGCGAGATGACGGGCGCGCTTGATGGCGACGGTCAGCTGTCTCTGGTGGCGGGCGCAGGTCCCGGTAACCCTTCTGGGGATGATCTTGCCTCTCTCGGAGAGGAATCTCCGCAGGCGCGGGACATCTTTATAATCGATCACACCGATCTTATCGACGCAGAACGCGCAAACCCTCTTCTTAGGGCGGCGGTTGCGGTTGCCGGGTCTTTCCGGACGTTCGGGTCTATCCATGCTAATCCTCCTTATTGAATTCGTTACTCGATGCTCTGCAAATCAGAAGGGGAGATCGTCGTCTTCCACCACCGTGAAATCCTCGGCCTCGCCGTTGGAAAACGAGACGGGGGCGGGATCCGCGACCGGCGGGGCGAACTCCGCGTGCATCTCGGGGCGGCCGGGCATGGAAGCTCCGCCGTCCTTGGTGCCGGGGACGAATTCCGCGTTGTCGGCGACCACTTCGACGGATTTCCGCTTCTGGCCGCTCTTATCCTCCCAGTTTCTGGTCTGGAGGGTTCCCTCGACGATGATGGGTTTGCCCTTCTGGAAATATTTGCAGATGAACTCCGCCGTGTTTCTCCAGGCGACGATGTCGATCCAATCGGTCTGACGCTCCGAAGCTTTGGTGTACGGGCGGTCGACGGCGATGGTAAAGCTGCAAACGGAAATGCCGGTGCCGGTGGTGCGGAGTTCGGGATCTGCGGCAAGCCTTCCGAGCAATACGACTCTGTTCATAACGACGCCTCCTTAGTCTTTTGCGACAATCAGCGAGCGGATGATGCCGTCGGTGATGTTGTAGTTGCGGTCGAGCTCTGCAGGGAATGAGGGGACGCTCGTGAAGTTGATCAGCACGTAATACCCTTCGGTCTCATAGTCGATGGTGTAGGCGAGCTTGCGTTTGCCCCATTCTTCAACGCCGTCGACGGTCCCGTTTTCGGCGATCAGGTTGGTGAACTTCTCCACAAGACCCGGGATAGCCTCCTCGTTTTTGCAGCTGAAAACAATAATGGTTTCATAGCTTTGCGTGAGTTTTGCCATTTGATTTGCACCTCCTTTTGGACTTTGGCCCCGGTGGTCCGGAGCAAGGATGTGTTTCCGCCCTTCTATAAGCGGATAACGTTCCAATTATAACAAATGTGTCAAACCTTGTCAATCATTTTCCAGCGCCTTTTTGCCGGAACCATGCCGTTTTCCCGGAGGGAAAAGTGATGGGGCCGGATTTCGCCCTCCCGTTTTCCCGCGAAGGCGCGCCTCCGGCGAAAAACGGGGTCAGACCATGCCGTAGGCGGCCGCGAATTCCATAAATTTGTTGAGGTTAAACAGTGGCGACGAGATCAGCAGATAAAAGGGCAGGTAGGAGGCGAGCGCAATGAGGATCACGGACAGGACCGCCGCGGCCATCGAGGTGCCGCCCTTGCGCAGGAGGCCGGCCTCATAGAAGCCGCCGTCCTGATAGACCTCCCGCAGCGAGTGAATCCTGTCGGTGCAGAAGCGATAATAATAGCGGTCGATAAAGAACAGCAGGCAGGCCTTGACGCCCCAGATGAGGACGCTGCCCACCATCGAGAGCGTGGAGAGCAGCCCGGCGTCCGGCGCGGCGAAGATGGCCCCGGACAGGGCGCCCGCGTCGATCAGCGCCTGCTGAAAGCTGACGTAGGAGGCGGCGAGCGACGGGACATCCAGCAGCAGCGTCAGCAAAAAGACCGCGATGCCCAGCCCGTACATCTTCCGGTAAAACAGATACAGATAGCCGAACAGAAAGGCGGCGACGTTGAAGCTGTTGTGCCTGCCCTCCGAAAAAAGCTTGAAGCGCGGCAGGAAGTACCGCTGGTTTTTCCCGACAAAGGCGGCGTAATCCCGCGCGTGGAGGTCGCCGACCGGCTCCTCCGCCCCGAAGGTGCGGGTCTCCGAGGAAACGGGCGCCGCGCCGGGCATACCGGCCGTCCCCGCGTAGGCGCCGCCGAAAAACGACGGCCGCCCGGCGAGATCCGCGCCGCCGAACGTGGTGCCGCAGCTCGGGCAGAAGCGGGCGTCCGCGGCGAGGGGCGCGCCGCAGTTCGGGCAGCGCACGTCGCTTTGGTCGGGGACGGCGGTCTGCAAAGGCAGCTCCGGTTTCCAGTCGTAAAAACCGTGGCGGCTCTGATGCGCGCAGGCGCCGTGCTCTTTCCAGCAGGCGCGGTGGTGCGGCGTCCCGCAGTCCGGGCAAACGACCACGTCTTCGCTGGGCTGGAATTCTTTTTTACAGTAAGGGCATTTTGAGCCGAGATAGCGGTCCATAGAAATTCCTTTCATAAAGGCAGAATTTACATCTACCCCTAATTATATCTGCGCAAAAATTAAAAGGCAAACTTTTTTTGAAATGTTAAGAATATCTTTGACTATTTTTCACAAATCATCTATAATTACATCTATGCTGCGCGGTTTTATCCGCGCAAATCTTTCTCCGGAGGGGTAACTTTTTATGCTGGAACTGGAAGAACTTCGTCTGCGACTGCTTTCCCTGAAACCGCAGATCGACGATCTGGCCGATGCCCTCGGCGTCGCGCGAATCAAGGGGGAACTGAGCAAGATCGAAGAACAGTCCGCGGAAAACGGCTTCTGGGACGACGTGGAGCGCTCCCAGCAGGTGCTCAAGCGCCAGAGCCGCATGAAGGACACCCTCGAGGATTATCAGCGGCTCGAAAGCGCCTACGACGACGCCATGACGCTCGTCGAGGTCGCGATGGAGGGCGACGACCCGGAGTTATATCGGGAGGCGCTCGCCGAGACGGATAAGATGGAGTCCGGCATGGAGGATCTGCGCCTCTCCACGCTGCTCACCGGCGAATACGATTCCAACAACGCCATCCTGACCTTCCACGCGGGCGCGGGCGGCACCGAGGCGCAGGACTGGTGCCAGATGCTCTACCGCATGTACACCCGCTGGGCCGAGCGCCACAATTTTAAGTACACCTTGGTCGACTGGCTCGACGGCGAGGAGGCCGGCCTCAAGAGCGCCACCGTCATGGTCGAGGGCGAAAACGCCTACGGCTTTCTGAAATCGGAAAACGGCGTCCACCGCCTTGTGCGCATCTCGCCGTTCGACGCCTCCGGCAGGAGGCACACCTCGTTCGCCTCGCTCGAGGTCATGCCGGAGATCTCCGACGACAACTCCATCGAGATCAGTGAAGAGGACATCAAGATGGAGGTCTACCGCGCCTCCGGGGCGGGCGGGCAGAAGGTCAACAAGACCTCCTCGGCCGTGCGCCTGATCCATATCCCGACCGGGATCGTCGTCTGCAGCCAGATCGAGCGCAGCCAGTACCAGAACCGCGCGGTCTGCATGCAGATGCTCAAATCGAAGCTCTTGGAGATCAAAGAGCGCGAGCATCTCGAAAAGATCGAGGACATCAAGGGCGTCCAGCAGCAGATCGCGTGGGGCAGCCAGATTCGCTCCTATGTGTTTATGCCGTACACGCTCGCGAAAGACCACCGCACCGGCTACGAGATGGGCAATATCGCCGACGTGATGGACGGCGCGCTCGACGGCTTCATCAACGCCTACCTGAAGCAGATGTCCCGCGGCAAATTCGAGGGCGCCGACGACGGGGATCTGGAATAAAAATAGGGAAAGCCGCGCCGGAACCCCTCCGGGAGCCGGCCTTACGCACATAAAAAACGGACGGTGGAACTCTCCATCGTCCGTTTTATTCTATCAATGTCTATGCGCTTTGCTCGGGGCGGTCTCCGGCGCGGGCAGGAGGATCTTCTGGTAGGCGTCGCGCAGCGGGTCGGCCTCGTCCGTGCCCTCAAGCGTGATCACGCCGCAGAGCTGAAAGCCGGCGTCCTCCATCGTCTTTTTCATCGCGGCGTTCCGGCGGTGCGTGTCGGCGCGGATGTTCTCGATCCCGCGCTGCGCGCAGAGCTTTTCCGCCATCGTGAGAAAATTCCCGCCAAAGCCGAAGCCGTGCCACTCCGGGTCGATCCCGACCCGGTGAATCACCGCGTATGGCGCTTCATTGGGCCAATTTCCGTCGATCTTCGCGTAATCCGGCTCCGGGTCGAAGCCGATGCTCGCGAAGCCGATGACCAGATCCTCGTGCGAGAGGACGAACAGCTTTCCGGCGTCGAGATCGTCGAAGAACACGTCCTCGGAGGGATAGCCGCCGGTCCACTGGGGGATGTCGTTTTTCTCAAAATATTCGGTTTTGATCTTGGCGACGATCGGCATAATCGCGTCAATATCCGCTTCTTTGGCGGGACGGATCATCATGGGAAAGGCCTCCTTCGATTATTTGAGCTGCCGGATGTCGCAGCCGTAGAAAAACAGCTTGGCATATTCCCCGAGCAGCCTGCTGGCGGTGCGCTCGCCGTAGAGCCGCATCAGGTCGTTCTCGTCGCAGTTCGTGTTGATGATGGTCGGGCGGTGCTCCACGAGCCGCCCGTTGACGAGATTCCCGACGGCGGCGACCGTGAAGGACGTGGAAAATTCCGCGCCGAGGTCGTCGACGATCAGCAGGTCGCAGCCGAGCAGATTTTCGAGACAGGGCTCGCCGGAGCCGTCCCGGGAGAAACGCTCCTTTTCGAGCCGGGAGAACATCGTCTGGGCGCTCTGGTAGACGACGCCGTAACCTCTCGCGATCACGAGCTTGGCGATGGAGAGGGAGAGGTGCGTCTTGCCGAGTCCCGTCTTGCCGCTCATCAGCACGCTGGGGGAGTCCACGGTGAAGTTTTCCGCGTAATGGACGCAGTTTTCAAACACCCGACACATCTTTGAAAAGGCGAGCACGCCGTCCGGGCCTTTTGTTTTGGGGTAATATTCAAGGCTGAAATTTTCAAACGAGCAGTCGGCGGAGCCGGAGTTCGCGTCGAGCTCTTTGAGCGCTTCCTCGCGGCAGACCTCTTTGTAGCAGGAGCAGAGGGAGCCGTCCGGCTTTCTGCCGGTGTCGTCGCAGACCGGGCAGCAGGGGAGGATGTCCGTATAATCGGCGGGGTAGCCGGCGGCCATGAGCATCCGGCCGCGCTGGGCGAGCAGGGATTCGCTGTGCTCACGCAGGCTGCCGATGGTCACGCCGAGGTCGGCCCGACCGCCGAGGGCCAGCTTCGTCATCGAGACCGCCCCGGCGCGGAGCGCGTCGTCGATCTGCCTCACCTCCGGCAGGGCGGCGTAGATCTCCTCTTTCCGCGAGACGGCGAGAAGTCTGGCGGAGCGCTTCCGTTCCTCCAGAACGGCGGCGGCTTTCAGGTAAACTTCCTGCGAATAGGACATGTTCCCCACCCCTTTTCATCTTTGTCAAAAACAGCGGAAAAATACGGGTTTGCCGAAAAGCGGATGTCCGCGCGCCAGCGCGGGAGACGCCGGGCCGCGGTTTTTTCGCGTCGGCAAGCGAAAAGCCGGTCCCGACGCCCACGCGAAGAACGCCGGATCGTTTTTATAAAACGGGGTCCATCTCCCGGGCGCGCCGGCCGATCTCGACGGGGTCGAAGGAGGGCGTCTTGGCGGGCGGGGGACTGTTTTTTTTCTCGGCGGCGGCCTGCTCGGGCGTCGCGATGCCCTTGGATTTCCAGCTGAGCAGGATTTTGTTCATGTATGGGAACGAGAACGTGCCCTTGGCGTCGACCATGCGCTCGTAGGCGGCGCGGACCAGCTCCGGCGAGAGCCCGAGCATCCGCCATTCCTCGGCGCATTCCTTTTCTTTTGCCGTCAGGCCGCGGGCGGAGATGCCGAGCACGGCCTTGAGCTCGCCCTCCCAGCTCTTCCGCTCGTTGAGCACGCGGATGCGTTCCTCGGCCTTTTCAATGGTGTCGATGCCCGCGTCCTGCCACTCCAGCGCCACTCTCTGGATGTAGCGCAGGCCGGCGTGTCCCGCGGTTTTGCAGTATTCCACCACCGTGATGAGCACGTCGGGCGCGATGCCCGCCCATTCGAGCAGCCAGACCAGCGTCGCCGTGTCGGAGCTCGAAAACGCCTTGCCAAGGCGCGCCTCGGCCTCTTTGAGCACGAAAGCCGCGTCCGGGTTTTTCTTTACGATGGAGTCCACTTCGCGCATCGTCGGCTTGATCTCCGGCGGCGCGGCGAACGCCTTTTCGGGCGCGGACGGCTCGCCGGGAGCCTGCACAGCAGGTTCGGTAAGGGCTTGCCCGGCCGGATCCTGCGCGGCGGGGGCCTGTCCCGGCGCCGCGGGATCGGAAAGACCCGCGTTTTGCAAAGAGGGGGCGGCCTTCCCGCAGGGAGCGCCGTCCTTTTCGAGCACGCCCTTCTCCACCCAGTAATTCAGCGCGTCCGAAACGTCCTCCTCGGACAGATTCAGCTCGCCGGCGATGGGGGAGAGATCCTCCGCGGAGCTGCCGCGCCGGAAGAAGCACAGCAGCACGCGCAGCTGCGCCGCGCCGCTGAACCGGAGATCCTCCGCCGCTTTTGCCGGGACGAAAAACGCCCCGCCGGCATGTACGGACAGACGGTACGCCACAGCGGATTCCCCCTTTCAAAATGATAAAATCAATCGGCCGCCTCCGCAGGCGGGCCGCTAAAATAGCTTTATAACACGCTATCTTATGGTTCTTGCGGCTATTATACCAGAAAACCGGGGGGCGCGCACCCCGTTTTAGACCATTTTTGGAAAAAAAGAGATAAAAAAACGGCATCCGCAAATCGGACCGCCGTTCCTCACCGCGCCGCCCGCGCGATTCCGCCGCGAGCATAAAAACGGCCGGGGAGCCCCGCGGAAAAAAAGAAAGAGCCTGAGCGCAGACCGCGCTCAAGCTCCGTCCGATGGAGCGGGTTACGAGGTTTGAACTCGCTACCTCCACCTTGGCAAGGTGGCGCTCTGCCAAATGAGCTAAACCCGCACCGCATTTGCAATTATACCCACGGAGGGGAATTTTGTCAACACCGAAACCGGATTTTTTGTCGGCGAAGGCTTGCTCTTTTTTCCCGCGGGACACTTGCAATCCGGCGGGCGTAGATGTATAATGGCAATGGTAAATTCTGTCCGGAGGGGGCGAACGCGTGAAGGGTGATCTCCATTGCCACAGCTTTTATTCCGACGGTTCGGCGTCCGTCGACCAAGTCATGCGCTTTGCGGCGGCGGAGGGGCTTGATTTCCTCTCGCTGACCGACCACGACACGATGGCCGGCGTCGAGCGCGCCGCCGATCTCGGCAGGCGTCTGGGTATCCGCGTGATCCCGGGCCTCGAGATCTCCGCCGTCGACGAGGAGACCGGCCGCAACGCCCACCTGACCTGCTATCTGCCCAAGCGGACAGACAAGCTCGAAAAATTCGTCCAGAGGACGCTCGATTCCCGCAACGAGGCCGCCCGCCCGCTGGTGGAGGAGATCGGCAGGAGCTTCCCGATCACGTGGAAAGACGTCGTGGAGGCGGCCGGGCCGGCGAAATGCATCTTCCGCCAGCACATCATGCGCGCGCTGATGGAGCGCGGCTATTCCTACGAGATTTTCGGAGATTTTTATAAAGAGGTCTTCGGCCGCATCCCGTATTCCGTCCGGTTCCCGGATGTGCGGGAGGCCGCCGAGGTGATCCGCGCCGCCGGAGGGGTCGCCGCCTTGGCGCACCCGGGCGCGTACGGCTCCCTCGGGCTTGCGGAGGAGCTCGCGCGCGAAGGGAAGATTCAGGCGATCGAGCTTTCCCACCCGCGCAACACCGAGGAGGATAAAAAGGCAATCGCCCGCCTCGCCTTGGAGTATGGCCTCGTACCCATCGGCGGCAGCGATTACCACGGATTTTACACCAGCCATCCGCATCCGCTGGGCACCTGCACCACGCCGGGCGAATCACTGGACGCCCTGCTCAAAATCAGGGAGCAACTAAACAAGTAAGTCTGCATCCCGGGGCCTTTGTTCCGGGATGTTTTGTTCTATTTTCAAACAGGCCCGAGACGGCGTTTTACAAGAAGGAGGGACCGGCATGTACGGCAACGACGACAGCGATATGAAGATCGCGGGAAATTTGGCGCCGGAGGTCGATGAGAGCGAAGCCGCCGCCCGGCTCTACCATCACGAAAAAGAGAACGGCAACCTCGCGAAGGCGCAGGAGGCCGGCAGCGTGCTCGCCTCGGTTTTGCTCCGGACGGAGGGCTTTTCCTGCTTCCTGAATTGGGAGGAGGATTTCGCCGCCCGGAACCGCTGCATCCTGTTCGCGTTCGTCGCGGATCAGGCGATCGACACCTTTCTGCCCAACCACCTGACCCGCCAGTTTGCCGAGAGCCGGTTCTACGGAGAGCTGCGCGACAATGCGCCGGGCCTCTATGAATCCATCTCCCGGTCGGCGGCGTATTCCATGTACCTGATCTGCAAGCGCAGCGGGGACGGCCGCCGGATCGGCATCGGCAAGATCTACGCGAAGGTCCTGCGCCACCCGGAGGACGCCGCCTTGGAGCGGGAGGGCGAGCTGCTCTACGAGAGCTTCTACAACATCTGCATTGAGCATCTGCGCCGCGTGGAATTTGCGGTTTGAGCACGAAAAAGCAAACCCGCCGCGATAAAAAAGGGCCGCCCGGCTCTTTTTTCGTGTCTTTTATTTTAAGCTTTTATAAAAAGGAAAAACGGAAATTTGAGCACGGAGAAAAACGTCCCGCTTTTTTGGCGATTCCGCACAAAAAGCGGAGCGATGCTTTATCGCGCGAAAATGTCAACAGCTATTTTCACAAAATAATTTGTTTTTCATGCTCAAAATTTTCGTTTATCTCTTTACAACCCGAATCGCCAAAGGTATAATGTTAATATGTTATGGTGTGGGCGTAGACTGCCCTTTTGTCCATTTTTGCATGTCGACGGAGGAAAAAAAGATGGCCAATTTTGATGAGATGACGATCCCGCGCTCCATACAGGAGTATGTCCCCGGAAAGCAGGTCACGCTCGCTCACCGCATTTCGCGCCCGGACCGCATGATTTACAAGAAGCTCGGTCTGACCGAGGAATTTACCGAGGCCATCGGGATCATCACCATCACTCCGGCCGAGAGCGCCATCATCGCCGCCGATATCTGCACGAAGGCCGCGCGGATCAAGCTCGGGTTTGTCGACCGGTTCTCCGGGGCCGTCGTCTTTGTCGGCGAGATCGGGGCCGTCGACGCCGCGCTGTCCGCCGTCCTCGAGCGCTTCTCGGAGATGCATTACGACACCGTAAAGCTCACGAGGACCTGACGATGGGCGAAAACACGGCCGACAACCCGCGCCGCATCATTCTGATGGGGCGCTCCGGCAGCGGAAAGACCACCCTCCTTCAGGCCATCCACAACGAGGCCCTCGATTACCGCAAGACGCAGGAAGTCATCGCCACCGCGGACTCGATCGACACGCCCGGGGAATACATCGACCGGCCGTTCTTTTGGAGAGGCGCCGTCACCGCCGCCTGCGACGCGGATATCGTCTGTTTCTGCCAAGACTGCGTGGACAGTCTCTGCCGCCTGCCGCAGATGTTCTCCCTGACGTTCGCCAAACCGGTCATCGGGATTGTCACAAAAGCGGACAGCCCGGACGGGGACATCGAGATGGCGAAAAATTATCTGAGAAACGCCGGCGCCAAACACCTCGTCGTGACGAGCGCCGTGACAAGACAGGGGATCGACGAATTGGTCAAACTGGTCAAAACCGTCGACCTGTGCGATTACTGAAATCCAAAAGCGTTTGCGCGGGCAATTTTATATAGGTAGAAAAGAGACACAGGAGGATTTTTGAATCATGGGTAAAGATAAGATCATCAGCGTGGGCATCGATATTGGAACCTCAACCACACAGGTTATTTTCAGCCGATTTACGATTGAGAATACCTCCGGCGAATATATGGTTCCCCGTATCAGCATTACGGACAAGGAGATCGTCTATCAGAGCCCGATTTACACCACCCCGCTTCTTAACGAGAACACGATCGACGAAAAAGCCGTCCATCAGATCATCGTCGACGAGTATCAGAAATCCGGATTTGTCCCGGACGACGTCCAGACCGGCGCCGTCATCATCACCGGAGAGACCGCAAGAAAAGAGAACGCGAGAGGCGTCCTGAATTTCATGTCCGGCATGGCCGGCGATTTCGTGGTGGCGACCGCGGGCAACGACCTCGAGGGCGTCATCGCGGGTAAGGGCGCCGGCACCGCCGCCGTCTCTCTCAAGGAGCACGTAATCACCGCCAACTGCGACATCGGCGGCGGCACCTCCAACCTCGCCGTATTCAAAGAGAACCACGCCGTGACCACCGGCTGCTTCGACATCGGCGGGCGTCTGATCAAACTAGACAACAACAACGTCGTGACCTACATTTCCAACCGTCTCGGCAAGCTCTGCCAAAAACACCACATCGACCTTCAGGTTGGAAAAAAGATCGATTACAAAGAATGTTACAAAGCTTGCGTGCTGATGGCCCAAGTGCTGGCCACCACGCTCGGCTTTGCCAAATATGACGAGGACGACCTCAACATCATGGTCACCGACCACCCGCTGGCGGCCAACGAGAAGATCGATTTCGTGACCTTCTCCGGCGGCGTCGGCAACCTGATTTACCATGAACCCACCGTGAAGGGGGACTTCGCCTACGGCGATATCGGCATCATCCTTGCGAAGGCGATCACCGAAGTCTTTGTCCCGTTTAAGGATAGAATCCGCGAGCCCGCGGAGACGATCCGCGCCACCGTCATCGGCGCCGGCATGTACTCCACCGAGCTCTCCGGCTCCACCATCGCTTACAGCCCGGAGGTCAAGTTCCCGCTCAAGACCATCCCGATCATCAAGCTCGCCGAATCGGATGAGCAGCTCTCCCCGGAGGCGTTCGCGAAGCGGCTGATCCCGATGGTCGAGTGGTACAGCGACCCGGACGAGGGGCAGCAGCTCTGCGCGCTCGCCCTCGCGGGCGCGAACTGTCCCCTATTTAAAGAGGTCGAGCGCTACGCCGACCTGATCATCGCGGGCATGAAGCCGATCATCGAGAGCAAGCAGCCGCTGATCGTGATCCTGCGCGAGGACATGGCCAAATGCCTCGGCCAGAATCTGATGGTCAAGCTCGGCAGCAAAAAAGACCTCATCTGCGTCGACAGCGTCGACGTCAATCAAGGGGACTATATCGACATCGGCGCCCCGCTGATGCGCGGCAGGATCCTGCCGGTCGTCGTCAAGACGCTGGTCTTCAACTGAGAATTCCGCGGCCGGGAAGGAAAGCCCCGCTCGGCGGGGCGAGGAAGGCCAAGCGTCTTTTAGGCGCGCCTTCCCGGTACATATTTTAAAAAAGAATAAAAAGACGTAAAGTCGTTACCAAATAAGGTTGCAGGAAGGAGGAAAACCGTCTTTCTAAATCCGGGGAAATTCGGCATTTAAATTCAACAAAGGAGTGAACACTTTTGATCCTGAAAAGCAAATTGTTCGGAAAAGTCTATGAGTTCAAAGATGTCAAAGATGTTCTCGGGAAAGCGAACGAACTGAAGTCCGGCGACCAGCTTGCTGGCGTCGCGGCCGAAACCGTTCAGGAGCGTATTGCTGCTAAGGCCTGCCTTGCCAACCTGACCGTCAAGGACATTTATGAGAACCCTGTTGCTCCGTATGAAGAAGACGAGGTAACCCGCTGCATCCAGGACGGCATCAACTTCCAAGCGTATGAGAGATGCAAAAACTGGACGATTGCGCAGCTTCGTGAGTTCATTCTGGACGACCACACCACCACGGCCATGATCCGCGACATCTCCAATGGTCTTTCCGCAGAGGTTGCCTCCGCTGTCACCAAACTGATGTCCTCCATCGACCTCATGATCGGCGCCCAGAAAATGCCGGTTTACAAGACCTGCGTCACCACCTGCGGCTATCCGGATCGCCTTTCCTTCCGCCTGCAGCCGAACCACACCACCGACGACCTCGACGCCATGAGAATCACCTACATGGAAGGTTTCTCCTACTGCGTCGGCGACGCGCTGTTCGGCATGAACCCGGTTGACGATACCGTTGGCAGCGTCGATCGCGTTCTGAGAGACTATTGGGATTTCGCCCGCAAATGGGAGATTCCGACCCAGGTTTGCTGCCTTGCCCACGTCACCACCCAGATGGAGTGCATCAAGAACGGCGCTCCGGCCGATATGATCTTCCAGTCCATTGCCGGATCTCAGATCGCCAACGACGCCTTCGGTGTCAACATTGCCATGCTGGATGAGGCTCAGGACCTGATGGTTCATCATGGCACCGGCCACGGCGAGGACGTCCTGTACTTTGAAACCGGCGAGGGCGCCGAGCTCTCCGCCGACGGCCATTGGGACGCTGACCAGCTGACCATGGAGGCCCGCTGCTATGGACTTGCCAAGAGATATCACCCGTATCTGGTCGACTCCGTTGTCGGCTTCATCGGACCGGAATACCTCTACGACGGCAAGCAGGTCGCCCGTGCCGGTATGGAAGACCACTTCATGGGCAAACTGCTGGGTATCTCCATGGGGTGCGACGCCTGCTACACCAACCACATGAAATGCGACCAGAACGACAACGAGAACCTTGAGATTCTGCTCGCTGCGTCCGGATGCAACTTCTTCATGGGCGTTCCGTGCGCAGACGACTGCATGCTGATGTATCAGTCCACTGGTTTCCACGATGACCATGCGACTCGTCAGGCCGTTCACAAAAAACCGCTCCCGGAATTCGAGAAATGGTGCCAGAAGATGGGCTTCCTTGAAGAAGACGGACTTACCCTTGGCCCGAACGCCGGCGATGCTTCCGTATTTCTTTGATTCTTGAGTTTCAAGTAGAGTTTCTACCGAGCGAATACTATTTTATGACGGGAGGATTAACCGATAATGGTATCTGATGACAAACTAAAAGAGATTATTGCTCAGGTCGTCGGTGAGATGATGAAGGACGCCCCCGCAGCGAAGGCCAACAAGGCTTGCAAATCCTGCTGCTGCGAGAACGTCTCGGATGACAGTCTCGAGGACCTCACAGCATACAAATTGAACGAGTGGTATCAGGTTCCGAATGCTCACAACGAAGCTGAGTATCGCCGCCTGAAGATGCTGACCCCCGCTCGTCTGGGTGTTTGGCATTGTGGCGCTCGTGAGATGACCAACACCATGCTCCGTTTCCGTGCGGACCATGCCGCGGCCCAGGACGCCGTTTTCAACGAGTTCCCGGCCGAATTCCTTGAGCAGCGCGGAATCAAAGAGTTTGCGAGCCGCTGCGACTGCAAGGATACTTACCTGACCAGACCGGACCTTGGCAGACGCCTCAGCGAAGACGGCGCCAAAGCCCTCAAGGCCTTCGTCAGCAAAAAACCGCAGGTCGTCGTCTATGCGTCCGACGGTCTGTCCGGCACTGCGATCGAAGCCAACTATGATATCGTGATCCCGGCTATCATGAACGGACTGAAAGCTTACGGCTATGACGCCTGCGAGCCTTTCTTCGTCAGATATGGCCGTGTCGGTGCTCAGGATGAAGTTTCCGAAGTCACCGGATGCGATGTCTGCTGCGTTCTGATCGGTGAGAGACCTGGTCTGGCCACCGCCGAATCCATGTCTGCTTATCTCACTTGGCATGGGACCATTGGTATGTCTGAATCCAAACGTACCGTCGTCTCCAACATCCACAACGCCGGAACCCCGGCCGCCGAAGCTGGCGCCCACGTCGCCGATATTATCGACCAGATGTTTAAACAAAAAGCTTCCGGACTTGATCTGAAGCTGTAAGTCGGTCGGCGGAATTACACTGCATTTTTGTGCGATGCACAAAAAGTTTCTACTACCTTATATCTATGAAGGAGGTACATTTTCGTGCTTTACGACGAATTAAGAACTACTGTACTGATGATCAAGGTTATCCCGAACGTTGCCCCGGATCTCCAGAAACAATGGAATATGCCGGAAGGCCATCGTTCCGTCGGCTTCTTCTCCACGGACTGCGATGATGTCGGTTACACTTCCGTTGATGAGGCCACCAAAAAGGCCGATGTCAAGGTTATCCTTGCCAAGTCCATGTATGCCGGCGCCGGCAACTCCACCCAGAAATATGCCGGTGAGTTCATTGGTATCCTCTCTGGCCCGAACCCCGCTGAAGTCAAAGCCGGCCTTGCCGCCGCTTTCGATCTGATCAACGGCGACGCGGTCTTCTATTCCGCCAACGACGACGACACCACCGCTTACTATGCTTACACCATTTCCCGCACCGGCTCCTATCTGTCTGAGTGCGGCGGCGTTCCGGAAGGCACCCCGCTCGCTTACCTGATTGCCCCGCCGATGGAAGCCCAGTATGGCCTTGATGCTGCCCTCAAAGCTGCCGACGTCAGAATGTGCTGCTACTTCGAGCCGCCGTCTGAGACGAACTTCGGTGGTGGTTATCTTACTGGTACTCAGTCTGCCTGCAAAGCTGCCTGCGATGCGTTCGCCGACGCGGTCATCTATTGCAACGCCAATCCTTTGAAATACTGATTGCCTCTTATATCTGAGAGTATCAAACCTTACTAAAGATATCAGGAGGTGACGGATTATGAGTATAGGCGCACTGGGAATGCTGGAGACCTATGGCCTGATCGCCGCGATTGAGGGGCTGGATTCCGCCCTGAAAGCCGCGAACGTCACCTTAACCGGATTCAAATACGTAACGGGAGGGCTTGTAACCTTCTTTGTTACCGGTGATGTCGGCGCATGCAAAGCCGCCATCGCTGCCGGCGAAGCTGCCGCCAAAAAAGTCGGGAAGGTCATCTCTTCTCTGGTAATCCCGAGGCCTGCTGAGAGCACGACTCAAATCTCGTCTCTCACCGAGAGGCCCGGCGGGAGGAAGCGCTCAACCGGGATTCACCGCCGCGATTTCCCCGCCAAACCTCGCACCAAGTCGGAACCGGCCCCGAAGCCTGAACAACAATCCGTCCCGGAATCTGCTCCAGTGAGTGGGGCTATGCCTGAACCGGCCGTGGAGCAAGCTTCCGCTCCGGCTTTAAAACCGGAAACGAAACCCGCCCCCGCCAATGATTCGGGGAACGCGCCCAAAACCAAAGCGGCCGCCCCGAAGCGCGCCGGATATACCGAGGAAGAGCTCAGGGAGATCAAGACAACCGATCTCCGCAGGCTGGCCCGCGGTATCCCGAATATCCCGCTCACGCGGATTGAAATCAGAGACTCCAAGAAGGAACCTTTGATCAAGGCCATTCTTGAGGCTCAAGAAAATAACAGGTAAAGGAGCGTAGACTATGCTGCAAGACCGCGACCTTCTTTCCATCCAAGAAGTCCGGGATAAAGTTGCAAAAGCCCGTGCGGCATTTACAACCATTCAGGAATTTTCTGCGGAACAGATCGACAAGATCGTCAAAGCAATGGCGGACGCTGCATATGCCCACGCGGAAGAGCTTGCCAAGATGGCCGTCGAGGAGACGGGTATGGGCAAATGGGAGGACAAACTGGTCAAAAACCAGATTGCTTCCAAGAGCCTGTACGAGCACATCAAGGATATGAAGACCGTTGGCGTAATCAACGAGTATCCTGACAAGAAGATCTTCGAGGTGGCTGTGCCGGTTGGCGTAGTGTGCGGATTAATTCCCTGCACGAACCCGACTTCCACCACAATTTACAAATCCATGATTTGCATGAAATCTGCAAATCCCATCATCTTCAGCCCGCATCCGACCGCGAAAAACTGCATCGCGAAGACGGCCGAGATCCTGAATGAAGCTGCGATAAAAGCCGGCGCCCCGGAAAACATGATTCAGGTCATGGAGGTCCTCCATATGGCGGGCACCCACGAGCTGATGACCAATCCGGGCGTCAACATGATTCTTGCCACAGGTGGCAAGGATATGGTGAAAGCCGCATATTCTTCTGGTATCCCGGCACTGGGTGTCGGACCCGGCGACGTCCCGGCGTTCATCGACCACACGGCCGATGTCCCGCTCGCTGTCAAGAGAGTTTTTGCCTCCAAGACGTTCGATTACGGCGTCATCTGCGCCTCCGAGCAGTCTATCGTTTCCGAGAACTGCATCAAGGATCAGGTGCTTGCCGCCGTCAAAGCGGAAAAGGGCTACATCCTCAACGATGAGGAGTATGCGAAGGTCTGCAAAGTCCTGACCAGAGGCCCCGGCAAGATCAATCCCGGCATCGTTGGACGTCCTGCGACCAAGATCGCCGACATGTCCGGCATCACGGTTCCCGCAGACACCAGAGTCCTGTGCTACCTGGAAAAGGGTGTTGGCAACGAGTATCCCTTCTCTCTCGAGAAGCTTTCTCCTTGCCTCGGCATCTACTTCGAAGAGGATTGGAGAGCCGCCTGCCAGCGCTGCATTCAGCTGCTGACCTTCGGCGGCGTCGGCCACACGCTGGTCATCCATTCCAATGATGAAGAAGTGATCCGCCAGTTTGCCCTCAAGAAACCGGTATCCCGCCTGCTTGTCAACACGCCTGCCTCTCAGGGCGCCGTGGGTGGCACCACCAACCTGTTCCCGTCTTTCACTCTTGGATGCGGATCGGTCGGCGGATCTGCGACGAGCGACAACGTTTCTCCGCTCAACCTCATCAATATCCGCCGCGTGGCCTACGGTGTCCGGGATCCCTGGGATGACCAGCCGGCCGCCTCGTCCTGCTGCGAAAAAGAGATTGATACTGACGCCATCGCGAAACTGGTTATTGCGGCCCTGAAGGAAATGTGACGCGTAAGATTTCATCCACTTACCAGTACGAACCATAAAAGGGGTTTTGGCCCCAATTTTCAAGGAGGTACTACACAATGACTGATAAACTTGCACTCGGCATGATCGAGACCAAAGGTCTTGTCGGCGCCATCGAAGCTGCCGATGCTATGGTCAAAGCTGCTAACGTCACCCTCATTGGCAAAGTCCATGTCGGCGGCGGGCTTGTTACTGTATTTGTTCGCGGCGATGTCGGCGCGACCAAAGCTGCCGTTGATGCCGGCGCCGCTGCTGCGGACCGCGTTGGCGAGCTGAAATCTGTCCACGTAATCCCGAGACCCCACGAAGAACTCGAGTACATCCTTCCGTCCATTGAGAAGTAATTCTCAAAAAGATAAGGAGGACTGAAGATGACTGATACACTCGCACTAGGCATGATTGAGACCCTCGGCCTCGTCGCCGCGATTGAGGCGGCGGACGCCATGGTCAAAGCGGCCAATGTCACACTCATCGGTGAAGTCCAGATCGGCGGAGGCTTAGTGACCATGTTTGTTCGCGGCGATGTCGGCGCAACGAAAGCTGCTGTCGATGCCGGCGCCGCTGCGGCGGACCGCGTCGGCGAACTCAAATCGGTTCACGTTATCGCGAGACCCCACGAGGAGCTCGAGTATATCCTTCCGCATCTTAAGAAGTAAGAGTACGGTTTGAATTTTAGAAGATGGGGGTGATTTAGGTGAAAGTCATTACCGAGATGGTACTGCGCAATGAGCTGAAGGGCGATCATCCCGAGGTCTATTATGTACCGAAGGATAAGCTCCTCTCTCCGGCAGCGAAGGAATACCTAAATCAGCTCAAGGTTAAGGTTGAATTCGGCGACCCGCCGGCGGCCCCTGCACAGTCAGTGCCAAAAGCCTCTGCATCCGGAATCAGCGAAACTCCTGTCGGAGCGAAATACGTCGATGAGACCACCGGCGCGTTCTACGTCTCGAAACCGGAATACATGTGTCAACTTTTCGGTAATCGATTGGTCTACAAAAATCATCCAAGGATCATTTTCCGCGGCAGAATCGATAGCTTCACCAGCACCCTCGTTATGATGCAGGCAGCTATGGCTTCGGAGGGCTCCTCTCAGAAACTCATCGACGATCTCGGCGACATCGGCAAAGTGATGAACCGGATCATGTATTGTGAGGTTATGAACGAGGAGATGGAGGTTACCAACATTCTGGGCTATTCCCCGGAGGAGTTGCGCAACCGCTCCCACAACCCGCAGAAATACTTCAACGTCAAGCAGATGTTGCTTCCCAGCTATACGATGGGATTCGACTATGCCAAGTTGAATATGCTTCGCGCCAAGGTACGCGAAGTGGAGCTTGCCGCTATGGATGCCTTTGTGGACGGCAAAAACGTCCAACAGCCTGAGATCATCAGGACTCTCAACCGCTTGTCCAGCGCATTTCACGTGATGATGTGTATGTATCTGGCAGGTGAATACAAGTAATCAGGAGGAGACGCATGACAGTTGACCAAGTTGTGGAGCAGGTTATCAACGCTGTGAAATCTGCGGGACTTATTCAGCTGGAGGTCTCCGCCAGACACGTTCATCTGGACCGTGCCGCGATTGACGCTCTCTTCGGGGAAGGCCACGAGCTGACCCCGAAGAGAGAACTCAGTCAGCCCGGCCAGTATCTCGAGGAGGAGCGCGTCGACGTCATCGGCCCCGCCGGGGCCTTTCGCAACGTCGCCGTGCTCGGTCCCGCGAGAAAGAGCGTTCAGGTTGAGGTCTCTTACAGCGACGCTTTCATCCTTGGAGTGACCCCCCCGATCAGACAGTCGGGTGACACCAAAGGCTCCGCCAGCATTACGCTCAAGGGGCCGAAAGGTGAGATCCAGATCGACGAAGGCGTTATCGTGGCGCTTCGTCACATACACATCACGCCGGAGGACGCGGAACTCATGGGCCTGACCGACGGTCAGATCGTCGCGGTGGAGGCATTGACCGACCGCCCCGTCGTTTTTGACGACGCGGTCGTGCGTGTTTCCCCGAAGTTCCGCACCCGTATGCACGTGGATGTGGACGAGGGCTGCGCTGCGCATGTTGCAGGGTTTACTCTTGGCAGAATCATTAAGTAAGGACGTTGTTTTATGCTTGATCTTGAATCCATCGATGCGTATATGGCCCGCATCACGGAATCTGAGCGTGTGGTCAACAAGCCGGTTTCCGAAAAGCTAAAGATAGGTGTAGACTTGGGCACCGCTTACATCGTGATCGTGGTGCTCGACGAGGAGAATAACCCCATCGCCTGCGAAAAGCAGTTTGCGCAGGTGCTCAAAGACGGCGTGATCGTCGACTATGCCGGAGCCGTTTCCATTGTCAGGCAACTGAAAAAGAAACTTGAGGCACGCCTCGGACGCGAGCTGGATTATGCCGCGATCGCGATGCCTGCCGGAACGGAATCCAGCACAAGGACCCATAAGTATTGCACGGAGGGCGCCGGCTTCGAGGTTACCAATGTCCTTGACGAACCTACCGCGGCCAATTCCATCTATGGCATCACAGACGGAGCCGTCGTCGACATCGGCGGCGGCACTACGGGCATCGCAATCTTCAAAGAGGGCAAGGTCGTCGCAACTTCTGACGAGCCTACCGGGGGGACGCATCTGTCCCTTGTGCTCGCGGGGAATTATCATATTCCCTTCGAGGACGCCGAGAAGATCAAAACCGATCCGGGCCGTCACGCGGAGATTCTTCCGATCGTGAAGCCGGTGATCGAGAAGATGGCAACCATCGTCAAGAATTTCACGTCCGGGTACAACATCGATACCATCTATCTTTGCGGAGGTACTTGCTGCCTCACCGGCATGGAGAATATTTTCCAAGATACGATTGGCATCCCTACCGTCAAACCCGCAGACCCGTTCTTGGTTACGCCCGCGGGCATAGCCATGAACTGCCTGGTCTAAAAATGACCGGCGCGACCATATCTTTTCCAATGGCTTCATGCTTACATGCTCCTCTTAGGGAGCAGGAAAAAGCTTGTTGAAAAAGAAGGTGATAGTTATGGATATGGATTTGTTAATAGAGCTGGCTGTCAAAGCGGTGAAGGCTTACCTTGAAAAAGAGGGCAGCGCTCCGCCTTCCGTCGCGAAGGACCCGCAAAGGACCGCCCTGATCCTCACCGAGGATCACTGCGCTTCGATCTGCTCCCTCGAGAAGAATGACAGCGAACTGTGCAAAGTCACCTGCGCGCTGAAAGAAAACTACGAAGTGGACGTTGACTGCTTCGACACCGTTGTGCTCTACGACATGACAAACAGCAATTTGTTCAAAATCGCCAACGGCTGCGCGGACAGCAAATTCTCGGCCCTTGCCGCCGAAGCGATTTTGAAGGGCAAACGGGTTTTGATGGTAAAAGAGCAGGTCGAGATCTTAAAATATCAAGACACTGCTCCCAAAGCGATCTACAACAATATCTATAAGAATCTCCAAGTCCTGCTGGACAGCGGCGTTGTTCTCGTCAGCGAGGACGATGTACAAGCGGCGATCTGCGAAGGCGCCGCCGCTGCGAAGGGGAAACCGGCCAAGGCAGAAACTTCGGCGGCGGAGAAATCCGCCGGCTCGGAGCCCGTCTACGAGATCAAGAAGCGTGTCGTAACAGAGAGAGACATCCGCGAGGCCATGGCGCAGCATTTCAGGAAGATCAAACTTCCCGAGCGCCCGGTCATCACGAGTCTCGCCCGCGACACGGCGAGGGATCTCGGTATCGAACTGATCTAACAAGGTCAGTACAACAGTAACGGAGGTATCCTATGAGAATAGGAGTCGTAATAGGCAGTGTCTGGGCGACCAGAAAGGAACCGAAGCTCGAGGGGCTTAAGATGCTGGTTGTAAAACCGCTCAACTATAAGCTCACCGGGAACGAAACGCGTGAACCTTATGTGGCGGCTGACGTCGTGGATGCCGGTATCGGCGACAAAGTTCTGCTGGTGACCGGGAACCCCGCTCGCTATGCCGTTGGGGACCCCCGCGTGCCTGTTGACGCCGCGATCGTTGGTGTTATCGATGACGTAGATATTCAGGACCAGTGACGGCCTTGAATGCACCTTAAAAATTCCTGTTCCAAAAACTATTTCTCTTATGGAGCAGGTACCCAGTCATTTAAGGGAACCTGACCGGAGCGTCAGGGAATACATAGTATTTATCTGCGGGCATTGCGGCTAAGGCAGGAATCTGTCTGAGAGCCCACAGACGGAGCTGATGTGATGCAGCTGTTTTGCTGCTTCCCCGACAGGAAGGTCAGCCGACTCCCTTTAATGAATATAGTTTGAGAAAACTAATTTTTTAGGAGGTCAGTATAATGGATTTTAGCGAATTAGTTGCTGCGTGGAATCCGAGTGTCTTAACCGAGACGTTTGGCAGCTGGGTATCCAATATCGCCATCAATACGGTCGTCGTCATGATCATGGCGATCTTCATGGTTGTCGGCGCTGTTGACAGAATTTGCGGAAACAAGCACGGCTACGGAACCGAGTGGGAAAACGGAATCAACGCGATGGGCGGACTGGCCATGGCTATGGCCGGCGTCGTCGCCGTTGCTCCGCTGCTCGCCATGGTTCTGAAACCGATCATTGGACCGATCTACGGCCTTGTTGGCGCCGACCCGGCGATGTTCGCCACCACCCTGCTCGCCTGCGATATGGGCGGCTACCCGCTCGCCCTCCAGCTTGCTGGAAGTGCTGAAGTTGGCCAGTACGCCGGCATCATCCTTGGCAGTATGATGGGCCCGACCATCGTCTTCACGATCCCGGTCGCGCTTGGCATCATCAACCCGCTTGACAGACCGTTCCTTGGCGCCGGTACCCTTGTCGGTATGGTCACCATCCCGATCGGCTGCGTCGTCGGTGGTCTTGTCATGAACACCACCCAGTATAAGATCGGCATCGGCACGATCCTTGTCAACGTGATCCCGGTTATCGTTATTGCCGGCCTGATCGCTGCTGGACTTTGGTTTGCCCCGGCCAAGATGATTGCTGGATTCAACGCTTTCGGCAACGGCGTGACGATTTTCATCACTGCCGTTACCGCTATCGCTATCTTTGAGTACAACACTGGCATCCGCTTCCCGCTCTTCGATACCATGGTCGATTATGACGGTGGTTCCCCGCTGGAAAGTGGTCTTCTCGTCTGCGGCCAGATCGCGATTACCTTGGCCGGCGCCTATCCGATGGTTAAGTTCGTTTCCGATACTTTCGGAAAAGCGCTTGCCAAAGTTGGTACCGCCCTTGGCATGAACGGTGCCGGCGCTACTGGTATGGTTGCGACTCTCGCGAATAACATCGCGATGTTCAACATCCTTTCCGACATGAACCCGCAGGGCAAACTGCTGAACTGCGCGTTCGCCGTCTCCGCCGCTTTCGTCTTCGGTGACCACCTTGGCTTCACCGGCGCGAACAGCCCTGAGATGATCTTCCCGATGATCGCCGGCAAACTTACCGCCGGTGTCACCGCCCTGATCCTCGGCAAATGGATGGCTCCGGCCCTTCTGAAGAAGATTCCGGAAGAGTCCATGAACCAGTAAGCTTTACGGATTTTTTTCCCGGGCAAATTTGCGGTTGCGCGGGAAACCTGGAGCGCCTATTGCCGCGATAGGCGCTCCACCTCACAAAAAATCTTACATCAAAATTTCTGAAGATGAAAGGCGAAATCCAATGAATATCAGTGAAGAATTGATCAAAGAGATTGTCGCCAAAGTCTGCCAAAACCTCGATACTGAAAACAAAATGCCGTTTGATCGCAAGATGCTCAGCAACGGCATGTATTGTGTCAAGACCGATACCGTCAAATGCGAAGCTTTCCCGTTTGACATCGGCGACGCGCAGGACGGCACGTCTCTTATGGATTTAGCCACCATTGAAGAGACCCCGAGAATCAGTATCGGCGTTATGGAAATGGATCACTGCGAATTCCCGTGGACGCTGAACTACGATGAAGCTGAGTATATCATTGAGGGCAATCTGACCCTTAAAACCGCTGTCGGTAACCTTGAAACCCATGCGGGTGATACCAACTACATCCCGAAAGGCACCTCGCTTCGCTTTTCCACCCCGGATCATTGCAGATTTATGTATGTCTGCTATCCGGCAGACTGGTTCAATCAATAATTCATGGCGCAAAAAAGCGCCGTTCCAAAAGGAACGGCGCTTTTTTTCTGCCCGCCGCCCGCGATCGGGCGGGGCGACCGCTTGCAATCGAGGGGGGCGGGTGGTAAAATAACGGTATTGCCAGTTGATCAAGGAGACGAAGACCATGCAGGATTACCGCATCATCGACGTGCACACCCATATCTATCCGGAAAAGATCGCGGAAAAAGCCGCCGGCGCCATCAGCGAGTTTTATCAGATCCCGATGCGCCACGCCGGGGGCAGCGAGGCGCTGCTCAAATCCGGCAGGCAGATCGGCGTCGAAAAATATCTGGTCTGCTCGGTGGCGACGATCCCGCAGCAGGTCCCGGCCATCAACGATTTCATCCTCGGCGAGTGCGCGCAGCACCCCGAATTCATCGGCTTCGGCGCGATGCACCCCGGCTATGAGGATATCGGCGGCGAGCTTCGGCGGATCAAGGCGCTTGGGCTTCGCGGGGTCAAGCTGCACCCGGATTTTCAGCAGTTTTATATCGACGACGACGCGGCCCTGCCGATGTTCCGGGCCATCCGGGACAACGACATGTTTCTGCTGATCCATCTTGGCGACGACAAGCGCCCCTATTCCGACCCGAAGCGGATGGCCTTAGTGATCGAGAAAGTTCCCGGCCTCAAGGTCATCGGCGCGCATTTCGGCGGCTACGCGGTCTGGTGGGACAACCTTGAGACCTACCGCCCGGGCAGCATCGTCTTCGACATCTCAAGCTCGCTCTTTCTGCTCGACAAGGAGACGGCCTACCAACTTTTTGACCGCTACGGCATGGAGAGCTTCTTTTGGGGCACCGATTTCCCGATGTGGGACCACCGGGAGGAGCTGGGGCGCTTCTTCGCTCTGGGCCTCTCGGAGGAGCAAAACCGCATGATCCTCTATGACAACTTTGCCCGCTATTACGGGCTGGAGGAATAGCCGGGGGCCTTTGCCGCCGGGGAGCGCCCGTCCGCGGCCGGGCGCAAAAAAAACCGTACATTCGCCGGAAAACCGGCAAAAAACGTCCGCCAAACGCTTGACATGCGGGCGTTTTTCTTATATAATAAACACAGTTTTAAATTGTAAAGTAAATTACTTTACAAAAGGAGGCGAAGGCCATGGCGAAGGATATGACGGTCACGGTGCTCTTCGATTTCTACGGGGATATTCTGACCGAAAAGCAGCAGGAGGTCATCGATTATTATTATAACGACGACCTGTCGCTCGCGGAAATCTCCGAGCATCTGGGCATCACCCGTCAAGGCGTTCGCGATTCGATCAAGCGCGCGGAGGCGATTTTGCTCGACATGGAGGAGCGCCTCGGTCTGGTCAAACGTTTCCGCACCATCCAAAACGGGCTCGACAGGATCATCGGCGAGGCCCGGCAGATCGACAACGAGAGTCTCCGCGGCGCGACGATCAGGGAGATCAACAAGCACACCGCGAACATCATCGAGATCGCGGAACATCTCAACGATTGACGGAGGTGCGCAATGGCATTTGAAGGGTTAGCCGAGAAGCTCGGCGCGGTATTCAAAAAGCTAAAAAATAAGGGAAAGCTCAACGAGGCCGACGTCAAATCCGCGATGCGCGAGGTCAGACTCGCGCTGCTCGAGGCCGACGTCAATTATAAAGTCGCGAAGGACTTCGTCGCGAAGGTGACGGAGCGCGCGGTCGGGGCCGAGGTGCTCGAGAGCCTGACGCCCGCCCAGCACGTCGTCAAAATCGTCCACGAGGAGCTGATCTCCCTGATGGGCGACCAAGACGGCGCGAGGATCCACTTTTCGAGCAAGATCCCGACCATCCTGATGATGGTGGGGCTTCAGGGCTCGGGAAAAACCACCCATTCCGGCAAACTGGCCGTTTATTTTAAGAAAGCGGGCAGAAGGCCGCTGCTCGTCGCCTGCGACGTCTACCGTCCGGCCGCGATCGAGCAGCTCAAGGTGGTCGGCAAACAGGCGGACGTCCCGGTCTTTGAGATGGGGCAGGGCGATCCGGTCGAGATCGCGAAGAAGGCCGTGGCCCACGCAAGGGATTACGGCGACGACATTGTGATCCTCGACACAGCCGGCCGCCTGCACGTCGATGAGAAGCTGATGGATGAGCTTTTCCGCATGAAGGAGGAGCTGCATCCGGAGGAGATCTTGCTCGTCGTGGACGCCATGACCGGACAGGACGCCGTCAACGTAGCCTCCACGTTCGACGAAAAGCTCGGCATCACCGGCACCGTTTTGACGAAGCTCGACGGCGACACCAGAGGCGGCGCGGCGCTTTCGGTCCGCGCGGTCACCGGCAGGCCGATCAAATTCGCCGGCACCGGCGAGAAGCTCACGGACCTCGAGCCGTTCCATCCGGACCGGATGGCCTCAAGGATCCTTGGCATGGGCGACGTGCTCACGCTGATCGAGAAGGCTGAGGAGCAGTACGACGCGAAGCAGGCCGAGCAGCTCGCGAAAAAGCTCGGCGACAACAGCTTCGGCCTCGACGATCTACTTGAGCAGATGAAGCAGGTGCGGAAGATGGGCTCCTTCGGGCAGCTGATCTCGATGTTCCCCGGCGCGAAGAAAAAGATCTCCGACGAGGAGGCCGCCGAGGGCGAAAAACAGATCGTCCGGACGGAGGCCATCATCCATTCGATGACCTACCGGGAGCGCCGCAAGCCCTCCCTGATCAACGCCTCCCGCAAGAAGCGCATCGCATCCGGCAGCGGCACCAAGGTTGAGGACGTCAACCGCCTGCTTCGGCAGTTCGAGCAGATGCAGAAGATGATGAAGCAGATCTCCGGCAGCGGCAAGCAGGGCAAAAAGATGCGCCAGATGCTCTCGCAGATGCAGAGCGGCGGCACGCCGGGCGGGATGCCGCCGATGGGCGGCGGGCTGTCCTTTTAACTCGTTTCATAGGCCATGTGCCTTGAATAAGAATTTACTTTTCATGGAATTATAGGAGGAAAAACGAATGTCCGTCAAAATCAGACTGCGCCGCATGGGCGCCAAAAAGAGTCCTTTTTATCGCATCGTTGTCGCGGATTCCCGCTATCCGCGCGACGGCCGCTTTATCGAAGAGCTTGGCTATTATGATCCTACCAAGGAGCCGTCCGTCATTAAAGTCGATGAGGAGAAAGTCCGCCAGTGGATTTCCAGCGGAGCTCAGCCGACCGATACGGTCAAAGCGCTTCTGAAGATCGAAGGGGTCCTCTGATGTCGGAAATCAATATGGAAGAACTGCTCGCGACGATTGCCCGCGGGCTGGTCGAGGATAAGGACGCCGTCAGCATCAGCGTCGACGGGCCGGACGAGGAAGGCAACGATGTCTATCATCTCCATGTCGCTGCCTCCGATATGGGCAGAGTGATCGGACGGCAGGGCAAGATTGCCCGCGCCATCCGCACCCTGATGCGCACCGCCGCGAACCGCTGCGGCAAAAAGGCCGTCGTAACGATCGAATAAACCAACCGGAATGCCCCCATCTTAGGATGAGGGCATTCTGCAAACAAGAAAAGGATTCAAAAAGCCATGCGAAAAGAATTTCTCGAAGTCGGCGAGGTCGTCACCATCCACGGCGTCAAGGGGTATTTCCGTCTCTACCCGTGGTGCGACGACGGCGACCTCGACGACGCGAAATTCATGTACCTCGACAATGGGAAAGCAAGGTACGAGGTGGAGGACGTCAAACCGCATAAAAACGTGTATCTCGTCAAGTGGAAGGGGATCGACACGCCCGAGGAGGCCGTCAAGTTCCGCGGAAAGGTCGTCTATATGCGCCGGGAGGACATCCCGATGGCGGCGGGCGATTACTTTATCCAAGACCTTGAGGGGCTCTCCGTCGTGGACCGGGACGATCCCGGGCGCTGCTTCGGCATCCTCAAAGAGGTCGCCCGGACCGGCGCGAACGACATCTACTGCGTGAAAGCACAGGACGGCGCCGAGACTTGGATCCCGGCGATCCCGGACGTCATCGACGAGGTGGATTTTGAGCACGGCGTGCTCAAAATTTTCCCGATGAAAGGACTTTTTGACGATGCGGATTGACATTATGACGCTGTTTCCGGAGATGTGCGAGGCGGTGCTCAACGCGAGCATCCTCGGCCGCGCAAGGCGGGCGGGGCTGTTTGAGGCGCGCTGCCACAACATCCGGGACTACTCGCAGGAGAAGCATCAGAAGGCGGACGACGCCCCCTATGGCGGCGGCAGTGGCATGATTATGCAGGCGGACCCGATTTTCCGGTGCTATGAGCACGTCTGCGAAGAGCTGTGCTCAAAGCCGCATACGATCTATCTTTCGCCCAAAGGGGCCGTGCTCACGCAGCAAAAAGCGGTCGCGCTCTCCCGGGATTACGACAATCTGCTGCTGCTTTGCGGGCATTACGAGGGCGTGGACGAGCGCGTTTTGGAGGAGATCGTCGATGAGGAGATCTCGCTGGGCGACTTTGTGATCACCGGCGGGGAGCTCGCGGCGCTCGTGCTCACCGACGCCGTCGCGCGGCTCTGCGACGGCGTGCTCTCCGAGGACACCTGCTTTGAGGAGGAGAGCCACTACGCCGGGCTGCTCGAATACCCGCAATATACAAGGCCGCAAAAATGGCATGACAAAGAGGTTCCGGAGGTGCTCCTCTCCGGGAACCACAGGGAGATCGCGGCGTGGCGGCGCCAAAAATCGCTGGAGATCACGGCCGACCGAAGGCCCGATCTGCTGGGCGAAACACATAAATAAATCGAAGGACGGGAATGCTGTGACGGGAACCATCGTCAACGCGCTGGCAGTCGCTTTGGGAGGACTCGCCGGCCTCTTATTCAATAAAGGCATCAGCGAGAGCCTCAAGGACTCCATTTTTAAGGTGGAGGGGGTCGCCGTGCTCATCATCGGGCTCAACGGCCTGATCGCCAACATGTTCACCGCGGCGCGGGACGGCTCGCTCTCCGATTCCGGCGGCATGCTGCTGCTCCTCTCGCTCGTTTTGGGCACGCTCTGCGGCGAGCTGCTGCGGATCGACGACCGGATGAACGCCTTCGGCGTCTGGGTTGAGCACCGCATGAAGGCCGAGGGTTTCGCCAAGGGCTTCGTCAGCGCCTCCATCATTTTTTGCGTCGGCTCGATGGCGATCATCGGGGCGCTCAGTGACGGGCTTTCCGGCGACAGCTCGGTTTTGTTCGTCAAAAGCGTGCTGGACGGCGTCACCGCGATGATCCTCGCCTCCACGATGGGGGCGGGCGTGCTGGGCGCGGCGGTCCCGGTCCTGCTCTATCAGGGCGCGATTTCGCTGTTTGCGTCGTCGCTTTCGGGCCTTTTCGACCGCTTCCCGGAGCTGCTTTCGCAGATTTCGATGGTCGGCTACACGATCGTTTTGTGCATCGGGATCAACTTCCTCTTTGGGCCGAAAATCAAGACCGCCAACCTGATCCCGTCCATCTTTGTTCCGCTGCTGTATAATCTGTTGATGATGATGAAAAATTTGTGGCGATAATGCACAAACTATGTCATTTGATCGCGCTTCGGATAGGGGATTTCGGGAAAATTTCCGCAATTCGTTGCATCTTTTCTCGGGGATGCTATAATAATTAAAAGAATCTTTTGCTGCAATATAAGGAGAAATGATTATGTTTTCGAGCGAAGTGAAAGTTCAGAATCAGGTCGGCCTTCACGCGCGCCCCGCGACTTTCTTTATTCAGAAAGCCAACGAGTATAAATCCTCCATCTGGGTCGAAAAAGAGGAACGCAGAGTCAACGCGAAATCGCTGCTGGGCGTTTTGTCTCTGGGGATCGTCGGCGGAACCGACATCAAGATCATTGCCGACGGCGCTGATGAACAGGCCGCAGTGGAGGGCCTTGTCAAACTGGTTCAATCCGGTTTCTCTGACTGATCGATATGCAAAATCAGCGCCGCAGATAGCGATATTTGCGGCGTTTTTTCTTTGGAGGAAAGGAGGCGTCCGGCCATGGACAACCCGCGTCTGCCGTATCTGAGGGAAAAAACGCGCGCCCTGCCGCTTGAGCCGGGCGTCTATATCATGCACGAAAAGAGCGGCAAGGTCATCTACGTCGGCAAGGCGAAAAAGCTTAAAAACCGCGTGACCAGCTATTTTCGCAACGTGGAGAAGCACCTGCCGAAGGTCTACAAGATGGTCGAGCACGTCTGGGAGTTCGACTATATCGTCACGGACAGCGAATTCGAGGCGCTGATCCTCGAGTGCTCGCTCATCAAGCAGTACGCGCCGAAATACAACATCCTCTTGAAGGACGACAAGGGTTACAGCTACGTGCGGATCTCGCCCGGGCCTTACAGCCGGCTGACCGGCGTCCTGCAAAAGGCGGACGACGGCGCGACCTATCTCGGGCCCTACATGAGCTCCTTCGTCGTGCGGCAGACGGTGGCGGAGGCGAACAAGGCCTTCCTGCTGCCGACCTGCAACAAAAAATTCCCGCAGGAGTTTCATAAGGGCCGGCCCTGCCTAAACTATTATATCAAGCAGTGCATGGGCGTCTGCCGGGGCAGGATCTCGGAGGGGGAGTACGCCGAGGCGCTCGATCAGGCGCTGGATTTCATCAAGGGCGGCAGCGCCGCCTCGATCGCGAAGCTGACCGAGCGAATGGAGGCCTGCGCCGAGAACGAGGAATACGAGCGCGCGGCGGCCCTGCGGGACCGGATCCGCGCCATCGAGCGCATCACCGAGCGGCAGAAGGTCGTCTTCTCCAAGGTGGAGGAGCAGGATGTCGTGGCGCTCGCCAAAAACGGGGAGGACATCTGCGCCGTCGTGCTCAAATTCCGGGGCGGCCGCTTGGTGGATAAGGACGAATATCTATTAAAAGAGCTGGGCACGGACCCGGCCTCCGTCGCCGAGTTTCTGCGCGGCTACTATCTCGAAAAAGAGGACATCCCGCCGCAGGTCGCCCTCCACGAGGACTGCGAGGACCGGGAGCTGCTCGCGCGGTGGCTCACCGAAAAGCGCGGCAAAAAGACCGCGATCACGGTCCCGCAAAAGGGCGATCAAAAAAAGACCGCCGACATGGCCTACAACAACGCGGCGGAGCTGCTTTCCCACGGCAACGCCGTCACCGGCAGGGAGGTCGCCGTCTTGGACGAGCTCGCGCGCCTGCTCGGGATGGAGCGGGCGCCGCGGGTCATCGAGGCCTACGACATCTCCAACTTCGGCGCGGAGACGGTCGTCGGCGGGATGGTCGTCTACGAGAACGCGCGGCCGAGGCGCGCCGACTACCGGAAATTCGCGATCAAGGACGCGCAGGCGCCGGACGACTACGCCTGCATGGCCGAGATGATCCGGCGGCGGTTCGCGCGCTATTTCGCGGAAAAAGAGAGCGGCGCCGGCTTCGGCCGGCTGCCGGATCTGATCCTGCTTGACGGCGGCAAGGGCCACGTCGGCACGATCCGGCCGCTGCTCAGAGAGATGGGCATCGACGTGCCGGTCTTCGGCATGGTGAAGGACGATCGCCACCGCACCCGCGCGATCGCGGAGGACGGCGGCGAAATCGCGATCTCCGCGGTGCAGAGCGTCTTTTCGTTCGTCACGGCGATACAGGAAGAGGTGCACCGCTATTCCATCGGATACAGCCGCGCGAGGCACAGCAAGACCTCGTTCGCCCTGTTGCTGACGAAGGTCAAGGGCATCGGCGAGAAGCGCGCGCAGGCCCTGATGCGGCATTTTAAGACCATCAAGGCGCTGAAAGAGGCGCCCGTCGAGGAGCTTGCTGCGGTGGAGGGCATGACGAGGCCCGTCGCGGAGGAGCTGCGCCGTTTCTTAAACGAGGAGGCCTGACCGGATTTTTCCGGGAGCGGCCCCTGATCTTGACATTCCCCGAAAAACAAACGATAATAGGGAATACGGAGCGTGAGGATATGAGAGTGATTACCGGATCGGCAAAAGGCAAGCGCCTGATTGCGCCGGAGGGGAAGGACACCACCCGGCCGACGGCCGAAAGGGTCAAAGAGGGCCTGTTTTCCGCGATCCAGTTTTTGGTGGAGGAGGCGGAGGTGCTCGATCTGTTTGCGGGCTCCGGCCAGCTCGGGATTGAGGCGCTCTCCCGCGGCGCGAAGAAGGCCGTCTTTGTCGACAACGCCAAAGAGGCCGTCTCCTGCATCAAGGAAAACCTTGCGAGCTGCGGCCTTTCCGGAAAAGCTTATGTCCATCAGTCGGACGCGCAGAGCTATCTTGCCGGCGCGCGGGAGGAATTCGATATAATCTTTCTGGATCCGCCCTACGCGGACGAGGCGGTCGCGGCGCTCCTGCCGAAATTGGAGCCGCTCGTCAAGCCCGGCGGCGTCGTCCTGTGCGAGCTCTCCAAGCGCAGCGATCTGCCGGAAGCCGCCGGCGGCCTGCGTTTTTACCGGGAATACCGCTACGGCCGGACGAAGATCGTCCAATACCGCAAGGAGTCCGAGGGCTGACGGGTTCTTCCCTCTTTCGCGAAGACCGGGGGAGAGCGGGGCGGCCCGGGGCCTGCCGGGAGCGTTTTCGCGTTGACCAAACGACGTTTCCGCGCGCCGGAGAAGCGCTCCGGAGCCACGGGTGAAGTACGGAGTTTTCCACAAGAGCCGTTTTTCGCGTCCACGCGGGGCGCGTCTTTCACAAAAAAAGATGTTTCTGCGTGCATCTGCGCAGAAGAGAAGCCGGGGCGCGGAGGAAACCGCGCTTTCGCAGCGGGGGATCAAATGAGGATTGCCGTCTGTCCGGGCAGCTTTGACCCGGTCACCTATGGACATCTGGATATCATTCACCGGGCCGCGGCCCTGTTCGACAAGGTCATCATTTTGGTGGTGACCAACCCGGACAAGCGCTGCGCCTTTACCGCGGAGGAGCGCTGCGACATGATCCGCCGGGTCGTCGCGAGCGTCCCGAACGTGGAGGTCGACAGCTGCGGCCGTCTGCTCGCGGATTACTGCCGGGAGCGCGGCGCCGCCGCCATCGTGAAGGGTCTGCGCGCCGTATCGGATTTCGAGTATGAATTCCAGATGGCGCTTGCCAATAAAAAGCTTTTGCCGGACGCGGACACCGTGTTCCTGACCACCAACGCCGAGAACATGTATCTCAGCTCCAGCTTGGTGCGGCAGATCGCGTCGCTCGGCGGGGACATCTCCCCGTTTGTTCCGGAGGAGATCCGGGACGAGATCGAGGCCCGCCTGCAAAAGACCGAAGATCCGGAAAAAAACTAATAGATGGAGGTCGTTTTATGAGTATCGAGGAAACTTTGGACCAGCTTGATGAGCTGATTGACCGTTCTTGGTCGCTTCCGCTGACCGGCGGAAGATGTGTGGTCGACGCCGATAAAGTGCGCGAGCTTTTGGACGAGATCCGTCTCAATATGCCCACGGAGATCCGTCAGGCGCAGTCCATCGTCGCGGACCGCACCGAGATTGTGAACGCCGCCAAACGGGAGTCCGAGGCCATCATCGCCCGCGCCGAGAAGCGCGCCGCGAGCATGGTCGAGGAGGAGGAGATCGTCCGCCTGAGCAAATCCAAGGCGCAGGAGATCGCCCAGCAGGCGCAGCAGCAGAGCCGCGAGATGCGTCAGGCGGCCAAAGATTTTGTCGACAATATCCTAAAAAACACCGAGGAGACTCTGAGCGGCTCCGTCACGGAGGTCCGGAATACCCGCGCCGCTTTCCGTCAGGCGCAGCAGAAGCTCCCGACCGCGCAGTAAGGCCGAGCCCGAAACCCGCCTTTGCGGGGAAATATTTAAAAGCTCCGGAAACGGAGCTTTTTTCGCTTTTACGCTCAAAAACAACCCAAAAGCCCCGGAAACGGGGCTTATTTTTATCCCCGTTTCGACAGCGGAATCCGCTTTTAAGCGCCGGGGCCGGCCCGCCCGATGTTTAACCCGAAAAAGCCGGTATTTTGCGCCCACTTTTTTCCCAAAACGCTTGCAATTTCAGGCAAAAGCATTATAATAAAACTTGTAATGGGAAACGGTGGGGATTTGTGGGTAACATCTTCCACAATTCCCATAGAATCGCGCGGGGGGAGGGATGCCCGGTGTTCATCGGTGAGTACACATACAGCCTCGACGAAAAAGGCCGCGTCAGCATCCCGGCCAAGCTGCGGGAGGCGCTCGGCATGGATTTTATCCTGACCCGGGGGCTCGACGGCTGCGTGGCGGCCTATTCGCTGGAGGCGTGGGAATCGCTCTCCGCAAGGATCGCCGCCCTGCCCACCGCGAAGGCGCGGGACCTCAAGCGCTTCATGTTCGCGAGCGCCACGCAGGTCGCGCCGGATAAGCAGGGCCGCGTGCTCGTATCCCCGCCGCTCCGCGTCTACGCGGAACTCGAGAAGGACGTCTCCGTGATCGGCGCGAACGACCACGTCGAGATCTGGGACCGCGAGAAATGGGAGGGCCGCCGCGACGGGCTGACCTCCGACTACATCGCGGGCGCGATGGACGAGGTGTCTTTCTGATGGCGGAGGAAGCGTTCGGCCACGTCCCGGTGCTCCTTGACGAAGTGCTGGAGCTTTTGAACGTCCGGGAGGACGGCGTCTACGTCGACGGGACGGTCGGCGGCGCGGGGCACGCCTGCGAGATCGCGAAGCGCCTCTCCACCGGCAGGCTGATCGGCCTCGACAAAGACCCGGACGCCGTCAAAGCTGCCGCGGAGCGCCTCTCCACGTATCCAAGCGCGCAAGTCGTGCAGGCCGATTTCGCCGACATCCCGGCGGTGCTCGACCGCCTCGGCATAGAAAGAGTGGATGGCATCCTGCTCGATTTGGGCGTATCCAGCCACCAACTTGACGACTCCGCCAGAGGCTTTTCCTATCACGCCGACGCGCCGCTCGACATGCGGATGAGCCAAAGCGGGATGACGGCGGCGGAGCTGATCAATCATTATTCCGGCGCGGAGCTCGCGAAGATTCTCTACGAGTACGGCGAGGAGCGGTTCGCCCCGCGCATCGTAAACGCCATTTTAAAGGCGAGGGAACAGAAGCCCATCGAGACGACCGCCGAACTCGCGGAGATCGTCGCCGGCGCGTATCCCGCCGCCGCGAGGCGCGGCGAGAGCGGGCATCCGGCCCGTAAAACGTTCCAAGCGGTCCGCATCGCGGTCAACGGCGAGCTCGACTGTCTGGATGCGGCCCTCGGCGGCGCGTTCGAGCGCTTAGCGCCCGGCGGCAGGTTTGCGGTCATCACCTTCCATTCGCTCGAGGACCGGATGGTGAAGCGGCGTTTCGCCGACTACGCCAAAGGCTGCGTCTGCCCGCCGGAATTTCCGGTCTGCGTCTGCGGCCGGGTCCCAAGGGGCAGGCTGGTTACGAAAAAGCCCGTCGAGGCCGGAGGCTCCGAGCAGGAGGAGAACCGGCGCAGCAGGAGCGCGAAGCTCCGCGTGATTGAAAAACTCTGAAGAGGGGGACGGTTGTTTTGGCCGCAGAAGCAGCGTATGATCTCAATACTTTCGCGGGGAGATCCGTGGGGGAGACGGAGCGGGATCTTCGGAGAAGGACCCTGCGCCTCGTTAAAAACCGCCGCAGGCCCCAGCCGGTCCTTTCTTATAAAACGATCGCGCTCGTCCTCGCGGTGCTCACGGCGTGCGTCACGATGATTTACAGCCGCGTGGTGCTCACGGAGCTCACCGAGGAGACCAACGGCTATCAGCAGAAGCTCACCGTGCTGGGCGCCGAATATATCCGGCTGTCCGGGGAACTGGAGGCCGCCTCCTCGATCAAAACGCTTGAGGAGAGCGCCGAAAGCGACCTCGGCCTTTCCAAGATCGAGTCGAGTCAGGTCCAGTATGTGAACCTGACCTCGGAGGACCATATCACGGTCGCGGGCGAGAGGGGCCTCGGCGCGCTCGGCGCGCTTTGGAAGGGCCTCACCGCGCTGTTTGAGGAATACAATCCGTTTTAACTTAATACGATAAATAGTAGCGCCGTTTTGGCCGCTTCGCGGAAGACGGCGCTGTCTTCATAATTAGGGAAGGGGCCGCGCCTTCCATTTTCCTTGATTTTTCAGGAGGAAACATGAATAAAATACCCACCGCCGTCACCAGAAAAAGGATCCTCTCCATTGCCGCCGCCGTCACGCTGATCGGGTTCGGCAGTTTGATTTTCCGGCTTTTTAACCTCCAGATTGTGAGCGCCGAGGAATATCAGGCGCAGGCGGCGAAGCAGCAGCTCAAGGTCACCGAGCTCTCCGCCACCCGCGGCACCATCTACGACGCGAGCGGCAACATCCTCGCCATCAGCTCCACGGCATGGACGGTCTGCATTTCTCCGGTGGATATTTCCAATGATACGGAGAAGGAGCTGATCGTCGGCGGTCTCTCGGGTATGCTGGGGGTCAGCCCGGACTACGTGCGCGCCAAGTGCGAGCGGAACACCTATTATGAGACGGTCAAAAAAAACATCGACCGCCCGCTTGCGGAGCAGGTTACGCAGTTCGCCGCGGACAACGGCATCACCGCCATCTACCTCGAGGAGGACAACAAGCGCTACTACCCCTACGACAACTTCGCCTCCGACCTGCTCGGCTTCACAAACTCAGATAACTCCGGCGCCTACGGCATCGAGTCCTATTACGACGGCATCCTGAGCGGGACCTCCGGCAAAGTCGTCTCCGCGAAGAACGCGTGGGGCACGGAGATGCCCTACGACTACGAGGAGATGTACGATTCCGAGGACGGCAACAGCATCAAACTGACCATCGACGAGGGCATCCAGCACTTTGTGGAAAAGAATCTGGAGATCGCGGTCAAGGAGCACAGCGTGCAGCAGCGCGGCACCTGCATCGTGATGAGCGCGAAGACCGGCGCGATCCTCGCCATGTCGACGAAGGGCGATTTTGACCCGAACAATCCTTTGGCGATCTCCCCCGACGCGCAGAAAAACGTCGACAGCGCGACCACGGAGGAGGCCAAAAAGGACGCCAAGGCCGAGGCCCAGTTCACCCAGTGGCGCAACAAGGCGATCTCCGACGCCTACGAGCCGGGCTCCGTTTTTAAGATCATCACGCTCTCGGCGGCGCTCGACACCAACACCACCACCCTCAACGACACCTTCTCCTGCGGCGGGTCCATCCAAGTGGCGGATCGCCGGATCTCCTGCTGGAAGACGATCGGCCACGGCCACCAGACGCTCGCCGAGGCGGTGAAAAACTCCTGCAACCCGGCCTTCATCACGATCGGCCTGCGCATCGGGGTGGAAAACTTCTGCAAATACTTTGAGGCGTTCGGCCTGACGGATGAGACGGGCGTCGACCTGCCCGGCGAGGGCACGGGCATCTTCTATAACCCGGACGACATGACCGAGATCAACCTCGCCTCCTGCTCGTTCGGCCAGACCTTTAAAATTACGCCGATTCAGCTCGTCACGGCCGTCTGCGCGGCGGTCAACGGCGGCTATCTCTATAAACCCTACGTCGTTTCGGAGGTGCTCTCCTCCGACGGCACCGTGATTTCCGAGACGAAGCCGACGCTGGTCCGGCAGGTCGTCTCCGAAAAGACCTCCGCCACCGTGCGCGAGCTGCTCGCGGGCGTGGTCGAGGAGGGCTCCGGCCGCTCGGCCAAGGTCCCCGGCTACCGCATCGGCGGCAAGACCGGCACCTCCGAAAAGCTCGACCAAAAGACGGACAACGGCATCGAGAGATACGTCTCCTCCTTCCTCGCGGTCGCGCCGATCGACGACCCGCAGATCGTCGTCCTGATGCTTTTGGACGAGGCGCAGATGGAAAACCCGTACGGCTCCGTCGTGGCGGCGCCGGTCGTCGGGGCCATGCTCGCGGACATCCTGCCTTATATGGGCGTCGAGCCGGTCTATACGGAGAAAGAGCTCGCCCTGATGGACGGCGAGGTCCCGTATGTGGAGGAATATGTCGTCCACGACGCGATGGACGTCCTGCGGCAAAAAGGATACAGCACCTCCGTGGTCGGCGAGGGAGCCACCATCATCAAGCAGGTGCCGGAGGCCGGCACAAAGATGGACGCGGGCGGCACGGTCTACCTCTACACGGAGGAGAGCGTCATCCCGGGTCAGGTGGAGGTGCCGAACGTCCTTAGCATGAGCGTCACGGAGACCAACATGACCGTGATCGGCGCCGGGCTCAAGCTCAAGCTTCTCGGCGTCAGCGAGACGGCGCTCAACCAGACCGCCTACTCCCAGTTCCCGGAGGCCGGCACCATGGTCGACCCGGGCAGCGTCGTGGAGGTGGCGTTCACCGTCGGGGCGGGCGGGGAAGAGAGCTCCGGGGCAAACTAACTACGATTATTGGAGGTGATCCCTTGCTGTTATCCGAACTATTAAGGGACATAAATTATACGGGGACGATTCAGGATATGGAAATCAAGGCGGTCACCTGTGACTCCAGATTGGTGGAGCCGGGCTCCGTCTTCGTCTGCATCAAAGGCGGCGCCGTGGACGGGCACGAGTATGCCCGCGCCGCGAAGCGCCTCGGCGCGAGCTGGATCGTCGCGGAGCGGGACACCGGCCTTCCGAATCAGGTGCTGGTGGAGGACGCCCGCGCGGCATACGCCATCCTCTGCGCCAACATCAACGGCCGGCCGGCGGATCGGCTCAAGCTCATCGGCGTCACCGGCACAAACGGCAAGACGACGATCACCTATTTAATCAAACATATTCTCGAGTCCGCGGGCAAAAAGACCGGGCTGATCGGCACGATCCACAACGAGATCGGCGACATGGAGCTGCCCGCCAAGCACACCACGCCCGACCCCGCCGAGCTGCATGTGCTGTTTCGCCGCATGGTCGAGGCGGGCTGCGAGTACTGCGTGATGGAGGTCTCCTCCCACGCGCTCGACCAGCACCGGGTGGACGGCTGCCGCTTCGAGACGGCGATCTTCACCAACCTGACGCAGGACCATCTGGATTATCACGGCACGATGGAGAACTATTTTACCGCGAAGAGCCTGCTGTTCGGCCTCTGCGACAAGGCCGCCGTCTGCATCGACGACGAATACGGCAAAAGGCTCGCCGCCTCCGCGCCGTGTCCGGTCACGACCGCCTCCATCGAGAACGACGAGGCCGATTTCACGGCCCATGAGGTCCATCTCTCCGCCGCCGGCTGCAAGTATATGCTGGTCGGGAATGGGCTGATCGGCCGGGTCAACTTCGCCATGCCGGGCGATTTTTCCGTCATCAACTCCATGCTGGCCGCCTTGGCCGCGCTCCTCGCCGACATCCCCTTCGATCGGGTGGTGGAGGCGCTCAACGACAGCAAGGGCGTCAGCGGCCGCGCCGAGGTGATTCCGACCGGGCGCGGCTTCACCGTCCTGTGCGATTACGCGCACGACCCGGACGCGCTTGAAAAAATTCTCGAGTCCGTTCGCGCTTATAAAGGCGAGAGCCGCCTTGTCACCCTGTTTGGCTGCGCGGGCCAGAGGGACAAGACAAAACGGCCTAAAATGGCCAAGATCGTGGCCGAACACTCGGATTTCTTCATTCTGACGAGCGACAATCCGCGCAACGAGCCGCCGGAGGAGATCATCCGCGAGGCGCTCGAGGGCGTCCAAGACACCGCAACGCCGTATTTTGTGGAGCCGGACCGCTACAAGGCCATCAAATGGGCCTTGGAAAATTCGCGTCCGGGTGATATTCTATTACTGGCCGGGAAGGGCCACGAGGATTATCAGGTGCTCGATTACGGCACCATCTATTTCGACGAGCGGGTGGTCGTGCGGGACCTTTTGGCGAAGATGGATTCCGAAGCCGGAGAATCCGCCCATGCCCCGGCGCCCGCCGACACCCCGGAGCCCGCGGGCTTCGAACCGACGACAGATCCCGCAGAATGAGAAAGGGGAGACCGGCATGCTTCCGTTAAATCTCAGAGAGATCGCCGCCGCGACCGGGGCGGTCTCGGCGGTGGAAATCCCAGACATCGAGATCACCGACATCTGCACCGACTCCCGGGACGCGCTTCCGGGCTCTCTCTTCGTCGCGCTCTGCGGCAAAAAATTCGACGGCCACGCCTTCGTGAAAAAAGCCATGGAGAACGGGGCCGCCTTTGCCGTCGTGCAGCAGGAGGGCGACTACGGCACCGACAAGCTGCTGTTCGTAAAGACGACCCGGCAGGCGTTTCTCGACATCGCGGGGCTGCACCGCAGCCGGTTTCATCCCAAGGTGATCGCCGTGACCGGGAGCGTGGGCAAGACCTCGACGCGCGAGATGGCCGCCGCGGTTGTCAAAAGCAAATACAAAACGCTCAAAACAGAAAACAATCTCAACAACGAGGTCGGCGTACCCAAAACGCTGCTGGAGCTCGACGAGAGCCACGAGGCCATGATCCTCGAATTCGGGATGGTCTGGCCTGGGGAGATCCGCGAGCTGACGCTCCCGGCGAAGCCGGACGTCGCCGTCGTCACCTACATCGGCACCTGCCATATCGAAAATCTCGGCTCGCGGGAAGATATCCTCAAGGCGAAGCTTGAGATTTTGGAGGGCCTACGCCCCGGCGGCACGCTGTTGCTAAATCAGGACAGCGACCTCCTGCGGGGGCTCTCCTTCCCGCAGTTCCATACGCTTTTCTATTCCACGGAGGACCCCGCCGCCGATATTTTCGCGGAGGGGATCGTCTCCTCGGCGGACAGCACCTCCTTTACCATTGTTACGAAAGAGGGCCGCTGGGAGGCGGTTATCCCGGCGATCGGCGTGCACAACGTGAGCAACGCGCTCGCGGGATGGGCGGCCGGGGTCGCCGTCGGCGTCGAGCCGGAGCGGGCGGCGAAGGCGCTCATGGAGTTTCAGGCGACCGGGATGCGCCAGCAGATGATCGACTGGCACGGCATCCGCATCGTCGAGGACTGCTACAACGCGAATCCCGAATCCGTCCGGGCCGCCATGCGCACGCTCGCGGAGATGGACCGCGCCGGGCGGAAGATCGCCGTCTTGGGGGATATGCTCGAGCTCGGGGAAGTGGCCGAGCGCTGCCACCTCGAGGCCGGCAGGGAGGCCGCGGCCGCGGCGGATCTGCTGTTTTGCCAAGGGCCGCTCGCGGAGCTGATCGCGCAAGGCGCGCGGGAGGCGGGCATGGCGGAGGTCTATTATGAGGAAAACAAGGAGACGCTCTCCGCCCTGCTCAAAGAGAAGGCCCGCCCCGGCGACGTGATCTGGATGAAAGCCAGCCGCGGCATGAAATTTGAGGACATCACCGAGCTCCTCACCATGGAAGACTGAACAAACTGATCGGGGGAATCCGTCATGCAGACAGCGCTGATCGCGTTTATCGCTTTCGCCGTTACGGCGATCTCCGGCAACTGGCTCATCCCGCTGCTCCACAAGCTGAGTTTCGGCCAGACGATCTTGGACATCGGCCCAAGCTGGCATAAAAATAAAGAGGGCACCCCCACAATGGGCGGCCTGATGTTTATCATGGGCACGGCGCTCGCCTGCGTCGCCGGATTCTTTTTCATCAAGGAAGCCGGCCCCGCCGAGAAGGTGCGCTTTTCCGCCGGGCTCCTGATGGCGCTCGGGTTCAGCTTCCTCGGCTTTATGGACGACTACATCAAGGTGGTAAAAAAACGCAACCTCGGCCTCTCCGTCCGGCAGAAGCTCGCGGGGCAGATCCTGCTCGCCGCTTCGTATCTCGTCGGGGTCTACCTCACCGGCACGCTCTCGACCGTCGTGCCGATCCCGTTTCTCGGCCAGACGGACCTCGGGCTCTTCTATTATCCGTTCGCGGTCTTCATCATCGTCGGCGCGGCCAACGCGGTGAATCTGACCGATGGCATCGACGGCCTGTGCAGCGCGGTGACCTTCCTGAGCGCCTGCGGATTTATGGTGATGAGCACGCTGCTCTCCTACGCCGGCGTGAATTACATGGCGGCGGCCCTCGCGGGGGGGTGCCTCGGCTTCTTCTTTTGGAACCATCACCCGGCAAAGGTCTTTATGGGCGACACGGGCTCCCTGTTTCTCGGCGGCATGGTCGCGGCGCTCGCCTTCGGCATCAACAACCCGGTGATTTTGGTCTTCGCGGGCGTCGTCTATGTGCTTGAGACGCTCTCCGACATCCTTCAGATCGCCCACTACAAGCTGACGCACCGGCGCATCTTTAAAATGGCGCCGATCCACCACCACTTTGAGATGTGCGGGTGGAGCGAATGGAAGATCGTCACCGTGTTTTCCGTGGTGCAGCTTCTCGGCGTGGCGCTCTCCGTCCTCGCGATCAAGGCGCTCTGATTTTGAAACGTGTGGAAAGGTGACTATGAAACCGATAACCATTGATCTGCGGAGTTTTATCCCCGTCGCGGCGGCAAAGGAACGGCTCTTTGCGCGAAAAGGAAAACGCGGCCCGATCGACGCAACCTTTCTGATTTTGGTTTTGATTTTGCTGACGTTCGGCCTCGTGATGCTCTTTTCGGCGAGCTACGCCTATGCCTATTATAATGACGGCGACAGTTTCTATTATATCAAGCGTCAGCTTTTCTTCGCGATTTTCGGCGTCGTGACGATGCTGTTTATCGGCACCCGCATCAATTTTAAAATCCTGCAAAAATACTCCCTGCTGCTGTTCGCCGTCACGATCTTCCTGTTGGTGGCGGTGCTGTTTGTCCGGGACCAGTCCGGATTCTCCCGGTGGCTCTATATCGGCAGTTACAGCTTCCAGCCCTCCGAGATCGCGAAATTCGCGATCGTCGTCCTATTCGCGCACTTCGCCGCGCAAAACGCCGACCGGATGAAGACCTTCCAGTACGGCGTCCTGCCGTTCGGCGTCTGCCTCGGGCTCGTCGCGGTGCTGATGATTCTGGAGCCGCACGTCTCCGGCACAATCCTAATCGGCATGCTCGGCATCATGATGATGTGGTTCGGCGGCACCAACTGGCGGTGGTTCGCGCTGATCGCCGGCGTGGGCGTCACGGCGGTCGCGGTCGTCATCTTCACGCCGAACCTGCTGGAATACGCCCAGACCCGCGTCGAGATGTGGCAGGACCCCTACCTCGATTATTCCGGCAGCGGCTACCAGACCATCCAGTCCCTGATCGCCATCGGCTCGGGCGGGCTGTGGGGGACGGGGCTCGGCAACTCCAAGCAGAAGTACTTATATATCCCCGAGCCGCAGAACGACTTCATCTTTGCCGTCGTCTGCGAGGAGCTCGGCTTCATCGGCGCCGCCATCATCGTGATCCTGTTCGCGCTGCTGGTCTGGCGCGGGTTCATTATCGCCGTGCGCTCCACGGATCGCTTCGGTTCCCTTTTGGCGGCGGGCTGCACCTTCCACGTCGGCATTCAGGCGGCGCTCAACATCGCCGTCGTCACCAACACCATCCCGAATACCGGGATTTCGCTGCCGTTTTTCTCCTCCGGCGGCACGGCGCTGCTGATGCTGCTTGGCGAGATGGGCGTGATCCTGTCCGTCTCGCGCACCTCCACGCTCGAAAAGCGGTGAGGCAAACATCCGCCTAAAAAACCGGCCTTTCGCCCTCCCGGGGAAAACGTCTCCGGAAAAAACGGCGGAGTGCCGGTAAAAATAGATAGGCCCCGCCGCAAGACGGGGGAGCGTTCTCGGGAAAAGCGCGCGGCCGGCCAAAGAGAGCCGCGAAGTTTCCCCTTTCGCGAAAAGACGATCCGGGCGGCCCATCGCCGTCGTTTTGGAAAAGGAGGATGCCATGAAGATCCTTTTTGCCTGCGGGGGCACCGCCGGACACATCAATCCGGCCATCGCCGTCGCGAACCGGTTCAAAAAACTCTATCCGGACGCGGAGATCCTGTTTGCCGGCAACCCGAGCGGCATGGAGGCTGGCATCGTGCAGAAGGCCGGCTACCGGTTCGCGCCGATCAAGGTCCTCGGCATCCAGCGGAGAATCAACCTCCGGAACATCAGAAATAATTTTAAGGCCCTCTGGTACCTCGCCGGCAGCTCGGCCCGTGCGAAGCAGATCTTGGAGGGATTCCGGCCGGATCTCGTGATGGGCATGGGTGGGTATGTCAGCGGCCCGGTGCTGCGCAAGGCGGCGCTGATGGGCTATAAGACCATCGCCATGGAGAGCAACGCCCTGCCCGGCGTGACGACCAAACTGCTCGCAAAATACGTCGATAAGGTCCTCTTGAGCGTGGAGGAGAGCAAAAGCCACTTGCCGGAGGGCGGGCGGTATGTCGTCACCGGGAATCCGGTCCGGGAGGAGGTCTTCACGGCGGACCGGAAGGCCGCCCGCGCGTATTACGGCGTCGGGGACCGGGTCTGTATCCTATCTTTCGGCGGAAGCCTCGGCGCCATGCGGCTCAACGAGGCGATCTCGGAGCTGATCGCGTGGCACCTCCGGGAGCGCGATTTCGTCCACATCCATGGCTCGGGCAAGTATTACGGCCCGGATTACTATAAGGAGCTGCTGCGCGGAAAAGGGATCGAGCCCGATGAGCATCCCAATCTCATCATCCGCGAGTATATCGACGATATGCCGCGGTGCCTCGCCGCGGCGGATCTCGTCATCTCCCGCTGCGGGGCGATGACGCTGGCGGAACTCGAGGCCGCCGGGCGGGCCTCGATCCTGATCCCGTCGCCCAACGTCGCGGAGAACCATCAGTATCACAACGCGATGGTGCTGCAAGATCACGGCGCCGCCGTCGTCATCGAGGAGAAGGATTTGACCGGCGGCCGGCTGATCGAAGCCGTCCGGATGCTCGCCGACGACCCGGTAAGGCTTGCCGAGCTCGGCCGCAGCGCCGCGAAGCTTGCCGCCGCCGACGCGAACGACCGCATCATCCGGGAGATGATGAGCACCATTCATTCTTAAAAACGGCTCGAGCATCAGTTTGAGCACATTATTGGAAGTACGGAGAGACGGAAGATGAAATACCGCGTCATTCAAATTGAAAAAACGAATCATGCGGAAGCACCTGCCGTCGCGCCGTCCGGGGCCGCGGAGAATTCCTCCGCGACGCGGGCGGCCGGTCAAAAGCGGGCCAAGCCGAAGGCCGGAGCCTCCGCCAAACGGCCCGCCGCCCAAAAACCGCGTGCCGCCCAAGGACGGCCGGACCCCTCGCCCAAAAAGAAGCCGCTCCGGCACAGAAGCGGCGGGAGCATGAAGGCGTTTTACGTCTTTCTCGCGCTGCTGATCGGCGGGGCGGTGTCCTATTACTGCGTGACGACGCTGTTCGTCGTGCAGACGATCTCCGTCGAGGGGCTGACGCGCTACGGCGCCGAGGAGGTGATCGCCACCAGCGGGATCAAAAAGGGGGAGACGCTTTTCGGCATAGACGGGGCGGCCGTCGGGGATAAGATCGCCTCCGTTTACAATTACATCGAGACCGCCGCGGTGAAAAAGAAATACCCCAACGAGGTCGTGCTGGCCATCGCGGAGGCCGTGCCCTTCGCCTATTTGGAGGAGGCCGACGGCTACACGCTGATCAGCGCGACGGGGAAGGTGCTCGAGCGCAACCTCGAGAGCGCGGGCGACAACCTCATCACCGTGCGCGGCGTCGGCACCGTGGCCCAGAGCGACGCGGATCTCCGGAAACTCGCGCTGCTAAAGGAGATCGCCGCCGATATGGAGGGCCTCGGCATGGCGGGCTACGGATTTCTGGATCTCAGCGACACCCTGAGCATCGCGATGATCTACGACAACCGCGTGTATGTCGAGCTCGGCAACGAGCTGGAGCTGGATTACAAACTGCAATTCGTCGACGAGGTGGTCCGCAATCGTCTGGAAGAGACGGGCTATTTCCTGCTCGACGCCTCGGACACGGGCGAGGTCATGACGAAGGCCATGACCGTCTCCCCGAAAGACATATTGGAGAGCGCTTCCCCCCAGAGCGGAGCGGACGACGAAGAGGAATAAAAATACATAAAAACAGCAGGATTTCCTCTTGCAACCTCTCCTATAAAATGTTATTCTATTCCTATATAAGGGAACGGCGTTCCCGCGAGAGTTAAAAACCGGACGGAGGTTGTTAACAGGATGCTGAATAATTTTGATATGGACAGCGACACCGGGCGGGTCGTTTCAATAAAGGTGGTCGGGGTCGGCGGCGGCGGCGGCAATGCCATCAACCACATGGTGGACAGCGGCATCGAAAGCGTGGAGTTTGTTTCGGTCAATACGGACAAGCAGGCGCTCCAGTCCTCCAAAGCGACGCAGAAGATCACCATCGGCGAAAAGCTGACCAGAGGCCGCGGCGCGGGCGGCGATCCCTCCATCGGCCAGAGGGCGGGGGAGGAGAGCAAGGACGAGATCGCCTCGGCGCTCAAGGGCGCCCAGATGGTCTTCGTCACGGCCGGCATGGGCGGCGGCACCGGCACCGGGGCCGCGCCGATCATCGCCGAGACTGCCCGCGACTTGGGCGCGCTCACCATCGGCATCGTGACAAAGCCCTTCACCTTCGAGGGGAAACACCGCATGGAGCAGGCCGAGAGCGGCGTCGTCGCGTTCCGCGAACACGTGGATTCCCTGATCGTCATTCCGAACGAGCGTCTCAAGGCCGTTTCGGAGAATAAAATCACCCTGCTCAACGCCTTCGCGGCGGCGGACGACGTGCTGCGCCAAGGGGTCCAGAGCATCAGCGACCTGATCAACGTCACCGGCCTCATCAACCTTGATTTCTCCGACATCTGCTCGATTATGAGGGACGCCGGCGTCGCGCACATGGGCCTCGGCCACGCCAAAGGGGAAGACAAGGCGGAGAAGGCCACCAAAGAGGCCATCTCCAGCCCGCTGCTTGAGACTTCGATCGAGGGCGCGCACCGCGTGATCGTCAACATCACCGCCTCGCCGGATATCGGCCTCGAGGAGATCGACACCGCCACCACCATGGTGCACGATGCCGCAAGCCCCGACGTCAACCTGATTTTTGGCGTCGCGCTCAATCCGGTCATGAACGACGAGATGTCCATCACCGTGATCGCCACCGGATTCGACGACGTGCCGGGCAGCAGAAAGGTGCCGGACTTCGTCAATTTCAACTTCGGCGAGGAGGACACGCCCGTGCGGGAAGAGGAGCCGGGCTTCCTTGACGACGACCTGATGCGGCTTTTCAGCGGCAACCGATAAAGACAACGACAGATCCCTCTCCGGGCAGCCGGGGAGGGATATTTTTTTATGCCTGCTCATAAAATTTTTGGAAATGGAGGCGTTTTTATGGGGGAGCGGTACGCGGATTTTCAAAGCATGATGGAGCGGTATAAAAAAGAGATGAAACAATATTACACCAAGCGGATGCCCGCGCCGGAGGCAGGCGCCGAAACGGCGGCGGCAGCGAATCTTATAGAGATCTCCGCGGCGGAAGGGGAGATTTTAAGCGGCGTCCCGGGGGCGGCCGCGGCGGAAGGGACACCGCCGGGCCCCTGTACGGTGGCGGTCCAGCCGCCGCAGGAGATTCAGCCGGAGCGGCCGTGCAAACCCGAAACGGCGGCGCCTGAGAAAAAAGAACCGGCCGCCGAGGCGCCCATATCCTACTTATGCAGACCGGCGGACGAGGGATATATCATTGTGAAAGCCTATACCGGGAAAGCGGCGATCCCGGTGGAGGGCGCGGACATCGCAATCTATAAAGAGGATTACGGAAAAAAAGAGTTGATCAGCCTTCAGGAGACGGGCGAGGAGGGAAGCACGCCCCGGATCGCCGTCAAGACGGCCAAGAGGGAATCCTCCGAGCTGCCGGGCCAGATGATGCCCTATGCCATCTATTATGTCAACGCGTGGGCGCCCCATTACTATCCCGTCATCAACCGGAGAGTGGATGTGTTCGGCGGGGAAATCACGTCTATGGAAATCGAGATGCAGCCCCTCCCCGAGGAAAAGCCCGGGACGCCGACGGAGGTGAGAACGAGTGGATGAAACGTGTGTCTGTATCCCGGAGTTTATCACCGTCCACCTCGGCGCGCCGGATGAAAACGCCGCGAACATCACGGTCCCCTTTCCGGATTACATCAAGAATGTCGCGAGCTGCGGGCTCTATCCCACTTGGCCGGAAAGCTCGCTGCGCGCCAACATCTGCGCAGAGATCACGTTTGCCCTGAGCCGTCTCCGCGCGAGATGGTACCGGAATCGGGGCTACTGCTTCGACATCACCTCCACCGCGGAGCATGACCAGAAATTTGTCCGCGGCAAAGCCTGTTACGCCTGCATCGGCCGGATCGTCGACGCGGCTTTCAACGAATATATCGTGAGAGACGGCAGCCGGGAGCCCTGCGACGCCGTCTGCGGCGGCAGCGAGTGCGCCTGCGGCGGGATGTCCCAATGGGGGACGGTGACGCTGGCCAATCAGGGCTATCAGCCCCGCCAAATTTTACAGTATTATTACGGGGAGGACGTCGCCCTCGCGCGCGCGGCGGTGCCGTCGTGCGGGGAGGACTACCCGGGCTATCCGCTCGAGCAGGGGCTCGACGACCGCAATGTGGAATATCTCCAGCGCCGCCTCAACCGCATCGGCCAAAACTATCCGACCATTCCGCTCATTGATCCGGCCGACGGCCTTTTTGATAAAACGACGGAGCAGGCGGTGCGGCGGTTTCAGCAGATTTTCGGCATGACGCCGGACGGGATCGTCGGGCCGGCGACGTGGTACCGGATCTGCGGCGTCTACGCCTCCATGAAGCGCCTCTCCGATCTTTACAGGGAGGGGATCCTGCTCTCGGAGATCCCGAAACAGTGCCCCGGGCCGATCTTCCTTGGCCAAAGGGGGAGAAGCGTGATCCTGCTGCGGTTTTACATCAACATGATCGCGGCGTTTTATCAGGAAATCGGGCCCGTGGAGCCGGACGGCGGGTATGACAAGGCCGTCAAAGATCAGGTGCTCGGGCTCCAGAAGCTCGCCGGCCTCGCCCCGAACGGCGTCGTCGACGAAAAAACTTGGGATGAAATCTATTCCGTCTACGCCGGGATCATGGAGAACGTGCCGCAAAAATATTTTCAGGAGGCGAGCGGCGAAAAACCGGCCGGGCGATACCCCGGCTACGATTTAAGAGAAATGGAGGGAGTCGGAGATGAACAAATATGACGCCAACGTGGCGGAGATCCAAAGTTACCTTCGCGCGCTGCTGCAGGAAGAAAACGATTCTTCCCCCGCGATCATCTCCGATGGCATCTTCGGCCCGGAGACGACGAAGGCGGTGCTCAACTATCAGCGAAACAACGGTCTCGCGGTCAGCGGCACGGTGGATTACGAGACATGGGCCAGCATCATAGAGAAATACGGCATGCGGGCCTCCTGCAGCGGCCCGGCAAAGACGATCGTCGGCTTTCGCACCGACGAATTGGATCTGGCCCCGCCCGGGGGCCGGGGCAGCAGCGTCTGGTTCGCGCAGGTCATGCTGCTGAACATCGGCCGGAAATTTGAAAATTTCAGCGGCCTTATGCCCAACGGGGTCAACTCCGGCCCCACGACCGACGCGCTGATCTATATTCAGGCGCGCGCGAAGACGCTGTATAAAGACGGCACCCTTGATAAGAGCACGTGGAACGCCGTCGTCAATCTCTATAACCTGACCTTATAAAAAAGGACGCCCGATTTTCATCGCGGCGTCTTAAAAAGGCGGGCTGGGGTCATTCCAAATCGGTTTTCCCGATGGCGCCGAGGATCGAGGAGAGGATGTCTCCGGCGGGCGGCGGGCCCTCCTTGAGCAGGCTCTCCAGAAAGCCGTCCCGCACGCCGGCGTCGAAGACGGCGATCGTCTCGCATCCGAGATAGTCCGCCGCGCCGATCAGCGTCGCCATGCCCGGGGCGAGGGTTCTCTCCCGTCCCGGCGCGAGGTCCGCGAGCAGCTCGAGGCTCTCCTCCGGCTCGGCGGCGAGGGCCCGGAGCATCCCCTCCATCTCCCGGAGCGGGATCGCGCCGCCCTCCTTCCGCAGGGCCCGGCGGTAGAGCTTCAGGGAGGCCTTCGCCGTGCCGCCCATCGCGAAAAGCGGGCCTCCGACCCGCGGATAGCCTTCTTTTTTGAGCGCCGCCGTGATCTCGTCCCGGATCACGGCGATTTCTTCGGCGGTCGGAAAATCTTTCGCGACATGCGCCTTCGCCGTCCGGCTGCTGCCCAGCGGGAAAGAGGCGCTTTTGACCGGGCCGTCTTTCCCGAACAGAAACACTTGGATGCTGCCGCCGCCGAGGTCGCAGCCGACGCCGGATTCCACCCCGGACGCCCGCCTCAGGGCGAGATAGTCGTACGTCGCCTCCTCGTCGCCGGAGATGCGCCGGATGGAGATCCCGGTGCGGAAGGCGACCTGCTCCACCACGTCGTCGGCGTTTTCGAGGCCGCGCAGGGAGGCGGTGGAGAAGCATTCCACCCGGTCGCAGCGGTAATGACGGCAGACGTTCGCGTGCTCCTCGACGCCCTCGACGATGCGCTCGATGCCGTCCTGCGATAGCCGGAGCCCGACCGTATTTTCAACGACGCGGGAGTAGACGACGCCGTCGTAGAGGATATGGCGCTCGCCGTCGTCCGCCTCAAAGATGTTGAGCCGCAGCGTATTCGTCCCGAAATCGATGATCCCGATCCTCAAATCCGATCCCACCCTTCGTCCTTTTGAGGAATTTCATTCTATTCTACCACAAAAATTGTATTGGAGCCAGTTCGGTGATATAATAATACCATCAAACTGAAAGGAATTCTGGATATGTATGACATTTTGATTATTGGAGCGGGCACTGCCGGCCTCACGGCGGCCATTTACGCGAGGCGCGCGGGCCTCTCCTGCGCGATATTCGAGACCGCGGCCCCGGGCGGACAGATCGTCTCCTCCCCCGAGGTCGAGAATTACCCGGGTATGCCCGGCATGACCGGCGCGGACTACGCGATGGCGATTTTCCAGCAGGCGCAGGACCTCGGGGCGGAATTCCTCTTTTCCGAAGTGACGGGGATCTCGGCCCTCGGCACGACCAAGACGGTCTCCACGGCGAAGGGGGACTATCAGGGCAGGACGATCATCGTCGCGAACGGCGCGCAGAGGCGCAAGCTTGACGTCCCCGGCGAGAGGGAATTCACGGGCCGCGGGGTGTCCTACTGCGCGACCTGCGACGGGAACTTTTTCAAGGGGAAGGACGTGGCCATCGTCGGGGCCGGGAACACGGCCTTTGAGGACGCCGCCTACCTTGCCGGGGTCTGCCGGACCGTGTACCTTATCAGCCGGCGGAACACCTTCCGCGCCTCGGAGATCCTCGTCAACGCATTCCAGAAAAAAGAGAACGCGAAGATCCTCGCGAACCGGAAACCGCTCGAGATCAAGGGCGACAAGGCGGTGAACACGCTGATCCTTGCCGACACGCAGAGCGGGGAGACCGAGGAGCTGCCGGTGTCGGCCGTGTTTGTCGCGGTCGGGATGGAGCCGAAAAACGGCATCTTCCGCGGCCTGAAGCTGGATGAGTCCGGCTATATCGCCTCGGGCGAGGACTGCAAAACCAACCTGCCCGGCGTCTTCACGGCGGGGGACACGCGGACCAAGCGCCTGCGCCAGCTCGTGACGGCTGCCTCCGACGGCGCGGTCGCCGCCACCGCGGCGGCCCAGTACCTCGGCGAATTCCAAGAATAAGCCGGCCGCCGCAGCGAATTTTGCGTTCCGCAAAATTCCGAAAACGGAATCGGACCATGCAAAGGCCCAGTACCTCGGCGAATTCCAAGAATAAATCGGCCGCCGCAGCGAATTTTGCGTTCCGCAAAATTCCGAAAACGGAATCGGACCATGCAGAGGCCCAGTACCTCGGCGAATTCCAAGAATAAGCCGGCCGCCGCAACTACAAATCGGCGCCGGAACGGAACAACCAAAGATTTCGGGGGAACCATGAGAGATTATCAAAAAGAGACGGAAGACCGGGCGGCGTTTATCCGGCGAAAGCTCGCGGAGGCGCACGCGTCCGGCGTCGTGTTCGGCAACAGCGGCGGCAAGGACAGCGCCCTTGTCGGCATCCTGTGCAAGAAGGCCTGCGAAAAGGTCATCTCGGTCGCCATGCCCTGCGCCTCGTCGCGCAATTACGGCGAGGACCTGCGGGACGCCGCCGCGCTCGCGGAGCAATATGGGTTCGAGCTGCGGACGGTCGACCTGACCGCGGCCCGGGCGGCGCTGATGGAGGCGGTCGGCCGGGAGCTGACGCCCGCGGCCGTCGCGAACCTCGCGCCGCGGCTGCGCATGACGACGCTCTACGGCATCGCCCAGACGGAGGGCTGCCTCGTCGCCGGCACCGGCAACCGCAGCGAGCGGTATATGGGCTATTTTACGAAATGGGGCGACGGCGCCTGCGATTTTAACCCGATCGCCGATCTGACGGTGGCCGAGGTCTACGAATATCTGCGCTTTTTGGGCGCGCCGCCGCATATCATCGAAAAGACGCCCTCCGCCGGGCTCTACGAGGGCCAGACGGACGAGGCGGAGATGGGCGTCGCCTATGCAGACATCGACGGCTACCTCGGCGGCCTGCCGGTCGACGAGCACGCCCGGGCCGTCATCGAGCGAGCCCACCATGTCACGGAGCACAAACGGCATCTGCCCGAGGAATACCAGCCGGACTGAAACGGAGGACAGCATGAGCATCAAACAGGATTTTCTTGATATTTATAAGGCGTCCATCTCCCGGCCCGGCGCGGACGGGCTTTTGGAGTGGCTTTTGAGCACGGATTTCTTCATCGCGCCGGCCTCCACGCGCTACCACTGCGCCTGCGACGCGGGCCTTGTCACCCACAGCCTGAACGTCTACCGCCTGTTACAGAAGCGCGCCGCGGAATCCGGCGACTATTCGGAGGAGACCGTGGCGGTCTGCGGCCTGCTGCACGACATCTGCAAGGCGAATTTCTATTCCATCGGCCTGCGCAACGTCAAAAACGAGCACGGCCAGTGGGAGCAGAAGCCGTACTACACGATCGAAGACCAGTTCCCGATGGGCCATGGCGAGAAATCCGTCTATCTGATCAACAAATACATGGCGCTCTCCGACGAGGAGGCCGTGGCGATCCGCTGGCACATGGGCGGCTTCGACGAGTCGGCCAAGGCCGGCGGCTACACGATCAGCCACGCCTACGAGCAGTACCCGCTGGCGGTGCTGCTGCATATCTCCGATCTGGAGGCGACCTATCTTTCGGAAAAGGGCACTTCGGAAGTCAGGACCTGACGGCACGGGAGGAGGATTTCAAAATGAAACCGGAACTGCTTTGGGAGAGCTTTTGCAGACACAACGCCGAGCTGATGCCGGAAACTTTGTATCATACTTGCTGGGCGTTCGGCGGCGGGGGAAAGACGGCGGACAAACTGGCCGCGCTCGTGATGGCGGGGATCAAAACCGCCACAACTTCGGCCTATCCCTGTTACGCGGTCTGGGAGGAGAAGGTCCCGGAGGCCGGCGATTACAGCGTGATCATGGATTCCGAGGGCGAAGCCGTCTGTGTCCTGCGCACCGTGAAGGCTGCCGTTATGCCCTTCAAGGAGGTCGGCGAGGAATTTGCGGCGAAGGAGGGCGAGGGCGACCAGAGCCTCGCGTATTGGCGCAGGGCGCATACCGAGGTCCTCGGGGCCGACTGCCGCGACTGCGGCATCGAGTTTGGCGAGGATACGCTCGTCGTCTGCGAGGAGTTCGAGATCGTCTTCCAGTGAGCGGCCCGGGCGGGGGAGGTTTCCGGAAGCGGCGGCGCGGGCGAGTACCCGTTTGCCGGCCGCCGGACGCCGTTTTTCCCCGGCCCAGCATCCTTCGTGAGGAAGCCCGCTTTCTGTGGGTGTAAAATACGCCCTCGCGGAATACGGCATGAGCCGGACAAAGGAAGGCTCGAAAACCGGGATGTTTTTTCATGAAATACGGATGCATGTAAGGCGCGGCCGCAATTTTTTTGCGGCCGCGCCTTACTTCTTTTCCATGATCCTATAATTGACATGGAATCGAATCTGTGCTACAATAAAAAGAAGCGATTCGAACAAATGTTCACTCATTTTTAAGGAGAAAAAGGGGGGCAGGGACGTGGATTTTGAGCTGCACGCGCCTTTCGAGGCGACAGGGGACCAGCCGGAGGCCATCGACAAGCTCGTGGAGGGAATCCTCCGCGGCGACCGGGAGCAGACGTTGCTCGGCATCACCGGCAGCGGCAAGACGTTCACGATGGCCAAGGTCGTCGAGGCCGTCAACCGGCCCACGCTCATCCTCTCCCACAATAAGACGCTGGCCGCGCAGCTCTGCTCGGAATTTAAGCAGTTCTTCCCGAAGAACGCCGTCGAATACTTTGTCTCCTATTACGATTATTACCAGCCGGAGGCCTACATCCCCAGCACGGACACCTATATCGAGAAGGACAGCGCGATCAACGACGAGATCGAAAAACTGCGCCACTCCGCGACGGCGGCGCTCTCCGAGCGGCGGGACGTGTTGATCGTGTCGTCGGTCTCGAGCATCTACTCGCTCGGCGACCCGATCGACTACCGCACAATGGTAGTCTCCCTGCGCCCGGGCATGACCAAAAACCGGGACGAGGTGATCGCGCAGCTCGTCGGCATGCAGTACGAGCGCAACGATCTGAATCTCATCCGCAACAAATTCCGCGTCCACGGCGACGTGCTCGAGGTCTTCCCGTCCTACTCCACCGACACGGTCGTGCGCGTCGAGTGGTTCGGCGACGAGGTGGACCGCATCTCCGAGATCAACGCCGTGACCGGCGAGCTCAAGGACGTGGTCAACCACATCGCGATCTACCCGGCCTCCCATTATATCGTGCCGAGGGAGAAGATGGAGACCGCGCTCGTGGAGATCGAGCGCGAGTGCGAGGAGCGGGTGAATTATTTTAAAGAAAAGGGCAAGCTGATCGAGGCCCAGCGGATCGAGGAGCGCACCCGGTACGACGTCGAGATGCTGACGGAGGTCGGCTTCTGCAAGGGCATCGAAAACTACTCGCGCATCCTCTCCGGCCGGGCGCCCGGCTCCTGCCCGACGACGCTGATCGACTATTTCCCGAAGGATTTCCTGCTCTTTATCGACGAGTGCCACGTCACCTTGCCGCAGGTCCGCGGCATGAGCGGCGGCGACTATTCGAGAAAGAAGTGCCTCGTGGATTTCGGTTTCCGCCTGCCCTCCGCGATCGACAACCGGCCGCTCTACTTCGACGAGTTTCAGGGCAAGCTCAACCAGATCGTCTACGTCAGCGCGACGCCCAGCGTCTATGAGCGGGAACACAGCACCCAGCTCGTCGAGCAGGTCATCCGCCCGACCGGCCTTTTGGACCCGGAGATCAGCGTGCGCCCGGTCGCCGGGCAGATCGACGATCTGATCTCCGAGATCAACCTGCGCGTGGAGAAAAAGGAGCGCGTCTTAGTCACGACGCTCACGAAGAAGATGGCGGAAAACCTGACCGAGTATCTCGGCACGATGGGCATCCGCGTGCGGTATATGCACCACGACATCGACACGATCGAGCGCATGGAGATCATCCGCGACCTGCGTCTCGGCGAATTCGACGTGCTCTGCGGCATCAACCTGCTGCGCGAGGGGCTCGACATCCCGGAGGTCTCGCTGGTCGCGATCCTCGACGCGGACAAGGAGGGTTTCCTGCGCAGCGCCACCTCGCTGATCCAGACCATCGGCCGCGCGGCGCGAAACGCAAGCGGCAAGGTCGTCATGTACGCCGACACGGTCACGCCGAGCATGGAGGCGGCCATCACCGAGACGGACCGCCGCCGCCACATCCAAGAGCAGTACAACCGCGAGCACGGCATCACGCCGCAGACGATCAAAAAGGACATCCGCGACATCCTCGAGATCTCCTCGCACAAGGACGACGAGGCCGTCGGCAAGAAAAAGCAGACCTACAAGGAGATGGAGGCGGAGGTGCAGAAGCTCACGGTCGAGATGCGCAACGCCGCCAAGATCCTCGAATTTGAGCACGCCGCCTACCTGCGCGACCGCATCAAGAAGCTCCACGAGGAAATGGAGAAGCGCAGAAGAAGATTATAAAGAAAGGTACGGAAACGGAGCGGACTTATGGGAAGCAACGTCATCACGATAAAGGGCGCCAGAGAGCACAATTTAAAGAACATCGACCTCGAGCTGCCGCGTGACAAGCTAATTGTCTTTACAGGGCTGTCCGGCTCGGGAAAGAGCTCTCTGGCGTTCGACACGATCTTCGCCGACGGGCAGCGCCGGTATATCGAGAGCCTCTCCTCTTACGCCCGGATGTTTCTGGGCCAGATGGACAAGCCGGACGTGGACAGCATCGACGGGCTCTCCCCGGCCATCGCCATCGACCAAAAAAACACGAGCCGAAACCCGCGCTCGACCGTCGGCACCGTCACCGAGATCTACGACTATCTGCGGCTGCTCTACGCGCGCATCGGCATCCCGCACTGCCCGATCTGCGGGCGTGAGATCAAGCAGCAGACCGTCGATCAGGTGGTCGATCAGGTCATGGCGCTCGCGATCGGCGCCAAAATTCAGGTCATGGCCCCGGTGGTCCGCGGCAAAAAGGGCGAGCACGTCAAGGAGCTTGACGGCGCCCGCAAGAGCGGGTACGTCCGCGCGCGCATCGACGGCAGCATCTACGATCTAAACGAGGACATCGCGCTCGATAAAAACTTGAAGCATAACATCGAAATCATCGTCGACCGTCTGGTCATCAAGCCGGAGATCCGCTCCCGCCTGACCGATTCCTTAGAGATCGCGTTCGGGCTCGGAGAGGGGCTGGCCATGGTCGGCGTCGTGGACGGCGAGGATCTGCTGTTCTCTCAAAATTACGCCTGCCCGGAGCACGGAGTCTCCGTCGAGGAGCTGACGCCGCGCATGTTTTCGTTCAACAGCCCGTTCGGGGCCTGCGAGAAGTGCACCGGCCTCGGCGTCTTTATGCGCGTCGACCCGGATCTGATCCTGCCCAACAAGCGCCTCACCATCCGGGAGGGGGCCATCCGCGCGTCCGGCTGGTATTACGCCGAGGGCGGCATGGCCGAGATGTATTATAACGCGCTCGCGAAGGAATATCATTTTTCGCTGGACGTCCCGGTCGGCGAGCTGCCCAAAGAGGTCATCGACGTGCTGCTCTACGGCTCCAAGGGGCGGAAGATGACCGTCCAGCGCGAGAGCAACGCCGTGTACGGCGTCTACCACACGGAATTTGAGGGCGTCGCCAGCAACCTTGACCGCCGCTTCCGCGAGACGAGCAGCGAGTGGATGCGCGAGGAGATCGCCACGCTGATGCGCGCGGTCCCGTGCCCGGAATGCCACGGCGACCGGCTCAAAAACGTGTCGCTCGCAGTCACGGTCGGCGGCCTCAACATCAGCGACTTCACAAAGATGTCCGTCGCGCGGGCTTTGGAATTCATCGGAAACCTCAATCTGACGCCGCGGCAGGAGCTGATCGCGCACCAGATCTTAAAAGAAATCAAGGCCCGCCTCGGCTTTTTGCAGAGCGTCGGGCTCGAATACCTGACGCTCGCGCGCTCGGCGCAGACGCTTTCGGGCGGCGAGAGCCAGCGCATCCGGCTCGCCACGCAGATCGGCTCCTCGCTGATGGGCGTGCTCTATATCCTCGACGAGCCGAGCATCGGCCTGCACCAGCGCGACAACTACAAGCTGATCGCCACCTTACAGCGCCTGCGCGACCTCGGCAACACCGTGATCGTCGTCGAGCACGACACGGATACGATGCTCTCCGCGGATTACATCGTGGACATCGGCCCGGGGGCGGGCGTGCACGGCGGGCACGTCGTCTGCGCCGGCACGCCGCAAGAGGTAATGGCCTGCGAGGCGTCCATCACCGGCCAGTATCTCTCCGGCAAAAGGCGGATCGAGATCCCGGAGACGCGGCGCCCCGGCAACGGCAAATTCCTCAAAGTCCTCGGCGCGCGCGAAAACAACCTGCGGCACATCGACGTCACGTTCCCGCTGGGCGTGATGACGGCGGTGACCGGCGTCTCCGGCTCCGGAAAAAGCTCGCTCGTCAACGAGGTGCTTTATAAGACGCTGGTGCGCGACCTTAACGGCGCGAAGGGCGTCCCCGGCAAATGCGACGGCATTCAGGGCATCGAAAACCTCGACAAGGTCATCTGCATCGACCAGTCGCCGATCGGGCGCACCCCGCGCTCCAACCCGGCGACCTATACCGGCCTTTTCACCGACATCCGCGATCTTTTCGCGAGCACGGCCGATTCCAAGGCGCGCGGCTACGGCACCGGCCGGTTCAGCTTCAACACCCGGGGCGGGCGGTGCGAGGCCTGCGAAGGCAACGGCATCATTGAGATCGAGATGAACTTTTTGCCCAACGTCTACGTGCCCTGCGAGGTCTGCAAGGGCAAGCGGTACAACCGCGAGACGCTGGAAGTGAAATATAAGGGGAAAAACATCGCCGACGTGCTGGACATGACGGTGGAGGAAGCCATGCTGTACTTTGAAAACCTGCCGAAGCTCAAACGGCGCCTGCAGGTGCTCAACGACGTCGGCCTCGGCTACGTCCGGCTCGGCCAGTCCGCGACCACGCTCTCGGGCGGCGAGGCCCAGAGGGTCAAGCTCGCGACGGAGCTCTCCCGCCGCCCGACCGGCCGGACCATCTACATCCTCGACGAGCCGACCACCGGCCTGCACACCGACGACGTGCGCCAGCTGATCGACGTCCTGCAGCGGCTGGTCGACATCGGCAACACGGTCATCCTGATCGAGCACAACCTCGACGTCGTCAAGGTCGCGGATTACGTGGTCGACCTCGGCCCGGAGGGCGGGGACGGCGGCGGGGCCGTGGTCGCCTGCGGCACGCCGGAGGAGATCGCCGCGTGCCCGGCCTCCTATACCGGAGAATTCCTCCAAAAGATCCTCAAACAGCCGATTTGACACAAATTTTCCAAATCGGCTGTTCCAATGCGTCAAATTATGCTATAATAACCCCGATAACTGCATTGTGTCATATTTTATCGGCCCGCCTACGGCGATGGCCAATGATACCATAACGCTGCCGCGCCATGGTATCATACCCGCGAAAATTATATTATATAGCTCTTTTATCGGCGTCACATCATCCATGCGGAAGGGGAGACCTCCATGTCGGAACAGGTTATTTTCTCAAAATCCACATTCGGCGGCTTCAATAAAGAAGAGGTGCTGAAGTACATCGACCGCCTCAATGCGGAGCACACGGCCTCTCAAGAACAGGCCGACGCCGAGATCCAGAAGCTCGGCTCCCAGCTCAAGGAGAAAGAGGACGGGCTCTCCGAGAATGAGAAGGCGTTTCGGGAGCTCTCCGCCGCGTACGAGGAGCTTCGGGAGCACTACATGTCCCTGAAGGAGCACTGCGGGAACCTTGAGGCGCAGCTCGACGACCTGAAGCGGAAAAACGGCGACACGGAGAAGGAGCTCACCATCGCGAAGGAACTCAACCGCCAGCTCGAGGATAAGATCGAAGCCTGTCAGGCGGAGAGCCGCGAGCACGACGAGCAGCGGCAGCGGTGGCTCGACGGCTTCGGCAGCGTGGAGCTCTCGGCGAGGTCCATGCTCACGAGCGCGAAAAACGGTGCTCAAAACATGATCGCCGACGCGCAGGGGTCCGTGGAGAGCGTCAACGCCGACCTTGAGCATTTTCGCGAGGAACTGGGCAAGACGCGCCAGTTTTTGCAGGATTCGACGGCGGTGCTCGGCCAGAGGCTCGACTATATCGACAAGGCCGCCGAGCGCGCAAAGATCCCCGCCGCGAAGCAGGCCGCGAAATACGACGAGGTGGAGCGGCACTGCGAGGAGATCGGGCAGGAGGTATCCGCCCGGATCGCCGACATGAAGGCGAAAATCGCCGACCCGGCCGGGGCGCGCTCCGCCGAGCCGCGCTGACCCATACAGAAGGAAACGACTCTATGACGGGCCGGTATTTCGCCGGTCTGTCGCTTTTTATCAGAAAGGATTTGTGAGTATGCTGGATTATCTGATCCGTCCGGTTCGCCCGGAGGACGCCGACGACATCAACCTCATCCGCCGTCAGCCGGAGACGGCCCGCTTCCTGATTTCGATACCCTCCGAGCGCGTCGAGCAGGCGCAGAATTTCATCGGCAACCTGCGGCCCAACAACCATGAATTTGTCGCGGTGATCCCGCAGGCCTGTGGCTGCGAAAAAGTCATCGGGATGGCCGGCCTCGAGCAGGGGAACCGCGCCCGCATCGCGCATACCGCGACGTTCGGCATCTGCGTGCACCGGGATTATCAAGATCAGGGCATCGGCGCGGCGCTGATGAAACAGATCATCGACCTCGCGGACAACTGGCTCGGGCTCACGCGCATCGAGCTTGAAGTGAACGTGGACAACGAACGCGCGATCCACCTCTACAAAAAATTCGGCTTTGAGATCGAGGGCCGGAAGCGCATGGCGATCCTTCGGGATGGGCAATATGTCGATGCGTACCTGATGTCGCGCATCAAAGAGCCGCCGCGATACACGCCCGACGGAAACAAATCGGAAGGGAACTGATCCATGGACGAGCTGACCATATCCTGCCCCTGCCTGTTCGGCCTCGAGAGCGTGCTCTCCGGCGAAATGAAGCGCATGGGCGCCGAAAATATCGCCTCCGAGGACGGCCGCGTCACCTTCACCGGGGGCTTTGCGGACGTTGCGCGGGCGAATCTGCGCCTGCGCACGGCCGAGCGCGTGCAGATCGTGCTCTCCTCCTTTGAGGCGAGAAGCTACGAGGAGCTGTTTCAGGGCACGCTCGCGATCCCGTGGGAGCGGTTTCTTTCCCGGAATGACGCATTCCCGGTCAAGGGGCGCACCGTCAAGAGCCAGCTTTACAGCATGTCCGACTGTCAGGCCATCATCAAGCGCGCGATCGTGAAGCGGCTCGAGGGCGTCTATCACGAGAGCTGGTTTGAAGAGACCGGCCCGGCGCTTCAGGTGCAGTTCATGCTGCTGAAAGACCGCGTGATGCTGATGCTCGACACCAGCGGCGCCGGCCTGCATAAGCGCGGCTACCGGCTCAATTCGGTCGAGGCGCCGATCAAGGAGACCATCGCCGCCGGCATCGCGGATCTCGCGCACGTCTACCCGGACAGCGTCGTCTGCGACCCGATGTGCGGCTCCGGCACCTTGCTGATCGAGTCGGCCCTGAAGGCGCTTAACATCGCGCCGGGCATCCGGCGTCATTTTGCCGCCGAGCAGTGGGGCTGTTTTCCGCCGGAAGTCTGGGCCGAGCAGCGCGAGCTCTGCCTCGCGGAAGTGCAAAAGGACGCGCCGTTTATGGGTTATGGCTGGGACATCGACCCCGCGGCCGTCGCGCTCACGCTGGAGAACGCCGAGAACGCGGGCGTCGCCGGAAAGATCCGGGCGCGGCGGGGCGACATCCGCGAGTTTCGCCAGCCGGAGCCGCCCGAGCAGGGCCGCCTGATCGTGCTGTGCAACCCGCCTTACGGCGAGCGCCTGCTGGACGTCCAAGCCGCCGAGGAGCTTTATAAAGCGCTCGGGACCGTGCTCCACGCCGGGGACGGCGCGAGCGTCGCGGTCATCTCGCCGGACGAGGAATTCGAGCGGCTCTTCGGCCGGAAGGCCGACCGCCGCCGCAAGCTCTACAACGGCATGATTAAATGCCAGCTCTACATGTATTTTAAATGAGCGTTTACCGCGCGGAGGGGCCGTCTCTGAACCGTTTTTTGCGGGAAAGGGGCCCGGTAGCTTTCCGGCATCGGCAAGTCGGCAGGGAATTTCGGATCCCCGTGAAAAATCCACGGTCGCGTCGGAGGGGATTTTCGGCATCCCAAGGCCGGTTCCGAAACGCGGTTTCCGACAAAACGGCGCTCCAATATACGTGCGAAAAAACAAAAGCGGCCTGCGAAGAAAACCTTCGCAGGCCGTATCTTTTTGCCTATGTTTCGCGCCGGGCGTCCGAGGGAGATTTTGAGGCGGGCCCCGGGGTTATTCCAGCGTTTCCCTCACCGCGCGCACGATGGCCCACGCGGTGCGCTCGATCATCATCGGGTCGGTCAGGCTTTCGAGCTCCGCGGGGTTCGAGACATAGCCCGCCTCGATCATCACGGAGGGGCAGTACGTCATCCGGGTGACGGTGTAGTAATCCTGATGCGCGTTTTCGTTGTCGCGGCCGGTGGCGGCGCTGATATACGCGGCGAGCAGCTCGGCGAATCTGCGGGAAGTCTCCTCGTGGTAATAGACCTCCGTGCCGCAGTAGAGGTTGGCGTCCGCGCTCTCGGCGATGGAGTTGCTGTGGATGCAGATGTAGAAATCCGCCATGATGTCGTGCGCGGGCTTCATCCGGTTTTCGGCGTCAAGCTTCTCGTCGCCCGTATGGATAAATGTAACGTCCGCGCCGAGACTCTCGAGCCGTTCCGCGAGGACCGCGCAGTTTGCGTAGTTGATCTCCGCCTCGGTGACGCCCTTTTCGCCCATGACGCTCAGCGCGCCGGGGTCGGGGCCGCCGTGCCCGGAGGCGACCGCGATCGTCACGCCCTTGAGTGGCTTTGAGAGGCCCCCGGAGAGCTTCGGGTAGGGCTTCAGCGCAACGCGCAGGGTGTGCGCCTCCTCGTCCGTGCTGATGTCGTATCCCCAGACGGCCTCCTTGGAATAGAAGTAAAGCGAGACGCCGCCGTCCTCCTCCACGGGCCCCATTCGGAAACGGAAAAACATCGAGCCGGCACCGTCGAGCGCCGTAAGGTCGCAGTCCAGCGACGTGTGATAGAGCTTCACCTTCAGGCATCGGCCGTACTGCTTTGCCTCATAGGCCGGCAATACGGAGCACGAGAGCGTGACCGCCTCGTAGCTGCCGCCGCGATAACCGGCGCCGTCGGCAGCGGAGGCGCTGTCGCTGTAATTGGCCGCGGAGATGGAATTCTCAAGCTCCGGAGCGCCGGTGAGCACCTCGACGTGCGCCTTTTTGACATATCCGCCGCAGGAGAGCAGGTACCAGTTGTCGGTGGAATCCACGACCGTGTCGGTGCAGCCCTTCCGCAGCGTCGTGACATAGAGGCCGGAGTCCTCCGCCTCCGGCTCGACGCCGGCGTTGTTGTTGATCGCGCGGACGAGCACCGGCGTGACGCCGTCGCCGACGTAGACCTTACCGACGCTCTCTTTGGTGGAGGACCCGCCGTCATAGCGGAGCGTAAAGACGACCGTGCCCGCGCAGGTGATCTCCCCGGCCGGGTAATCGCCGCGCCCGGTGAAGACAAAGGTCTTTTTGAAGGTCGCCGGGACGCCGTTGTAGGCGGTCGCGGCGGTCTGTTTTAACTGAACGGTCTGGCCGTCGATGGTTGCGCTGACCGAGCCGCCGCTCGGCGCGATGCAGGAGAGCGTGATCTCCTCGCCGTAGGCCGCGATCAGGTCGGCGCTGGGCTGGCAGGAGGTGATCCGGTTAATGACGGAGACCGCGTCGGAGGATGGCCTTCGGATCGTCACGGAGACGCTTTTCCCGCCTTGCTTGAAGACGAAGACGTTTGTCTTATAACTCAGCGGCACGTTGACGGTGAAAAGCCCGGTGGCGCTGATCCGGTCGATCTCCTTGCCGTCCATGTAGAGCGGCTCGTCCGGGTCGGAGGTGCCCATGATGGTGTATTTCGAGCCGCCGAACGTCAGCTCGTAGCGCGCCGGGCGGGTGATGTCGAATTCGGAGGAGATCGCGAGGCATTCGCTGACGTCGAAGAGCGTCTCGGCGCCGAATTCCGCGAGCAGGGCGGCGGCGCTGCCGTAGGCGTTTCGCCGCAGGGCGGCGTAGCCGTCGGCGGCAAATCCCCACGCGCCGAGCGCCCGGTCGGCGGCGTACTGATGGCAGAGCTCGGCCTTGTCCCCGTAGAAATCGCCGGAGACGGTCGGGCACAGCACGCGGCCAAGGTCGTTCACCGTGACGAGCGGCGTCTCCCCGGCAACCGAGAGCCATGCCGCCAGCTCGTCCATATAGCCGTTCTCAGAATAGACCGAGCGGTCGATCTCCGCGAAGATCCAGCCGCAGATCCCGTCCTTTCGCCACTGATCCGCCGAGGCGGCGAGGTCCTCCGGCAGCGCGGAAACCGGCTCGCCGAACCAAAGCCCGGCGGCGCCGTATTCCACGGCGGCGGCGGAGAGCGCGGTCATCGTCTCAAAGGCGTCCCCGCCCCAATCGACCAGCGCACCCGAGAAGGCCGGGGATTCCACGGTGCTCTTTTTGAGTTCGGCGCCGTCCCCGAGGCGGACGAAGACGCCCACGCCAATCTGGGCCGCGGCGTCGCAGAAATCCCCGGCCGCCCCGGCCGGAAAATCCTCCAAGATCACATAGGAAAAACCGTTTTCCGTAGCGTATGTAAGCGCCTCTTTCGCGGAGACGGCTTTGTCGTACCGCAATAAAAACAAATTCTCCACGTCGTTTGCCTGCGCAAAAGCGGGCACCGCGAAGGCGGCCAGCAGCAAAACCGCCGCGGAGAAAAAAATCCAATACCGTTTCATGACGATCCTCCGGGATTTTTAATCAAAAGGAGGCTCCTTCCTCAAAGCAGAAAGTCCTCCGGCCGGTAGGTCTCCGGCAGCGGCGCGGGGACCCTCGGCACGCGCAAGAGCGGGTCGTACCGGAAGCCGGAGCAAAAATATCCCGGGGCGACGACGCCCTTCTTTTTGCAGAGCACGTTTTTGCCGTCGGCGGAGAGCCATCCCTCCGTGCAGTACTCGCAGCGGTGCTCAATAGTTTTATCAAAAAAAGTCCTCATCGTCTCGCCAGCCTTTCCGAGGGAGCGTTTCCCGCGTCTCAACGGCTTCTATTATAACAGAGAACGGCCGGGATTTCTATGCCGTTTTTTCGAATATTTGGCAAAAAAAGAGAAGAAAACGGGTTTTCCCGGCTCCCTCTCCGGGACGGCCGCCACGAGAAACAGCGCCGTCATGCACAATAAGCTCACCGCGGCGGGCGCCGAGGCCGAGACAGCGGCCTCCGTGACGCCGTCGAAGGAGACGGCGCTCTCCGCCGCCTCCGGGAACGCCTCCAGCAGCGCCCAGCAGAACGCGGCGGACAGCGCTCCGTGCAGCGGGCGGGAGAGCAGGAATTTTTGGAGCCGGACGCCGCTGCCCTCGAGGATGCCCGCCACCTGCAAGATGACGGAGACGCCGGAGAAGGAGGCGATCCCGGCGGCCGCGAGGATGCCCGCCTTTCCGCCGAGCTTTCCGGCCTCCGCGCAGCCGGAGGTGACTTCAAACAGGCCGTCGAAAAGCGCGCGGGAGAGCGCGTGTTTTTGGAAGAAGCCGGCGAGAACACCCGCGTCGAAGAGCTCGGTCAGGGCGCAGGAGGCCGTGATAAACGCGCACATCGTGAAGCACGCGTCCGCGGCGGCGATCACGGCGTGCGTCGCGGCGGACGCGGCGCTCCTCCCGGAAAAAAGATCGGGGGCGGTGGAGCTTCCGGGCATCTTCGCGAAAAGCGCGCCGAGGAGCCCGATCACGGCGGAGGACGCGAGCTGGGAGGCCCAGAGCAGCGCGCCGGTGCGGACGCTGCCGAACGCCGCCTTCCCGACGGCGAACAGCAAAAAAGGCGGCCCCGCGTTGACGCAGAAGGTCAGCAGGCGCTCGGCGGTATTTCGGTCGATCAGGCCGGATCTATAATAGTCGCCGGCGCATTTCGCGGCGGAGGGGTAGCCGCCGATCAGCGAGGCGAGCAGGATGCCGCCGCAGTTTTTGGGCAGGCGAAAGAGTTTCGCCGGAAAGGAAAGAAGCTTTGAAAAAAACGAGGCCGCGGGGCTCTCGCAGGCGAACACGCACAGCGCCATAAACGGAAACACCGCCGGGATGACGACGCCCGCGGAGAGGGCGAGGCCGTATCTCGCCCCCGCCGCGGCCTCCGAGGAACGCAGAATGAGCACGGCCGCCGCCGCGACGGTGAGCACGGCGCAGAAGATGCTCCGGAACCAGCCTTTTTCTTTCATGATGGGCCTCCTTTTTTACCGCGGCGCTTTTGGGGGAGCCGCTCCCGCGGGGCCGCCCCCGGGCGGATGCCGTCCTCCGCCCGGGGACCGGACGCTTGGGGAAAAGCGGGTCTCCGCAGGAAAAGGGTATGAAAAAGGCCCCGGCTTTCATGCTTCGTTTTATCGCCCTTTTTGGTCGGGGCTTTGTCTCCCGCCGCCGGGGTTTTGTCTTCCGCCGCCGGGCCGCCCGCGGGAGGGGGAAAGTAACATCTCTTTTTCCGCGGCCGGTTTGAAACCCGCACAAAAAAACGCGGCCCCCGTCTTGCGACGGAGCCGCGGCTTTTTAGAAACTCTTATTTGCGTTTTTCCCGCTTTTTAAAGACCGGCTTGCCGCCCCGGAATTCGGTCGGGAAAGAATTTTTTTCTTCCCCTCGCGGTTTCGCTGGGCTATGCGCCTTCGCGGGATTCCGCGATTTGGCGGAACCTTGCGCTTTCTTGGGGCCTTGCGATTTCGCGGGGCCCTGCGCTTTCTCGAGGCCCGGAGCGTTCTCGGGCTTAATCGGCCGCTCGGCGGGGCCTTGCTTCGGGTTTTTCGAGCGCTTTTTGCGCACGGAGAAACCCATCTGGCCGAGTTTCTTGCCTTGGCCGAAGTATTCGCCGTGGGAATAGAAGGCGATGCCGCTCTTGCGGAGGTTCAGCTTTCCGTCGGCGTCCACACAGGCGTCGTCCACGTCCACGGCGACGATCTCCGCCAGAAACAGGTCGTGGGAGCCGAGGCGCTTCACCTCGACGACCCTGCATTCGAGGGAGACGGGGCTCTCCTCGATCAGCGGCGGCGCGACCTGCGAGGCGGGGACCGGCGTCAGGCCGGCCTCGGCGAATTTATCCGTGTCCGCGCCGGAGCGGCAGCCGCAGAAATCCGCGGCGCGCACAAGCTCGGCGGTGGTGACGTTGATGACGAACTCGCCGGATTCCTCGATCAGGTGATGGGAGAAGCGCTCCGGCCGGACCGAGACGTAGGTCATGGCCGGCGTGGAGCAGACGATGCCCGTCCACGCGACCGTGAGCACGTTCGGGTGCTCCATGGTGCCGCAGGTGACGAGGGCGGCGGGCGTCGGCGTCAGCAGGGTGGCGGGTTTCCAGACTTGTTTGGGCATAAAGTCTCCTTTTTATCAGTCGGTGATGCCGGCGATGGCGCCCACGTCCGGCAAAATGTATTTGGGGCGGTAGGCGAACTGGCTGACGGTTTCCATCGTGCTGACGCCGGAGAGGACGAGCACGGTGTCCATCTCGCTCTCGATGCCGGCGATGACGTCGGTATCCATCCGGTCGCCGATGATGACGGCGTCCTCCTCGTCCTTGTGGCCGAGCTTGTTGAGCGCGTGCCGCATGATCAGAGGATTCGGTTTGCCGACAAAGTAGGCCTGTTTCTGGGTGGTCAGCTCGATCGGCGCGATCAGGGCGCGGCAGGCCGGGACGATGCCGTTCTCGGTGGGCGTGGTCAGGTCGCTGTTGGTGCCGATCAGCTTCGCGCCGTTTTGCACCAGCTTGACGGCGCGCTCGATCTTTTCGTAGTTGATGGACTGCGTCTCGCCGAAGACCACGTAATCCGGGTTGACGTCGTTCATGCTGAAGCCCGCCTCATAGAGCGCGAAGGTGAGCCCCGGCTCGCCGATGACGTAGACGGAGCCGTGGTCGCACTGGCTCTTGAGGAAAGAGGCCGTCGCGAGGGCGCTGGTGTAAAAATGTTTTTCGTCGACGCGCAGGCCCATCCGTTCCAGCTTCTGGGAAAGCTCCCTCGGGGAGCGTTCCGGGCTGTTGGTCAGAAATAAAAAATCCTTTTTGTTCGTTTGCAGCCACTCGACGAATTCCGTCACGTGCGGAATGATGCGGTTGCCGTGATAGATGACGCCGTCCATATCGCAGATAAAAACTTTTTTTGCCTGCAGCGCCGTGATATCCACATCCATGATATCATCTCCTTATCTTCTCAATTCTTTTATTATAATGAAAAAAGGGAAGATCCGCAATGAAATTTCTGTAAATTCTTTGGAAAGCGGGATGAAACATTCGGCCGCCCGCTGATAACCGGCCCCGGCGCGGGAAAACTAACCCGGGTGTTGAAGATGAAAAAATTCAAAAAGCGATCCCTTCTTTTTTGCACGGGCGCGGTGGGATACTGCCTGCTGGAGCTCCTCTGGCGCGGCAGGACGCACTGGAGCATGGCCGCCGCGGGCGGCGTGTCGTTCGTTTTGCTGAGTGAGCTGTTCCAAAAACTCAGAGGTTTTTCGCTGCTCGTGCGCTGTGCGGCGGGCGGCGGCGTCATCACCGGCGTGGAGCTGGTGTTCGGGCTGGTTTTCAACCGGGCGCTGCGCCTGCACGTCTGGGATTATTCCGCGCTGCCCGGAAATCTATTCGGTCAGATCTGCCCGCTGTATTCTTTTTTCTGGTGCCTGCTCTGCGTCCCGATCGCCTTTTTGACGGAACGCATCGGTCCCCGGAAAACGCTTCCGGGTGCATAAACGTTTCCGCCCCGGCAAAAACTAATGCCGAGGTGAAGAGAGATGAGCGAAGATAAAGGGGCGGGAGAAGTCCCGCTCGGTCTCGGCATGGCTTTGGCTCAGGATCAGAAGGCGCTCAAGCATTTCGCCTCCCTTTCCGATGCGGAACGGGAACGCATGATCACGATGGTCCACAGCATCGGCTCCCGAAAGGAAATGCAGGATTCCATCGCGTCCACGCGGGATTCCGAGACCGGCAGAAAGGAAACCTTCTGACCAAAGCAAGAAAGGGCTTTCCCGTTTGGGAAAGCCCTTTTCCTACTTATTTCGTCATCCGATCAGCAGAAGCACCCAGTACTGCGAGCCGCCGGCGCTCCCGGAGAGGAGGGCATACCCGGTAAAATCGGCGCGCACCATGTTGGCGTAATGCGAGGGGGAGCTCATCCACGCGTCAAAGACGTCCTGCGCGGTGGAGTAATTGAACGCGAGGTTTTCCCCGAACGCCTGATAGGGGACGCCGTAATCGTCCAAGGCCGTGTAGCTGCCTCTGCCGTCGGGCCTCGTGTGGCTGAAGGTTTGCTCGATCTCGGCCAGCCGCTCGAAGGCGGGATCCTCGAGGTCCGTCACGTAGTCAAGCTTGGAGAGGCCGCTGTTCGCGCACAGGTCGTTGATCAGCGTGCCGAATTCTTTCGCGTAGCCGGTGGCGTCGGCCGTCTCCCAGCCGGAAGCCGCGGACGCTTCCGCGGCCGAGCTTTCCGTAGCCGAACTTTCCGCGGCCGAGGATGCCGGGGCGGAGCTCTCCGCGGCCGACGTCTGCGGCGCGGAGGATTCCGCCGAGGACGACGCTTGGTCCGCGGCGGAGCCGGACGCCTCCGAGGAGCCCGAATCCGGCGTGACCACGATGCCCGAGGGATCGTCTTTTTCGAGGGCGTTTAGCCCCTGCACGGTGGCTTTTTTGCCGAAACAGCCGGAAAACAGGACCGCCAGCGCGAGGATCAGCGCGGCGTATTTTTTCATCTTTCTCCCCCCCGGAAAATCGATAAAATGGACAGGATTATTGTACCATGGTTTCCTCCTTTTGTCATCATATAAGTGACGCCGGAAGCGGTTTTCGCATAAGCTGAATTGACGGAAGGAGGAATTCCTGTGACAGAAACGGAAAAACTACCGCGCTTCTTCCTCGGAGCCAACACGCCCCGGGGATTTGTTTCCCGATTCGATCAGGTCCCGGATTATGAGAACGACCGGGCCTGTTATTTATTAAAAGGCGGGCCGGGTTCCGGCAAGTCTACATTTATGAAAGCGTTCGCCGCGGAACTGATCCGGAGAGGAGCGAGACCCGAGCTGATCTACTGCGCCTCGGATCTGCGCTCTCTTGACGGGGTAATCGCGCCCGAGCTCGGCCTCTCGATGCTGGACGCCACGCCGCCGCACACGATGGAGCCGCAGTATCCCGGCGCCTGCGAGACGCTGGTCCCGCTTTGCAGCTGCTGGGATGAGCGCGCGCTCAAGGAATCCAAGGCGGAGATCATCGGCGCGTTTCGGTCGTACCGCGCGCTTCAGGCGCGGGCGGTCAGCTATCTGGCGGCCGCCGGGGATCTGATGGGCGAGGTCATGGCCATCGCGAATACCTGCATCTCTCAGGAAAAGATCCTTGCCTGCGCGGCGAGGATCTGCGCCGCGGAATTTTCGCGGAAAAAACGCCCCGGCCTCGGCAAGGAGCAGCAGCGCTTTCTCAGCGCGGTGACGGCGGAGGGCATCTGGTTCTGGAGCAGCACCGTGCGCCTGCTGTGCCGCAAAATCTATGTCATCGAGGACGACTGCGGCGCCGTATCGAAGCTGTTTATGGCGGCGGTGCGCAAGCTTGCCTTAGACGCGGGCCTCGGCGTCGTCTCCTGCCGCTGCACGCTTTTTCCGGACAATAAATACGAACATATCCTGATCCCGGAGCTGAGTCTCGCCTTTTTGACCTCCAACAAACGCCACCCGCCGGAGGTCACGCCCTACCGCGTGATCCACGCCCGCCGCTTTACCAACAAAGAGCGCCTCGCCGCGCACAAATTCCGTATTCGGTTTACCCTGCGCGCCGCGACGGAGCTGATCCGGGAGGCCTCCGTGTGCATGAAAGAGGCGAGGGATGAGCACGACCGCCTTGAGCAATACTATATCCCGAATATGGATTTCGAGAAGGTGGAACGGATGCTCAAAAAGCTTCTGTCAAACCTCCCGGAATAAATGGATTTCAGAGATAGAGACGGCGCGCCGCTTGCTCAAAAAAACGGCGCACGCCGCTTGACAGACGGGGCGGCGCGCCATTCGGCCGAAAGGGCGGCGGGCCGCTTGATAGAAGAGGCAGCAGAGCTGCCTTTTTTGGTTTCCTCCGCCATTTCCAAAAAGTAGGAACGGGTTCGCCGCATAATGAACGGCGTCAAACCAATATTAACTACGAAAAAGGAAGAAGCACGCGGAGGATTTCATGTTTAAATTTACCGGATTTACCCAGAAAGCCAACAACGCCGTCAACGCGGCCATCGCGCAGGCATCCTCGCTGGGGCACACCTATGTGGGCAGCGAGCACCTGCTCTGCGGCCTGCTGCGGGAGGGCAGCATCATGGTCTACGCGCAGATGCGCAAGAGCGGGGCGAGCTGCGAGGCCGTCACCGCAAAGCTGCTCGAGACGGTCGGCCGCGGCTCCCGGACGGAGCTCTCCCCGGAAAATTTCACGCCGAAGGCGCGCCGCATTCTGGAGAACGCGCTGATGGAATCCAAGCTCTCCGGCCTGCCGCAGGCGGACACGGAGCAGATCCTCCTTTGCATTCTTAAAGAACAGGATAGTTACGCCTTCCGCTTTTTGAAACAGGCCGACTGCGATCTGGAGAGCCTGCTGCGGGAGCTCAGCGGCGTCACGGCGGAGATCACGGAATACCAGACCCGCAAGCAGCAAAAGCAGACCCGCACGCCGAATCTCGATAAATACGGCCGGGATCTCACGCGGCTCGCGAAGGAGCGCCGGCTCGACCCGGTGATCGGCAGGGAGAAGGAGCTCGCCCGCGTGACCCAGATCCTTGCCCGGCGGATGAAAAACAACCCCTGCCTAATCGGGGACGCCGGGGTCGGCAAGACCGCGATCGCGGAGGGGCTGGCCCAGAAGATCGTCTCCGGGGACGTGCCGGAGGTCCTGCGCCAAAAGCGGGTGATCGCGCTCGACCTGCCGCTGATGGTTGCCGGCGCGAAGTATCGCGGCGACTTTGAGGAGCGCATGAAATCCGTGATGGAGGAGGTCTCCCACTCCGGGAACGTCGTCATCTTTATCGACGAGATCCACACGCTGATCGGCACGGGCGCCGCGGAGGGGGCGGTGGACGCCTCCAACCTCTTGAAGCCGCAGCTCGCCCGCGGGGAATTCCAGATGATCGGCGCCACCACCACGGAGGAATACCGCCGGTTCATCGAAAAGGATCAGGCCCTCGAGCGGCGCTTCCAGAGCGTGATGGTCCCGGAGCCGGACGAGGCGGCGGCCATCTCCATCCTTGACGGGCTCAAAGACCGCTATGAGAGCTTTCACCACGTCTTTGTCACGCGGGGGGCGATCGAGGCGGCGGTGCGGCTCTCGATCCGGTATCTGCCGGAGCACCGGCTGCCGGATAAGGCCATCGACCTGATGGACGAGGCCTGTTCCCGCGCGGGGATGAAGCCCTGCCGCGAGGAGTGCGGCAGTCTCCCGGAGGTGACCGCGGAGGACATCGCGGCGGTGCTCTCCCTGAGCACGGGGATCGACGCCGGCCGCTTCACCGAGGACGAGAGCGCGATGCTCATGAGGCTGGAGGAGACGCTGCACCGCCGCGTGGCCGGGCAGGAGAGGGCCGTCTCCGCCGTGGCAAAGGCCATCCGCAGAAACCGCGCGGGCCTGCGCGAGCCCAAGCGGCCCATCGGCTCCTTCCTGTTTGTCGGCCCGGCGGGGGTCGGCAAGACGGAGCTCGCCAAGGCGCTCGCGGAGGCGCTCTTCGGCACGGAGGAATCCCTGATCTCGGTCGACATGACGGAATACGCGGAGCCGGGCTCCGTGGCGAAGCTGATCGGCTCGCCGCCGGGATATATCGGCTACGACGACGCCGGGGGCCTGACGGAAAAGATCCGCCGCCGCCCCTACTCGGTCATCCTGTTCGACGAAATCGAAAAGGCGCACCCCGATGTGCTCAACCTGCTGTTACAGCTGCTCGACGAGGGCCGCCTGACCGACTCCCACGGACGGAAGGTGGACTTCCGCAACTGCGTGATTATCCTGACCTCCAACGTCGGCGCGAAGGCGATCCTCAACTCCGGCGGCATGGGCTTTTCCGTGACGAACAAGGCCGGCACGGTCCCGGACGCCGCGAGGCCGGCCGTGATGGCCGAGCTGCGCGCCGCGTTCCGACCGGAATTCCTCAACCGGCTCGACGAGGTGGTGCCCTTTGACAAGCTCGGCTACCGCGTCGCGGAGCAGATCGCGCACAAGATGCTCGCGGGCCTGCGGGAGCGGCTCTCCGCCTCCGAAATCGAAGCGGATTTCTCGCCGGACCTCGTCGGGGCGATGGCGAAGCTCTGCTCCGAAAAAGAAAACGGCGCGCGCCCGATGAAAAAATTTCTACGCGACAACGTGGAGGACCCGCTCTCGGAGCAGATCCTTTCCGGGGGGATTTCCCACGGCGACCGGGTGTTCTGCGATTGGGACGGCGCGCTCTCCTTCCGCAAAGCGAACGAAGATTTTGCCGGGGTCCAAGCTTGACATTTCCTATGCATGTGTGCATAATATATGGGAAACCGCGGATATAGTTCATTGGTAGAACACCGGCTTCCCAAGCCGGATAGGCGGGTTCGATTCCCGTTATCCGCTCCACAATGAAAGGCTCACAAATGCTTTTATTAAGCCGTTTGTGTGCCTTATATTTTTGTAAAAACCTCTTTTTGCCGTCCATTTGCCGTCCATTGTGAAAAAAACATATAAAAATAAGCCGCCGGATCAGGCTTTTTGATGAGCCCGCCGGCGGTCTTTTTTTATGCCTGGACTGTTTTCTTGTGCAGTTCCAAAATGTTTGCCACTGCTTCACTGGCGGCGGCCTGCTGAGCTGCAAAGCTGTGGGCGTAGATGTTCAATGTTGTGCTGGTCTGGCTGTGGCCAAGTACCGCCGAAACCGTGCGTATGTCGGCTCCTGCTCCGATGAGCAGCGTGGCATTGAGGTGCCGAAAGCTGTGAACGGTTACGCGGCGCATTCCCGTCCGCCGGAAGAAGCGTTTGAGCCAGTTTTCGCAACTGTTTGGGTTTAACGGCCGTCCGTCCCATGTTACAAAGAGCCTGCCGCTCTCCTGCCACTTGTCACCGGCCTTGAGCCGCTGCTCAGTCTGCCATGCTTTGTATTTTGTGAGCATGGTTAAGACCTCCTGTGGGATCTTGAGGCAGCGGCGGGAGCTCCTCGTCTTTGGCGTGTCCGTATATGTTCCACTGCTTGATGTGTGCTGGCTTTCACGGTTCACCGTTATTGTGGAATTATCAAAGTCAATGTCTTGCCATTCAAGGCCGTAGAGCTCGCCGCGGCGGAGGCCGGTATAGACCGCAAGCGTGAAGAACACTCTCCAATTAAACGGTTCATTCTCCAGCAGCTCAAGAAATTGCTGGGCCTCCTCCAGCGTGTAGCAGTCACGCTCCGCCGGCCTCGATTGAGGAAGCACAACGCCATGCGCCGGATTGTCTTTGACAACGCCCTGAGAGATCGCATACCTAAAGACCGTTGAAATAAAGCTCAGGTAATTTTTCAAGCTCTTCACGGATAGAGCCTGAGGAGCCGGATCCCCGCCGCGCGTTTTGACCTTCTTAATGCCAGGCTCCGCAAGGTTTATCATGAATCGCTGCACCGTGCGCGTTGTGATTTTGTCCATGCTCAAATGGCCTATGGCTGCAAAGACTCTTCCTTTAAACTGTTGGCAGCGTTCCAATGTCCTGATCTTATATCGCTGCTCCGCATACTCTTTGAACCAGATCTCTGCAAAATCCTCAAAAGTGATGCGGCCCTCAAAATAACCATCGCTGCATTTTTCATCAAAGAGAAATTTTTGCCGTTCAAGTTCCTTCTCGATCTGCTTCTCGGTCATGCCCGGATCCGGCTTCCATGTCATGTATCTCCGACGCCGCCGTCCATTTTTATCATAACCGCATGAAGCTTCAATGATGAAGCTGTTACCGCGCCTTCTCGCCGTTGCCATCTTCTACGCCTCCCTCTTTGCCTTTAGCAGTATCTGTTTTCTTTTTAAGATTTGTAAGGGCCTCCTGTATCCAAGAAAGAATCATGCTTTTGACATATTCAGTATCCATTGCCCACAACATGTCTAAATCTTCAATTTCAAAAGTAACGGTCTTTTTTGCAAGGTCGAGCTCATCTTCTACGGCTTGAAACTCAGCTCTGATCTCTTCCTCAGAAGCGTCTGTATTCAATAAAGGTGATAAATGATCATGCTCGATTGTTTCGCGTTCTCCTCTTGGAAGTATGCGACTGATCTTTCCGTGCAGATATAGCCCGATTTTTCTGAGCACATCAATACCTTCATCAGACTCCAACAGGCTGTTCAGAGTATTTTGTCCGAATTTTGCCTGAGTTACTTCGTCGAATGTTTTTGGATCCAACTCTCCGGCTGAGAAACTTTTCCACTTTATTAAAGTTTCGGCGGCGGCGGGCGAGAGCCCTGTTGCCTCAGAGATCTCAGCTGTCTCCCTCTTCCATGTGTCGCACCGTCCGAGCAGATAATCAAGATCGCAGTTAAGCACTTCACAAATCCTAATCATATTATCCACCTCCGGAATGCGGCTCTTCTTGTCCCGATTGCCATCTTCAAGCCCATCTACATTCACGCCGTTTTCCCACGCGTTAACAGTACCGCGCTTAATATACATCTCATCCGCAAGCCTTTGCTGTGAGAATTTACGGGCTTTTCGGACGGTTTTTAGCCTGTTCCCAAAACCATAAATGTCATACATAGCGAACATTATTTTCCTCCTTCTGCCGTTTCAGTCACGATTTAGTATCTTCCACAAATCATTATAACGCATTACAATGATGGTGTAAAGAACCTTTGGAAATTAAAAGTGAAAAAGAATTTTGGAGGTGACATTGTGGCAGATATTAAAAATGAACCTTGGCGGGAAGCAGCAAGGGCCTATAAAAGAGCCTGGCGTGAAAAGAACCGCGAAAAGGTGAGAGAGTATGCCAGGGAATGGGCAAAAAATAACCCTGAAAAGATACGCGAGAGCCGGATCCGTTATTGGGAGCGGCGGGCCGAGAAGGGAGGGCTCTGAGCATGGTGCGCATGCGTTTCCCCTATGAAGCTCTGGAGGAGCTGAAAAAGATTGATCCAGAGACTCCGGTCACGCTCAATTTCATCAGGACGCTGGCTCGTTCCGGGAAGATCCCATTTGTCCCGATCGGGAACCGACGGCTTCTAAATTTTGACGCACTGCTGGATTACCTTCAGAGCCCGCCGGCGGCGGTGGAAGAGCAAGAGGAATACGGTCAGATCCGAAAGATCCGCTGAGGGAGGCATGTTTGAATGGCTGAGCGCAGAATGTTCGCAAAGACCATCGTCTTGAGCGATGCGTTTTTGGACATGCCAATGACGGCAAGATGCCTGTATTTCTCGCTCGGAATGGTTGCCGATGATGATGGATTTGTGAACAATCCGAAGGGCGTTGTGAGGCAGATAGGGGCTTCCTCGGAGGACATAAACACCTTGATTACCAATAAATTTTTGATAGCGTTTGACAGAGGCCCGATCGTCATCAAGCACTGGCGCATTAACAACTATCTGCGGCCAGACAGATACCGCGAAACTACCTACACCGCCAAGAAAGCCGCCTTGCAGATTGAGGAAAATGGTTCGTACAAGCTTAACGCCTCTGATTCTGGTATCCCAAATTCGGTTTTTGGTATACCGCAAACCGAGAATTGGTGTACCCAGTATAGGATAGGTAAGGATAGGATAGTAGAGGATATTTGTGTACCTGACGGTACGAAAAAAGGATCAATGCCTCCGGCGCTCGACGAGGTCACCGCTTATATCGCGGAGAAGAACCTGCACATCGACCCTGTACGATTCTGGAATTACTACGAGAGCAACGGCTGGCGGGTAGGCAAGAACCCGATGAAAAGCTGGCACGCCGCTTGCGCCACTTGGAACGCGAAAGACGGCCCGAAGCCAATCACCGGAAAGACGGCATCGTTTGATCCTGCTGAGGTCGGCAAGCGAGCAAGAGAGACAGATCCGGTATTATGAAAGGAGGAACCAAAGCTTCGGACGGCGGAATAGGGAAGACCGTCCTGAGGGCAACATAGCCGCTGCTAGGTCGGCGAAAGTTGCTGACAGGATGATCCTCCCTATTTTGCATTTGAAAGATTAGGCCGGCGGCTCTCATGTTCATTTAGGCCGGCGGGCTGTACTCCCCCCTATAAAACAAGTACAGTATATTTTGAAGTAACCGGTTGGCCCTCATTCGTTAAATACACGGGCCCCGCGCGTAACCCTCCTCCAATATTCTGGCCCGCCGTCCAATTTTCGTTAAACGGCGGCCTTCAGCTTGTCAATCTCTTCAAATTCCTGGTCTTTTATCTCACGGAGCTCGCCGGTGATCTGCTGCATCTTCACAATATAATCGAACACGATCTCGGCCTTTGTGCCGTACTCGTTGTAATAGAAGAGCAGCTCGCTGGCATGCTCGCTTCCCGGAACCATATCGGGAAAACCGAAATATTCCTGAGTCATTTCATCCATCAGACATCTGGCCTTGTCGCTGGCCGCTTGCAGCTGCGTGACAAGATCATCAAATTTGGATAGATCAACGATGCTTTTCTTTGTGGATTTCATATTTGTGCGCTCCTTTTAATGTGTTGTTGAAATTTGTCATCTCCTGACTACACCCTTATTATAATATATTGACAGCAATATATCAATTGACAATATGACGATATTGACGGCAATATATTTTGTAATATGTATATTGTCGACAGTATATATATTGTGATATACTTTATCGGAAGGGGAGGTGCTGAGAATGGCAGCGATCAGCAA
>JAGOPP010000019.1 GCA_017991935.1 Oscillospiraceae bacterium
AGAGGGGGGGTCTCTCGGAGCCGCCCGCCCGAGGTATGGCCTCCAACCGGCAAGAGAATTCTTTGCGTACCGCCGGGGGGCGGGGCAGGGGGCCTCCCATGGAGTTTGCGCCCTTCGGGGTGGGTACGGCCCGCAAAACCGAAACAGGCAAAAACAGGCCCCGCGGACGTGCCGCGGGGCCTGTCGGTCGCTGTTTGCATCGGGGCGGGTCATTTGCTGATGGAGAGAACCTCGTATCTTGCGCTTTCGCCGTTCGGAAGCGCGGCCTCCGCCATCTCGCCGATCTTTTTGCCCAAAAGGGATTTGCCGACCGGGGATTCGTCGCTGATGATGTTGTTCATCGGGTCCGCCTCCGTGGAGCCGACCACATGAAACTCGCACTCCTCGTTGAAATCGAGGTCGAGGACGCGAACCGTGTTACCGAGAGAAACGGCGTCGGTGCCCATCTCGGACTCATCCAAGATGACAACGTTTTTCAGCATGACCTCGAGATCCGCGATCCGGGCTTCCACGATCGCCTGCTCGTTTTTGGCCTCGTCGTACTCGCTATTTTCAGAGAGATCGCCGAAGGAACGGGCAACCCGGATTTTATCGGAGACTTCCTTCCTGCGGACGGTTTTGAGCTCCTCGAGCTCATCTTCGAGGGCTTTCAGGCCGCTTTCGGTGACAACGACTTTTTTCTCCACGGTTTTTCCACCTCGTATTCATAATATTATGTATTATAGCCGCAGGAAGATTCCCTGTCAAGCGCTGCGGACATGGTTCTTTTTTAAATTAAGTTTCTTATTTCGACGAAAACAGCCCGGGAAAACCGGGCCGTTTTATCGGATCTGTTTTAACGTTTTGGGAGGCGCGTCTCCATGATACCATTGGGGGCCGCCGCCTCCGCGATCGCCTTGGAGGGCGCGGCCTCCCGGTTTCCCTTAAAGACGCGCGGCCTCCTTACCCCTGAGAGGCGGACGCCGTCCCCGCGGAGGTTTCCGCGGCGGATTCCTCCGGGACGGGGGCTATGGTGGAGGAGGCGACCTCGATCGCCTTGGCGAGCTGGGTGTCGAGCGCGCTGTCGAGCAGCGTCACGTCGGTGAACTCGAACGCGTAATCGAGCGGGACCGCGTGATCCGGGACGATCCCGGTGCCCTCCCACGACGCGCCGGAGTTGCACAGCGTGTAATTGCCGATCGTGATGCGGATGGCGGAGCCGTCCTCCAGCATAAACATCTGCTGCATGGAGCCGTAGCCGGCGGTCTGCGCGCCGACGAGTTTGGCCTTATTAAAGTCCTTCATGCCGGCCGCGAAGAATTCGGCGGCGCCGGCGGTGCCCTCGTTGACGAGCACGACCATCGGCAGCCCGATCTGCCTCGCGCTGGAGGTGTAGAGCACCTCCGTCTCGCCGGAGGAGTAGCTCACGGAGAGCAGATCCCCGGCGGGGAGCAGGCGGTCGAGCATCGTCGCGGCGGAGGAGACAAGGCCGGTGTTGACCGAGCGGACGTCGAAAATCAGCGCCGTCGCGCCGGCGTCCACCGCGCCCTCCACCGCTTTGACGAACTGATCCGGCGTGCTCTCGGCGAAGTCGCCCACGCGGATATAGGCGAAGTCGCCGAACGTCGTCGCGAAGACGGTGTTGATCGTCAAAGTGCGGCGCGTGATCTCCATCTCCGTGTCCTCGTCGTCGCGGCGGACGGTCATCGTGACCTTCGTCCCGGCGTCGCCGGTCAGGAGCTCGGAGGCGGCGTCGAACGTGTCGGCCGTGATGTCGATGTCGTCGATCTTGATAATCAGATCGCCGGGCTGGATACCCGCGCCGGAGGCCGCGGAGCCTTCGTAGACCTGCGTGACCTGCATATATCCGCTGCTCTCCATGGCGACCGAGACGCCGACGCCCGACACGGCGCCGGTTTCGGATTTGAGGTATTCGGCGTATTCCTCGGCGGAGAGGTAGTCCGCGTAGCGGTCGTCGATGCCGGAGAGGTAGCCCTGCGCCACCGCGTCCATCAGCGCGGTCTCGTCGATGCCGCCGCTGTAATTCTGGCGGACGTAGGTGTCGATTTCGGTGAATTTTTCGTACATGCCCTCGCGCTCGATGATGCTCGATACTTTATTATTGAAATTTCGGATCGAAAAAACCATCGTCACCGAAAAAACCAGCGTCACCGCGATGATCATGAAGGTCAGCGCCGCGCCGAGAGAGATTTTTCTGCCCATATCGTTCTCCTTGTTGTCTGTAGGATAAAAGCGGGGAGCCCGCCGGGAAATCAGGTGATGTACGGCAGCGGGTTCACGGCTTTGCCGTCGATGCGGACCTCGAAGTGGAGGTGCGGCCCGGTGCTCCATCCGGTGGAACCGACCGCGCCGATCGGCTCGCCGGCCACAACGATATCGCCCTCCTCGACATAGACGTCGCTGAGGTGACCGTAGAGGGTGGAGATGCCGCCGCCGTGGTCGATCATGATGTAGGTGCCGTATCCGTAGGCGTAGCCGTTTTTGTTGCAGTAAGTGACGTGCATGACGGTGCCGGTGGTCGCCGCGATGACGTCGTGCCCGTAGACGCCCTTGCCGGTGATGTCCATGCCGGTATGGTAGTCGGTATGGTCGAAGCGCCAGCCGAAATAGCAGGAGATGGAGCTGAAGCCCGGGAGCGGCCAGTACATCTCCCCGCCGATATATTCCGCGTTGTCGGAGCGGTAGGCGGCGTAGATCGCGGCGATCTCGTTCTGGATGGCCTCCATCTGCGCTTGGATCGCCTCGCGGTTCTCCTCATATTCGCGCTGCTGGGCCTCCAGATCCATAACCTCTTCGTTCGCCGCCGCGAGATTTACTTTGAGGGAGGAGGTGTGCTCTTGGAGGCTGTCCTGATCCGTTTCCAGCCCGGTCTTTTCCTCATTGAGGTTTGCCTTCTCCTGCTCCAGCGCCGCGAGCTCGTCCCGCAGCTGCGTGACGATGTCCTGATCGTGCAGGGAGACGCGCCGCAGCACTTCGACGTTCGTCAGAAACTCCGCGATGCTGTCCGAGCTGAGCAGCATAATCATGCTGCTGGCGCTGTCGGAGTAGCCGCCGGTCATGTAGATCGCGCGGATCCTCTGACGGAACAGATCCATCGTCTCTTGGATCACCGCTTCTTTGCCGGCGATCTCCTCCTCTTTTTGCTGGATGTGCTTGCCGGCGAGCGCGATCTTTTCCTCCAAAACGGCGATCTGATCCTTGGTCAGGGTGATCTGCGTGCCGAGGTTCCGCGCGACCAGCTGTTTTTTCTGCTTCTCGGATTTCGCGTTGGAAATCAGACCGTCCAGCTCGTTCTGCTGATCCTGCAGCTCGTCCTGCCGGTCTTTCAGATCGTCAAGCTGCTCTTTATATTCCTCTTCGTCGGCCTCCGAGTCCTCCTCTTCGGCCGCTTCGTCGTCGGTCTCCTCGTCGTCGGTTTCTTCTTCGTCAATCTCTTCGTCGTCGGTTGTTTCATCCTCGTCGATTTCATCCTCTTCGGACTCCCCGCCGTTGGCTGCGTAAGCGCAGGAAATCATCTGGAAGGGGGAAGCGGAAAGAATCAGGCACAGGATGAGACTCAGGAAAAGGCGCAAAAATTTTAGGGTCCGCTTGTTTTTCATCTGTTGCCTCCGCTAAAAAGTTATGATAGAAGATCCGCGGTCGGGCGGGTCAGACTTTCAGGTGCTTGGAGAGAAACAGCGCGCCGCCGGCCAAGCCGATGCCCACGCCGCCGACCAAGAAGCCCCGGAGCAGGGCCATCGAGACCGAGGAGAAGGGCACGAGGCTGGTGACGATCATGGCGAGCCAGTCGTTCTGGTTGCTCTCGATCCACTGGGAGAGGTAGCCGTAGCCAAAATAGAGCAGCGCGTAGGCGACGGCCGCCGAGACGAGCCCGAGCAGCACGCCCTCCACGAAAAACGGCAGGCGGATGAACATATCCGTCGCGCCGACATATTTCATGATATTGATCTCCTTGCGGCGGCTGAAGACGGTGATCTTGATGGTGTTGCCGATGATCATCAGCGAGACCGCGATCAGGATCGCCACGACGACGAGGCCGCCGATGGTGACGATTTTTTTGAGGCCGGTAATCGTCTCAGCGACCTCCGTGGGCGCGGAGACGGAGCTCACGCCCTCTAAGTTTTGCAGATAGACGATCGTGCCGGAGAGCTTGGAGACGTCGTCCAGCGTGATGCGGAAGGTATCCGGCAGGTTGTTGCTGTCGTCCTCGGAATAGGCCTCAAACAGCACCCCGTCGTCGCCGATGGACTCCATCATCTCCTTGAGGGCCTCCTCCTTGGAGACGAAGGTGATGGTGACGACGTTGCCGCTGTTGAGAATGGATTTGCGCACCGACTCGACCTGCTCGTCGGAGAGCTCGTCGTCGAGGAAGATCACGGCTTCGCTCTGATCCTCGAGATACCCCATCATGCTGTTGATGTTCACCGAGGCGAGCACCGCCGCCCCAATTAGCAGCAGGCAGGAGATGAGCACGCCGATGGAGGCGATGGACATCAGCCTGTTTTTCCAAAGGTTTCGGGCGCCCTGCCCGACCAGATAAAAGAAGCTGCTGATTCTCATAATACCGCCGCCTCCCATTTCTCCGTATCTCCGACGATACGGCCCTTGTCGATGGTGACGACCCGGCGGTTAAAATGCGCGACCAGATTGTGCTCATGGGTGACCATGACGACCGTGACGCCGAGCTTGTTGATCTCGTTGAGCAGATCGACGATCTCGTAGGAGAGCTCGGGGTCGATATTTCCGGTCGGCTCGTCCGCGATAATCAAAGAGGGCGAGTTGACCAAAGCCCTCGCCAAGGCGACGCGCTGCTGCTCGCCGCCGGAGAGCTCGTCCGGCTTGCACCGCGCCTTGGACGCGAGCCCGACCAGCGCCAGCATATACGGTACTTTTCTATGTATCTCCTTGCTGGACACATCCGTCACGCGTAAGGCGAAGGCCACGTTGTCATAGGCGGACATATTCGGGATCAGGCGGAAATCTTGAAACACAACGCCGATGGAGCGCCGGTATTTCGGGATCTTCCATCGGCTCATGCTGCTGATGTTGCGCCCGCCCACCGACACTTTGCCGGAGGTCGGCTTTTCCTCCCGGAGGATCAGTTTGATCAACGTGCTTTTTCCGGCGCCGGACGCGCCGACGATGAAGACAAACTCGCCGTCATCGATTTTTAGATCGACGTCGCTCAGCGCGACGGTGCCGTTGGAGTATTTTTTGCTGACTTGGCTGAATTCAATCAATGTGTGAACCTCACAGTACACTAATCTATATGAAATGCAGGATGTCAGAGCGGGATGTCAGAATTTGACGGGGTTCGAGGTCAGGTATTTCTTGACCATCAGGGCCACTTTAAACACGATGGCGTCGTCGAATTCCCGCAGGTCGAGGCCGGTCAGCTTCTTGATCTTCTCAAGGCGGTAGACCAGCGTGTTGCGGTGGACGAACAGCTTTCGGGAGGTCTCGGAGACGTTCAGGTTGTTTTCAAAGAAGCGCTGGATGGTGTACAGCGTCTCCTGATCGAGGCTGTCGATGGAGCCTCTCTTGAACACTTCGCGCAGGAACATCTCGCACAGCGTCGTGGGGAGCTGATAGATCAGGCGGGCGATGCCGAGGTTGTCGTAGCTCACGATGGATTTGTCGGTGTCGAAGACCTTGCCCACCTCAAGGGCGACCTGCGTCTCCTTGAAGGAGCGGGCGAGGTCCTTGAGCCCGACGGCCGGCGTGCCGATGCCGACCGAGACACGGGTGTAGAACTCGCTGCCAAGGGTATCCACGATGGAGCGCGCGAGCTTCTCGAGATCGGAGGTCTCGATGCCCGACTTGATCTCCTTGACGAGCACGATGTCGGATTCGCTGACGTTGAACACGAAGTCCTTCTGCTTATCCGGGAACAGATTTTGAATGACGTCGTAGACGGAGATATCGTTGACGGTGAGCACGCGGATCAGCAGCACGACGCGCGTGACGTCGGTGCTGAAATGGAGCTCTCTCGCCTTGATGTAGATATCGCCGGGCAGGATGTTATCAAGAATGATGTTTTTGATGAAGTTGCAGCGGTCGAATTTCTCGTCGTAATAGAGCTTGACGTTTGCGAACGAGACGGCGAGCAGGTTGCACAGGCGGACGGAGCTTTCGTCCGTGCCGGCGACGAAGACCGCGAATTCCGGATTCTGTTCGCTGCCGAAGACTTTGTAGGTATAGCCGTCGCGGGAAAAGCAGTTCGGGATGTCGCTGAAATCAGAGAACAGATAGTCGCTTCGTTCTCCTACGCGCGCCGGGTCGCTGCAGGAGATGATGGTGGAACTGTCGTCGACCACACCGACGGTGCGGTCGATGCTGTCGCTCATCTGATGAAGAATGCCCTGGAATAAGCGGTTGGACATAATGATCTGACCCTTCTTTCTGCGGCAAGTTGTCGATAATCCCCAAATCGAGGGAACGTGATTAAAACTATTCTAAATTACTTTTGGCGAAAATGCAAGTTTTCTTATACAATCTACTAAATTTTATAATATCTATTTAACAGAAATGTGAACGCATTGTAAACTTCGCCTAATTTTTTGGAAATAATTCCGTGGAAAGTAGTGGAAAACTGATGATTCTGTGAAAATTGGTAATTTTTCATAAAACCGCGGCCGAAATTTCGTTTTTGACAAAAATGACGAACCCGCCGGCCATCAAAAAAACCGCGGGAAGCATTCCCGCGGTTTTCGCTTTTTTGACGCTCAGTTCAGGATTGTCGTCTCGGTCTCCCGGTCAAACAGGTGGATCTTTTGGATATCGAGCGCGGCCTTGATGCTGTCGCCCGGCTTTGCCATGGAGCGGGGGGAGACTCTCGCGGTGAGGTCGGCGCCCTCGCAGCGCAGATAGAGGAAGGTTTCGGAGCCCATGCGCTCGGCCACGTCCACGAAGCAGTCGATCAGGTTGGCTCCCGGGACGCCGATGTAGTTGTCCTCGTCGCGCAGGCTCTCCGGGCGCACGCCGAGGATGACCTCCTTGCCGTCGTAGGCCGAGAGGTCGGTTCCGCCGACCTTCGCCTCCGGGATCAAAAATTCGTACCGGCCGAAGGAGACGAACCAGCCGCCCTCCTTTTTGGCGAGCTTCGCGTCGATAAAATTCATCTGCGGGGAGCCGATGAATCCGGCGACAAAGAGATTGCGCGGGGAGTCGTAGAGGTGCGTGGGGTTGTCGATCTGCTGGATGACGCCGTCCTTCATCACGACGATGCGGTCGCCCATCGTCATGGCCTCGGTCTGGTCGTGGGTCACGTAGATGAACGTCGTGCCGAGGCGCTGATGCAGCTTGGAGAGCTCCGTGCGCATCTGGGCGCGGAGCTTGGCGTCGAGGTTGGAGAGCGGCTCGTCGAGCAAAAAGACCTTGGGGTCGCGCACGATCGCGCGCCCGAGGGCGACGCGCTGCCGCTGGCCGCCGGAGAGGGCCTTCGGCTTCCGGTCGAGCAGGTGGCGGATGTCGAGGATGTCGGCGGCCTCCTCTACCTTGCGCTGGATCTCCTCCTTGGGGGTCTTGCGCAGCTTGAGGCCGAACGCCATATTCTCATAGACCGTCATATGCGGGTAGAGGGCGTAGTTCTGGAAGACCATCGCGATGTCGCGGTCCTTGGGCTCGATGTCGTTGACGCGGTTGCCCCCGATAAAAATATCGCCCTTGGTGATCTCCTCCAAACCGGCGATCATGCGCAGGGTGGTGGATTTCCCACAGCCGGAGGGGCCGACCAGAATCACAAACTCTCTGTCCGAGACTTCAAGGTTAAAATCGGAGACGGCTTGGACGCCGCCGCTGTAAATTTTACAGACATGCTGCAAAGAAAGACCTGCCATTTTTCATCCCCCTATACACCGCCCGGCGGCATATTTGTACGATTATCATAGCAAATCGCCTCAAAAAAGGAAAGGCGTGGCCTGTCCAAAAATAAAATCCCGTTTTTATGCAAGATGCGGCAAACCGTATAAAATCGCCGCAGATTCACCAAAACGAGGGAAAAGCTTTGAGCAATATTTTTAGGAAAGAAAAACGCGCCGAAATTTTTGGTGATATTAACCGAAAGAATCTGCGCTTCGCTCACCCTGTTTTCGGCGGTTTTCCCTTATGTTCAGTTTTGGCCGGTATCGGTTTCATCCGGGACTTCCGTCCGGAGGTTTTCGTTGACGTCGCTGGAGAACAGGATCCTTCTGATATCGACCCGGTCGACGTAGTCGCCGGTCTCCCGTCCGGCGATCTCGTCGCCGGTGGCGCTCTCGCGGTAATTTTTTCTCATAAGCAGACCTCTTTCATGGAAATTGGGGGAGCCCCCTTTTCCATGATATGAAAGACGCCCGCCGGGCGATATTTTTTCAATGCCCATGTTTCGACCGCATTTCCGCGCCGCGGGGGATATATTTGGATTTGCGGCGGGGGAGGGATGGACGTTGCGTGTGATCTATGTCGACATCCTCTTGGCGATCAACCTTGCCGTCAATTATCTCCTGCTGTTCGCGGCGGCGCGGCTCTCAGGAAACGCGTTTTCGCGGCTGCGCGGGCTCCTCGGGGCCGCCGCCGGGGCCGCGTATTCGCTGATCCTGCTGGTCGAAGTGCCCCCCGTCTGGCTCGCGATCTCCAAATTCGCCGTCTCCGCGGCCATGGTTTTCCTCGCGGCGGGCAGAGGCGGCTTTCTCCGTTACTTAAAGATGCTTGTCCTGTTTTACGGGGCGGGCTTCGTCTTTGCCGGCGCAATGACGGCGTTCGCGCTGCTCTTCCGGCCGGACTCCTTTTTGCTCGAGAACGGGATCTTTTATTACGAGATCCCGCCCGGCGCGATCGTGATCTACGCCTGCGCCGCCTTCGCGGCGACGGAGCTGATCCGCAGGCTGACGGAGCGAAACGGCTCGCAGGGGTATTGCGAGGCATGGGTCGTTTTCCGGGGAAAATCCGCCCGCGTGAAAGGCTTTTTTGACAGCGGGTGCTGCCTCGCGGACCCGTTTACCGACGCGCCGGTCGCGGTCTGCCGGCCGGACACGCTCGCGGACATCCTGCCCCCGGAGCACGCGAAGGCCGCGGCCGACCCCTGTGCGGGCATCCCGGAGGGGTGCAGGCTGGTTCCGGCGGAGAGCCTCGCCGGCAGTTCGATGCTTCTATGTTTCCGGCCGGAGCGCGTGACCCTGCGCCGGGGCGGAAAGCGGTACGAGCCGGAGGCCCTGCTGATCGGCCTGTCCGCCGGGGCGCCGGAGGACTGTCTGCTGTTTGGCCGCAATATCGTTTTGAAAGAGGTTCCGCCCGACGGAAAAAAGGGGGATGGTTCGGGTGATTCTGGCGGAAGTCAAAGAGAGGCTGAAGCTCCTCATGCTGCGTCTGTGGGCGAACGCGGCGTATTACATAAACGGACCGGATAACCTGCCGCCCCCGCTCTCAAAAGAGGAGGAGGACGGCGCCTTCGCCCGGATGGAGGTCGGCGACGTCTCGGCGCGGCAGGAGCTGATCGAGCACAACCTGCGGCTCGTCGTCTACATCGCGCGCAAATTCGAGTCGACCGGCATCGGGGTGGAGGATCTTGTGTCCATCGGCACGATCGGCCTAATCAAGGCGGTCGGGACGTTCCGTTCCTCTAAGGGCATCAAGCTCGCCACCTACGCCTCCCGCTGCATCGAGAATGAAATTTTAATGTATATCCGCAAGACGCAGCCGCTGCGCAACGAGATCTCCATCGACGAGCCGCTCAACGTGGATTGGGACGGCAACGAGCTCCTGCTCTCGGACGTGCTCGGCACGGACCCGGACTGCGTCGGGCGCGGGGTGGAGCGGGACGCGGAGCGGGATATGCTGCACGCCGCGGTGGCGAAGCTCGACGAGCGCGAGCGCCGGATCATGGTGCTCCGCTTCGGGCTGGGCGGCGGCGCGGAGCACACGCAAAAGGAGGTGGCGGACATGATCGGCATCAGCCAGTCCTACATCTCGCGGCTGGAAAAAAAGATCATCCGCCGGCTCAAAAAAGATCTGGAGCAGAGCGCCATCTTTTAGTCGTTGAGCACCCAGATGCCGAAGCTGAGATAGGTCGCGAACAGGACCCAAAAAAGATAGGGGAGCATGAGCATGGCGAAAGCCGCGCGGATCCTCCCAAAATGTACGGTCGTGAGCACGATCAGCAGGTCGAGCAGCAGGATCCAGAGGAACGCCGCGAAAAACGCCTCCATCGTAAAAAACAGGGTCGGCCAGATGAAATTCGCGGTGAGCTGGCACCAGTAGAGCAGCAGGGCGTTTTCCCGCGCCTCGCCCCCGGCGAGCTGCACGAGGCCGGCCGCCGTGCCGATCAGGAGGTATAAAATCGTCCACACGACCGGGAAAACGCCGGCGGGCGGCGCGAAGGGCGGCGGCACGACGCTGTCATAGATGGCGAATCGCTCCCCGACCAGAAGCGAGGAGAGCCCCCCGATCGCCAGCGTAAAAAACAGGGGGAGAAAAAAAGAGAAAAATTTTCTGGACATAAAGATACACCTCCATGGGATTCTATGGAGGTGCGCTTTCGTTTATACGGAGATTTTGCCGAACCAGTGCAGGAAATAGCTGACTCCGAGCAGGACGTACAGCGCCCCGATCAGATAGGGCATGTACATGATGGAAAAGGGCGGCCGGATCCGAAACCGGTCGTTTAAGATCAAAATTTCGAGCACATAGGCGGCGCATCCGCAGAAATAGGCGCCGGACCGGAGCAGGGGATTGATGTCCGACCAGAGCGTGTGCGTGAACACCGCAAGCGAAAAGACCGCCGCGGTGATCGTGGCCGCAAGGTTGCGCAGGATCAAAAGATTCCGGTCCCTTTTGTCCACGGAGAGCTCCGTCCGCCGGACGGCCCGCTTCTCTCCTTCTTCCTCCTGTTTTTTCATAGGGGCGCCCCTTTCTTTCTTTCATTCATCTCTTTTTTATTTTACCGGAACATCTCTTTTTTTGTCAATTTGCCGATCCGTAGAAAAATGCTCGTATTTTTCTACGTTTCCGGCAAAGACTAATGCCGGGGTGATGATATGAAAAGAGCAGACAATCAAAATAAGGGCGACCCGCAGGAAATGCGCGGGACAGTCGCCAATCCGCATGAGGAGATAACGCCCGTGAATATTGTGGAACCGGGCAGCGAGTATCCTTATCCGCCGAGAAAGGGCACCGATTTTACGGAAACTCCGGTCACGCCGGATAATCCGAAGCCGGAAAATCCGGCCGGGTCAGGGAATTCGGGCTCAAAAAACTCGATGAGCTCCGGGAATCCCAAGACCGAGAACCCGGGCACGGAGAGTCCGGCGATGCCCGGCAATCAGGCGACGGAAAATCCGGTGCTGAAAAACGCGATCTCGGAAGATCTCGCGACGCCGGCCACGCCGTCCAACGTCACGTTCCCGACCGCGCTCGCGGAGCAGGCCGAAAAAGTCAATCCCAAGAAGAACGCGAAGATCATTCCGGTGAGCGACACGAGGTCCCCGACCGAGCATGAGCCGGGGGAATATTCCGACGCGCGGGAGAACGCCGCCGCGGATGTCCGCGAGTGGAGCACCGAGACGAGACTGAGCTAAGTCGCGCAGCGCTATGCATTGTAACACCTCCCGGGCCATGGTATAATAACCGTAAGCGCGAAGCGCTTGTGGTATCATGGCTCCGGGAGGTGTTTGCTATGCAGGCATTTGTAAACGCGACCTTTCTCTCCTGCGAAGAGCGCAGCCGCATCTTTCATGTGCTGATCGAGGACCGGGGCCGGATCCTCTACACCGGCGACGAGATCCCCGCGAGATACGGGGAGATCCCTGCCGTCGATCTCGGAGGGGCGGCCGTGGTCCCCGCTTTTGCGGATACGCATATGCATTTTGAATCCTACGCCCTGTTTCGAAACACGGTGGACGTGCGCGACGCCGGCGATTTTGCCGAGATGGGCGAGCTCGTCCGCCGCTACATAAAAAGGCACCGCGGCGCGAGGTTTCTTCCCGCCTACGGCTGCGGCGCGCACACTGTAAAGGAAAAACGCTTGCCAGAGCGCGCCGACCTCGACCGGATGACCGATCTCCCGCTTTTGATCGTCAAATACGATGGCCACGCGGCGGTCGCGAATTCCGCCCTGATCGCGCAGCTGCCCAAGAGCGTGACGGACGACCCGGGCTTTGTCCCGGAGACCGGCTGGCTCTACCAAAACGCCTTTTACCGCGGCGTCAACTACATCACGTCGAAGGTGTCCCTGCTCGCCATCGTCAAAGGGATGGACGAGGCGGCGCAGGAGCTCGCGCAAAAGGGCGTCGGCCTCGTCCATACCGCGGAGGGCGTCGGCTTTCCGCGCGACGCCGACATCGACATCCTGCGTTTCCTGCGCTACGGCCTCGCCCCGGCGTTTCGCGTCTATTTTCAGACGATGGACGTCGAAAAGGTCACGAAGCGGAAGCTGCCCGGCATCGGCGGGTGCTTCGCGCTCGCGCTCGACGGGTGCTTCGGCTCGGAGGACGCCCGTCTTCTGGAGCCCTATTCCAATAATCCGGACAACCTCGGCTTTTTTGCCTATTCGCAAGAACAGGTGACGGAGTTTTGCAAAAAGGCGAACCGCGCGGGCCTGCAAATCGCGATGCACGCGATCGGCGACGCGGCGGTGGGCATGGCGCTCGACGCCTACGAGGCCGCGCTCGCGGATTTTCCGCGGGAGGACGCCCGCCACATCGTCATCCACGCGGATCTGATTCCGGAGGAGATGCAGCGGCGCGCGGCGGCGCATGGCATCCATATCGCCTTGCAGCCGGATTTCCTGCGCTGGCGGCAGGAGCCGCCGGACTACCTCGAACAGATCCTCGGCGAGCGGGCGAAGCTCTTGCTGCCGCTCCGGCCCATGCGGGAGAAGGGCCTTGTCCTCTCCGCCGGGTCGGACGCGCCCTGCACGGTCCCAAATCCGATGGAGAGCGTCTGGAACTGCGTCTGCCACCCGAACCCGGATTACGCGGTCGACGTGCTCGAGGCGCTGCGCATCCACACGCTGCGCGCCGCCGAGACCTCCTTTGACGAGGGGAGACGCGGCGCGCTGCGGGAAGGCCTGATCGCGGATTTCGTCCTGCTCGACCATAACCCGCTCGACGTGCCGAAGGAGGAGCTGCGGAACATCAAAGTCCTCGGCACCTACTTCGCGGGCCGGCGCTTCGCGCGCAAAAAGCGCTCGGTCCCGGCCTTGCTGTTTGCCGCCGCGAAAAATTACTTCACCCGCAAAGATTTTAATTGATCGAAGCCGCCCGGCCGCGAAGGCCCGGGCGGTTCTTTTTTGGTAAGCGTCGTTTTAATAAAAATTGCTTTCCGGAAATCTATGCCCAGCCGTCATTACGCGTAGTAGGCGCTCCGGCCCGGCCGTGCTTGCTTTTTGGAGCGCCGGGGAGGCGGGAGCCGCCCGAGTTTCGACGGGGCTAAAACGCCGCATAGGCCGGGGGATGGATGGCCTCCTTTTTCCGGTCAATATCTTGCACGGGGGCGGGAAAGGCCGCCCGAGTTTCGGCGGGGCTAAAACGCCGCACAGGCCGGGGGACGGGCGGCCTCCTTTTTCCGGTCAATATCTTGCACGGGGGCGGGAGGGCCGCTCAAGTTTCGGCGGGGCTAAAATGCCGCACAGGCCGGGGGACGGGCGGTTTTCCGTGCGCGGAAGCCCCGGACGGGGGCGGGCGCGTCCCGTTCCCCGAAGGAAAAGAGATGCGCCCCGCGCCGCGCGGAGGGATTCCATAAAAAATGCCCGGGCTTTGGCGGCCCGGGCGGAATGGGTCTATTCGGCTTGAGGCTCCAGCCGGAACGTCGCCCGGATCGGCTGGTGGTCCGAGTACCGGAAACCGTAATCCAGCGTCTCCACAGACTTGGCCGCCACGTTCGGCGAGACGAGGAAGCCGTCGATCAGATAATACTGCGTCGTCTCGGGGTCGCCGTCGTAGGGCTTGTTGTTGAGCCTGCAGGTCGGCGCGGAGGCGTCGTAGACATAGCTCCAGCCCTCCGGCAGCAGGTCGGCGGTCAGGAGGCCCGGTTTCCAGAAGGACTCGTCGATCGTGGGGCAGACGGCCTCGTCGATCGCGAGGAACGTCTGGTTGAAGTCCCCGCCGCAGATCACGTAGTTGCCTTTCGCGTATTCCGCCTCCAGATACTTCATCAGTTCGGCGGTCTGCTTGATCTTGCCCTCGCCGTCGTCGTAGGCCTCAAGATGCAGGTTCACGAGCACGAGCTGCCGGTCCGTGCCCTCCAGCTCCACGTGCTCGGCGAGCAGGCACCGCTTGAGATTCACCGTGCGGGACGGCCAGTTAAACGGGACCGGGAGCTGGATGCGGACGGCGTCCTCCGTTTTGAAATCGGAAAAGACCGCGACGCCGCTGTCCACCTTGCCGATCGCGGGCACGGGGATGGGCTCGAACAGGCAGTAGTAGTTCCGGGCGTAGGCGCCCTTGGCGCCGAGGAGATCCCCGATCTCCGCGAGCATGTCGATGTGATGGGAGCGGGCCGAATCCCGGTCGATCTCCTGCAAAAAGCGGACGTCGGCGTCGTTTTCCGCGAGCGCGGAGCGGATGCCCTCAAAGTAGCCGGAGACCAGTTCTTTGGAGGGGGTGTACAGCCCGCCGCCGTCGAAAATGAATTCGCTCTCCTTGCCCAGCCCGGCGTAGCCGAGATTCCATGTGAGCACGGTCAGTTCCTCCCCGGGGGAGAGCGCCCGCCCGCCTGCCGTAAAATCGACGGGCTCCTCCGCCTCCGGTTTCCATTCCGCGACGGTCAGGAATCCCAGCAGCCCGCCTACCAAAAGCAGGACGGCGGCCAGAACCATGCAGATGATTTTCAGGATTTTTCTGATGACCAGAAAAAACACCCCCTTCGGGAAATACTATTCTTAGGATTACACCCTTAGAATAGCACGTTCCGCCGCCGCCGCACAGCGCAAAATGAGGAAAAACCGAAAAAAAACAAGAATTCCGGCGAAACCGTTGCCGCCGCTCTTTTTGTTGTGGTATAATAGCCGCAAGAATCATAAGGCGGCTATTATCCGGCGATCTCGGCGGCCCGCCTACGGCGACGGCCAATTCTACCGCCGCGCGAACCGCGTTTGTGGTATCATCTATCTATTCGACAGATCTATATAGAAAGAGAGTGGTTGCGGTTTGGATGAAATCTGCAAAGAGATCCGCAGGCTGACGGTGGAGTGCATCGGCAGCATCGGCGTGGGCCACATCGGCGGAAGTCTTTCGATCGTGGAGCTCCTGCGGGTCCTCTATTTCGATAAAATGAGGATCGACCCGGCCAATCCCAAGATGGAGGGGCGCGACCGGCTGATCGTCTCCAAAGGACACGCGGGGCCGGCCGTCTACGCGACGCTCGCGCTGCGGGGCTTTTTCCCGAAGGACTGGCTCTACACGCTCAACAAGCCGGGCACCCTGCTGCCGAGCCACTGCGATATGAATAAGACGCCGGGCGTGGATATGACCGCCGGCTCCCTCGGGCAGGGCTTCTCCTGCGCGGTCGGGGTCGCGATCGCCTCCAAGCTCAAAAAAGATGGCGCGACGATCTACAGCATCATCGGCGACGGCGAGTCGCAGGAGGGCCAGATCTGGGAGGCGGCCATGCTCGCGGCCCAGAAGAAGTTAAACAACCTGATCGCGTTCACCGACCGCAACATGATGCAGATCGACGGCTACACCGAGGAGGTCAACGGCCTCGGCAACCTCGCCGCGAAGTGGCGCGCCTTCGGCTGGTTTGTGCAGGAGGCGGACGGCCACGACTGCGACGCGATCTCGGCCGCGATTGATAAGGCGAAAAAGCGGAGGAACCGTCCCTCCATGATCATCCTCCACACCGTAAAGGGCAAGGGCGTCTCCTTTGCCGAAAAAGCAGGGCCCGGCTGCCACAGCATGTCGGTCACCGGCGAAGACGTGGCTGCCGCGCTTGCGGAGCTGCAGTGAGGGGGGCGCGAGAGATGGAAATGAGAGCGGCATTCTTCGGCAAGCTCGGAGAGATGATGGAGCAGGACGAGCGCATCTGCGTGCTCGACGCGGACCTCGGCAAGGCGAACGGCACCATGAAGCTCCACGCAAAATTCCCGGAGCGCGCGTTTGACTGCGGCATCGCGGAGCAGAATATGGCCTCCGTCGCAGCGGGCATGGCCTCCTATGGATATATCCCGTTTATCACGACCTTCACGCCCTTCGCGACCCGGAGGATCTGCGACCAGATCGCGGTCTCGATCGCCTACGCGCGGCAAAACGTCAAGATCGTCGGCACCGACCCCGGCATCTCGGCGCAGCTCAACGGCGGCACGCATATGAGCCTCGAGGACGTCGGCGTGCTGCGCAGCATCCCCACGATGGTCATCTTCGAGCCGGCGGACGAGGTTCAGGCGGTCAAATCGCTGCCGCAGATTATCCGGCACGACGGCCCGGTCTATATCCGCCTTTACCGCAAGGAGGCCCCGGCAATTTTTTCGGAAACGTATGACTTCGATCTTTTTAAAGCGGATCAACTGACCGATGGCGCGGACGTCACGATCTTCGCCACCGGCATCATGCTCAAAAAATCCCTCGACGCCGCGGAGATGCTCAAAGCGAAAGGCATCGGCGCCGAGGTCGTCAACGTCCACACGATCAAGCCGCTGGACGCCGAAACCGTGCTCAAATCTTTGAGCAAGACGAGGTGCGCGGTCGTCGCAGAGAACCACAGCGTCATCGGCGGCCTGTTCTCCGCAATCTGCGAGACCGCCGCCCGGAATCTGCCGACGCCCATTTTCCCGGTCGGCACGCAGGATGTCTTCGGCGAGGTGGGAAAGCTGCCGTACCTGCTTGAGCGGTTCGGCATGACGGAAGCGGATATCGCGGCCGCGGCGGAAAAGGCCGTTTCGGCCAAATCATCGGAAACGGAAAGGATATTGTGATGAAAAAGCCAATCGTGGACACTCAAAAAGCGCCGGGCAGCCGGCTGATCCTGTATGGGTGCGTATTCCTGATTATTTCGGCGCTGATCAACGCCTACTTCGCGTGGGAACTCGCGGTCGCCGTCTTTCTGGGGATCGCCACCGTCGATCAGGTGATGGGGAGCGCGGCCTCCTTTAGTTTGCAATGCCTGCTCTGTTTCTTGGTGGCCCTCGACGCTATCATGCACCGCAACCATCCGTCCGTGGGGCGCAAGATCATGATCAACTGCTTCTGCATTCTGCTGATCGCGACCGCGCTGTTCGTCACCGCCACGAGCGCCGCCGGCTACGTCGTTTCCGGTATCAGCGGAGGCGGGGCCGTCATCGTCATCATCGGCGCATATTACAATTACAAAAGAGCCGCCAACCGTTGAGCGTTTGTCACCAAAAAAGGCCCTCCGCGCGGAGGGCTTTTTTAATGGGAAGAAAGATTTTTCCTTAAAAGAGGGATTTGACCTTGCGCGGCCCGGGGGATTATGATATAATTAGCTCCGCTGAAAAGCGACGTCTGGGTGTGGCGCAGTTGGTAGCGCGCTACCTTGGGGTGGTAGAGGCCGTGGGTTCGAGTCCCGTCACTCAGACCAAAAATTGACCGAAGCATTGATACGATGCCTCGGTCAATTCTTTTATTATTCGTATCTGAAAAGCCTGCAATATAAGGGATTTGCCCCACAGGGGTATTCAAAATCCTTTATATTGCAGGCTTTTTCTGCGGTCAGGGGCTTCATCCGAAAGCTTGGCTCAGAGCACAAATTTGAATACCCTTGAGGAAAAATAAAATAGTTATACGAAAAATAACAGGGTTCAAGGAAAAATAAAAGCGTATGATTTGATCTGCCCAAACCCTTCAATTCAATAGTGTTGGTTGGGCCATTATTGCCTATGGCTTTTACTCCGAGGCTTTCCGCCTCCGATTTATCTGAACAATCAAAAAAACTCCTGCCGCCGTCAAAACAGGCTGTTTTAGTGAAAAGGGTATATTTTCTTCTGGCGCGTTTATATGGGGGATTGCTTTAAAGTATCGCACGGCAATTTTACCTGTGCCATCCGCTTTTATATAGGCTGCACCGCCTATTTTCTTGGTGAAGCCATCAACTTCCTTTCCATCCGGCGAGGTGAAAGTATAGCTGATATTATAAGTGTACCTGTTCGGCATTACTTCGGCGCGCTCACCGCCTTCTCTGCGAATATGAGTAACGACAGCCGTGGCCTGTTCGCCAAAAACATCCAGCGCAACACTCATAGCCCCCCATAAGATAAACGCCGCACCGAGCAAAGAAATGAGAATTCGGGGCAAACGCTTTCTTTTCATTTACGGCTCACCTCATCTGTCCGACTTGTCCTCTTAAGAACAAATCTCTCCACCAGAGCATAGTTTTCTTGTGTGCAGAACAGCGCGATCTGTTCCGTCCAGCCGCCGCGTAGCAGGATCGTGTGGCTTTGAGACTTGTATTTTACCTTTGTAATGTGGTTCCATCGGAGAAAAACCTCCTGCCGCGATTGCGCCAGCATCCCCGCGCCAGCGACGGCGGGCTTGCCGGAAAGCAAGCCCAGCATCACAGTCAAAGTGTTACCGATCCGGCGCATTTTTGCCTGTTTTGCCCCAGTGCGGCAGAGCACACCTTTGTCGTCCAGGGCGAATTCCGCTTCATATTTACCCCGATATGCCACCATAATAAACAGCCATGTCAGGATAAGCAGTGCGGCGATGAGCCCGAGTGCATAAAGTGTATCCCGTCTTATCCCTGATACAAGTACAATGGCAAGAGCGACCAAACCGAAAGGGATACCGATGGCAAGACCGAGCTGTTTTAAAATAGTCGTATCCTTAAATATGGGTACGCTGATTTCCCAGCGAACCGCTTCCTGCATATCGCTCATCATGTTCCTCCTTGTCTGCTAAAGCACTATATCAAGAGATCTGCTTCCATTCGTAAACGTAATACGTACCAGTGTAACCACCAGTCCACAACTTCTCCTGTTCTCCTTCAGTACCCCCGTTGGGAATTACCGCAGAAATCGTATCGCTGACCGACTTAACGTTTTTACTGCTATATTTGACTGAAGAATAAATTTCAAAATAACTCTTATTTGCCGTATTAGTAAACTTCAGGTTTCCCCAATCGGCGCGCGCGCTTCCGGTTCCGTCAAAATACGAAAGGTTGTCATCAGTAAAAGTAAGATTAAAACTTAAACTAACAGTTTCACCACCCTTAATCACCGTGGGTGGGACCGAGAAAGTAAGTTGGGTAGCGAAGCTTTCTCCATTGATTTGATCGGGATCAGGATAGGTATCAGTATCACCGATATATTTCCACGAACGGGTATAGCTGCCCTGCGAGGCTGACGCACTTACTTGATAAACGCCGCCTTTGTTTGTATTGTCTATATCGTACTTTTGATCGTCATGGATGGTATCGACAAGCACCCAGGCGTATTCCCCGGCCTTGGGCTGCTGCGGTTCGGTTGCTGGTTCGGCGGAACTGCTCTCGCTTTCTTTCGGCTTTTCCGGCGGGTCGTCGTCCAGCACAATTTCTATTTTGGGCGGCGTTACCTTGAAGGCAACCGTTTTGAGCGGCACGTCCGAGCCCGGTTCGCAGATTTCGAGCGTGTTCGGCGCACCTGCATACATGTGTCCATACAATGTGAACGAGGTGTTTGCCGTACCGTCGTCGCTGATTTTTCCCGTCCAATCCTTGGCACTGGCTTTATCGTTCAGCGGCGCGAAACGAAGGGTGTAACCGGCGTAGGTTTTCTGCTTGTCAGTTACGCTAAACGCAATGGAGGTGTTCAGGTAATCGGACAGCGCGCGATATTCCGCCCGCAATTTGCGCTCGTTTTCAAGGTTTATTTTTCTTGCTATTTGATGAATCACGCCGGGAATGACATCGTTATAAAGCGTGGCCCTCCGCTCGGCGCTAATATCATTGCGGATCGTATCGTTGAGTCCCGCTCCGCCGCCGGTCCATGCGAATTTTTTGCGTGCCATATCTACATAGGCGTCCACGCCGTCCGCATTATCTCCGCCCCAAAACTCCTGGCAATGGGCCGTGACGAGGCGGTCGATTTCCGACTTCAGCGCATCCTCGGACAGATTACCCGCTTCAAACAGGGGATACAGCGTCTGATACCAGTATGCCGAGGACTTATAACCACGCTCGTTCTTTTGGTAGTAGAGATTATATGCGTCGCGGTAAATGCTGGCGCGGCCCTCTATCGCCTCGGTACCGAATTTATTGATGGAATAATCGACGATGGCCACCGCCGCCATGCTGGCCGACATGACCGAGCTGCTCAGCTTGGACGCGACCTTTCCCATCGTGTATGACCACGCAAATTTCATGCTGCCCACAAGGGCATCGTGAATTTTTCCGTCTGAAACGTTCAGGCCGATTTGAACCACCGACGTCATCAATCCGATGTTGCCCAAATAGTCCCCGACGGTGGATAACACATCGTCTCCGTAGGCGAGGAATCCTGCGCTCTGCGTCATGCCGCCAAGGATGTCGCTGCCGATTTGCAGACTGTCTCCCACGGCGTTTACGCCGATCTGGGCGCACTCAGAAGCCGGTACGCCAAGGGCAGTATATTCCTCGACAGCGGCCATAAAGTTTTCACCGACGCCAGAGCTGCCGCCGAGCACCAAAAACTCGACGCGCGCCTTGCGCAGACCCTCGCCGCTTACCGAAAATACGCCGTATTTGGAAAGGTGATCGGTGCTAATTACCACCGTGCCGGATACAGGGTCATAGCGGAACGCTACCGGCTCCCAAAGACCTGTGTCCTCGTTTAAGTATGCCGCTCCGGGAATTGCGCCGTCTGCAAGCGCAAGCGGAATGGTCAGGTCGATCACTCCCGCAAGGTCGTCTACGCCTTCCAGCGAGAAATCGTAAACAGCCAGCTCGATGCCGCTGTTCGCATCGAGTTGTGGCGCGCCCTCAACCTTTGCAATCTTCGCCGCGGCTTCCGTATCCAGCGTCACGGGGCTGAGCGCCATGCTGACACCCTGGTGCGAAAGGGTTAGATTATCGGCGTTTAGAACACCCTCGGCCACAATTGCCGACGTTTCGGGTTTCTTTGCAAGGTTTTTAACTTTATCGCAGCTGGTAAGCACGCCGGTCATGGACAGCAGCATTGATATAACCAGCAAGCCACATAGAATTTTTTTACCATTCATTCCCTAAAACCTCTCTTCACCTTAAATTCTTTTATATGCCTATTTCAATAAAGGGCATTTGCAGCGCCAGCAAACATCATCGTTTATGTCGCATAAAGTGGCACAGGCGTTGCAGAAGACGATGCTGTCCCGCGATTTGTCGTATTTCTCGTAAGAATTTAGCCCCGCGTGATGGCGCACCCGATCGCCAATTTGGTAGTAGTTGAAAACCGTGTCATCATCCTCGGCGGTCAGCCTGTGCGTTTTTCCGCGTTCATTTCGGATGATAACCGCGTATTCGGTGTAGTAGTAGATGTAATAATCGTCATCGTTGCTGCCGGTGCTCTGGCGGCGGTTTTTCTTCTTGATGGTTTTATCCACCACCACGCCGTCCCAGGTCTTGCTTCTTTTTCTGGCAATGATGGTATAGAGCGCAATCAGTAAAAACATTCCTCCGATGCCCAGGCCGATGAACAATGCCTGCGGATTCTCCATCTCACGGCTGGTTTCGCCGTAGATGTAAAAGCCAATGACCGCAGCGATGGCCAGTATCATAGAGAAAAGGGCAGACCATCGGTTGGTGTGTTTCAGATACCGGGCAAAGGCCGGGTCATGAATGCGCTCAGAGTAGCCGATGCGCCCGCCCCTTGCAGCAGGGCGGCTGTCCGGTGCAGTTTCTATTTGAGCACCACAGCCTGTGCAGAAGCGAGTGTTATCCGTCATAGCAGTCCCACAATGCTTGCAATACATGATCATACCTCCTTGCCGTCAGTCAGAAATTTTGGTAAGGGAAAGGGTAGCTCCTATGGGTTCACCCCAGAGGGTGCCACGTATATAACCGCTACCGGTTACCCCGCCCTCGGATAGGGAAAATTCGATATGAACCGTAATCCCTGCGGATTCGTTATGGACGATGTTAGTTACCGGATCATAGTCGAGGTATGTTTTGTCATCATACTCCTCGTCTATCAATACCAATAAGCCGCCGCCTGCATCCTTTATGATAATAGTGCTGATTTCGGTTTCACCCTCTTCACCATTGGCCTTGCCGGTAAATTCTTTGGTGGCAACCTGGCTGTATGTTCCAAAAATCGTTGCATCTTCAGCCGGTGTGTTTTCAGGGCTTTCGCTTGGCATTGTGCTTTCGGCGCTGCCCGGCTCCGACGGGACTTCCGATGCTATGCCTGCTGCCCGTTCCAGCTCCGCCATTTGAGAGACGAGGGCATCCAACCGGGCAATCATGACCTCGGGTTCGGGCTTCCAAAGCCCTATAAGCTGAGAAAGCGTTTTTGTGGTCGCAGGGAAAAGAAAACCTGCGGCTTCCAGCACGGCCTTTTCACCCGCCTCGAACACCTGGCCGCTGATGCGGGTGGCCTGATCGGACAACCCCTCCACCTTGACGCCGACGATTTTATCTTCATAGAACAGATCCACCAGCGAATCGGTGATGTAGATCGCCGCCTCGGCGGTGTCCTTTGCCGTATTTCCGATACCCGAGGGATTCAGCGTGGCAAGCCCAATGAGGGAGGAAACCGGTCCCAACTTTTCCTTGATGTCACCAAAGGCTACCGCCACCTGATGATTCTCCCCAAGGACGAGGGTGCTGCTGGTTTCGGCCACGTCCACGATGCAGTCCACGCCGCCCACGAGAAGGCCCGACCCCTCCAGCAGCGTAACACTTCCACCACCGGTGGCCGCCATGGACCAACCGAGCATGGCGACCTTGCTGGTGGTTTTTAACCCTTGCAGGTAATTGATACTTTCGGTATAGGCGTTTACCACGCCCTCGGCTTCCTCCAACTCGGCGGCATTACGGATAATTTTCTGCGCCAGCACCATCTGCTCATAGGCTGTTTTTGCATCGGTGCCGAGCTGCTGGGCAAGCTGCTGATACCGCTTCGCTCCTTTTAGGGCGTCATACTGCTTGGTCAGGTTCTCCGCCCATGTCTGCGGATCAATTTTTCTTCCGCTTTCAGCCGCATACGCCACAACAGAGAAGTTTAAAGGCGTTGCGGCAAGGGTCATAAATTTGGCCGGCGGCTGACCGACAGCCGACGTCTGCTTTACTGAGGGCATTTCCAGCAGCAGGACAGCCTGATCCGTGAGTTCCATCGCGGTGGAAGAAAAGAGTTCGGCGTTTTCCCACGCGAGGAGAAGCTCATCCGCCATTTCAGACAGTTCCTCCGCCGTCATGGCGGAGGCGTCCGCCGTCAGGAAGGCTTCGGTCAAAAGCCTTGCGTAGACATACTGCCGCAGTGCAATGGCGGTGGCCTCGTTTGCGGTTTGCAGGGCCTGCGGTTCCGGCTCGCGCTCCACCGTGACCGGCTTGATTTCTTCTGATCCGCCTGTTTTTTGCCCTCCACAGGCGCTGAGACTGAAAGTAAGGACACAGGCTAGAAGCAAGGCGAGAAAACGCCTGCCCGCTTTTGTGGCGCATGATTTTGCATTTACTGCCAATTTGTTTTCCATAAAATAATCCTCCTTCAGGGTGTAATCGTGGGAGTAATCCCGGTTTCATAACGAAACTTCTCAATGATGCCCGCAAGAACGGCGCTGTCGGGCCTTGAATGGATCAACCGAATATTCCGGAGATCCGTATCCCTGCCGTAGTCCAGCGAGAGATAGTCCCGTCCGATCTCCACGGCTTTGAGCCGGATATCCTCCTGATTAAACTTGATGACCTTGGAGCCCAGCAGGATGCCAAAGCAGGACACGAACATCTCGACGGTTTCGCAGGACGCTGCTTCACTTTCTTTCATGCTGTCCCGCTCACGAAGGACGGCGGGCTGAATATGGAGAATCTGATTCTCGACAATCAGCCGTGCGGCTATGAGCCTTTGATTCATGGTGAAAAAAAGGAAAGCGGCAATCAATCCTGCTGACAAGGCCACAACCGCATACGGCTTCCAATTGGTCGGTTGCAGGATAAGCGTCGCAGCAAGGGCAGCCGTACAGAAAATGGAGGCTGCCAAAAAGCACCGTGAGTACCTTATGATTTTTTTCAAAGAAATCCCCCTCTCAGCGGGCAGCGTTTTCTTTATTTTATCGAAAGCAGAGCCGTGTTTGCGTCACCAAGCCAGGTGATTTTACACAAAAAGGCCTCTCACCTTTTCGGGTGAGGGGCCTCTAAAACAGCTGTCTATCAGGGGTTTTCAGATTATATGGATGGGATATGTATATCCAGAAGGAGATTCATCAGTTCCGCCCGGCTTTGAACTCCGGCTTTGGAGTAAATGTTTTTCACATGGGATTTTACGGTGTTTTCGCTCACATGCTGTTCACCGGCAATCATCCGGTAGGTTTTGCCTTTGATGAGAAGGGCTGCGATTTCACCCTCGCGTTCGGTGAGTTTTTCTGCGATACTGAACGCACAGATCAGCCGGGTTTGTTCCTGAACTGGCATTTCGGTAATCGTGGTCAAATAAACATGGTTTTTGAGCAGGGTAGTCAGTCGTGTATGCAAGGGCGGAAGCATGATAAGGGTAACGCACACCACACCCAGCGCCAGCAAGGTAGGATTATGGCTTTGTCCACTTGCGACTCCGTTTCCAATAAGCCCGCCCAGCAGAACCCCCAGGACATTGGCAGAGAGGCCAACGCCCATAATTTTTGCGGGGTTTTTGTCCAGCTCCAGCATTTCACCCAGGATGCTCCACCAAAACAGGTCATACACGCCGCAGGCTCCCAGCATTAGGGTATTGACCACAAGATAATCCGTCCATGAGCGGCCAAGCGCCAGAAAAGCGATAAAGGAAAGGCCGATCATGGCGATGGCAACATAAAGGATATATGCCCGATTTGTTTTTCGGGGAAGGTTGCGCATAATGAACAGAGCGGCGATATACGGCACGGCCCAATACCAGCTTGTCAGCCATTCCAGATGAGAGAAGGCGGGACCTTGTACCTGATACATAAGGCCGGAATTGATGGTGATGACCACGACGAACAGGCACAGAAAAGCAAGAGGGCTGGCTTTGCTGACATAAATCTCCCCCTGCACGGAAGCCAGAGGTTCCGGCGCTTCCTCTTTGGGAAGCCTGAGTGCGAATAGGAAAGCCGCTGCCAGCATCAGAATGGAAAAACCAAGCCCAACGTGTGGGGAAATATGAATGGCGGCCATATTGAGCGCAATCATCAAGAGGTTCGAGAAGATAAGTCCGTCTGCCATAGTCTTGATACGCTCATTCTTCGGCGTGCAGCCTTTGAAATAAAAACCCCATGCCGCCACACAGCAGCCGACCAGAAATGCCGCTATAATCAGTGCCGCCGTCCACAGAAAGGAAGGAGGGCGGAAAAATACGCCGGAGGCCGCGATGCAAAACGTAATGGAAAAAAGCATGAGCTTTTTGGCTGTTCGCATATTCCTGATAAAAAAGCCGCAGGCAAGCAGCCCAGCAAAATGAGCGGCCATTGTTCCAAAAACAAAGGATTGAGCCGAGGCGTTATAGTAGTCCGCAAGGGCGTACAAAATACGTCCTTCAAAGGGGAAGGCCAACAGCCATGAAAAAAACAGAGAAAAGACGATGACAGACAACCGACGGTTATCGATTTCAAATGTATTCAGGGAACCTTCCGACATAAACTTCTCCTTTTTTCTCAATTATTTGTCCTTCGAGCGAACGCCTATCGATTCAACGCAAGTGTCTGTAATACGTCGTTTCTCTCATCAAGGGAGCAACCCTGAAAAGTCGACAGAACGTACTCATACGTAAGGATCTCTTTGTCTTTTCTAAATACGGGTTTAACAAGCACCAACAACTCCTTTGCCTCGGAAACATCCAAATCCAACCCGAAGCAAGCAGCAATACCAGTTCTCGTAGTAACCGTGCCACCTTTACCTAAGCGGCTCACGGTCTGGTCGTCCAACCCCGGGAGATTCTTAAACTTATTTTTGCTAAAGCCCTTATAATTCCGAAGAAGATTTCATGTTTTAGAACTGTTGCTCGGAGTGCTTTGAGAAGTATGACAACATTGAACGCCGAAATAAAGCGGCCACCGCCTTATCGAAAAGGCTGTCGCATGTCCTCAGAAAGAAAATTACTCCGGCAGATGCACAGAAATTCCTTGATACCATAAAGAACACCGAACATGATGCCTGGGCTGCAGCGCAAGAATATTTCAGCAATTATCCACCCG
>JAGOPP010000020.1 GCA_017991935.1 Oscillospiraceae bacterium
AGTACGGCCTCAAAAAGGCCCGCCGCGCGCCGCAGTTCAGCAAACGTTAATCATCCGCAAAAAAAAACGATCTCCGGGGCTTTCGGGCTCCGGAGATTTTTTTATGCGGTCGCCTAAGGGCAGCCTGAGGCTGCGCGGTCGCCTGAGGCGACGGGCGATTGACGCTCGAAGATCGCTTACCGGCCTCTCGAGACGGCTTTTTATGGGATGCGTTTCCGGGCAGCCTGAGGCTGCGCGGTCGCCTGAGGCGACGGGCAATTGACGCTCGAAGATCGCTTACCGTTCTCTCAAGACGGCTTTTTATGGGATGCGTTCCCGGGTCGCCTAAGGCGACGGGGCGGCCGCGACCGGCGCGGAGCCGCGCGGGGTGCGTAAAATTCGTCCGCCGCGGAGTCCCGGGCGCGCGGGCGGCAAAGAGGGCCGGCGACCCACGGCCGCCGGCCCTCTTATTTTGTTCCCTATAAATATCATAGGCGCGTTTTGGAGCGCGGGAGCTCATCTTCCCTCAAAGACGACCGGCTCCGGGCGGTCGAGGCCCCAGCCGCAGATATTCCCGCGCTGGAGCGCGCCGACGATGCGCCGGGCGACGCTCTCGTAGCCCTCCTCCGCCTCGAGGCGCGCGATCAGCTCCTTGACGTGCTCGCGCTCGGTGTGCTTGTCCGCCGGGCAGGGGCTTTTCATGACCGGGAGGCCGAGGCTCTTTGCCGCGGCGAGGACGTCCGCCTCCCGGCAGTAGATCAGCGGCCGGATCACGGTGATGTCCTTGCGGCTCATATAGGTGACCGGGGAGAAGCACTCCGCCCGGCCCGCGTCGAAGAGGTTCATTAAGAAAGTCTCGGCGGCATCCTCGAAGTTGTGGCCGAGGGCGAGCTTGTTGCAGCCGTCCTCTTTGGCGGCGTCGTGCAGCATGGCGCGGCGCATCCGCGCGCAGAGGCTGCAGGGGTTGTGCTCCTTCCTCGTCTCAAAGACGATGGTGCCGATGTTGGCGCGGCGGATGTCGAGCGGGACGCCGAGCTCGCGGCAGTGCGCCTCCACGGCGGAGTAGTCCGAGTCCACCCCGCCGAAGCGGGGGTCGAGCGCGAGGGCGACGAGCTCAAACTCCGGGCCGACGTGCGCGCGCAGCATCTGGAGCGCCTCGAGCATCGTCAGGGAATCCTTGCCGCCGGAGATGCCCACCGCGATTTTGTCGCCGGCGTGGATCATATCGTAATCCTGCACGGCCTTCCGCAGCGCGCCGACGATCTTCTGCATTTTTTCCATAAAGGCCCGACCGCCTTTCCAAAATAGCGTTTGTTTTCCGGGGGCTACCCTTCGCCCGGGAAGCGGGAGCCTATTCCCTGCCGCCGAGGAGCTCCGCGTCCTGCCGGAGACCGGCCTCCGCCCAGTCGTACGCCCGCAGCGAGCCTTTCCACTGGAGCTCCGGGTAGTCCCACTGGCGCAGCGCCTCGTAGGCGGCGATGGCCACGGAGTTGGAGAGATTGAGGCTGCGCAGCGTCGGGCGCATCGGGATGCGGACGGCGGTCTCCGGGTTTTGAAACAGCAGCTCCTCCGGCAGCCCGGCGTCCTCCCGGCCAAAGACGAGATAGCAGCCGTCCGGGTAGCGCACGTCGCTGTGGCGCAGGAGCCCCTTTGTGGTGAAATAGTAAAACGGGCCGCCGTTTTTCGCGAAAAACTCCTCGAGGCCGCCGTAGAGGGTCACGTCGAGCAGATCCCAGTAATCGAGCCCGCAGCGTCTCATCTTCGCGTCGTCGAGCACAAAGCCCATCGGCCCGACCAGATGCAGCCGCGCGCCGGTCACCGCGCAGGTACGGGCGATGTTGCCGGTGTTCTGCGGGATCTGCGGCTCGACGAGCACGATATTGAGGCTTGGCATGGGAATCCCCCCCGGTCTTTCAGATTCGCGGCCGGAGATCCGGCCGAAAGCGCGCCGTCCCGGGCGGGGAAAAAACCACCCGCCGCGCCCGGCGTTTCGCGGAAGGGTCGCTTTCCCGCGGCCTGCTTTTTACAAAAAGAGAAATCCCCGGCGGGCTTTTTCTCCCGCCGGGACGATCGGAGATGAAAGCGTTCCCCGGCCCGGTGGCCGGAGCCGTCTTCGTTTTCGCCCGGGGCCGGGCCGTCGGAGCGGGCCTGTCCGCCCCATTTTTTGGCGGGGCCGTCCGCCGGGACAATCAAAGCGGCGGTCTTACCTGCCGCAGCAGTTTTTATATTTCTTGCCGGAGCCGCAGGGGCAGGGGTCGTTGCGTCCGACCTTCTTTTTCCTGAGCGGGGAGGCCGGGGCCGAGCCGTCGGAGCCCACGCCCATGTCGGGCTTCGCGACCTGCTCGCGCTCGGGGGCCGCGCCCGCCTTCACCCGGATGGTCAGCAGCATCTTCACGGTGTCCTCGCGGATGGAGTCGATCATCTGGTCGAACATGTCGAAGCCCTCCATCCGGTACTCGATGACCGGGTCGCGCTGGCCGTAGCCGCGCAGGTAGATGCCCTGCTTGAGATCCTCCATCGCGTCGATATGATCCATCCATTTGAGGTCGACGTTGCGCAGGAGCACCGCGCGCTCGAGCTCGCGCATCAGCTCGGGGCCGAACAGTTTCTCGCGGACGGCGTAGACCTCCTCCATGCGGTCGAGGAGCGCCTTTTCGACGTCGGCCTTCGTGAGCGACGCGATCTCCTCCCTGTTATAGCGCAGCTCCCCGTCGGAGAGCATCCAGCCGAGGTAATAGTCGCGCAGGCCGCCGAGGTTCCAGTCCTGCGGGAGGCTGCCCTCGGTGAGGTAGGTGTCCACGTTTTTGGAGACGCTCTCGGCGCGCATCTGGGCGATATAGTCCTTGAGGTCCTCGCCGTCCAGCACCTTGGAGCGCTGGCCGTAGATGATCTCCCGCTGCTTGTTCATCACGTCGTCGAACTGGAGCACGTTTTTGCGGATGCCGAAGTTGCGCCCCTCCACTTTTTTCTGCGCGTTCTCGATGGAGCTCGCGAGCATGCGGTTTTCGATCGGCATGTCCTCCTCGACGCCGAGCGTGTCCATCATGCCCTGAAGCCGCTCGCCGCCGAAGAGCCGCATCAGGTCGTCCTCGAGCGAGATATAAAATCTCGATTTGCCGGGGTCCCCCTGCCGCCCGGAGCGCCCGCGCAGCTGGTTGTCGATGCGGCGGGACTCGTGCCGCTCGGTGCCGATGATATAGAGGCCGCCGGCGCTCTTGACAAGCTCCGCCTGCCCGGCGATCTCCCCTTTGTGTTTTTCGTAAAGCTCTTGAAAGAGCCGCCGCGCCTCGAGGATGTCCTCCGCGCCGGTCTCAAAATAGGCGTCGGCGGCGCCGATCAGCTCCTCGTCGTAGCCGAGTTTCCGCAGATCGGCCTTGGCGAGGTACTCCGCGTTGCCGCCCAGCACGATGTCGGTGCCGCGTCCGGCCATGTTGGTGGCGATCGTCACCGCGCCGGGCATGCCGGCCTGCGCGACGATCTCGGCCTCCTTGTCGTGGTGCTTCGCGTTGAGCACGTTGTGCTGGATGCCGCGCTTTTTGAGCATGGCGCTCAGCAGCTCGGATTTCTCGATGGAGATGGTGCCCACGAGCACCGGCTGGCCTTTCTCGTGCGCGTCGGCGATCTCGTCGATGACCGCCTCGAACTTGCCGCGCTCGGTCTTATAGACCACGTCCGAGGCGTCCTCGCGGACGATCGGCTTGTTGGTGGGGATTTCGATCACGTCGAGGCCGTAGATCTCGCGGAACTCGGCCTCCTCGGTCAGGGCGGTGCCGGTCATGCCGGAGAGCTTATCGTACATGCGGAAGTAATTCTGAAAGGTGATCGTCGCGAGCGTGCGGTTCTCGTGGGCGACCGTGACGCCCTCTTTGGCCTCGATCGCCTGATGCAGCCCCTCGTTGTACCGGCGGCCGAACATCAGGCGGCCGGTGAATTCGTCGACGATGATGACCTCGCCGTCCTTGACCACGTAGTCCACGTCGCGCTGCATCACGCCGCGGGCCTTGATCGCCTGATTGACGTGGTGCACGATCGTCATGTTGTCCGGGTCGTTGAAATTCTCAAGCTGGAAGGCCGCCTCCGCCTTGGCGACGCCTCTCGGGGTCAGCGTGGCGGTGCGGGCCTTCTCGTCGACGATGTAGTCGGCCTCGATGTCCTCGCGCTCCTCCTTCTCGTTCTCCTCTTTGACGCGGATGGCCGTGAGCGTGCGGGCGAAGCGGTCGGCTTTCTCGTAAAGATCGGTGGATTTCTCGCCGCGGCCGGAGATGATGAGCGGCGTGCGCGCCTCGTCGATCAGGATGGAGTCCACCTCGTCGACGATCGCGTAGCGAAAGCCGCGCTGGACGCGGTTTTCCTTGTAGGTGACCATGTTGTCGCGCAGGTAGTCGAAGCCGAACTCGTTGTTGGTGCCGTAGGTGATGTCGCAGGCGTAGGCGTCGCCGCGGCGGCCGGTCTCCACGTCGTGGGTGACGAGCCCGACGGTGAGCCCGAGGTAGTTATAGACCTTGCCCATCCACTCGCTGTCGCGCCGGGCGAGGTAGTCGTTGACGGTGACGATGTGCACGCCCTCCCCGGTCAGGCCGTTGAGGTAGGCCGGGAGCGTCGCGACGAGCGTCTTGCCCTCGCCGGTCTTCATCTCGGCGATGCGCCCCTGATGGAGCACCACGCCGCCGACGAGCTGTACCGGGAACGGGCGCATCCCGAGCACGCGGTCGCAGGCCTCGCGGCAGGCGGCGAACGCCTCCGGCAGCAGGCTGTCGAGCGCTTCGCCGTTTTGATAGCGCTCGCGAAACAGGGCGGTGCGGCCCTTGAGCGCGGACTCGCTCATGGCCTTATATTCCTCCTCCAGATCGAGGATCTTTTTGACGACGGGGTCGATGCGCTTGAGCTCTTTTTGGGAGTAGTTGCCGAAGATTTTTTCAAGTAGACTCATTTTTTTCTCCTTATCCTTGGGCGGGCCCTTCCGCCCGAAAGCGATGCCCGATGTTCTATTTCCCTATTTTATTCTTAAGCGTTTTGCAAGTCAATGAACGGTCTGTTAAATCTATGCACCGTTTTTTTGACCCGCAAACGTTTTCAACGGAAAATTCTGTGGAAAAGGGCGATTATTTGGGACATACTCCTCATTGATTTAAAATGAGATTTCCGATATAATTTATGCGGGTTTGAAGGAAAGCCTGCAAGCCGCGTTTTTGGAAGAAATCGCGGCGCGCCTTCCCGCAAGCCGCGTGATTATTTTTTATCCATTTTATCATAGAGGAAAGGAGTTGCCGCATGAACTGTTCAGAAGATGTGGAAAGAATGTGCAGCGTGACCAAGGGCCCGCACCACGGCCCGGCGCCGATCCCGGAGGAGGGCCGATGGGTCAAATCCTCCCAGATCACCGATATTTCCGGCCTGTCCCACGGGGTGGGAACCTGCGCGCCCCAGCAGGGGGCGTGCAAGCTCACGCTGAACGTTAAGGACGGGGTGATCGCGGAGGCGCTGATCGAGACCGTCGGCTGTACCGGCATGACCCATTCCGCGGCCATGGCCGGCGAAATCCTGCCCGGCAAAACCCTTTTGGAGGCCCTCAACACCGATCTCGTCTGCGACGCCATCAACGTGGCGATGCGCGAGATCTTCTTGCAGCTGGTCTACGGCCGCAGCCAGACCGCCTTCTCCGAGGGCGGGCTGCCGATCGGGGCGGGGCTGGAGGATCTGGGCAAGGGGCGGCGCTCGGCGGTCGGCACCATTTACAGCACCGGCGCAAAGGGCGTGCGCTACCTCGACCTGACCGAGGGCTACATCACCTCGCTCGCGCTCGACAAGAACGACGAGGTCGTCGGCTATCAGTTTGTCCGCCTCGGCAAAATGATGGAGGATATCCGCCACGGCATGGACGCCGCCGCCGCGCTCAAAAAGGAGACCGGCTCCTACGGCCGCTACGCCGACGCGGCGCGCTACATCGACCCGCGCGAGGAATGACGCCGGAAGTCTCCTTGTTTGGGGCCGGCGGGGACCCGCCCACAAGTAAGCGGAAAGGATGGTCTTAAGATACATGGCAGAGTTTGAAGGAAAAGAAAGAAGAATGCCCAAAATCGAGGCCTGCCTCGAAAAATACGGCATGTCCTCCCTTGAGGAGGCCGCGGCGCTGGTCAAGGCCTCCGGCGTCGACCCGGAGACGATCGTCCGGGGCGTGCAGCCGATCGCGTTCGACAACGCGGTCTGGGCCTACACGCTCGGCGCCGCCATCGGCATCAAAAAACAGGTCGGTTCCGCCGCGGAGGCGGCCGTCTGCCTCGGCGAGGGGCTTCAGGCCTTCTGCGTGCCCGGCTCGGTCGCCGAGCAGCGCGAGGTCGGCCTCGGCCACGGCAACCTCGGCGCGATGCTGCTCAGCGAGGAGAGCAAATGCTTCGCGTTTCTGGCGGGGCACGAGTCCTTCGCGGCCGCGGAGGGCGCCATCGGCATCGCCCGCAACGCCAATAAGGTGCGCAAGACCCCGCTCCGGGTCATTTTAAACGGGCTGGGCAAGGACGCCGCCTATATCATTTCCCGCGTCAACGGCTTCACCTACGTCGAGACGGAGTACGACTTCGCGACCGGCGAGCTGAAGATTTTGCGCGAGGTCCCGTTCTCCGACGGCGAGCGCGCGGCCATCCGCTGCTACGGCGCGGACGACGCGAATGAGGGCGTCGCCGTCATGAAATACGAGAGCGTCGACATCTCCATCACCGGCAACTCCACGAACCCCGTGCGCTTCCAGCACCTCGTGGCCGGTACTTATAAAAAATGGTGCGCCGAGAACGGCCGGAGGTATTTCTCCGTGGCCTCGGGCGGCGGCACCGGGCGCACGCTCCATCCGGACAACGTGGCCGCCGGCCCCGCCTCCTACGGCATGACCGACTCCATGGGCCGCATGCACGGCGACGCGCAGTTCGCGGGCTCCTCCTCCGTACCGGCGCACGTCGAGATGATGGGCCTCATCGGCATGGGCAACAACCCGATGGTCGGCGCGACCGTCGCGATGTCCGTCGCCGTCTACGAGGCGGTGCGCGGGCTGCGCGCGTAAGATCCCGCCCGATGCGGCTTTCCCCCGCGAGACGGCGTCCGGCGCGCATCCATGATCGCTTGCCGCCCGATGCGGATTTCCCCGCGAGACGGCGTCCGGCGCGCATCCATGATCGCTTGCCGCCCGATGCGGATTTCCCCGAAAAACAGAATCCGGGCCCGCGCACCGTCCGTTTCGGATGGCGCGCGGGCCTTTGTTTTTTGAGAATTTTAGCGGGGGACGACAGGTTACCCCTTGATTTTTCCTTTTATTTGGAAGATTATGGAATCCACTCAAGCGGGGGCCGAATCCGGCCCCCGCGCAAAAAGACGGGGATGCCGCCATGAATTCCTATAAGAGGGGACAGGCATGAAAGGGGTACAGGTGATCCGCATTGCCGCGGTCGGGGCCGCATTCTGCCTGACGGGGGCGATGATTTTGCAGATGGCGATTTTTACGTACCGGCGGCGCGCGTCGGCCGAGTCCCCGGGAGCGGCGGTCTCCTTAGAAACGGGTCGGGAGGCGGCGGCCTCCTTAGAAACCGGTCGGAAGGCCGGGGCTTCCTTAGAGGCCGGAGAATCCGCGCGCTCCCCGGCGCGGACGGTTTTCGCCGAGACGGAGGCCTCCTCGGAGGCGAAGGCGCCCGCCCTGACGGACGGCTTCGCCGCGGTTCCAAGCGCCGCGCACATCAACAGCGAGCTGAGCGTCTACGAGGAGGAGCAGGTCGCCTTTACGGGCGGGGACACCGTGCTCCTGACGGCGGAGAAGGCCGGGGAGGGCTACGTCTCCGGCATGGCGGAGTCGGACAAAAGCTATCTCTACGGGGAATTCTCGTTTACGGTCACGCCCCCGGAGGGGGCGGGGCTCTTCCCCGCGATCTGGATGCTGAACACGCAGGGGAAAGCCCTCCCCGAAATCGACATCTACGAGCACGTCGGGACCGAGCCGGACCGCTATTCGGGCGTGCTCCATTATTTCAGCGACAAACACCGGAGGGCCTATTTTATCTACCAATTTGAAAACGGGATGCCGCGGCGGTATACGGTCGGCCTCTCGTGGCACGAAAACCTGCTGGTCTGGACGCTGGACGGCGCGGAGGTCTTCCGCACGGAGTCCCATGTCCCGGCCGAGCCGATGTATCTCATCATGGGCCTCGCCGTCGGCGGCAACTGGCCGGGGGATCCCGACGGAAACACGGCGTTCCCGGCGTGCTTTGAAGTGAAGATCGAGCGTCTGGAGCCGGAGGCCGCCGCGCCGCGGCAGAAAGGGTAGGCATGTTTGTAAGAAGGACGGAGATCAAATACCTGCTCACCACCGTGCAGGCCGCGGAGCTCGTCAAGAGACTGGAGGCGGCGTTGCCGCAGGACCCGCACAACGCCGCGGGCCGCGGATACCTGATCCGCTCGCTCTACTTCGACACGCCGGGCGACCGCTGCTGCGCCGAGAAGGAGGACGGCATCGGCCGCCGGGATAAGATCCGGCTGCGGGTCTACCCTCCGGATTTCAGCTCCGCGAAGCTCGAGGTCAAGCGCCGGAACGGCGACGCGCGGTGGAAGTGCTCCCTGCCCCTGACGCGGGCGCAGGCCGAGGCGGTGCAGCGCGGGGATTACCGCCCGCTGCTGGAGCTCTCGCATCCCGAGGCCGCGCAGATCTATTGCCGCATGACGCAGGAGATGTGGCGGCCCAAGGCCGTCATCCAGTACCGGCGGCTGGCCTTTGTGGTCCCGCTGTGCAGGACGCGCGTCACGTTCGACAGCGACATCCGCTCGGCGGAGGGCGGCCCGGACCTGTTTTCGGCGTCGCCGCGCCTGTGCCCGGTCACGGAGGCGGACGTCTGCGTGATGGAGGTCAAATTCAGCGGCTACCTGCCGGATTACATTCAGGGGATGCTGGCGGATACGGCCGGCATGCAGGAATCCTGCAGCAAATACGGGATCTCCCGCCTTCCGAGCCGGATCGCGGTCTATTAAAGGCGAAGAGCCGCACGAAACGGGGAACGATCATGAAACAGTATATTTTGGATAACCTGCTGATGCAGGGGGAGCTGGATTTCTTCGATGTCTCGGTCCGCGTGGGCGTGGCCGTCGCGGTGGGCATCATCATCTATATCGCCTATTATTTTTCCGCGACCCGGGTGACCTTTTCGCGCCGCTTCGCCGTGTCGCTGATCGCGATGTCCGCGATCACGGCGGCGATCATGGCGGTCATCAGCAGCAACATCGCGCTCTCGCTGGGCATGGTGGGCGCGCTCTCGATCATCCGCTTCCGCACGGCGATCAAGGACCCGCAGGACGCCGTGCACATCTTCTGGTGCATCATGGCGGGGATCTGCTGCGGCGTGGCGCAGTATGTGGTCGCCCTGACGGCGACGGCTCTGGTGTTTGTGCTGCTCTTGGTCTTCGGCAGGATTCGGAAGGACAGCCGCTATCTGCTCGTCGTGCGCAGCACGCTCGAGCGCAAGGCGGATCTGGAATCGGACATTTTTAAGACCTACCCGGGCAGCCGGCTTCAGGTCATGAATACGACGCCGGACACGGCGGAGCTGATCTACGACCTGCGCGACGGCAAGGCGAAAAAGAAACTGGACGAGCTGCTCGCGCTTCTTTACGGCAAGGAGGGCGTCAGCTACGTCAACCTTGTGCTGCAAAACAGCGAGCTTCAGGAGTAACGATGAGAAAAACCGTAACGCTGCTGCTGGCGGCGATCCTGCTGCTGGCCGCCGCCGCCGCGCCGGCCGCGTCCGCGCGAGGGGGCGCGGTCCGGGCCGCGCAGCATCTCACCTACCACAAAGAGCCTCCGGCCGTGGAGGCGGACGAAAGAATGGCCAAGGAGCCGGACGCGGAGGCGGAGGAGGACGAGGACGGGGCGCCGGTAGAGATCCCGGACGCGGAGACGTTTTCGAGCTATCTGCCGATCCTGCTGATCGACACGGAGGGCCAGATCGTCCCCGGCGGCGGGGAGGAGAAGGAGCACGGCCAAAAGATCCTGTGCTCGTTTTCCCTGTTTGACGGCGGCGGGAGCAACACGCTGCGGGACACCCCGGCGGTGGAGAGCGCGGCGCTCGTCGGCATCCGCGGGCACAGCTCCCGCGCGTACCCCAAAAAGCAGTACGCCGTCAAGCTGGTCGGCGAGGACTGGGCCGGCAACGAGCAGTCCCTCTGCGGGATGGCGAAGGGCGCCTCCTATATCGTCAACGGCAGCTACATCGACCGCACCCAGATCCGCAATTACCTGCTCTATCAGGTCGCGGACGCCGTCATGGGCAACGCGCCGGACGCCCGCCTGTGCGAGATGTTTTTGAAAGACGAGGACGGCAAAACCGAATATATGGGCCTTTACACGATCATCGAGCGCATCCGGGTGGACCGGCAGCACGTGGTTTTGACGGAATTCGACCCGAAACGGACGGAGAACGCGGCGCTCGTGCAGATCAACAACACCTACGACCACTACCGGATCGAGAGGCTGATGGCCGCCGAGGCGAGCGTCTACGACTACGACCTGCTCTACCCCGATTTCATCGAGATGAACGAGGAGCAGCTCCACTATGTGGAATCCGTGCTCGCGGCGTATGAGAAATCGCTGATGGATATCGACGCGAACCCGGGCGGCACCGCTTGGATGGACCGGATCGACGTCGATTCGTTTGTGGACTATTTTGTGATCAACGAATTCTTTCAGAATTACGACGCGGGCTCGCTCTCGACCTTTCTCTATTTCGATCTGGACGGCGTCGTGCACATCGGGCCGGTCTGGGATTTTGACGGCGCGATGAACAACAACGTCGGCCGTTGGGTGCCCTACGACACCATCGAGATGCCGAAAAACATGATCTATTATTATCTCTGCGGCTCCGACGTCTTCACGCGGCTGTGCCGGCTGCGCTATCAAGAGCTGCGGAAGACTCACCTCTCGGAGGAGTATCTGCTCTCCTCGATCGGCGACTGCCGGGCGTATCTCGGCGGCGGCATCGAGCGCAACTACGCGCGCTGGTACCGCTCGGGCGAGGAGACCCGCTACGACCGCAGGCGCGGCACCGTGGAGGAGGAGTTTGAAAAACTGGAAGAGCATGTGATCGAGCGCGGGCAGTGGATGGATGAAAACATCGGCAAACTGAGCATGCTCAACGGCTAAAAAGCGGCGGCCTCTTCGCGGGCGCGCTCAAAATGGGGAGGGTTTCGTGAAACCGTTTTTTCTGCGCGTGACGGCCGGCTTTTTGTCGGCGCTGCTGCTGCTCTTTCTGGCGGGGCGGTACGGGTTCCCGGAGGCGCTGGGCTACCCGGAGCTCGCCTATTTCGCCCATACCTCCGGCAAGGGGATCGAGGTCTACCGGGACGGGAGCTGGGAGCCGTTTTTCATGATCGGCGTGGATATGGGCACCGGGAAACCGGGCTGCTTTCCCAACGAGCTCGGCGTCACCGAGGAGGAGTACCTGCGGTGGTTTGGGTATATCGGGGCGCTGCACGCCAACTGTGTGCGGGTCTATATGCTGCAGTCCCCGGCCTTCTATCGGGCGCTGAAACAATATAACGGCGAAGCCGCCGAGCCGCTCTATCTGCTCCAAGGCTATTACCTGCCGGAGGGCTATATGTACACGACGACCGACGTCTGGACGGAGGCGTTTCGCGATTCCGTCTCCCGGGAGCTGCGGGCCACGATCGACGCGCTGCACGGGGAGCGCATCCGGCTCCTCGGCGAGGACGCCGCTTTTACGCTCTATTCCGAGGATGTCTCCGGCTATGTGCTGGGCTATATCCTCGGCGTGGAGTGGGAGACGGACTTCGTCTCCTTTAACGACGTGCTCAGCGAGGGCCGGACCTACCGCGGCGAGTTTCTCTCGGCCTCGGAGGAGGCGACGGGCTTCGAGTGCTTCCTCGCGTGGATGGGCGACGCGGCCCTCTCCTACGAGTGGGAAAAATATCGCTGCCAGCGGCTGCTCGCGCTCTCCAACTGGCCGCTCACCGATCCGCTTCCGCACGGCGACACCGTGCTCAAGCGCGAGGTCACCGTCGATACGGAGCATATTATCCCGTCGGAGAAGCTCAAAACCGGGATCTTCGCCTCCTATCACGTCTACCCGACCTACCCGGAATTCCTCAAGCTCGGCCGCTACGCGGAGGAGACGGCGGGCTCCGATCAAAGTAACCCCTACCGCGCCTATCTCGCGGAGCTCGACGCCCACCACGCCGTGCCGGTCGTCATCTCGGAATACGGCACCTCCTCCGCGCGCGGGCGGGCCTATCAGGACCCGGTGCGGGGGTTTCATCAGGGCGGCCTCTCGGAGGAGGAGCAGGGAAACGCCTCCGCCGCGCTGTTTGAGGACATCCGCGCGTCCGGGTGCGCGGGGTGCGTGCTGTTTTCGTGGCAGGACGAGTGGTTTAAGCAGGCGTGGAACGCGAAGCTCACGGTGGATAAAAACAACATCGTCAACTGGAGCGACGCGCAGACCAACGAGCAGTTTTACGGCCTTTTGACCTTCGACCCCGGCTGGGAGCAGAGCGTCTGCTATCCGGACGGCGATCTCTCCGACTGGGCAGACGCCGAGCGGGCCGCGGGCGGGGGCGGCTTTTCGGTCGCGGTCCAGCAGGACGAAAAATATTTGTATTTCCTGATCTCGAAAGAGGGCTGGCGCCCGGGGGAACAGGAGCTTTTGGTCGCGCTCGACGTGACGCCGAAGTCCGGCGCGTTCTCCTATGGGGATCTCTCCTTCTCCCGCGCGGCGGATTTCATGCTCTCCATCCGGGACGAGACGGACGCGGCGCTGCTGGTGCAGGAATATTACGACACCAACCTCTCGATCTACGCGTGGGACAGCTCCGCCGCGATCCTCGCCACGCCCGAGCGCAAGGACAACCCGGTTTTCTGCGTCGCCGTCATGGGGAGCGACAGCAGGCACACCTATCTGGGCGCGAACGGCAAGGCGATCACGACGGACGCCCTCACGGTGGAGACGGGCAAACTCGTCTACGGCAACGGGAACCCCTCGGCGGAGGAATTTAACTCCCTCGCGGATTACTGCTTCGCCGGGGACACGGTCGAGGTGCGGCTCGCGTGGCAGCTCCTCAATTTCTACGACCCGCCGACGGCGCAGGTGCGGGACGACTATTACGAGGACTACAAGATCGAGGGGCTGCCGATCAGGCAAATCTTTTTGGAGGGTTTCTGCCTTGAGCGCTCGGGCGGAAACTTGGTTTCGGCCACGGGCTGGGGCGCGTACGCGCTGCAAACGTGGAAAGAGCCGACCTACCACGAGCGGCTCAAACAGTCCTATTATATCATGCAGAGCGCGTTCGGGGCGGCCGCCGGGTGACCGGTCGCGGCGGCCCATTCTAAAAAAACGAAAAAAAGGGGTGCAAAGGCATGCAGACGGTCGTTTTGGGCTTATCTTTCGCGTATCTTTTTTTGCTGCTGCTCTCCGCCTGCCTGTATCTGCTGTTCGCGGGGCCGGCGGCGCGCGCGAAACGCGAAACCGCCGCGCTGACAAGGTATTTCGCCGCGCTCGCAAGCGGCAAGCCTCCCCGCCTCGCGAAACTCAGACGGCTGACGCGCTGCGACGAGGCGACGGCTCTCCTTGTGCGGGAATGCGCGGCGCTCGCGGCCCGCAGGCCGGAGCGGGCCGGGGCGCTGCTGCCGCCGGTTTGTATCCTGCTGGAGGAAAAGGAGCGCGGCTGCGATCCCTCGGACGCGGCCGGCCGCCTTTTTTATCTGCGCCTTCTCGGGGAGCTGGAGCCCGACCCGTCCCTCTATGAGAGGCGTGTCGGGGGCCTTCCGGACTGCCCCTTGCGAACCTATGAGCTGAAAAGCGTCGCTGGGAGATAAAACGAAACATGGAAATGCTCAACGCGTCCCTGAAATTCTTATACGGGCTGTTCTTTTCCTTTACGGCGGCCTATCTCGTCATCACCATCCTGTCGGATGCGGCGGCGCTGTGCCGCATGGACCGGGACCGGAGGGAGCAATTCCGAAAGCGGGAGCTGTTTTCGGATGGGCTTTTCCGGGAGCTTCCGGTCAGCATCCTGATCCCCGCGCACAACGAGGAGGCCTCGCTCTGCGCCGGCATCCGCGCGCTGCTGCGCCTCGACTATCCGGCCTATGAGATCGTTGTCGTCAACGACGGCTCCACGGACCGGACGCTCGGGACGCTTTTGGATTCCTTTCCGCTCAAGCGCGCGGGAATGGGCCGCCCGAAGCGGCTCGCGGCCCGGCCGGTCTCCGCCGTGTACCGGTGCACGGTCGGCGGCGTCCCGATCACCGTGCTCGACAAATCCGCCGGCGGGAAGGCCGACGCGCTGAACGCCGGGATCAACTTCTGCCGGTACGCGCATTTCGCCGCGGTGGACGCCGACACGGTGCTGCCCCGCGACGCCATGAAGCGGATCGCCTTTCCGTTTTTGGTGAGGCCCGAGACCGTCGCCTGCGGCGGCGCGGTTTACACGTCCAAGGAATTCTACGCGGGCGCGAGGGTGAACGCCCTGCTGCTCGCGTTCCAGAAGCTTGAGTACCTGCGGGCGTTTTACGGCCTGCGGCTCTTTTTTGACCGGTACCACGCGAATTTGATCGTCTCGGGCGCCTTCGGAATGTTCGACCGGGATACGGTGGCCCGCGCCGGCGGATACGACACCCGCACGGTGGGCGAGGACATGGAGCTGATCCTGCGCCTGCACGCCTATTGCAGGCTCTGCGGCAAACCCTACGCGATCTCCTACGCGCCGGACGCGGTCTGCGTCACCCAGTTCCCGCTGCGGATCCGGGATTTCTGCGCCCAGCGCCGGCGGTGGCAGACGGGACTGATCCAGAGCCTCAAAAAGCACCGGAACGCCGTCTCCTCGCGGTATTTCGGCGCGCTGGGGCTTCTGACGGCCCCGGTCTACTGCCTCTATGAGCTGGCGGCGCCCATGATCGAGAGCCTCGGCATCTTGACGCTGCTGCTCTCCCGGATCGCCGGCGTTTTGGACTTCCAACGGGTGCTTTTTCTCACGGCAGGGTACGCGGCCGTCTGCCTGCTGTCCTCGTGGGCGCTCGCGCTCGGCGCGGCGAAGCTGGAGCACGCGCCGGTGCGAAAGGGGGACCTCTTGCCGCTGCTGGTCGCGGGCTTCGCCGAGATCTTTTTCTTTCATTTTCTCTACACGGCGGTGCGCGTTTACGCGACCCTGACGGCGCAAAAGTTCGCGCTCCGGTGGGAGGACCAGACGCGCTCCGTCTTCTCCGGGGCAAAGGAGACCGTGGTGGGATTCCCCCGGCAGCCGGAGGTTGTCGGCCGGCGCGCGCCCGGGGCGTCGGAGTTTGCCGCTCCGTCGACCGGGGGTCTCCGGTGACGGCGGCCCGGCCCGCCTTTTTGCATAAAAAGATGAGCACGGAGCGTATCGCTCCGTGCTCATCGGCGTAACGGCGCAGTTTTCCTGAAACGTCGCGCCGGAGAAAATAACATCCCTCCCCCGTTTCGCCCTTAAACGAAGCGGGAGAGGGATTTCGCCATGGCAAAGGCCGGGGCCGGAAAACATTCCGGCCCCTCGCCCGCTTATTTGATCTCGATCTTTTTGGAAGCGGTTTCCGTTTCGACCCGCTTCGGGAGGGTCAGACCGAGGACGCCGTCCTTAAACTCGGCGGAGATCTGATCCGTGTCGATGCCGGTGATATCGAAGCTCCGGACAAAGGAGCCGAAGCGCCGTTCCCTGCGGACGAAATTCTTTTCCTCCTCCTTGCTCTCCTCCTTATGCTGGGCGGAGATGGTCAGGGATTCGCCGCAGACGTCGACGCTGATCTCCTCGCGGTCGAAGCCCGGCAGCTCGGCCTGAAGCAGGTAACTGTCGCCGCGGTCGATGATATCGGCGCGGAACATGGAGCCGGAATTCACGGCGGGGAATCCGCCGAAAAAGCTGCGCTCAAGGTCGTCAAAATAGCCGTTCCATTTTCTCATTTCTTTGCGGTCAAAAGGCATCAGGTCAAACATGGTGCATCCTCCTTTTCAAAACTCGGGCGCGCCGCTCTGCGAGCGGCTCGGTTTTAATAAAAACGTTTTTTTAATTTTTTAGAAGGGCGGTTCCTTTCCCTTCGACACCCATAGTATATCCGGGATTTGTGAATATAACGCGCAAAATTTATGACCAAACTGTAAAAATTGGCACTCGTACAGTATGACTGCCAGAGATTTTTGAAAAGGCCGGAAAAAGAGCGGAAACCGGGGCGCGCCGCCCTTCGCCGCCGGGTCGGGGCCGCCGCAGGCGGAAAACCTGCCGCCGCCGGGCCTTCACCGCCGCCCTCCCGTCACCGCGCCGGGACCCGTGGGGGGCCTGCCCACTAAGTTCCCAGCCACGTCTTTGCCGCCACCCTTTGGCCGCCGCTTTCCCTCTCGCCGCCTCCCTTTTCGTGGAAAAAAATGAGCACAGGGCGTGCGGCCCCGTGCTCATGAGGTTTTTCCTTTTTACCGGGAGCGAAAAGCGGGCTTCGGTTCAGCCCAGCAGCGTGTCCTCGGCGGCCGGGGTGCCCGCGTCGCCGCCATGAAAATAGTACTGGAAGATGTCCCGCGCGACCGGGGCGCCGGTGTAGCCGTGCCAGCCCTTCTCGATGACGACGGCCACGGCGATCTCGGGATCGTCGGCCGGCGCGAAGCAGATAAAGGTCGAGGTGCAGTACTCGGTGTTGGTCTGGGGCGTGCCGGTCTTGGAGGCGACCGGGATGTCGAAGCCGGACCACACGAAACCCGAAGAATCTATGGAGGACTGCTTCATCCCGGCGAGGACCGTGTCGTAGGCGTAATCGGTCATCTGCATGTCCGAGAGGACGGTCGTCTCCGTCTGCGAGAGCACGTCGCTGAAATCGTAGCGGTTGACGCTCTTGACCAGATGCGCGTTGACGCGGACGCCATGGTTCGCGATGGTTGCGGCGTAGTTGGCGAACTGCACCGGGTTAAACTGGCTGTAACTCTGGCCGATGGCGGTTTGCAGCACGTTGCCGGCCTGCCAGCTGTCGCCGATCAGCTCGGCGTATTCGGGGCTGGAAACCTGCCCGACGTTCTCGGCGATCTCGATGCCGGTCGGCTCGCCGAGGCCGTAATAATAGGCGTACTGGCGGATGTTGTCGATGCCGAGCTGCCGCCCGACCTCGTAGAAAAAGCAGTTGCAGGAGTAGCCGAGCGCCGCAATGACGTTGACCGCGCCGTGGGCGCGCAGGCAGGTCGGCTGGTAGTCGCTGTAATAGGTGTAGCGGCCCGTGCAGACGACTTGGCTGGACGCGCTGATGACGCCCTTCATCAGGCCGCCGGTCGCGACGACGGGCTTGAAGGTGGAGCCCGCCGCGTAGACGCCCTCGGTCGCCCGGTTGAAAAGCGGATGGTAGGCGGTTTCCAGCAGCGTATTATAATCCTGATTGTAGGTGGAAAGGTTGAAGGAGGGGTAGGTCGCGCAGGCGAGGATGTCGCCGGTGCCGACCTTGATGACCACGCAGGCGCCGCCCTCGGCCTCTTTTCCCTTGCCCGGCTGGGCGGTCGCGCGCAGATTGAGGATCTGCTTCTCGAGCGCCTGCTGGGCGATGCGCTGGAGGGCCATGTCCATCGTCAAGACGACGGTGCCGCCCGGGACCGGCTCCTCGACGATCTCCTCGCCCACGACGTTTCCGCCGGAGTCGTAGGTCACCTTCACGAGGCCGTCCTTGCCGCGGAGTTTCTCCTCAAAGGCCGCCTCGATGCCGGATTTGCCGATCTCGTCGTCCATGCCGTAGACGGCGCGGTCGAGCTTCTCGTACTCCTCCTCGTAGATGGGGCCCACGAGCCCGATAATGTGCGGCGCGACGTCCCCCGCGGGGTATTCGCGCACGTAGCCCTCGGTGATGCCGACGCCGGGGAATTGGTAGCCGTGCTCGGAGATGTAGGTCATCGTCTCTTCGGAGACGTCCTCCGCGAACGTGTAGGGCGTGTTGGCGTTGTAGCCCTGCCGCTCCATCTCGTAGCGGACCCCGGCGACCGTGCGGAAGTCGGCGTCCGAATCATCCTGAAGGCCGTAGCGCTCGCGCAGCCAGTAGACGGCGTCGCCGGCCGTGGCGAAATCCGCGAGCTCGTCGAGCATCCTTTTGAGCCGGGAGACCGCGGCGTCCTTGCCCTCGAAGGCGAAGGGCGCGGCTTTGCTCAGCGGGAGCGTGTCGTTCCACGTCTCGCCGGCCTCGGAGAGGATGCCGCAGAGCTGCAAGATGATGGCGTTGGCCTCGTCCTGCGGCATCGTGTTTTTATCGAAGGTGATGTTGTGGCAGACGCGGTTGGCGGCGAGCGTGCGGCCGTAGCGGTCGACGATCTCGCCGCGCGCGGCGGTCACGGGATAAGTAGTGGAATAGCCCTGATTGATGAGCTCCTGATAGGCCTCGCCGTTGACGATCTGCATCGACATCAGCCGGACGAAACAGCCCGCCGCGACGACGGCGACGAGGATCATGGCGGCGGCAAGACGTCTTTTTTGTGCATTCATGGTGTTCCGCAAAGCCCTTCTTTCTTATGGGGTGCGGCGCCGGGTCGGGCGCCGGGGGGTCTCGTTACGACTGCTCGCGTTCGCTGCTCGGCCGAAACCAATGATGCACCAGTTTTGTGAGGAAAAAATAAAGGGGCGTGAAAACGGAGGTCAAAACGATCTCCGGCCCCATGACGATATAAAAATACGCGGCGGAGCCCTCGTAACGGTAGAGCGCGAAGGAGAACGCGAACTCCAGCCCGGCGCGCAAAAAGACGGCCGCCAAGGAAAAAAGCAGGACGTTGGTGAAATTGCGGCGGACGGCGTATTCGGCGGCGAGCCCCGCCCCCACGCAAAAGAGCAAAAACAGCAGCGCGTTGAAGCCGAACACCGTGTCGGAAGAAAAATCGCAGAAGATCCCGGCGAAGACCCCGAGCAGCCCGGAGGCGAACTCGTCCTCAAGGAAGGCGATGCAGATGCACGCCGGCAGCACGAGCATGGGCTTGATGCCCAGCAGCTCGACGCCCGGCGTCGCCTGCAAAATGTAGGAAAAAAACAGGATCAGCACGTAGCTGCCGTATTTCAAAAGGTTGCGCAGGCTGTCCCCGGTCATGGCGCGCCCCCGCTCTCCGCAGAGGTTCCCATAGAGCCGGACGCCCCGGCGGAGCCGTCCGACCCCGCAGTCCCGGAGACGTCCCCCGTTCCGGTAACGCCTCCCGTTCCGGTAACGCCTCCCGCTTCGGAAATGCCTCCCGCTTCGGAAACGCTCTCTGTCCCGGAGGGGAGTTTTGTCCCGGAGGAGCCCGAAGAGCCGCCCTCGCCCTGCCCGCGGAACGATTTGATGACCAGCACGTCGGTGACGCCGGCGATCCCGGCGGCGGGCGTGACGGTGGCGGTCAGGGACAGGCCGCTCCCGCTCAGGCTGATCTCGGAGAGCGTGCCGACCACGAGGTTTTTGGGGAAGACGCCGCCGATGCCGGAGGTGACGATCAGATCCCCGGCGGAGGCCCCGCTCTCGCGCGGCAGCGAGACGATCTGGCACATGCCCTTCTCCGAGAGCAGGATGTCGCCGGAGACGATGCCGCTGTCCCGCGTGCGGATGTCGTAGACGCCGACCTCGACGGAGCTGTCAAGGATCGTGCGCACGCGCGCCCACGTGGAGCCCACCTCCCAGACGAGCCCCACAAGGCCGTCCGCCGTGATGACGGGGTCCGCGACCGCGATGCCGTTCCCGCTGCCCTTGTCGATTGTGAAGCTCGCGAAGCGGCCGGTGGAATCCCGCCCGATGACCGAGGCCGTCTCGAAGTCGTAGTCCGGGTTCTCCTCCCGCAGGCCGAGGTAATCTTTGTATTGCTCGTTTTCGCGCTTGACGTTTTCGTAATCGACGAGCTGTTCGCGCAGGTCCTGAAGCTGTTCTTTCAGGTCCTCGTTTTCCTCGTGGACCTGCGCGGTTTGGATGTATTTGGAGAAAAAGCCGCCGAGCGCCTCGGTGAAGCCCGCGCTCGCCTCAAGAAACGGGCGCGAGACGCCCCCCGCGATCCGGGAGATCAGCAGGGCGGAGTTCCCCTCGACCGCGGAGCGGATCATGAAGGCGCAGAGCATCACCGCGATGCCGCACAGGACGTAAAATTTTTTGGTCTTAAAAAATTTCTGCAAGCCGATGCCCCCCTTCCGCAGGTTCGCTCCACAGAAAAACGAACCGGAAATCCGCTCCGGGACCCCCGGTTCCGCCTATACGAAACGTGTTTCGTAAGGGCTGGGAATTTCTCTTGCCGGCCCTAAAGCAAGGCCGGCATTTTGCGTTGCAAAACCGTAAAATTCCTCCAAATATCAAACGTGTTTCGTATAGGCTGGGAATTTCTCTTGCCGGCCCTAAAGCAAGGCCGGCATTTTGCGTTGCAAAACCGTAAAATTCCTCCAGATAGCAAAAGTGTTTCGTATAGTCTGGGAATTTCTCTTGCCGGCCCTAAAGCAAGGCCGGCATTTTGCGTTGCAAAACCGTAAAATTCCTCCAAATATCAGAGCGGAACTCAGTATTTGCGGTCGCTGTCGGTGACGACCTCGCGCAGCAGGTCGATGTTGTCGAGCACCTGCCCGGCCCCGGTGGCCACGCAGTCGAGCGCGTCGTCCGCGATGTGGACGGGCATCCCCGTCTCTTGGCAGATCAGGCGGTCGAGGTTGTGCAGCAGCGCGCCGCCGCCGGTCAGGGTGATGCCATGGTCGATGATGTCCGCGGAGAGCTCCGGCGGGGTGCGCTCGAGGGTCGATTTGATCGCGTCCATGATGCTCGCGAGCGGGTCGGAGAGCGCGGAGCGGATCTCCTCGCTGGTGATGAAAATATTCTTCGGCAGGCCGTCCATCAGGTTGCGGCCCTTGATCTCCATCTCCATCTCCTCCTCAAACGGGAAGGCGGAGCCGATGGTGATCTTGATATTCTCGGCGGTGCGCTCGCCGATCAGCAGATTATATTTGCGCTTGATGTAGGAAATGATGGCGGCGTCAAACTCGTCGCCGCCGACGCGCACGGACCGGGACGCGACGATGCCGCCCAAGGAGATCACGGCGACCTCGCTTGTGCCGCCGCCGATGTCGACGACCATGCTGCCGCAGGCCTCGGCGACCGGAAGCCCGGCCCCGATCGCGGCGGCCATCGGCTCCTCGATGATGGAGACGTGGCGCGCGCCGGCCTTCATCGCGGCCTCCTTGACGGCCCTGCGCTCGACCTCGGTGACGCCCGAGGGGATGCAGATGACGACGCGGGGGCGGGCGAAGACGGAATTATTAAAAACTTTTTTGAGGAAGATCTGGATCATGCTCGCGGTGATGTCAAAATCCGCGATGACGCCGCCCTTGAGCGGCCTGACCGCGACGATGGAGCCCGGCGTGCGGCCGATGACCTCCTTGGCCTCCTTGCCGACGTAGCGGACGGTATCGGTTCTGGTATCCACCGCCACCACGGACGGCTCGCGCATGATGATGCCCTTCCCCTTTGCAAAGATGAGCGTGTTCGCGGTGCCGAGGTCGATGCCGATATCCTGATTAAACATATAAAAGCTCTCCTTCCCAATCCGAGCGATAATTTCCGAGGATAGACCTATTATGGGACAAGTTACATTTTATTATAACCCCGCGGATGCCGCCGCACAATATCGAAATGATGTTTTTTCTGTAAATATCGGCGGCCCGAAGCTCAGCGGCTCCGGGGGCCGGGGTCGGCGAGCAGGTCCGCGACCGTGGTGGAATCCACCACCGAGTCGACCGCCTCTTTGATGCGCCTCCAGAGGCCGTAGGTCATGCAGCCCTCCGAATGGTCGCAGCCGATCTCGGCGCACTCCACCGGCGCGATCGAGCCCTCGGCGGCGCGCAGCACCTCTCCGGCGGTGATCTGCTCGGCCGGGCGCGAGAGGGTGTAGCCGCCCTGCGCGCCGCGCAGCCCCGTCACGAGGCCCGCCCGCGAGAGCTGGAGGATGATCTGTTCCGAATATTTTTCGCTGATTTCCTGCCGTTTTGAGATTTCGCGGATCGAAAGCGGCTTGCCGCCGCCCTCCTGCGCGAGCGCCAAGATGAGCCGCAGCGCGTAGCGCCCCTTTGTCGAAATCATCATGCCCGTAGCCCCATTTCCGTCTTAATCACTTTATTATACCATCGGGGGAAAATCATAGCAAGAGCATATGAATTCGGGGGGCCGCGTTTTTCAGGCCGAAACCGCTTTTTCGCGGCCCATAGGGGCTTTTTGGGGAAAAAACGGCCGAAAAAGAAAAAGGCCGCCCCATCTTTTTATCCAAATGGGATCGGCCCGGTTATTTTATACGGATCGGAAATGGTTTCCGCCGGAGCAGATCGCCCCTTTTCGCCCCGCGGTCACGGCTCCTCCCGCAGCAGCGCGACGCAGTGCGCACCGATCCCCTCTCCGGCGAGGCCGAGGCCCTCCTCGGTCGTGGCCTTCACGTTGACGCGTTCGGGCGCGACTCCGAGGGCAAGGGCGAGGTTCGCCCGCATCCGTGGGAGATCCGGCGAAAGCTTCGGGCGGTCGGCGACGAGGGTGCGCGGGGAGCATCTTCCCCCGCGGTCACGGCTCCTCGCGCAGCAGCGCGACGCAGTGCGCGCCGATCCCCTCCCCGGCGAGGCCGAGGCCCTCCTCGGTCGTGGCCTTCACGTTGACGCGTTCCGGCGCGACTCCGAGGGCAAGGGCGAGATTTTCCCGCATCCGCGGGAGATCCGGCGAGAGCTTCGGGCGGTCGGCGACGAGGGTGCAGTCGATATTTTCCACCCGGAGGCCGAGCGCGGCGACCTCGGCGGCGGCCTCTTTCAGCATGAGCATGCTGTCCGCGCCCTCGTAGGCCGGGTCGGTGTCCGGGAAATGCGCGCCGATGTCCGGGAGGCCCGCCGCGCCGAACAGCGCGTCGGTCACCGCGTGCGCGAGCGCGTCGGCGTCGGAGTGGCCGAGCAGCCCCAGCGCAAAGGGGATCTCCACGCCGCCGAGGATCAGCTTCCGCCCGGGGACCAGCCGGTGCGCGTCGTAGCCGTGCCCGATCCTCATAGCTTCTTGCCCCCGCGCAGCTTCAGCAGCGCCTCGGCCGCGGCGATGTCCTCGGGGCTCGTGATCTTGATGTTGTCGCGGGAGCCTTGGGTCAGGAAGACCTTGCGGGCGTCGTTTTCAAAGATGCGGCTGTCGTCCGTCCAGTCGGTCAGCTCGCGGAACGCGCGCTCCATCGCGGTAAGGTAGGCGGATTTCTCAAAGATCTGCGGCGTCTGCACGGCGAAAAGGCGCTCCCGCGCGGGCGTGTATTCGACGAAGCCGTTTTTCTTGCCGTATTTGATCGTGTCGACGACCGGCACGGCGAGCACGGCCGCCCCGCAGCGAAACGCGTCCTGCGCGCATTTTTCGATGTCCTCCGGCAAAACCAGAGGGCGCGCGCCGTCGTGGATCGCGACGAATTCCACCTGATCCGAAATGGCCATCACGCCGCTGCGCACCGATTCCGCGCGCTTCGGGCCGCCGGGGACCGCGCCGCGGTACTTGGTGATGCCGAACTCGAGGGCAAGGGAGTCCACCTTGCGCACGGACTCCGATTTTGTCACGACGATGATCTCGCTGATTACCGGACAGACCTCGAACGCCCGCATGGAGCGCACAAGGACGGGCACGCCGTTGATCTCTAAAAACTGCTTGTCGCTGCCGCCCATGCGAATGGAATCGCCCGCAGCGACGATGATCGCGCTGACGAACGGCCGGCTGAACAGGCTCGTCTCGTAATATTCCTCCATGTCCGTCCCTCCATTACACTAAAATTTGTAAATTTATTATAGCATGAAATCGCGCGTTTGACAAGATTTCACCGGGGGGTTACAATGGTTTTGTAATATGCGAAAAGGGGCGTCATTATGACGGATCAGAGGGGATTTTTTATTGTTTTGGAGGGACTTGACGGTTCCGGGAAAAGCACGCAGGCAAAGCTCTTGGCGGAGCACCTGCGCGCGAAGGGCCGCGAGGTTTGCCTCACCGCGGAGCCGACCGAATCCCGCATCGGCGCGATCATCCGGGAGGCGCTCAGCGGGGGCTTCCGCTGCTCGCCGGAGGAGATGGCCGCGCTGTTTCTCGCCGACCGCATCCGCCATAACGCCGACCCGGAGAGCGGCATCCGCCAATCTCTTGAGCGGGGCGTGGACGTCGTCTGCGACCGATATTATTATTCCTCTTTCGCCTATCAGGGCATGGAGACGGACCCGGACTGGGTGCTCCAAATGAACCTCGGCTGCCCCGCCGTCCTGCGGCCCGACCTCTGCGTCTTTTATGACCTCGACCCCGAGACGTGCTTCGGGCACCTGCGCGGCAGCCGGGAGCGTTTTGAAATTTTTGAAACCGACGCTGCGCTGATCGCGAAAACGCGCGAGCAGTTTGAGCGGGTTTTCGCGATGCTAAAGGGACGGGAGAACATCGTCCGCGTCGACGCGGGGCGCTCGATCGAGGAAGTGGGGGCCGAGACCCGCAGGGTCGTGGACGGCTTTTTGGAACAAAACGGCTGACCCCGGCGGCGCTCGTGCTCAAAAAAATAAAGGCCGATCCGGCGCCTCCGGCAGGGGGCGCCGGATCTTTATGCCGCGGCGCCCGGCGGGCGCCCCCGCCCCGCCCCCAACCCCCGAGGA
>JAGOPP010000021.1 GCA_017991935.1 Oscillospiraceae bacterium
CTCCTAAGCGGAAGGCCGGGGGTTCAAATCCCCCCGGGGACGCCAGCGCCGACGGGCCCGTCTTTGGCAAAAGCCAGAGGCGGGCCCGCTTTTTTATTCGGGCGGCTCCACGGCGGACTGCCCGCGGCCGCGGCCCGGCTATGACCGCGCCTCCGGTTACGCCCACGCCCCCGATTATGCCCGCGCGCCTGCCCGCGGCCCGAAACCGGAATTCCTTAAACCGCCGCGCCTCGCATGAAACGCCGCCCCTGTAAAACTGTGGCCCGCCTCTTGTATTTCGCGCGGTTTTGGCGTATGATTTTTACATTATATGGAACGCTCTGCGATGGGAGGCGCGTCTTTTTTGAGCAAAATCATCGAAGTCTCCGGCCTGCGCAAATCCTACGGGGACGTCCACGCGGTGAAGGGGCTGGATTTTTACATCGAAAGCGGGAAAATCTTCGCGTTTCTCGGCCCGAACGGCGCCGGGAAATCTACGACGATCGACATCATCTGCACCTTTCTCAAACCGGACAGCGGCCGGGTCGTCGTGGACGGGCACGTGCTCGGCGAGGAGGACAACGCGATCCGCTCGGTGATCGGGGCGGTGTTTCAGGACAGCCTGCTCGACAGCCTGCTCACCGTACGGGAAAATCTGGAGATCCGGGGAGGATTTTACGGCCTGCGGGGGCGGGCGCTCCGTGACGCCGTGGAAAACGCCGCGCGGGTCGCGGGCGTCTACGAGATCCTCAAGCGCCCCTACGGCAAGCTCTCGGGCGGGCAGCAGCGGCGGTGCGACATCGCGCGGGCGCTCGTCCACACGCCGAAGATCCTCTTTCTGGACGAGCCGACGACCGGCCTCGACCCGCAGACGCGCAAAAACGTCTGGGAGACCGTCGCCGCGCTGCAAAAGGGCTCGGGGATGACCGTCTTTCTGACGACGCACTATATGGAGGAGGCGGCCGGGGCCGACTATGTGATCGTGATCGACGACGGGAAGATCGTCGCCAAGGGCACGCCCTCCGCCCTCAAGGAGGCCTACACGACCGATAAGCTCACCCTCTCCTGCGCGGACGCGGAAAAGGTGCGCGCGGCGCTGGACGGGGAGGCCCTCTCCTATACGCAGGAGGCCGACCGCATCACCGTCCCGATCGGCTCGACCCTCGCGGCCCTGCCGATTTTGCAGATGGTCGGGGACGCCATCTCCGGCTTCGAGGTGACGACCGGCACCATGGACGACGCGTTTATCGCCATCACGGGAAAGGAGATTCGGGAATGATCGGATTTGCGAAAAGAAACCTGCTGATTTTTTTCCGGGACAAGGCCGCGGTGTTCTTTTCCCTGCTGGCCGTCTTTCTCATCATCGGGCTGTACGCCCTGTTTCTCGGGGACGTGTGGGTGAGCGGCTTTTCGGGCATGAGCGGGGTGCGCTACCTGATGGACAGCTGGATCATGGCCGGGCTTATGGCCGTGACCTCCGTGACCACCACGATGGGCGCCTTCGGCATCATGGTCGACGATAAGACCAAAAAGATCATCAAGGACATCTCCTCCTCGCCGCTCAAACGCGGCAAGATCGCGGGCGGGTACATCCTCAGCTCGTACCTGATCGGCTGCATCATGAGCTTCGTCGCGCTCGCGCTGGCCGAGATCTATATCGTCGCGGACGGCGGCGAGCTGCTGGATCCCGCCGCGCTCGCCAAGGTGGCGGGGCTTGTTTTGCTCTCCACCCTCGCCAACACGTCCCTCGTGCTCTTTTTTGTTTCCTTCTTTAAGAGTTCCAACGCCTTCGGGACGGCGAGCACGATCCTCGGGACGATCATCGGCTTTCTGACGGGCATCTACCTCCCGATCGGGCAGCTCCCGGAGGCCGTGCAGTGGGTGATCAAGCTGTTCCCCGTCTCCCACTCGGCGGTGCTTTTCCGGCAGGTGATGATGGCGGACCCGCTCTCGGTCACCTTCGCGGGCGCGCCCGAAGCGGCGGTCGGGGAATTTAAAGAGATGATGGGCGTCGTCTATCGCGTCGGGGACGCGACCGTCCCGCCGCTTTTGAGCATCGCGGTTTTGATCGCGACGACGGCGGTGTTTTACGTCCTCTCGATCCTGAGTCTCTCCAGAAAAAAGAGCTGATTCCCCGGCGCGCGAGATTATTTTGAGCACGGGCCGCCGGCGCGCGGGGCCGTTTTGAGCACGGGCTTTTCGGTGCGGCGGCGGCATGGGCGGCCTTTTTTCAGCGATAAAAAAGAGCTCCGGAACATTTCTGCTCCGGAGCCTTTTTTCGGTTTAGATACCACGGCGGTCGAGATACTCCATCGCGCGGGAGATCAGGTTTTTGTCGTTGCGGAACGTGACCATCTCATAGGCGGTATGGATCTCAATCCACGCGACCTCGCTGACCTCCTCCTCCTGCGGGCGCAGGACGCTCTCATTCAGCGTAAATCCTATAAAATAAATCACCTGCTTTTTGACGTTGGGCTTTGGGGAATACTCCACGGCCTCCCGGAACCCCTCGCGCAAAAAGACCTGAAGCCCGGTCTCCTCCCGGATCTCACGCAGGGCGGTCATCATCTCGGTTTCGCCCGCCTCCATGTGCCCCTTGGGAAAGGACCAGTGGCCCCCGCTGCGGTGCTTAATCAGAAGAAGCTGAGTTTCCCCCTCCCGCTCACGATAGATCAGTCCGCCGCAGGACTTCTCATGTTTCATTTTTTCTTCTCCAATCGGAACAAAGCATACTCTGGGAGTATCATAACACGAATGAAAACGCAGTTCAAGAGAAAAATCCAGCCATGGAGGGGAAAGGCGGGCCCGGGGGCCGGGCGCGGCGGGCCGGGAACGGCCGCGAATTCGGGACGGCCGAGAAACCGCCGACCGTTTCGTCTTCGCGCGCCGGGGCCTCTCTCCCGCCAAAAACAGGCGCGGCGATGCGAAACGCCCCCGCCCCGGGCGCGCGGGGCGCGTCCAAGGCGGGGGCGGGTTTCTTTTTGAGATTTCAGCGGACGACCGCGCCGTATTCCACGGCGATCTCCGCGAGGCGTTTGGGGTCGACCCCGCTGCGGGCGTCGACGACCGCCCGCCCCTGATACAAAAACAGGGCGGCCGCGAGCGCCTCCTCGTCCTCCGCCAAAAAAGCGGCGGGTTTGCGGAGCAGATGGGCGTTTTGGGCAAAGAGGCGGGCGTCTCCCGGCGAGGCCACCCGGATCAGCGCGGCGTCGCCCGGCTCCCTCGCGGCGTCGAGCAGCGCGTCTCCCATGTCCTCCCCACACGCGATCTCCGCTGAAAGGCCGAACCCCTCGCCGAGAAAATAGGCGCGCCGCCCGTCGGAGAGCGGAATTCGCTCATCGGAGAACGGGAGTTGTCCGCCGGAAAGCGAGATTTGCCCATCCGTGATTGAGCCCTGCCCACCGGGGGCCAAAGATTGTTGGCCGGGGATTGGGGTTTCTCCGTCGAGGGCCGAAATTTGTTCGTCGGGGATTGGGGATTGCCCGCCGGAGATTTGGGGTTGCCCACTAAAGAGCGAAGTTCGCTCATCGGAAGCCGGGACTTGCCCGCCGGGGGCTGAAATTCGTCCATCGAAAGCCGAGATTTGCCCGCCGGAGGCCGGGGCCTCTTTGCCGAAACGCACGCGGCGATCCAAAAGCCCGCGGAGCAGCGCGATATGGCGCTCGTCCGTCCCGCAGCAGCCGCCGACCACGGACGCGCCCGCGTCGAGCAGCATCTGCATCCCGGCGGCGAACTGCTCCGGCGGGAGAGAATAGCGCGGCGGCTGGCCGGATGGGATTCCGGCGTTCGGCTTCGCGATCACCGGAATCTTCGCGTGCGCGGCGAGCTCCCGGATGGGAAACTCCATCTTCTCCGGGCCGTCGCCGCAGTTGAGGCCGAAGGCCGCCGCCCCGAGTGACTGCATCACGATCAGGCAGGCGAGCGTCTCCGAGCCCATCATCGTGCGGCCGAACTCGTCGGCGGTGACGCTGACGAGCACCGGCAGGCCGGCGGTTCTCGCGCCGAGCAGCGCGGCCCTCGCGTCCAAGAGCGAGGTGAACGTCTCGCAAACCAGCAGGTCCGCTCCGGCGTCCCGCAGCGCCCCGGCCTGCACCGCGTAGCAGGCGACCAGATCCCGGTAGGTGAGCTCGCCGAAAGGCTCCGGCAGCTCCCCGGCTGTTGAAATATCCCCGGCGACCAGAGCTTGCCCGCCGGAGGCCTCCCGCGCGAGCGAGACGAGGTCCCGGTTCATCCTCTCCATTTGGCCCTCCAAGCCGAAGGCGGCGAGGCGGATCGGGTTCGCGCCGAAGGTCGGGGCGTAGAGCACCTCCGAGCCGGCCTCCACATAGCTTCTCTGGATCGCCCTGACGACCTCGGGGTGCTCGAGCACCCACGCCTCCGGGCAGACGCCCCACGGCATCCCGGCGGCAAGGAGCCGCGTGCCGGTCGCGCCGTCTAAAAGCAGCGGGCGGGATGGGAGCTTCTCCATTTCGGCCTCACTTCCTTTTTTCGGAGAATGTAAAAAAAGCGCCCATGCGGAGAGTTTCAAAACGTTCCGCCGAACGCTTGGGATGCGATTTTTACGGGACGGAAAACGCGGTAACGGCCGAGGGTAAGCCTTCTTTCCGCTCATGGATATTTCGGCGCGGAGGATACGTCCCGGCCGGGGCGGGCCTTTTTCCCGCCCTTGGCGCGGTGGGCCGTTCAATCCGGCCTTTCGGCGGACAGTCCGGCCAGCCTCCCGCAAATCTTACGGAAAAACGGGCTTCTCGGCGGGCGCTTGGGATACGATTTTTGCGGCGGGGCCCCGGCCGGGGCGGGCCTTTTTCCCGCCCTTGGCGCGGCGGGCCGTTCAATCCAGCCTTTCGGCGGACAGTCCGGCCAGCCTCCCGCAACCCTTATGAAAAAACGGGCTCCCGGCAGGAATTCCGGCGCGGCGGACGCGGCCAAAACCCCTTGTCCGCCGGTCAAGCCCGCTTTCCGTGCTCACATGGATTCCGGCACGGAGATTTTGAGCATCGTGAGCACGTTGCGGATCACCGTTTTGGCGGCGACGCAGAGCGCGAGCCTTGACTGGAGCACGCCCTCCTCCTCGCCCTTGACATGGCAGGTGTTATAAAATTTATGAAACAGCGTGGCGACGTCGATCGCGTATTTGGTCAGGCGGGCCGGGTCGCAGGCGTCCGCCGCGTCGGCGATCTCGCCCGGGAAGCGCGCGAGCCCCCCGATCAGCGAGAGCTCCTCCGGCGCATAGTAGCCGCGCCCGGCGTATTCCGGCTGAAACCCGACACCCTCGGCCGCGAGGTTTTTGAGGATCGAGCAGATGCGCGCGTGCGCGTACTGCACATAGTAGACCGGGTTTTGGCTGTCCTGCTGCACGGCGAGGCCGAGGTCGAAGATCAGGTGCGTGCTCGGCTCGCGCAGGTTGAAGAAGAAGCGCGCGGCGTCGATCGGCACCTCCTCGAGCAGGTCGGTCAGCGTGATGGCCTTGCCGGTGCGCTTGCTCATGCGGACGGGCTCGCCGTCCCGCATCAGCTCCACGAGCTGCATCAGGACGACGTCGAGCCTGTCTCCGTCGCAGCCCACGGCGTCCATGGCCCCCTTGAGCCGCGCGACGTGGCCGTGGTGATCCGCGCCCCAGACGTTGATCACGCGGTCGTACCCGCGCAGCGCGAATTTGTTGTAGTGGTAGGCGATGTCCCCGGCGAAATAGGTCGGGTTGCCGTTGTTGCGGATCAGCACGTCGTCCTTGAGCTCCAAGGCCTCGATCTGCGCCTCGGTCTTGCCCTCCCGGCGGAGCCGGTCGGCGAGCACCTGCGCGTTTTTGTACCAGAGCGCGCCGTCCTTTTCGTAGGTGAGGCCCTTTTCCGTGAGGATGTCCACAATCTTGTCGACGGTGCCGTCCGTGTAGAGCGAGCTCTCGCGGAACCAGACGTCGTAGCCGATGCGGTAGCGCCCGAGGTCCCGCCTGAGGCCCTCGACGTTCTTCGGCAATGCGTAGGCGATCAGGGCCTCCTGACGCTCCTCCGGGCCGGCGTTAAGATACTTGTCCCCGTAGAGATCCGCGAATTCCCGCGCGCGCTCCTTGATGTCCTCGCCGTGGTAGCCGTCCTCCGGGAACGGGACGGCCTCTTCGCCCTTGTAAATCTGAAGGTACCTTGCCTCGAGCGAGGCGCCGAATTTGGCGATCTGATTGCCCGCGTCGTTGATATAAAACTCGCGGGTCACGCCGTAGCCGCACATTTCGAGGCAGGCGGCGATGCCGTCGCCGATCGCGCCGCCGCGGGCGTTGCCCATGTGCATCGGGCCGGTGGGGTTGGCGGAGACGAACTCCACCATGACCTTTTTGCCTTTTCCGATGTCGGCGCGGCCGTAGTCCATGTCCTCCTCCAAGATGGCGGAGACGGCCTTGGCGTACCACTCCGGCGCGTAGAACGCGTTGAGGAAACCGGGGCCGGCGACCTGCGCCTCGGCGAAGGCGCCGCCTTTCCCGAAATGGGCGGCGAGGGTCTCCGCGATCTTTTTGGGCGCCGTGTGCAGCGCGCGCGCGGACACCATGGCGGCGTTGGTGGCGAGGTCCCCGTTTTTGGGGTCGCCCGGGATCTCGACGATGAACTCCGGCACTTCCACCTCGGGCAGCTCGCCCGCCGCGAACGCCTCCCGGAACGCCGCCTCGATCCGGCTCCTGAATTCCTGCTTCGCCTCCGCGATGGGATTATGCATCGTGATGTTCGCACTCCTTCACTACAATACTGACTTCGTTCTCGCTCGAGAGGGCCGTGTTGATGTCCAGAGAGTAGCGGAAATGGAGCATCCCGCCGTTTTCCTTGAGCTCGTTTTTGATCTCGCCCCCCTGCACCCCCATGATCCAGTCGGTGAAGCCGTTGTCATAGAGGCACTGGTGGCGCGCGCCGGCCTCGATGATGAGCTGGCTGCGGCGCTTGCCGCGGCGGGTCATCGTCACCTTGTCGGTGCCGTCCACCTGAAGCATGGTTTTGATCGTGGGCGCGGCGTCCTCTTCCTCGGCCTCGTCGTAATCGATAAACCAGCTGCCTTTTTTCTTATAATATTTCCCTTTGGTCAGCATTTCGATGGTGTCTTTTTCGCCGTCGATGTCCTGAACGCCTTTAATCATGATAAATACATCTTTTTTCATCGCAATTTCCTCTATATCAGGTCGTCGGGGGAGATCCGCCCGACTTGCGCGAGCTCTTCCCCCAAGAATTTTCTGCCGAGGTCCGCGAAGCTGCCGGCGGTGTCGGTGAGGAAAAACCTCATCTCGCCGGCCTCCCCGCTTTCGTTGAGCAGGCCGTTTTCTTCCAAGTAATGCGCCGCGGCGAGGGCGGTCTCCCTGCCGGAATCGATCAAAAAAAGCTTTCTCCCGGTCATCTCGTCGATCATCGCGTAGAGCAGCGGGTAATGCGTGCAGCCGAGGATCAGGGTGTCCATGCCGGTCATGCGGAATTTCTCAAAATATTCGGAGAGCACCCTCCGCGTGACCTCGTTGTGGAGATCGGTGCAGCCGTTTTCGACAAGCGGCACCAGCAGCGGGCAGGCCACGGCCTCAAATTCTGCCTCCGGGGCGAGCTCCCGCACCGCCTTTTCGTAGGAGCGGCTCGCGACGGTGGCGGCGGTGGCCACAAGGCCGATCTTTCCGTTTTTGGTCGCGGCGGCCGCGGCCTTCGCGGTCGGGCCGACGACGCCGATGCAGGGCACGGGACGCCCCTCCATCTCGCCCGCGAGCACGGAGCTCACCGTCCCGCAGGCGACGACGATCAGCTTGACGTCCTGCCGCTCCAAAAAGCGCAGGCACTCCAAGGCGAACCTGCGGATCGTCTCCGCGCCGCGGCTGCCGTAGGGCACCCGCGCGGTGTCGCCGAAGTAGCGGATGTCCTCGCCCGGCAGGATGCGCCGCAGCTCCCGCACCGCGGTGAGTCCCCCCAGCCCGGAGTCAAAGACGCCGATCGCCCGTCTGTCCGTAAGCCATTCCCCCAAATCGTCAGAATTCCGGGCCGCCCCGAAAGGAGCCTCAAGGCTCCATCGCGAGCTCCAAGAGCCGGTCGATGAGCTCCGGGTAGCCCATGCCGGAGGCCACCAGCATCTTCGGATACATGGAGATGTCGGTGAAGCCCGGCAGGGTGTTGGGCTCGTTGAGGTAGATCTTTTTGGTGTTGCCGTCGATCAGGAAATCCACCCGCGCCATGCCGCGGCAGCCGAGGACCCGATAGGCTTTTTTGGCGATCTCGCGCACCTCCGCGGCGATCTCCTCCGGGATCCGCGCCGGGATATAGAGCTGGCTGCCCGCGTTGTTGTATTTCGCGTTGTAGGTATAGAATTCTTCGCCGGGGACGATCTCCCCGGGGCCGGCGGCGATCGGGTCCTCGTTGCCGAGCACCGAGCACTCGATCTCGATCGGGTTTTTGACGGCCTCCTCGACGACGACCTTGTGGTCGTGCTTAAAGGCGAGCTCGAGGGCGGCCTTCAGGTCCGCCGGTTTTTTCACCTTGGTGACGCCCACGGAGGAGCCGGCGTTGGCGGGCTTGACGAAGACCGGCCAGCCGAGCTTCGCGCCCACCTCCTCGGCGGCCCCGGCGGGGTCGCAGCCGCAGAAAAAGGTCAGCCACTTCACCTGCGGCACGCCGGCGTTGGCGAGCACGGTGTGGCAGATCTCCTTGTCCATGCAGACCGCGGAGGCGAGCACGCCGCAGCCGACATACGGGATGCCGGCGATCTCCAAAAAGCCCTGCATCGTGCCGTCCTCGCCGTTTTTGCCGTGCAGGACGGGAAACGCCACGTCGATCCGCCGGGTGGTCATCCGGTTGTCGTGGTTGAAGATGATGCCGTGGGTGGCCCGGTCCGGCGAGAGAAACGCCGGGCAGGTGTAGGCCGTGTTCTCCCAGCGGTTTTCCTTCACAAGGCCGATCGGCCCGTTATAATACTGCCATTCGCCCTCTTTGGTGATGCCGAGCATCAGGATGTTGTATTTTTCCCTGTCGATGTTCTCCGCAACGGAGGCGACGGATCTGCAGGAGACTTCATGTTCGCTGGAAACTCCGCCGAACAGCAGAGCCACGTTGATTTTCATAATAAGACCCCCCTTATGTTGGGCAACGCCGCAAAAATTTGTTCCGTCCATACTATGCGCCGGTCAGACCTCTCCTGCCAGAGCCTCCAACACTTTTTTATAGGAGGCGGTCGGGTCCTCGAGAAACCGCTCCTTCGCCTCCATCGCCTGCTCCATCGTGGGCAGGAATAGGGAGAGCTCCATCAGGTTGGTGCCGATGTCCTGCATCTCGATGTGCAAAAGAAAACCGTCCTCGGTGCGGCTGATGGAGACGAGGTTTTCCTCCTCCCTGCGGCGGCGCAGGATCATGGCCTTGGCGCTGCCGGCGGCCTTTTCGCGGATCGAGGCGGGCAGGTCGCACGCGAGCTTCTGCGCGACGTCCTTGCCTTTCCCTGTCAGGCGGTAGGCGGAGACGCCGTTTTCGCTGCGAAACGTGTCGAGGCAGTCGAGGTTTTTGAGCTCGGCGACCGCGTCGGCAAATTCAAAATAATTGGCCGTGCCGTCGGCGAGCACGGCCTCCGTGAGCTCGTCGAAGCTCAGAGGCTCCCCCGCCGCGGCCAGAATATGGCAGATCAGGATCCGGACCTCCCGGTTATCGGTGAGGCCGCCGGGACGGATCCCCTCGGTGAACGTGTCCTCCAAGGTCAGGCCTCCTTTTCCGTAAGCTGCACGGAATAGATCTCGGTGTAAACGAGCTTGCCGCCGGCGCGCTCGGACTTCATCAGGCTGATCTTCCCGGCGTGGAGCGGCGTCTCCGGCAAAAATTTCTCCATCTCGGCCGGGTCGAAGCTCTCGTCCGTGGCGGCCTCGCGCCCGAGCGTCAGATGCGGCTTAAAGGGCCTCTCCTCGAGCCGGAAGCCGCGCTCGGCGAGCGCCGCGGCGAGCCTCCCGTAAAGCCGGTACAGCTCCTCGGGCGCCGCGATCCCCGCCCAGAGGACGGACCCATCCCCGCGCGAAAAACGGCCGCTGCCCCGGATTTTGTAATCGAACGCAGGCCCCATGGCCGCGTCCATCGCCCGGCGAACCTCCGCGCCCCGCTCCGTCTCGCCCAAAAAGGCGAGCGTCAGGTGCAGATTCTCCCGGCCGGTGGCGTGGCCGCCGCGCAGGTGGGACACAAGGTACTCCATTGCGCCGCAGAGGCGGTCTTTTGTCCCCTCGTCAAACAGCAGGGCGATAAACAGCCGGTCCCCGGCGTCCCGCCGCGTCATTCTTCCGGAAGCTGGACGCATTTGTGCGGGAGCTCGTGCTTTTGAAAGACCTGCCCGCAGCGCGTGCATTTCCAAGACCAAGGGTACTCGCCCGTATATTCGAGCGGGCCCTTGCAGTCGACATAGTCCGGCTCGGCGCCCATGTCCGCCGCGCCGCGCCGCTCTTCCCCGGCCGCCTCGGCGAGGCGGTGCTTGCGCTCCTCGGAGCGTTTGCGGTAAAACTCCTGATCGTAGGCGGTCGTGCCGACCTCCTCCTGATCTTTTTCCCGGTTTTTGCGGTAGGCCGCCGGGTTATATTCCGTCGTCTCGTACCCCTCCGGATCGGAAGGGCCCTCCCCTCCGGAGGTTTCTTCCTCATCGGAAGGGGTTTCCCCGCCGGAGGTTTCTTCCTCATCCGAAGGGGTCTCCCCGCCGGATTCTTCGCCGTAAGATTCTCCCGCGTAAGGCTCCTCGTTGAAGGAAACCTCGTCGGCCTCCGGCTCCCGCGCGGGGGCCGTCTCCGCCATGGGCTCCTCCGTCTCCGCGAACTTCTCCTGCGGGACGGGTTCCTCGGGGACGGGTTCCTCGGGGGCGGGCTCCTCCGCGGCGGGCTTTTCTTCGGCCGCGGGCTTCTTCGCCCGGGCGGGTTTCTTCTCGGGGGCGGGCGGGGCCTCCGGCTCCGGCGCGGCGGTCTCCTCTATGACGGATTCCGGCGCGGGAGCCTTCTCGGGGGCGGCCTCCTCCTTATTTTTTCCGAATCGCTTCGGGTCGTATTCGGTGGGCTGATAGTCGCCGTTCTCCTCGAGCTCTTTTTCCTTCTCCTCGACCATCTGGCCGCGGGGCTTAAAATTCGCGATCGCCGAAGGGGTCGGCGCGTGCGGCGCCTCGGAGTAGACGACGGGCTGCGGCGCCGGCTCGGGCTCCGGCGGCGCGTAAGACGGCGCGCGGCCGAGCGCCGCGGAGGGCGCGTAGGCCGGGCGGCCCCCGGACGCCATGGATTCCGGCGCGGCGGATTCCTGCGCGCCCGGCTCGAAGGCGGAGAGCATCTCCTCGATCTCGGCGCGAAACTCGGTGCGGAAGGCGTCAAGGTCCTTCGCCATGCTCGTGCCGATCTCCTCGGCGATGTCGTTGCGGATGCGCAGCACCGCGGCGGGATCGAAGCCGCCCGCGGCCCCGCCGTCGATCTCGGCAATGGCGGAGAGCAGGTACCCGATCTGCGCGGCGACGCGGGCGTTATTTAACAGCAGGGCGACGTGGGCGTCGAGCCCCATGCCGCCGGTCATTTCTTTGATTAAAGCGAGCAGAAACGGCGTCCGGTCCCGGCCCTTGAGCCCGAGCTCGTCCGCCTTGGGGATGGCGATGCCGAGGGCCCGGTCGATGACGTTTTTGCCCATGGCGTCTCCCGCCGGCACGGGACTGAGCACCAGCACGCTGCTCTCGATGCCGAGGGTCTCCTTCGCGCGGAAGGCCTTCGCGACCTCCGGCGCGCTGTCGAGCCGGTATTCGAGCCCCGTGCCGCTCTCCGCCGTGTAGAAGGCCGGAAAGCTCCCGGTGCCGAAGCCGACGACGGTGACGCCCTTGCGCTCCAGATATTCGAGCGTGCGGTCCTGATCCTGAATGCAGCCGGAACAGACCACCAGCATGTGGGTGCGGCCCAGCTCCTCGATCTCGGCCGGGATGTCGGCCGCCTCGGCCGAAACCATGTGCACGCCGCCGATGCCGCCGGCCGCCAGCAGCTTGATGCCCGCCATCTTCGCGATCTTCATCGTGGCGGCGAGGTCGGTCGCGCCGTCCATGCTTTTGGCGGCAAAGACGGGCAGATCCTTCACCGAGACCTTCGCCACGGAGGTCCCGCAGCGGCCGAGGTATTCGATCTCTTTATCGGAAAGGCCGACCCGCATTTTGCCCTCCAAGATGGCGATCGCGGCGGGCACGGCGCCCTCCGCGCGGATCAGCTCCTGCGCCTTCTTGACGGTCTCGGCCCCCCTCGGATACGGCATGGTGTGGCAGATCGTGGAGGACTCCAGCGCGACGACGGGTTTTCCGCTTCGCAGCGCGCTCTCTACTTCCGCAGACAGCTCAAGAAAGGGATTGGTATTCATGACGTTTCCTCCTTTTTCAGGGCAAACTTATACTTATATAATATAAGATAAAATGCCCCGATTGTCAATCCGTTCTTGCCTGTGATATAATGGCGTCATAAAGAAAAGAGGCCGAAAAATGGAAATTAACAAAAGCGTCACAGATCTGATCGGCAACACGCCGGTCTTGGAACTCTGCGGCATCGAGTCGATGTACGCGCTGGAGGCGACCGTCGCCGCCAAGCTCGAAAGAGGCAATCCCTCCGGCAGCGTCAAGGATCGCATCGCCGCCGGCATGATCGCCGATGCCGAAAAAAGAGGGATGCTCAAGCCAAACTCAACGATCATTGAGCCGACGAGCGGCAACACCGGCATCGGGCTCGCGGCGATCGGCGCGGCGAAGGGATACCATGTGGTCATCGTCATGCCGGACAACATGAGCCCGGAGCGCGTCGCCGTGATGAAGGCCTTCGGGGCCGAGTGCGTGCTCACGGACGGGGCCCTCGGCATGGCGGGCTGCGTCGGCAAGGCCGAGGAGCTGCTCTCCTCGATCCCGGACAGCTACATGCCCTCCCAGTTTACAAACCCCGCGAATCCCGACACGCATTACCGCACCACCGGGCCGGAGATCTTCCGCCAGACGGACGGCAAAATTGATATTTTCGTCGCCGGGATCGGCACCGGCGGCACGATCACTGGCACGGCGAGATACCTCAAGGAGCGGCTCCCCGGCGTCCAAATCGTCGGGTACCAGCCGGCCTCCTCGCCGCTGCTCACAAAGGGCGTCCCCGGCAGACACAAGATCCAAGGGATCGGCCCGAACTTCGTCCCGGACATCCTTGATCTCTCGCTGATCGACGAGATCCTCGACGTCGCCGACGAGGACGCCTACCTGTTCGACGGCCTGCTCGCCCGCAGGGAGGGCATTCTCGCGGGCATCTCCTCCGGCGGCGCGGTCGCGGCGGCGGTCCGCCTCGCGCAGCGCCCGGAGAACCGGGGCAAGCTGATCGTCGCCCTGCTTGCGGATACCGGGGATCGCTACCTCTCCTGCGGCGTGTTCGGCTGAGGAAACGGGGTAAGCTGATCGTCGCCCCGCTCGCGGATAAGCGACCGCTACCTCTCCTGCGGCGTGTTCGATTGAGGAACCGGGGCAAGCTGATCGTCGCCCTGCTCGCGGATACCGGGGACCGCTACCTCTCCTGCGGCGTGTTCGATTGAGGAACCGGGGCAAGCTGATCGTCGCTCTGCTCGCGGATACCGGCGACCGTTACCTCTCCTGCGGCGTGTTCGACTGAGGAAACGCGGCCCAAATTCGACAAAAAAGATACCGGCTTGGGCCTGTGATAAGCCCGGCCGGTATTTTTTAGGACGCCGAAACGATATTTTGCCGCCGGACCCGGCCAAACTAAGGAGGTCGGGGAGGCGGTATCCATGAAAGTGCGCATGTTTTTGCTGGCGTTTACGGCCAGCTTTCTGCTGCTGTTCTGTGGCGCGGCCTACGCCGTTTTTTCTTTATCGCAGGCCGGCCCGCAGGCGCCGACGCCGCAGAACCCCGTCTCCGCGGGCGGCTATATCCCGCGGGAGGAGGACAATTTCACCGTCCTGCTGATCGGCATGGACTACGGCGGGGACAGCGCGGATTATTTCACGCTCGCGCGGTTCGATATTCCGGCCGGGCGCATCCCGGTCTTCACGTTCCCCGCCTCCTGCGCCGTCTCCTACGAAAACAGGGAGACGGAGATCGGCGCTCTCTGCGATCTATACGGGGCGGAGGCGCTCGTCTCCGCGCTGGAAACGGAATATAGTCTGAAAATCGACGACTGGCTTCGCTATGACCGCGCCGGCTGCGAGGCGATCGTGGACACGCTGGGCAGCTACGATCTCTCGCTGCCGCGCGCGCTCGTCTACGCCGACGGCGTCCGCAGCATCCACCTGCTCGCCGGCGCGCAGCGCATGAACGGCAAAAAGACCTACGACGTGATCTCCTTCCCGGATTTTACGGAGACGGAGCGCTGCGACCGGATCTCGAAGCTGGTCGCGGCCTTTCTCAACCGCAGGCTCGTCCGCCTGACGGAAAAGGGCGGCAACTGCTTCGACGCGGTGGCGGAGCACACGGAGGCCTCGTTCGGCGCGAAGGAGCATCAGCTCCGGGAGCCGGCGCTCGCGTTCCTCGCGTCGCTCGACGTGACCGTCGCGAGCCACATCACGATGGACGCCGAGCTGCGCGGCGGCGCGCTCTATCTCTCCGACGCCGCGCGGGCCCGGCTCCTGAAATATTTTGTTTAAGGCGGAATCGCCCGCCGGGGCCCGCCGCTTGGGGATTTCCCTCCGGCCCGCCTGTCGGATCAGGCCCCTCCCGCCCTTGGTTTTTTCGTCTCGCCCGCCGGGGCGCGCGGCTTGCGGATTTTCCTCCGTCTCGCCCGCCGGGGCCCGCGCCGCCGCGCTCCCCTACTCCGCGAGGCCCATAAGCTTCGCCTTGAGCAGCAAAATTTGCGATTTGGCGTCCTCGATCTCGCCGCTGAGCGCCATTTTTACCGTCTCGCCTGTCGGATCAGGCCCCTCCCTCCCTTGGTTTTTTCGTTTCGCCCGCCGGAGCCCGCGGCTTGCGGATTTCCCTCGTCTCCTCTGTCGGATTAGGTTCCCCCCCGCCCTTGGTTTTTTCGTTTCACCCGCCGGGACCCGCGCCGCCGCGCTCCCCTACTCCGCGAGGCCCATGAGCTTCGCCTTGAGCAGCAAAATTTGCGATTTGGCGTCCTCGATCTCGCCGCGGAGCGCCATTTTTACCGCCTCGCCTGTCGGATCAGGCCCCTCCCGCCCTTGGTTTTTTCGTTTCGCCCGCCGGAGTCCGCGGCTTGCGGATTTTCCTCCGTTTCGCCCGCCGGGGCCCGCGCCGCCGCGCTCCCCTACTCCGCGAGGCCCATAAGTTTCGCCTTGAGCAGCAAAATTTGCGATTTGGCGTCCTCGATCTCGCCGCGGAGCGCCATTTTTACCGCCTCGTCCAGCGGGATCTTCACCGGCTCGAGGAATTCGTCCTCGTCCGGGCGCGCGCCGAGGTCGGCGAGGCCCTTCGCGGCGAACAGCCAGACCCGCTCGTCGCAGAAGCCCGGGGACGACCACATGGCGCCCATCGGGAGCCACGTCTCGGCGGCGAGGCCGCATTCCTCTAAAAGCTCGCGCTTCGCGCAGGCGAGCGGCTCCTCGCCCATGTCAAGCTTGCCGGCCGGGACCTCCAGCAGCGCCCCGCCGACGGGGTAGCGAAACTGGCGCACGAGAAAGACTTCGCCGTCCGCGCCGAGGGCCAGCGCCGCGGCGCCCCCTTTGTGGCGCACGACCTCCCGCCGCGCCTCGTTTCCATCCGGGAGCCGGACCCTGTCCGTATAGAGATCAAGGATGCGCCCGGAAAAAAGTTTCTCGGACGCGATTTTTTCTTCCTGAAGCCGCATATCGCTTTTCCCCTCCGGTTTCTATATTTTCCCTCCGCGGCATATGTTAAACGTAGTATGTCCGGAGGTGATTTGCAGTGGATTCCTTCCTTCTTCCGCCGACGGCGGAAAACGTAACCTCTTCCATCGACAGCATCCTGCGCCGCCACCCGTGCTCAAAATCCTTCTCCGTGGGGAAAAGCGTGCTCGGGCGAAAAATCGCCGCCCTCTCCTTGGGGGACTCCCGCGGCGGCGTACTCTACGTCGGCGCGACGCACGGCTCGGAGTGGCTGACTTCTCTGCTGCTGCTGGAATTTTTTGACGAGCTCTGCGCCGCCTATGAGCGCGGCGGCCGCCCTTACGGGATCGACGTGCGCCGGGCGCTCCGGACGAGAGGCGTGCTCGTCGTGCCGGTGCTCAACCCGGACGGCGTGGAGATCGCGCTCTGCGGGGCGGAGTCCGCGCTCGCCCTCTGCGGTAAGGTCACGCGTCTCTCGGGCGGGAACTGCGCCTGCTGGAACGCCAACGCGCGCGGCGTCGACATCAACCACAACTTCGCCGCCGGGTGGGAGGAGCTCCGCGCCTTGGAGCAGGAGCAGGGCATCTTTGGCCCCGCGCCGGGAAAATACGGCGGGCCGTGCCCGTTTTCCGAGCCCGAGACGCGCGCCGCCTGCGGGGTCTGCACCACCTTCGGCGTGAAGCGGCTCTATTCCTTCCATTCGCAGGGGGAGGAGATCTACTGGCGCTACGGCGCGAACACGCCCGCCGCCTCGCTCGAGATCGCGAAGCTCTTGGCCGACGCCTCCGGCTACCGCCTCAGCGATCCCACCGGGACCGCCTCCTACGGCGGCTTCAAGGACTGGTTCATTCAGCATTTCTGCCTGCCCGGTTTCACAATAGAAATCGGCAGGGGGAAAAACCCCCTGCCGGCGAAGGATCTGATCGGCATCCGCGAAGATCTCATCGGGATGCTGTATCTCTCTTTAATTTTATGAATGGGAAAGATTACTGCTGTCTTTCAAAAAGCGGGCTGATCGGCCGCTCGCCGTAGATCCGCTCGATCGCCTCGGCGAAGATCGGCGCGACCGGGAGCACCGTGATCTTGTCGATCCGCTTTTCCGGCGGGAGCGGGATCGTGTCAAGAAAGACAAGCTCGTCGATGCAGCTGTTTTGCAGGCGCTCGATGGCCGGGTCGGACAACACGGCGTGCGTGGCGCAGGCCACGATCTTGACCGCCCCGCCGATCTGGATCAGCGCGTCGGCCGCGTGGCACAGGGTGCCGGCGGTGTCGACCATGTCGTCCACGATGATGCACTTCTTGCCCCGGACGTCGCCGATGATGTTCATCACCTCGGAGTCGTTGGCCTTCGGGCGGCGCTTGTCGATGATGGCGATCGGGATGTCAAGCTTCTCCACAAACTTGCGGGCTCTGGTGACGGAGCCGAAATCCGGGGAGACGGCCACATACTCGTCCTCATGGCCGTGGACAAGCGGCTGGAAATAGGGGCTTAAAATCGGCACGCCGAGCAGGTGATCGACCGGAATGTCGAAGAAGCCTTGGATCTGGGCGGCGTGCAGGTCCATCGTGAGCACGCGGTCCGCGCCGGCGGCGGTGATCATATTCGCGACCAGCTTCGCGGAGATCGGCTCGCGGGGGCGCGCCTTTCTGTCCTGACGGGCATATCCGAAATAGGGGATCACGGCGTTGATGCGGCCGGCGGAGGCGCGCCGGAGCGCGTCGATCATGATCAGCAGCTCCATCAGATTGTCGTTGACCGGGTTGCAGGAGGACTGCACGACGAAAACGTCGGAGCCGCGGACCGATTCCTCGAGGGAAACCGAGATCTCCCCGTCCGCAAAGTGCTTGACCGTGCACTGGCCCAGCGGAATGCCGATGTTTTTCGCGATGGCGGCGGCCTCTTTCGGGCAGGCGTTCCCGGCGAAAATCTTAATGTCTTTGCCGTGAAGGTTCATTTTTTTCTCTCCCTATCGTTCGCTTTTCATTTTCCTGTTGTATGGTGAAGACGCGCGGCCGCCGTCCGGGGGACTTTTGTCGTTTGTCGCCCTCCCCGGTTGCGCCGGGGGCCGTACGCGCCCTATTTTCCTATGGAGGCGCGGCCCTGTTTTCTTATGGGGGCGCGGCCCTGTTTTTTCCTATGAAGGCGCGGCCCTGTTTTTTCCTATGGAGGCGCGGCCTTATTTTTTTCGGATCTGATCGTGCTGGCGCACCCAGCCCTCTTTGTTTTCCTGACGGGCGCGGCCGATGCACAGGGCCTCGTCCGGCACGTCCTCGGTCACGGTGGTGCCCGCCGCGGTGTAGGCGAAGGCCCCGACCTTTACCGGCGCGACCAAATTGGTGTTGCAGCCGAGAAAGGCGTTGTCCCCGATCACCGTGCGGGATTTTTTCTGCCCGTCGAAGTTCGCGACGCAGACCCCGCACCCGAAGTTGACGCCCTCGCCGACGTCCGCGTCCCCGATATAGGTCAGGTGGGCGACGCTGGTCTTGGCGCCGATGCTCGAATTTTTGATCTCCACATAGTCCCCGATCTTGACGCCCTCGCCGACCACGGTCCCGGGCCGGATCTGGGAGAAGGGGCCGATCTTGACGCCGTCCTTGAGCACGGCGTCGGCCATCTTGGTGGCGAAGATCTTGCAGCCGTCCCCGACAGAGCAGTTCTCCAGATAGCTGTTAGGGCCGATCTCGCAGCCCTCGCCGATCGCGGTGGTTCCCTTGAGAATCGTCCCCGGCAGCACCGTGGTGCCTTTGCCGACCGTCACCGACGGGCCGATCAGGATGCCGTCGGTGCACAAAAACTCCACGCCCGCCCTGCAAAGCTTGGTGAGCACGAGTGTGCGGGCCGCGGCGTTGAGCTTGAGCAGCTCCAGCGGGTCGGCGGCCGTCAGATAGAGCTCCTTTTTCGCCGCCACAAAGGTCGCCGCGTTCTCCACCTGATCGGAGAGGTAGGCGAGCGCCAAGGGCAGGAATTTCTCCTCTTTGGGGTCGATGTGCTGGAAAAGCTCAAAAAGAAAATCCGCCTTCACCCAATACGCGCTGGAATTGAGTTCGCGGATCATGGCTTCCCTTCCGCCCGAGGCGAGGATCGTGAGTTTTTGTCCGTTTTGGATATGATAAGTCCGCGCGGAGGAAATCGTCTCCCCGCAGAGAAACGGGGTTTCGGCCCGCAGGACGAGGACGTCCCTATCGCCGCGCTCGGCAACCCAGTCTTTTGCCGCGAAGGGGAGGTTCGCTCCCTCCTCCCCGGCAAACACGGGCGCGTCGCCGGTGTATGCCGAGAACGCCTCCGCGTTTTTCGCGAAGACATAGCAGCGCTCCTTGATTCCGGCGGCGTCCAGCGCGTCGTTCACCCAGCCGATCATCGGCTCGAACAAAACGTCGCAAAGGGCGTCCGGCCGGTCGTCCCGGATCCGGGTTTCCCCGGTCGTATAGATGATCGCACAGGCATCGGACATTGGAATCACACCTCCCGAAAGGCAAAATACTTCATATACATTATGCCAAGCTCCCAATGTTTTTGCAAGTATTAACTCAAATATTTCGTGGAAGTCCAAATTTTCGTCCAAATCGCAGATTTTACTATATAAATGTAGAAAAGATATATTTCTTCTGATATAATTTCTTTTATATTGCGGCGTTTCTTTCATTTTGAAAACGAAAAAGAGGGGGTTCATTCATGAGCAAGAAGTTTGTCTATCTCTTTTCGCAGGGCGACGGCACCATGCGCGCGCTACTCGGCGGAAAGGGCGCCAATCTGGCGGAGATGACCAATTTAGGTATGCCCGTCCCTCCGGGGTTTACGATCACGACCCAAGCCTGCACCCAGTATTACGAAGACGGCCGCCAGATCAACGAGGAGATCAAGGCGCAGGTCTTTGAATACCTCGGCAAGCTGGAGTCCCAGACCGGCAAGGAGCTCGGCGATTCGAAAAACCCGCTCCTCGTCTCCGTGCGCTCCGGCGCGAGAGCCTCGATGCCCGGCATGATGGACACCATCCTCAATCTCGGCCTCAACGACGAGGTGGTCGAGGGCCTCGCGGAGCTCACCCAAAACGAGCGCTTCGCCTACGACTCCTACCGTCGCTTCATCCAGATGTACGCCGACGTCGTCGAGGAGATCCCAAGGGGCCGCTTCGAGGAGATCATCGACGGGATCAAGGCCGCCCGCGGCGTCGTCAACGACACCGATCTTCTCGCCGACGACCTCAAGGAGATGGTCGAAAAATTCAAGGACTGCTACGTCGAATCCAAGGGCCAGAGCTTCCCCTCCGACCCGAGGGAGCAGCTCATCGGCGCGGTCAAGGCCGTCTTCCGCTCGTGGGATAATCCCCGCGCCAACTACTACCGCCGCATGAACGACATCCCCTACACATGGGGCACCGCCGTCAACGTGCAGTCGATGGTCTTCGGCAACAGCGGGGACCGCTCCGGCACCGGCGTCGCCTTCACGCGCAACCCCGCCACCGGCGAGAATAAGCTCTACGGCGAATTTTTAATCAACGCGCAGGGCGAGGACGTCGTGGCCGGCATCCGCACGCCGCAGTCGATCGAGCGCCTCGACGAGATCCGCGCCGGCCTTTATGACGAGTTTTTCGCGATCGCGAAGAAGCTCGAAAACCACTATCACGACATGCAGGACATGGAGTTCACCGTCGAGAACGGCAAGCTCTATATGCTTCAGACCCGCAACGGCAAGCGCACCGCCGCCGCCGCGCTCAAAGTCGCCTGCGACCTTGTGGACGAGGGCCTCATCACCAAGGACGAGGCCATCCTGAGCGTCGACCCCAAATCCCTCGACGCGCTGCTCCACCCGCAGTTCGACCCCAAATCGCTTAAACAGGCCGAGGCCGTCGGCGAGGCGCTGCCCGCGAGCCCCGGCGCCGCCTCCGGCAGGGTGGTCTTCAACGCCGCCGACGCCGTCGCGTGGACGAAAAAGGGCGAGAAAGTCATCCTCTGCCGCCTTGAGACCTCCCCGGAGGACATCGAGGGCATGCACCACGCCGAGGGCATCCTGACGGTGCGCGGCGGCATGACGAGCCACGCGGCCGTGGTCGCGCGCGGCATGGGCACCTGCTGCGTCGCCGGGTGCGGCGCCATTACGATGCACGAGGAGGAGAAATTCTTCGAGCTGGGCGGGCGCACCTTCCATGAGGGCGACTACGTCTCCCTCGACGGCACCACCGGCAAAATCTACGCCGGCCCGATCCCGACCGTCCCGGCCACGATCTCCGGCTATTTCGGCACCTTTATGGACTGGGCCGACCGCAAGCGCACGCTCGGCGTGCGCACCAACGCCGACACGCCCGCCGACGCGAGGCAGGCCGTCCTTTTCGGCGCGGAGGGCATCGGCCTTTGCCGCACCGAGCACATGTTCTTCAACCCCGACCGGATCGAGGCCATGCGCGAGATGATCGTCTCCAAGGACGAGAGCCACCGCCGCGCCGCCCTCACGAAGCTCCTGCCGATGCAGCAGGGGGACTTCGAGGGCATCTACGAGGCCATGGGGGGCCGCCCGGTCACGATCCGCTTCCTCGACCCGCCGCTGCACGAGTTCGTCCCGACGAGCGAGGAGGACATCAAGACGCTCGCCGCGGAGATGAAGCTCGAGGTCGCCGATCTCAAGGCGACGATCGCCGGCCTGCACGAGTTTAACCCGATGATGGGCCACCGCGGCTGCCGCCTCGCCGTCACCTACCCGGAAATTTACGAGATGCAGACCGAGGCCGTCATCCGCGCCGCGATCAACGTGGGCGCCAAGCACCCGGAGTGGAACATCGCGCCCGAGATCATGATCCCGCTGGTCGGCGAGCGCAAAGAGCTGAGTTATGTCAAGGAGATCGTCACCGAGACCGCCGACCGCATCATCGAGGAGAGCCGCTCCGCGATCAAGTATAAGGTCGGCACGATGATCGAGATCCCGCGCGCGGCGCTTTTGGCCGACGAGATCGCGCAGGACGCCGAATTCTTCAGCTTCGGCACCAACGACCTGACGCAGATGACCTTCGGCTTCAGCCGCGACGACGCCGGCGCGTTCCTCGGCGCCTACTACGCCAAAAAGATCTTTGAATCCGACCCGTTCGCCCGCCTCGATCAGGAGGGCGTGGGCAAGCTCGTGCAGACGGCCTGCGATCTCGGGCGCAAGACCCGCCCCGACATTAAGCTCGGCATCTGCGGCGAGCACGGCGGAGATCCCTCGAGCATCGACTTCTGCCACCGGATCGGCCTTACCTACGTCTCGTGCTCGCCGTTTCGCGTACCGATCGCGCGCCTCGCGGCCGCGCAGTCCGCGATCCGCGAAAAAGAGGAGTCCAAGTAACGTCCCGGGAAGAACGTCCGCGCCCGGCGCGCGGAGGCGTCCCCTGTTCCGGGCATTTTGTGCCGGCGGGAACGATGGCGCGGGGCGCCCGCGCGCCAATCTTCAGGAAACCAAAAAAACAAACAGGGCGGCCGCGTCAAGCGGCCGCCCTTCGTTATATTCCCGGGAAAACCGGGGCGGGAAACCGCCCCTTTGGAGCCGCTCCGTCCCGGCAGCTCTGAATCTTTAAATATTATAAGCGCGGCGTCCTCCGGCGCCGTCTCCCGACCGCGCGTCCCTTTGCCGCGGGGAGATCCGTTCGGCGGAAGGTTTCGTGCTCGGTCTTTAAAATCCCGGGGAAATGAGCAAAATAAAATAGGCCGCTTACCGCCTACCACAGCAAAAGCGACCTAACCGCAAACGGGGACGGCATAGCCTGCCATACGCCCCTTTTTATTTTACTATCATGCGGGTGAAGTGTCAAGAAAAGGAAATGACAGCGTTCCGAAACGCGGGCGCTCCCGCCCCGCCTCTTACTCCTCTTTCCGCTCCTCTTTTTCCTCCTCCGAGAGGATGTGCGCGTGGACCTTCGCGATGTGGTGCTCCTCCGTTTGCAGGACCGTGAACTCCACGCCGCCGTAGAGGACGACCGGGTGCTCCTCCTCCTCCGGGATGCGGCCGAGCAGGTCGGTCAGCAGGCCGCCGAGCGTGTCGTACTCCGCGTCCTCCGGCACCTCAATGCCCAGCAGGTCGTCGATCTCCTTAAGGAAGACGGTTCCGTCGAAGTCGAAGTTCTCCTCGTCGATGCGCGAGATCTCTTCCTCCTCGTTGTCGTACTCGTCCTGAATGTTGCCCACGATCGACTCGAGCAGGTCCTCCATGGAGATGATGCCGGCGGTGCCGCCGTATTCGTCCACAACGATGGCGAGCTGGATCTTTTTCTGCTGAAACTCCGCGAAGACCTCGCGGCAGCTGTTGGACTCCGGCACAAAATTCACCGGCCGGATGAAATCCCCGACGCTTCGGTTTTGGAAATCCGAATCCCCGATCAGCGAGAGCAGGTCCTTCGCGTAGATGACGCCCCGGATGTTGTCGATCGTCTCCTCATAGACCGGGATGCGGGAGTAGCCGTCCGCGATGGCGATCTCCACAATCTCGTCGATGCCGTCGCCCTGCTCCACGGCGGTCATGTCGATGCGGTGCGTCATGACCTCGCCCACCGTGCGGTCGTCGAACTCGAAGATGTTGTTGATCATCTGGCGTTCGCTCTCCTCGATCGTGCCGTTCTCGTTGCCGGCGTCGAGCATCATGCGGATATTTTCCTCGGTGGCCCCCTCCGGTTCGCCCACCGAGTCGACGCCGAAGAGTTTCATAATGCCCGCGGCGGCGAGATCGGCCAGCCTCACGAACGGGCGGAAAAAGAGATAGCAGAAATACAGAAGGCCGGATACGCCGTAGGCGATCTTTTCGGGCTTATGCATGCCGATCCGCTTGGGCACCGACCCGCCGAGCGTCAAAATGAGAAACGCGAGCGCGAGCGTCAGCAAAACGAGGGCGATCGCCCGCAGCGCCTCCGGCGTCAGCGGGACGAAGCGCGCGAAGAATTCCGCCGCGGGCCCGGCCAGCCGATCCGCCGTGAACGCCGCGGCCAGCAGGCCGAACAGCGTGACCGCGGCCCGGATCATGGAGAGAAAATCGCCGGGCTCATCCGCCATTTTGCACAGGGTCACGGCCCTTTTGTCCCCGTCGTCCGCGTCCTTATGCAGTTTCGCGTCGTTCAGGGAGATCAGCGCCGCCTTGCTCATCGTAAAAAATCCGCCGGCGCCGAGCAGGCAGATCAGGAGTAACAGATACCGCGTACTACCGGGGTCGTCCATTGGGATCGATCTCCTCTTTCCGTCTCATAAAACTCATACTAAAAAGTATTATAAATAATATACATTTTTTTACTCCCCATGTCAACATCATCCGATCGAAAGCCGCATCGGAAAGCGCCTTTTTCTTTTTTCACGCAAGAAACGATTGACCGGAGGGCACTTTCGTGCTATGATAATCGCGCCGGTTTTTCCGGCGCGGGCAACAAAATCGGGAAGCGTATCGAAGTGGTCGTAACGGGCCTGACTCGAAATCA
>JAGOPP010000022.1:0-9575 GCA_017991935.1 Oscillospiraceae bacterium
TTTGGTGCGGCAAACGGGACTTGAACCCGTACGTCGGTTGACACACGCCCCTCAAACGTGCCTGTCTGCCAGTTCCAGCACTGCCGCATGAATCAAGCGAATGTAATTATAACAACTCGAACCTTTAAAGTCAAGCCCGTTTCCCGTCCCGCGCAAAAAATCGTTTAGAAACCTTTTTCCGGGGAAAGATAAGGCAGGAGAATTTTTATCAGAAAATTTGGGAGGCGATGCCCATGGCGGGCCGGATGCTCGGGGCCTATCTTGGTCTTCTTGCCGTGTTCGCGCTGCTGGTCGCGCGGGCCTCCGCCCTCGCTTCCGACAGCGCTCTCTCCGACGCGGCCGCCTATCAAAGCACAAAAACCGTGCTGTTTTCCTCCTCGCGCGGGCTCATCTACGACCGGAACCTCGAGCCGCTGGCCGGCAGAGAGAGCACGGCGGCGGCGGTCGTGTTTCCGGGGGAGGCGGACCCGGCGGTCTTGGAGATGCTGCTCTCGGGCGACAGCCTGCTCGAGGCGATGCGCAGCCGCCTCCCGTTTCTCACGGCGGCAAGGCTGCCGGAGTCGGACGGCGTCTATTTTTTTGAGCGGCCGGTGCGCTATTCGGAGGGGCAGACGGCCGTCCATCTGGTCGGCTATCTCGACGGGGCCGGCTGCGGCATCTATGGGATCGAAAAAGCCTTTGAAAGCCTGCTCTCCGGCGCGGGGCCGTCCGTCTCCGTCACCTACAGCGCCGACGCCTACGGCAACCTGATCGGCACGCCCGCGATCGACGCCGAGCACGGGGACGGCGGCAAGGACGCGGCCGTCGTGCTCACGATCGACACGGAGATCCAGCGGGTGGCGGAGGCGGTGCTCAAAAGGCATCTCGCAAAGGGCGCCGCGGTGGTCATGGACGTGCAAAACGGAGACATTTTAGCCTCGGCCTCGGTCCCGGCGTTTGACCCGAGGGACCCGGCCGCCTCGCTGGACGACGGGGATTCCCCGTTTCTCAACCGTGCGTTCTCCGCCTATGCGGTCGGCTCGACCTTCAAACTGGCGGTCGCGGCCGCTGCGCTCGAGAGCGGAATCTCCCCGGATTACGAGGTCTACTGCTCCGGCGAGGTCGACGTAAACGGGCAGATTTTTCACTGCCACTGGGCCGCGGGCCACGGCGAGCTCGACATGGCGACCGCGATGAAATATTCCTGCAACCCCTATTTCATCACGCTCGCGCGGGAGGTCGGCGGGAAAAAGATCCTTGAGATGGCGCAGAACCTCGGCTTCGGCTCGCCGTGCGATTTCTGGGACGGGATCGGCGCGGGGGCCGGGACGCTGCCGTCGGAGGAGGAGCTTCAAAACCCGGCGGAGCTCGCGAGCTTCGCCTTCGGGCAGGGAAAGCTCTCCGCGACGCCGGTGCAGCAGGCGGCGCTGATTTCTGCCGTCGCGAACGGCGGAAAGGCCGTCACGCCGCGGCTCATCAAGGGGATCTACGGCGCGGACGGGGCCTATACGGAGACGCCCTCCTACGAGCCGAACCCGGTGATGCGCGAAAGCACCGCCGCGCTGCTGCGAGAGATGGCGAAAAACGTCCTCACGGAGGAGGCCATCTCCGCGGCCATGCCGGCGGAGGGCGGCGCGGGCGGCAAGACCGCCTCGGCGCAGACCGGACAGTACGGCGAAGACGGGGAGGAGATCATCGAGGCGTGGTTCATCGGCTATTTTCCGGCGGAAAACCCGAGGTACGCCGTCGTCGTCCTCGCGGAGGACGCGGAATCGGGCGCGGCCGACGCCGCCCCGCTTTTCAAGGAGATCGCCGACCGGATCGGCGCGCTCGGCGGGAAATAACCGGCTTTTGCGGGAATTTTCGGCGGGGCGCAAATTCGGCGCGAAATACTTGTCCTGCGGCGGGAAATATGATATGATAACCATGTCGTTGAGCGGAATTTGATGGGAGGGACCGGCGGATGAAACTTACGGCGGCAATCGAGCTGATGCGGGCATGCGTCGATACCTACGACCGGTATTGGAATAAAAAAAATCTGCTCAGTGAGAAGCTGAGGAACACGCGCACGAACTGGAAAGGTGGCAATTCTATGAAAACGATCGGTATCATTGTCGGAATCGTCTCCCTGATCATCGCGGGCGCCGCCGCAGCGTATTTCTTCTCCAAGAAATGCGGCCATTGCTGTGAGGACGACGATCTCTACGACGATTTTCCGGAGGAGGAGATCCCGCCCGAAGAGGACGAGCCCGCCGGGTGGAAAGAAGAGTCCCCCGCCGCGGAGGAATCCGCCGGAGAGCCCGCCGCCGAGTAAAAACGGCTTTGGGAGATCAGGGAAAATACAACAAGATGGCGCGGATATGCGTTTTGTCATGCGGCATACGGGTCCTGTGCGACAAATTACCGTGAACCATGTCAGGCGGGGAACCGAGCAGCATTAAACGGTGGATTTGGGTGCCGCAGATTCATCTGTGTACCGCATGACAAAACGCAGGTCTGCGTCCTTTTTATCGCCGAAAGGAGGCCCGGCATTGTATCAGGCGCTGTATCGCAAATACCGCCCGCGCAGATTCGGCGACGTGGCCGGGCAGGAGCATATCACCACGATCCTTGCGCGCGAGGTCGCACAGGGCACGTTCGCCCACGCCTACCTGTTTACCGGCAGCCGCGGCATCGGCAAGACCACCTGCGCGAAGATCCTCGCCAAGGCGGTCAACTGCCCCGAGATGCGGGGCGGGGAGCCCTGCGGCGTCTGCCCGATTTGCCGCGGCATCGACGAGGGCTCGGTCCTCGACGTCGAGGAGATCGACGCCGCCACGAACCGCAACATCGACGACATCCGCAGCCTGCGCGACGAGGCGGGCTTCACGCCGGTCTTGGCGAAGTACCGCGTCTATATTTTGGACGAGGCCCATATGCTGACGCGCGAGGCCGCGAACGCGCTCCTAAAGATTTTGGAGGAGCCGCCGGAGCACGTCATTTTCATCTTGGCGACCACCGAGCCGCACAAGCTGCCCGCGACCATCGTCTCGCGGTGCCTGCGCTTCGATTTTAAGCGCCTCACCCCGCAGGCCATCGCCGAGCGCGTCGGCTACGTCTGCGGCGAGGAGGGCATGGAGATCGACGGCGAGGCCGCGCTCCTGATCGGCAAGCTCGCCGACGGCGGCATGCGCGACGCGCTTTCGCTGCTCGACGTCTGCCGGGCGGCGGGCGAGCGCGTCACGGTCGACACGGTCACCAAATGCGCCGGCCTCTCGGGGCGGGAGCATCTGTTCGGTCTGGCGGAAAAGATCGCCGGGCGGGATGTGCCGGGCCTCTTGCGGTCGCTCGAGGAGATCTACTCCGGCGCCGCGGACGCCTCCCGGCTCTGCGACGAGCTGATCGGCCATTTTCGCAACCTGATGGTCGCGGCGGCCGTGCCGCAGGACTCCGCGGTGCTCAAGGTCTCGGCCGGCGAGCAGGAGCGCCTGATCGCCCAGGCGCAGCGCCTGACGCCGCAGACGATCTTCTACGCGATCTCCGTTTTGCAGGACACCGCCGCGCGGATGGGCAGGACCGCGTCGAAGCGGCTGGAGCTTGAGCTCGCCATGGTGAAGCTGTGCAGCCCCGCGCTCTCCGATTCGCCGGAGTCCATGCTCGCACGGATTGATAAATTGGAGCGGGAGCTCGCGCTGCTCAAGGCGGGGACGATTCCCCCGGCGGGGACGGTCCCGGCGGCAAGTTCCCCGGCGGGAGAGGCTCAAGCGGACCCGGCGGGGCCCGGGACGGGGCCCAAGGCGGCCCCCAGAGGGAAAGCCGGTTCCAAGAAGGAGGCCCCCCCCGGGACGGAGGCCGCTTCCAAGAAAGAAACCGACCCGGGGCAAGCGCCGGGCGCAGAGAAACCGGAGGAACCGGAGCCGGACGGACTGCCCGCGATGGCGAAAGCGCCCGATTCGGACGCGCCGCGCCTGTTTCCCGCGTGGGAGGAGGCCCTCGCGAAGATCCGGGACAGAAACCGGATGATCTTCGCCTTCCTCGCGGAATCGGAGGCCTACCTTTCGGGGAACACGGTGCTGATCGACGCAAAAAATGAGACTTTTATCCCGTACATGCAGCGCAACGAGGACGCCCGCAGCGTCATCAAGGACGCGATCACGGAGGTCAGCGGCCGCCGCTACGGGATTGGGCCATATAAAAAACCGGAGCCCGCCGAGCCGCGCAGCACCCCGCTCGACGAGGCGCTCAAGCGCGCCGGAGCGGCGGACATCCCGGTGACAGTCAGATAAGTTACAAAAGAAGGACGGAAGCGTATGAAAGCGAGAATGCCCGAGGGATTCGGCGGAGGGGCCCCCTCCAACATGCAGGGGATGCTCAAGCAGGCCCAGAAGATGCAGGAGATGATGGCGGAGCTTCAGGAGGACCTGAACGCCCGCGAGTACGAATTCACGGTCGGCGGCGGGATGGCCGCGATCAAGATCAACGGGAAGAAAGAGATCCTCTCCGTCACGCTCAAGCCGGAGATCGTCGATCCGGACGACATCGAGATGCTGCAGGATATTCTGGTCGCCGGCGTCAACGAGGCGGTCTCGGGCGTCGAGAAGACGAACGAGGAAGAGATGGCGAAGCTGACCGGCGGCATGAAAGTGCCCGGCCTCGGTCTCTGAGCCATGGGGTATAATCTGCTGCCGCTGGCGAGGCTGACCGAACATTTCGAGCGGCTTCCCGGCATAGGAAAAAAGAGCGCGCAGAGGCTCGCGTTTCAGATCCTCCGGATGCCGGAGGAGGAGGCGCGCAGCTTTGCCGACGCGATCCTTGAGGCGCGCGAAAAAATCGGCTACTGCAAAATCTGCCGGAACCTGACCGACGGCGACCGCTGCCCGGTCTGCTCCGACCCAAGCCGCGACGAGGGGACGATCTGCGTCGTGGAGGACCCAAAAGATGTCATTGCCTTCGAGCGCACAAAAGAGTATAATGGTCTGTACCACGTTTTGGGCGGGCTGATTTCGCCGATGGACGGCGTGGGCCCGGAGGCCTTGAGCATCAAGGAACTGATGGCACGCCTCGGCGACGGCAAGGTCAAAGAGGTCATCATGGCCACGAACCCCACCGTCGAGGGCGAGGCGACCGCCATGTATCTCTCCCGGCTGCTCAAGCCGCTGGGCGTGCTCGTGACGCGGCTCGCCTACGGCATCCCGGTCGGCGGGAGCCTCGAGTACGCCGACGAGGTGACGCTCTACCGCGCCTTGGAGGGCAGAAATACGATGTAACGATCCCGGAGGCGAAAGATGAAGCTTGGCGGCCTGCTCCACGGCAAAAACAGGAGACAGTTTCTCCGTTTTTGCATGATCGGCGTGCTCAATACGGCGGTGGATTACGCCGTCTTCTCCGTCGTGAGCCTCTTCTCGGGCAACATCTACCTCGCCCAGACCTGCGGCTACGCGGCGGGCGTGCTCAACAGCTACACCTTAAACCGGAAGTGGACGTTCTCCACGGAGAAAGGGTTCTTTTCCCGGGAGCTCGTCCGGTTCACCGTGGTCAATCTCGTCTCCTACGCGGCTTCGCTCGGCGCCCTGTGGCTCCTTGCGGACGTGTGGGGGCTCAACAAATACTTCGCGAAGATCCTCCTTGTCGGCGTGACGCTTGTCGTCAACTACGCGCTGAGCAGGCTCTGGGTCTTCGGCGACGGGAACGGGGAAGGGGGGCCCGACCTTGCAGAAGGACGAAATCAAGACGATCGCCCGCAATAGAAAGGCCTTTCACGACTACTTTGTGAACGACACCTTCGAGGCGGGCGTCGAGCTCTGCGGCACGGAGGTCAAGAGCATCCGCGGCGGCGGCGTGAATCTCAAGGACAGCTGGTGCGAGATCAAAAACGGCGAGATTTTCGTCAACGGCATGCACGTGAGCCCCTACGAGAAGGGCAACATCTTCAACCGGGACCCGCTGCGCGCCAGAAAGCTCCTGATGCACCGGCGCGAGATCAACAAACTGTTCGGTCTCGTCCAGCAGCAGGGCGTCGCGCTGATCCCGACGGAGCTCTATTTCAAGGGCTCGCGGGTCAAGATGGCGGTCTCGGTCTGCCGCGGCAAGAAGCTCTACGACAAGCGCGAGGATCTCGCGGAGCGGGCGGCCAAAAGAGACATCGAACGGAGCATAAAGGAACAGAGAGTCTAAACGGCTCCCGGGCCTTTTGCGATATATGGGGGCGTAAAGGTTTCGACGGGGATTCTGAAGTCCGGACAGCGGGCAGAGGCGCCTAACCTCTATAAAATGGGCAAAAATCATAAACGCTAACAATAATTTAGCTTACGCGGCCTAAATAGGGCCGCCGTCCGTCCCATGAGCACCGCGGCTTGGGAACGGGCGTGACTTAGCGGTGAACGTCGCGGGGAGGTTCCTCCGTCCCCGCGATGCACAAGGGGGATACTGAACCGGCGAGTCTGCCTGTCGACGCGCCGGGGAGGGAATGCAAATGATGGGCTGCGCCCGGAGAAATCCTCATGGATGGATTTTCGGACGGGGGTTCGATTCCCCCCGCCTCCACCAGTGACATGACAGCCCGCGGGGTTTAACTCCGCGGGCTGTTTGCTTTATATTCATGTAGATCCGTGCTCGCGCTTGTCTTTGCGTTGACAAAAACGGGGCCCGGTGCTATTTTTAGCTTGAAATATATGGGAACGACAAATGATCCGCGGAGGGATGAAAATGGACGATTGGAAAGCGGCGCTCAAAGCGGACCCGACGGACTGGCTGCTGGAGCCGGACAACCCCTCCGTGCGCTATTTTACGCTAAAAGATATTTTGGACAGGCCGGAATCCTCCGAGGAAGTGCAAGCCGCCAAGCGGGAGATCATGCGGTCCGGCATCGTGCCCGACATCCTTGAAAAGCAGCGGGAGCCCGTGTATCTTCAGTCCTACCCTAAATTTTACACCTACAAATACGAAGGCCTCGTGTGGCAGCTGATCGCGCTCGCGGAGCTGGGGGCCGAGGCCGATCCGCAGATTCAGGAGCAGTGCGAATACATTTTTCGCAATTCTCAGGAAACCGGGGACGGCGGCTTCGCGATGAACGCGGCGGCCAAGACGGGCGGCGGCAGGATCACCGAGGTCATCCCCTGCCTCACCGGAAATATGGTATGGAGCCTCGCGCGCTTGGGCTATGTGGACGACCCGAGGCTGCAAAAGGCGGTCGGCTGGATCACCCGTTTTTTGCGCCTCAATGACGGCGTCGAGGACGACCCGCAGGTCCCGCCTTACGACCGGTTTGAAATGTGCTGGGGCAGGCATACCTGTTTGATGGGCGTCGTGAAGGCGCTCAAAGGCTTGAGCGCCGTGCCGCCGGAAAAAAGGACGGGCGAAATCGACGACACCATCGACAAAGCCGCCGAGTTTCTGCTGCTTCACCATATTTATAGACGCAGCCATAATCTCAGCAAAACGTCCAAGCCCGGATGGCTCAAATTTGGCTTTCCGCTGATGTACCAGACGGACATCCTTGAGATACTGGATATCCTGACCGAACTCGGTATTAAAGACGGCCGCATGGAGGAAGCCGTAAGCCTCGTGACCGCCAAGCAGGACGATATGGGCCGATGGAGGGCGGAGAACACCTACAACAGCGACCGCCTGCTCCTTCCGATCGGGCGGAAAGGCGAACAGAGCAAATGGATCACGCTCAGGGCCATGAGAGTCTTGAAAAGATATAACCGCGGCTGACCCCGCTCCCGCGGCGCTTTTGGAGGAGCTCATTCCTTTTTGACCTCGGCGCGGCGGCCTCTATTTTGGAAATGTGAAACGGCGGCGAACCGCCGCATAACAACACGCGCTCCACAGATGTGGAGCGCGTGTTGCTATGCGTGGAACCCTCGCGGCTCTTTTTTTGCGCCCAAATGAAACTTCGCCCATCGAATTGGCCATCTTATAGACAGGCGGCTCCCGCGGGGGCGCGCCGAAATAAAACCGCGGGCCCCGTTTGGGGCGGCAGGAGGCTTTCGATGGTCACTTTTTTACGGGCGCATGATTTTAAAACCATACGGCGCAAGCTGGTCGCCCTCTATTTTCTAAACGTCTCCGACGCCCTGCTGACGTATTTGCTGGTCGGGACCGGCCGCTTTCGGGAGATCAATTTCCTGCTCGAAAGGGCCGCGGGCGACATGGGCGCGCTTTTTCTCATCAAAATTCTTTTGCCGGCGGCGCTGATCGCATGGCTTTATATGCGCATTGAGCTCGCGACGGAAAGACAGCTCCGGCCCAGCAACGCCGCGGTCAACTCCGTTTTTTTGCTCTATGTGTTCGTCAATCTGCTCCATCTCGTCTGGACGGCGTCCTTTCTGGGGATCAAGCCTTTGTCTATTTAAAAAAAGCGGAGTCCCGGGGAAACCGGAGACGCTCCCGGACGCGCCTATGCGCGGTTTGGCCCCTCACCATAGAGGGGCCGTTTTTTTATTTTTTGCGGGAAGACGGAGGCCCGCGGCTTCGGAACCTTCCCCGAGGCGAAGTCCCCGCGCGCCCATGCGTCCTCTTCCGGCGAGCGGCCCGCACGGGACCGGGCGATGTCCGCCGGGGCCGCGCTTTCGCCTTCCCCTCGGAGCTTTTTTTGCGGGCGGCGATTGAAAAAGCCCCCGCCTCTGCTTTATAATAAGTCTAAATCAATCAACAAATCGAAGGGGCGGATTCCTATGAGACGGAAGGACAGGGAGATCACACAGCCGGAAAGAATCGACGAGATCATCCGGTCGTGCGACTGCTGCCGGCTGGGGTTTGCGGACGGGGACGCCGCGTACATTGTCCCGCTGAATTTCGGCTATTCCACGGCCGGCGGCGAGCGGGTCTTCTACTTCCACGGCGCCGCGGAGGGCAAAAAAATGGACCTGATCCGGAAAAATCCGGACGCGGGGTTTGAATTGGACGCCGGCCACGAGCTCCACCTGTCCGGGGAGGGCTGCGGCTGCTCCTTTCGCTTTCAAAGCGTGATCGGCAGGGGGAAGACGGCGCTTGTGGAGGACCCGTCGGAGAAGCGGGCGGCGCTGCAAATCCTCATGGAGCATTACAGCGGCCGGGGGGACTGGACGTTTGAGGAAGACGCGCTATGCCAAGTCGCCGTGTGGAAGCTCATCGTGGAGGAACTGTCCTGCAAAGTGCACGAATAAGGGAAACCGCGCCGGTCGGGGGAGGCTTTGGGATGAAAAAAGTGAAAATCACCGTGCTCAAAAAAGAATTTGACCCGGCGCTCGCCGAGGAATACCTGACGGACGGCGTAGAGGCCGGGCCGTGCCCGCTTCTCAACGCGGGCGACGAGTTCCTTTACGAAGGCGACGCGGAGATGCCGCCGGGGCTGTGCCCGTGGGCGTGGATCGATCTTTACCGCGGGGTGAGCGCCCTGTCCGCGGGCGCCTCCTACGCGCCGTGGAATAAGCGGGACGGGCAGCAGATCCTGTGCTGCTCGGACGGCATCCGCCCGGTCGTCTTTCTGCTGGAGGCGCTCGCCGAGTGACCATGTCCCGCGTCCCCGCCCACCATCCCATCATAGGCATCGAACGGGCGAAACCCGCCGGAGAAATACCGTGCATCTCGCGCGCCCGCCGACCATTCTGCCATAAGAACCGGACGGCGGGCCC
>JAGOPP010000022.1:9675-22928 GCA_017991935.1 Oscillospiraceae bacterium
CGCGCGCCCGCCGACCATTCTGCCATAAGAACCGGACGGCGGGCCCCGCCGGGAGAAATACCGCACCGGCCCGCGCACCCGCCGACCATCTTATTATAGAAACCAAACGGGCAAGGCCCGCCGGAGAACTACCATTCCGGGCCCGCGTCCCATAGCCATCCTATCATGGGAACCGAACGGGGGCCCGCCGGAGAAATACCGTGCATCTCGCGCGCCCGCCGACCATCCTGCCATAAAAACCGGACGGGCGGGACCCGATTTTTTGAAAAGAGGGATCGTATGAAAAAACTTCTATACGTTTTGCTGGCGGCGGCGGTCTTCGCGGCGCTTTCCGGCTGCGGCGGGCAGTCCGGCGCGGCGGCGCGGGAGGCCCCGGAGCCGGGCGATTCCGGGGACGGCTCCGGAACGGATTCCGAAACGTCCGCGGAGCTTTTGCAGGTCCTTGACGACTTCCGCGTCTATTACAACGGTTTCTACGCGAAGGCCTCGGCGCCCGCCGAATACTTCTATGAGGGCCCCGAGCTGCTGCTCGTCACCCGGAACGACGAGGCCGATACGGTCGGATTTCTGGAAGAGCTCGCGGCGGGGACCGACGCGGAGCTCTCCGGGCTCTGCGGGGATCTGGCGGCCATGTATGGAGAGATTCACGCCTTCCCTGCCGAGAGCAAACAGGAGGAATACGCCGATCTCTGTGGCCGCCTTTACGGGAAGATGGAGCGGCTGGCCGCCTATCTCGGCGAGCCTCTGCCCGAAGGGGTGCTGCCCCTGCCGGAGCCGGGGACCGTAGAGAACCCGGAAATGGTGCCCGTACCCCCGGCGGAACCCGAGCGGGAATCCGCGCCCGCGCCGCAGTCCCAAGGCGGGGGCGGGACGGAGACCATCGCCAACAGCCGCTGGGATTCGGACGACGGCTACACGCTGATCTTCTATCACGGGCAGGCGTTCCTCGGCACGGAATACGAGAGCGACGAGGTTATCCTGTCGAACGGGAAGGCCGCGACCTATGAGATCCAAGACGGCACCATCCGGTTTCAGGCCGTGGGCGACCCGCGCACCGCCGTCTTCCGTTACGACGGCACGAGCATGGAGGACACGAACGGCGAAATGTTTGAACAGGGCTCCCTCTTTACGGAAAGCTACGGGCTCACCTGAGCCGAATCCATTCGGACAAGCCCGCCCGGGCCGGATAAGCTCATAAGTCGGCGAGCCCATGGAGGCCCGGCAAGCCCGGGGGCGGCCCCGCGTTTTTTCTCTCACAGGCCCGCGCCGGGGCCCGTTTGCCGTCATACGCTCAAGACCGGAAGCCCCCGGTTTTGAGCGTTTTTTGTTATTTTTGTGAAAAACGGAGGAAAAAAACCGGATGTTTCGGGGCGTGCCAGCGGCCCAAAAACCCGTAAATTTGGATTCCAAAATCCAATATAGAAGAAAAAGCTCCTTTCTTTTGCCGAAAACCGGGCCGGGAGGAAAATCCCGGCGTCCGTTTTTTCCAAAAGCCTCCTTTTTTTGCCCCTGTCAAATATTGCATTTGATGCGGCATGGACAAGATGCTATGCTGACAGCAGGCATTCGCGATGCTTACAATTTTTTTATCGGAGGTACAAAACATGTGTTATTTTAGAAATCTTTGTGGTACGAGCTTCAACTGCGGCAACCTTTGGCAGCTTCTTTCTTCTTGCTTTGGCCGCTGCTACTAAGAGAAAAATCGGAAACGCCGTGAAATCGGCGAAACAAATGAAAGCGACCGGCTGACCTTTTTCAGGCCGGCCGGTTGCTCTTAACAATTCGAGATGCAACGAGAGAGGGGCGACAGTTTGAAAACTCCGTTTTTCAAACCCGGTTTTGTGCCGCCGGGCCCAAACGGCCCGGACCCCGTCCCGCGGGATCGGCGCAATTCCCCCGGAAAGGAACGGTCTTACTTATGAAGAAGTTACTGGCAGCATGCATATCGGTGATCGTCATCCTCGCCAACATGATTCCGGCGATGGCGGCGGGCGCCGCGACGCATACCGTGGCGAAGGGCGACACCATGTGGAAGATCGCCGTGAAATATCAGGTCGGCTGCAGCGAGCTGATTGCCGCGAACACGCAGATCAAAAACCCCGATCTGATCTATCCCGGCGAGGTGCTGACCATCCCGGAAACCGATACGGCGGCGCGCGCTTATGAAAAAGAAGTGGTCCGTCTGGTCAACGAGATCCGCGTCAAAAACGGCCTCAAAACGCTGACCGAAAATTGGGAGCTCTCCCGCATGGCCCGCTATAAATCGCAGGACATGCACGATCTCAAGTATTTCTCCCACACGAGCCCGACCTACGGCTCCCCGTTCGACATGATGAAGTCGTTCGGCTTCACCTATCGGACCGCCGGCGAGAACATCGCCATGGGCTATAAGACGCCGCAGGCGGTCGTCGACGCGTGGATGAATTCTCCGGGCCACCGCGCGAATATCCTCAACGCCTCCTACACGCAGATCGGCGTCGGATATGTCGCCTCCGGGAGCTACTGGACGCAGGAGTTCATCGGCTGATAAAAAGTAAAAAAATGGCTTGAGCATCAGAAAAAGAAGCCCATGCCAAGAAAACGCGAAAAAAGAGCGGGCGGCATTTTATGCCGCCCGCTCTTTGGTAAATACGGGCTTGCAGCCGCGCGGTTTTTTCCGGCCGGGCGAGGCCTCGCGAATAAGAAAGCTAAGACCGCGGAGAACATCCGCCGCCCCGGTTTTTTTGTTTTTGCCGCAAGGCGGCGCATAAGGACCTTTCTTCGCCGTCACATGGCCTCGTAACGCGCGCGGATGGCCCGCAGGAACGCGGCGGTGTCGACGCACGAGACCCCTCCCTCGCAGATCTCGGCGAGGTCCTTCGTCATGACGCCGTCCTCGATCGTCGAGAGCGCGGCGGCCTCGAGCTTTTTGGCGAAGACCGAGAGCGCGGCGTTGCCGTCGAGCTCGCCGCGCTTGCAAAGCGCGCCGGTCCACGCGAAGAGCGTGGCGATGGGGTTGGTGGAGGTGCTCTCCCCTTGAAGGTAGCGGCGGTAGTGGCGGGTCACGGTGCCGTGGGCGGCCTCGTACTCAAAATTTCCGTCGGGGCTCACAAGGCAGCTCGTCATCATCGCGAGCGAGCCGAAGGCGGTGGAGACCATGTCGCTCATCACGTCGCCGTCGTAATTTTTGAGCGCCCAGACAAAGCCGCCCTCGCTGCGCACCGCGCGCGCCACGGCGTCGTCGATCAGCGTGTAAAAATACTCGATGCCGGCCTGTTGAAATCTCTCCCGGTATTCCTCTTCGTAAATTTTCTGGAAGAGGAGCTTAAAGGTCTGGTCGTACTGTTTGGAGATCGTGTCCTTGGTCGAGAACCAAAGATCCTGCCCGACCGAGAGGGCGTATTCGCAGCAGGCCCGCGCGAAGGAGCAGATGGAGCTATCTTTATTATAGACGCCTTGGAGGACGCCCGGGCATTCGTAATCGTAGATCGTCTGGCGCACCTCGGCCCCGCCGTCCGCGGGGGTGAAGAGCAGCTCCGCCCTGCCGGGGCCGGGGACGCGGTACTCGGTCGCCTTGTAGATGTCGGCGTAGGCGTGGCGGGCCACGGTGATCGGCTTTACCCATGTGCGGATATAGGGCTTCACCCGGCCTGTGAGGATGGGGGCGCGAAAGACCGTGCCGTCCAAAGCCGCGCGGATCGTCCCGTTGGGGCTCGGCCACATCTTTTTGAGGCCGAATTCCTCGACGCGCTGGGCGTTGGGGGTGATGGTCGCGCATTTGACCCCGACATGGAGCCGCTTGATGGCCGCCGCCGCGTCCATGGTGATCCGGTCGTCGGTCTCGTCCCGCTTTTGGATGCCGAGGTCGTAATATTCGGTGTTGAGCTCCACGTAGGGCAGGAGCAGCTCCTCTTTGATCATCGCCCAGAGGACGCGGGTCATCTCGTCCCCGTCGATCTCCGCGATGGGGTTCATGCGGATTTTCTCCATGTTTGCGGTTCCTTCCTTATCTCTTTTTTGACGCGGGGGGCATTGGGGAGCGCCGAAGCGTGGCAAACGCGGCGCGCCGGTTGCCCAGCCGAAGGGCCCCGCCCGGGCCTTTTATTTTTTGGGGATGTTGGGGTTCATGGGGGCGCGGCCGCCGGAGAAATAGCCTTTCTGTCGCCGTAGGGACGGCTGCAGAGCGCCGAAGCGCGGCAAACGCGGCGCGGGGATTGCCCAGCCGAAGGGCCCCGCCCGGGCCTTTTATTTTTTGGGGATGTTGGGGTTCATGGGGGAGCGGCCGCCGGGGAAATAACCTTTCTGTCGCCGTAGGGACGGCTGCGCGGGCGCCTTCCCGCGCGGCGGCACAATACTCCCCGTATTTTTACTCTTTTTTCTGCGCGGCGTAATAGTTCATCAGGCAGCCCTCGAGCAAAATCTCCCGCTCGTCGTCCGTGAGGGCGGCGATGTGCAGCGTGACGGGCGTGACCGACTCCCGCGCGACCACGACGGCCGGGAATTCCCCCGCGCCCGCGGCGAGCAGGCTCCGTGCGCCGGGCACGAACAGGAAATCGCCCGGCTCATAACCGAAGGGCGTGTCCTTCTCGATCGTAAAGGGCAGGATGCCCCAGTTGATGCAGTTGGAGCGGTAGCGCTTGGTGGCGTATTCGTAGCAGAGGTTGGCGCACGCGCCCAGAACCCTCTGGCAGGAGGCGGCCTGCTCCCTTGCGGAGCCGTCGCCGGGCCTCGTGCAGAAGATGGCGGAGCCGACCTGCGTCTTTTCCAAAATATCGGGGTTCGCGCCGGCGCGTTTGAGCGCGTCCCGCAGTTCCTCCGGGGCGTGGCCCGCGGCGCGCGCGGCCTCCTTCTCCCGGATCGCCTTGGCCCGGCCCACATAGGCGGGGTCGCGGCGGGAGAGCGTGAATTCGGCGAGCCGGAGCGGGTTGGAGCGGTAGCTCGAGGTCTCGCCGGAGGGGATCAGCTCGTCGGTGGTGGTGACCTCGTCGTGGATGACGCTCGCGAGCTCGATCAGCAGGTTTTCGCCAAGCGGCGGGAATGTCGGCCACTCCGCGATATTGGGGCCGAAGCGGAGCTCCGTCTCCGGGCGGGGATTGCCCCAGCCGAAGTAGACCCGCTTCTCATACACGCCGGAGTCGAAGGCGGGCGCATGCGGGGCGGGCTCCGCGTAATCTACATCCGCCGCGGAGGCGAGCATGCCGTGGTTCCGGGCGGTGGCGGCGATGCTGCGGGCGTCCATGAGCATCACGGCCGCGAGCTGCCCCTCGCCGGGCTTGGAGCCCTCGCGGTTCGGGAAGTTGCGGGTGGTGTGGCGGATGGAGAGGCCGTTGTTGGCCGGGACCTCCCCCGCGCCGAAGCACGGCCCGCAAAAGCAGGGCTTAAAGAGGACGCCCTCCTCCAGAAGTTTCTGCTGGACGCCGTTCTTAATCAGCTCCAGATTGACCGGCACGCTCGAGGGATAGACCGAGAGCGAAAAGTTGCCGTCGCCGGTGCCGTGCCCCTCCAAAATGGCGGCGGCCTGTGCGATGTTGTCGTACATGCCGCCGGAGCAGCCCGCGATCTCGCCCTGATCGACCCAAAGTTTTCCATTATGGATTTTTTCGGTGAGGCGCAGGGAGACTTTCCCGCCGAACTGCTCCTCGGCGCGCTTTTCCGCCATGCGCAGCAGGTCGCCGGGATTCTCGATCAGCTCCCGCAGGGGCACGGCCTCGGAGGGGTGAAACGGCAGGGCCGCCATCGGCTCGATTTTGGAGAGGTCGATTTCGATCATGCCGTCGTAATAGGCGCCTTCGCCCGGCGCGAGCGGTTTGTAATCCTCGGCGCGGCCGTGGGCGGCGAGATATTCCTCCACGCGCCCGTCGGTCGCCCAGATAGAGCTTAGGCAGGCGGTCTCGGTCGTCATCACGTCGACGCCGATGCGAAAATCCATCGGCAGCTTCGCGACGCCCGGGCCCGCGAATTCGAGGATGCGGTTCTTCGCGAAGCCGTTTTTGTAGACGGCGCCGCACAGGGCGACGGCCACGTCCTGCGGCCCGACCCCGTGGCCCGGCGCGCCGGTCAAGTGGACGAGGATTACCTGCGGCGCGGGCACGTCGTAGGTATTTTCTAAGAGCTGCTTCACAAGCTCCGGGCCGCCCTCGCCGACGCCGAGCGCGCCCAGCGCGCCGAAGCGGGTGTGGCTGTCGGAGCCGAGGATCATCTTGCCGCAGCCGGCGAGCGTCTCGCGGGCGTACTGGTGGATGACCGCGAGGTTCGCGGGCACGTAGACGCCGCCGAATTTCTGGGCCGCCGAGAGGCCGAAAACGTGGTCGTCCTCGTTGATGGTGCCGCCCACGGCGCAGAGGCTGTTGTGGCAGTTCGTGAGAATATAGGGCATGGGGAAGCGCCGGAGCCCGCTCGCCTTGGCGGTCTGGATGATCCCCACATAGGTGATGTCGTGGGAGATCAGGCTGTCGAAGCGGATTTGCAGGAGGTCGCCGCCGGAGCGGTCGTGCCCGCGCAGGATGGAATAGGCGATGGTCCTCTCCCGCGCGGGGAGATCCGCCGCGGGAGCCTCGGCCGGCGCGCCGTTTCGCCAATAGACGCCTTTGTCGTGTAACGTGATCATATCGGCCTCCGAATATCTGCAAAGATTGTTTTTTTTAAATCGGCCGCCGCGGGCCGCTCGGGGATTCTTACGGCTATTTTATCATGGATTTCGCCGGATGAACAGCCAAAATTCCCCCGGCCCCCTGAGGATGATTATACCATATGAATTTTAACTGGCAAGAGAAATGCAGCGAGGATCGGAGGAAATTTTCATATTGTAGGGGAAAAAAGAAAAAGCGTGTAGATATTTATGCAAATTTGCAAAATTGAAAATTTAACTTGCAAATTTCGGCGGTATCGGGTACAATAACAATCAATTCCAAAGAACGAAACGATAAAAATAAAAAAAGCTGGGGGCGCGTAACGATGATATATGACACAAGTTTGCCGGTGGCCTATGCTTCCAAAATAGCCGACAATGTGCGCGAAGAATATACGATCGACAAAAAGCTGGTCACGGATCAGGGCGTCAAGCGCGGCCTGCGCAACGCGGACGGCACCGGCGTGCTGGCCGGCATCACCCGCATCGGCAGCGTGATGGGCTATTATGTGGAGGACGAGATGCGCGTGCCCACGGAGGGCAAGCTCTACTACCGCGGCATCGACGTGGAGGACATCGTGGCGTCCAACCGCAAAAACAGCGTCTTCGGGTATGAAGAGGTGGCCTACCTGCTGCTGATGGGCAAGCTCCCCAAACAGCAGGAGCTTCTGGATTTCGACGAGGTGCTCTCCAAGGCGCGCGTGCTGCCGGAGAATTTCAACGAGGACATTATCATGCGGGCCCCGAGCGTCAACATCATGAATAAGCTCGCGAGCTGCGTGCTGGCGCTTTACAGCTACGACCCGAATCCCGAGGATAATTCCCTCGAAAATATGCTGCGCACCTCGATCGAGCTGATCGGGCGCTTTCCGGTGCTCGTGGCCAACTCCTACGCGGTCATGCGGCACCATTATCAGGAAAAATCCCTCTATATCCATCAGCCCAAGGAGAATCTGTCGCTCGCGGAGAACTTCCTGCGCATGGTCCGCCCGGATAAGCAGTACACCGACGAGGAGGCCAAGCTCCTTGACACGATGCTCGTGCTCCACGCCGAGCACGGCGGCGGCAACAACTCCGCCTTCGTCTGCCGGGCGCTCTCGAGCTCCGGCACGGACACGTACAGCGCCATCGCGGGCGCGCTGGGCTCGCTCAAGGGGCCGCTGCACGGCGGCGCCAACGCGAAGGTGATCGAGATGTTCCATTACATCAAGGAGAACGTCTCCGACCCCGCCGACGACGGCGAGATGCGGGACTACCTCGGCAAAATCCTCGACGGCGAGGCCGGGGACCGCTCCGCGAAGATTTACGGCATCGGCCACGCGGTCTACACGCGCTCCGACCCGAGGGCGGTGCTCATCAAGAAATTCGCGCGCGAGGTGGCGGAGCAAAAGGGGATCGACACCACGGACCTCGACATCATGGAGACCGTGGAGCGCGTCGGCGTGCCGCTCATCATGGAGCGCAAAAATCAGGAGATCCCGATGTGCGCCAACGTGGACCTGTATTCGGGTCTTGTCTATGGCATCCTCGGCGTCCCGCAGGAGCTTTTCACGCCGCTGTTCGCGGTCTCCCGCATCTCCGGCTGGTGCGCCCACCGGATCGAGGAGGTCATGACGGGCGGCCGGATCATGCGCCCGGCCTACCGCGCCTATACCAAGAACGCCCCCTATGTGGAGATGTGCGACCGCTGAAACCAAAAACATACGCCCGGGATGAGAGCCATCCCGGGCGTTTTTTTATGCGGAGATCGGGTCAATCCGCGCGGCGGAAATAACTGTCGACCGTGTCGAAGATCAGCTGCTGGCCCGCCCTGCTGGGGTGGATGCCGTCCGAGCAGAGCAGCTCGGGCAGGTTGTGCCGCGCCAGAAACGGCGTGCGGATGTCGATCAGCGGCAGATCCCATTTGAGCGCGATGTTGTAGGCCTGCTGGCTGAACATCTCCTGCCAAGCGTAGATGCCCTTGACGGAGCCGCCGAGCCATTTCAGGAGGTTTTCTTTATTTAAGCCTTTGGAGAAAAACGCGAAGTAGCGGTCGGCGTCGATCGGCGGCAGGTTGAGCACAAAGATCTCCGAGACCTCTTTTTTAAGGAAGGAGATCAAGGCGTTGAACGCCGAGAGGAAGGCCGGCAGCGGCGTGTTGCAGTCGTGGTCGGCGTCCGGATTTTCGGCGATCTCCGGCCAGCGGAAATCGGAGTCGTTGCCGCCGTAGGCGACGAACACCGCGCTGTCCTTCAGGGCCTCGGCGTGCCGCTGGGCGATCTGAAACCCCTTGGGCAATGTGCAGCCGAAGCGGGAGAAGTTGACGATATCAAGATCCATGGCCTCCTGAAAGAGATCCACGCAGCCGTAGCCGGAATTCGTGTAGCGGCCCCGCTCCTCGCTCCAGACGATCCCCTTGGCGATGGAGTCGCCCAGCACGCAGATCTTCCGGTCCGCGAGCGCCTCCGGCAGGACGAAGGTCCGCTCGGGGGCCGCGGCCCGCTCTTGGAGCGGGATCGACGCGGAGAGGGGGACCCGTTTTTCAAACGGATCACAGGTCTCCTTCGGGAGCGGCTCCTCCGTGAGGAAGGCATCCGCCGGGCATTCCTCGGAGGCGGCCCACTCCTTTGCGAGATCGGTCCTCTCCCACGGCAGGCCGGCCGCGTTGCTGCCGAAGTGCCCGTAGCAGGAGACGCGGGCGTAGACGGGGCTGCGCAGGCCCAGCCGCCCGATGATGGCCGAGGGGCGCAGGTCCACGGTGGCCCTGACCTTTTCGAGGATCTCCTTGACGGGGATATGTTCGGTGCAGAAGGTGTCGACCCGGAAAGAGACCGGCTCGGCGATGCCGATGGCGTAGCCCAGCTGGATCTCGCAGCGGTCGGCGTATCCGGCGGCCACGATGTTTTTCGCGAGGTAGCGCGCCATATAAGCGCCGCTGCGGTCCACTTTCGTGGGGTCCTTGCCGGAGAAGGCGCCGCCGCCGTGGCGGGAATAGCCGCCGTAGGTGTCGGCGATCAGCTTGCGCCCGGTGAGGCCGGAGTCTCCGGCCGGCCCGCCGACGATGAAGCGGCCGGTGGGATTGATTAAGTATTCGGTATTGTCGTCGAGCATGGCCTCCGGCAGCGTCGGGACAATGACGTGTTTGATGATGTCGCGGCGCAGCGTGTCCTCGTCGGTATCGGCCTCGTGCTGGGAGGAGACGACCACCGTCTTGATCCGGCAGGGGACGCCGTCGCGGTATTCCACCGTCACCTGCGATTTGCCGTCCGGCAGCAGGTAGGGCAGGATCTGTTTATGCCGGACCTCGGCGAGCCGGCGCGAAAGCGCGTGCGCGAGCTCGATCGGCAGCGGCATCAGGCAGTCGGTCTCCCGGCAGGCGTAGCCGAACATGATGCCCTGATCTCCGGCGCCGCTGTCGAGCGGGTCGGCGCGGTCCACGCCCATGGCGATGTCCGGGGACTGCTCATGGAGATTCACCGTGATCTCGCAGCTCTCCGCGTCGAAGCCGTGGCCGGGCTCCGTGTAGCCGATCTCCGTGATGACGCCGCGGGCGATCCCGGCGTAATCCACCCTCGCCTTGGAGGTGATCTCGCCGAAGATATGGAGCCCTTCCGAAATGGCCGTCACCTCGCAGGCAACCCGGGAATACGGGTCCTCCCGCAGCAGCTCGTCCAAAATCCGGTCGGCGATCTGATCGCACACTTTATCGGGGTGGCCTTCGGTGACGCTTTCCGAAGTGAAATAACTGATGTCTGGCATACGCGTACCTCTTTCTTTTTGATTGGAACCGCGGCGGCCGCCGCGGAAGCTTCTGCGGCGGGGATCTCTGTCGCAGCCGAAGCCGCCGCTCGTTTGATCGTTTTTTTCATTCCCGGCGCCTCCGGGGGCCCTCTCCGGCGGGCAAGCGCCGGGGCGGTTCCGGGAAAAGGCGGCCCGGGCCAAAAGAAGACGGCTCCGGGCCGCGGGGCCGTCCGCCTCGCGGCACCCCGCTCTTTCGTGGGGCCGGGGGCGTTTCCCGCCCGGACGCCGATACGGGCCCCGCCGCGCGGATTTTATTTCCCGCGGGGCCGGCCGTTTTTCTGTAATCTATTATCTCTTATTTCTCCCATATTTTCAACAAAAAAATCAAAGCGGGCAAAAAGGGTTCGGCGGGGAGCGGGAGCCGAAAAGCGGGCGGCCCCGCGCGGGCCTCATCCAAGGCCGTTTTTCGGGAAAAAACCGGCCCTCCGGCAAGCGGGAAACCGGCGATTTTTCCACCGGAAAAATTCGCCGCGCACCGCCGGGGAGTGGCAACGGTATTGATTATATCGCATCTTTCGCGGCGCGTCAAATCTCATTTTCTCTCTTCGTATCGGGAAAATCCGGAGACCCCCGCTCTCCGGGCCGGAGAGCGGGGGTTTGGAGCCGGAGAGCCGCGTTCTCGGGTTCGGAGAGCGCCGCTTGCAAACGGAGAGCGCGCCGTCCGGGCCCCGCCCCCGCCCCCGCCGGGGGTTGGTAAACCGACCCATCCCGCCTTACCCCCGCCGCGGATCGGGAACAAAAAAAGAGACGGAGAACCGCCCCCCGCCGCAGGCCGCGTCCGGCCGGCGCAGACTCTTTCCCGAACACCCCTGCCTGCTGGGGACCGGTGGGCCAAAACACCCCTGCCTGCTGAGGACCGGTGGGCCAAAACACCCCTGCCTGCTGGGGACCGGCGGGCCAAAACATCCCGCCCCCGCCGAGGGTTGGTAAACCGACCCATCCCGCCTTACCCCCGCCGCGGATCGGGGATAAAAAAAGGACGGAACCTCGTCCCCTTGTGGGGCGGGCTGTCCGCCCCATGCGCCTTGGGCGGGGCTCACGGCCCGATGCTTGCGGAGAGGTCCCCGCGGGCCGCGGCCGGTAAATCGCGCGTATCGTACATGACTTTCGCGTGATTCTCTTTCAAAAGGGTCTTTTCGATCAGGTCCCCGGTCTCTCGGTCGATCCGGCTCCGATAGATTTTCCCGCAGCGGAACACGTCGCCGCCCGCCTCCTCAAAATGCTCGTCCTCGGCGAAGATGTGATATTTCTCCGGCTGGGGGGAATCGGCGCGGATCTCCCCGCACAGATATTCGTCGGTCGTGTAGGTGACGAGCTGATAGACCCGGCCGGTGTCGTTGAGAAACCGGTAATCCAGATAATTATAGAGGATGGAGGTGCCCGTGCCGAAGGGGATCTGCCGGCCAAAATCCGGGAAGAGGTCCATATCGTCGTGATGGTGATGCTCAAGCGGTTTCATCGGCGTATGCAGCACCATCCAGTGGATCAGGTTGGTAAATTGGCACATCCCGCCCCCGATGTCGCTGGAGACCTTTCCGTTGGCGATGGTCAGCCCCTCCCGGTACCCCTTCCGCCGGGTCAGCTTCCCCGCGAGCTCCCAGAAGGAAAAAATTTCGCCCGGGCGGATCAGGACGCCGCTAATTTTCGGGACCGTAAGAGCAAGGTTGACGGCCTTGTTTTCTTGCAGCCGCATATCCACGTTGCCGAGCCTGCGCCGGATCAGGGAATTCTGCCTGTAAACGAGATACGGGAGTTTGTCCGCCGAAAACGTCCGCGCGAATCTGCCCCGGAGAAACCAATTTTTTATGGACCGGATCGTCCGGCATTTGAGGCCGGATAGCTGATACGTGACCGGAGACAGTTCGCAAAACAGTTTTCGTTTCATTGGTTGCCTTTCCCATATGACGTTTTTGGCGAAACTGAGCGGGCCGGGCTTTTCCCGAAACTCCCGCGCCGCGCCGCCGGTCCCAAGCCGCCCTCTTTTTTCTTTAAAGCGGCGGGGCCGAATAATAAGTTACATCGAAAAACAGGACGCGGAGAAAGACCGATAGCCCCAGCAAAATCATGCCTGCTAAAACGATCAGGCGGTCCAGTTTTTCACCGCTCATAAACCGATTGCTCACTTTATAGAGCGTCAGCCCGAGCAACCCGCCGAGCGTATTTGTGATCAGATCCGTGACGTCGGTGATTCCGATCGCGAAGACGAATTGGGCGGCCTCGGCGGCGAGGCTGAAAGCGAACACGGCGGCCAGCTTCCGCCAGAAACCGGTTCTCTTGAAGTTTACGCTCAACAGCAGGCCAAAAGGGATAAACGCCACGCAGTTATAGAGGACCTCCCTCGAAATTGTAAAGGAAGAAAGCGCGAAGGGGATCCAGTTGACGCTTCTGGTCCGATACGCCAAGACCGGGGACAGGTCGAAGGAGAGCTTAAACAAAATCAGCCACAGCAGGACCAGCAGGTAGCAGGCGAACAGCGCTTTAGAGAATACTTTCACGGTCGGATTCCCTCATTTTTCTTTTAGTCCGCGTTTTACCCTCGGAACCGCGCGCGGGGCGCGCGGGAGCCTCGCGACTCTCCGGTTTGCTCTTTCGCGCGGGAGCGGCGGGTTTGCGGCTTTTTTCTCCAGCAGGCAGACGCACTCAACGTGGAACGATAGGCTCACCTCGATGTCTGGTCTGTATTTTTCGTTTTGTTCGTTCGCGGGAATAAGTCAATAATGGATTTTATGGGTACTCTCTGTTCGAGGGAACAGTTCAACAGTTTTTATCTGTTCATGGAAACAAGTCAATAAGGTTTAAATCTCACCAACTCCAATACCTTCGCGCCACATAGAAGGATGTAAAGACACAATAGGTCAGTGTCAAT
>JAGOPP010000005.1:0-3416 GCA_017991935.1 Oscillospiraceae bacterium
TTGAGGCCGTACTTTTTGCGCTCGGTCATTCTCGGGTCGCGGGTCAGGAACCCGGCCTTTTTGAGCGCGGGACGCAGCTCCTCGTTGAACTGGAGCAGCGCGCGGGCGATGCCGTGGCGGATCGCGCCGGCCTGACCGGTGACGCCGCCGCCCTCGACGGTGCAGATGATGTCGAACGCGCCGGAAGTCTCGGTGAGCTCAAGCGGCTGGCGAACCAGCAGCTTCAGGGTCTCGAGGCCGAAATAGTCGTCGATGTCGCGGCCGTTGATCGTGATGGCGCCGGCGCCGTTCGGATAGATACGGACGCGGGAAACAGAGCACTTTCTCCTGCCGGTTCCGTAGAAAAAGGGGTTGGATTCGTACATGTCTGATTTCCTCCTTCCGCTCAGAGCTCAAAGGCCTGCGGGGCCTGAGCTTCCTGTTTATGTTCCGCGCCGGCGTAGATGCGGACTCTCTTGAGGGAGTTCGCTCCGACGGTGTTGTCCGGGATCATGCCCTTGATGGCCTTCATCATGGCGAAGCACGGGTCTTTTTCCATCAGGTGGCCGTAGCTGATCGCCTTCATGTGGCCGATGTAGCCGGTATGGTGATAGTAAAATTTCTTCTCGAGCTTCTTGCCGGTGAGGACGGCCTTGGCCGCGTTGATGATGACGACGTGGTCCCCGCAGTCGGCGTGCGGCGCGAAATCGGGTTTGTATTTGCCGCGGAGCAGATCCGCGGCGATGACGGCGGTGTGGCCCAACGGCTTGCCCGCGGCGTCGAGGATGTACCATTTGCGCTCGATGGTCGAGGCATTCGGCATAGTGGTGTTCATGGTAAGACCTCCGATAATCCTTTTCAAAAAATAGTTTCGTTTCGAAAGCGACAACCGTTATTATAACGGCGCGAAAACGGCTTGTCAATCTTTTTTTCTTCCAAAATCAGTTTAGAAAACGAATCCTTCCGTTTTCTCTTGTTTTCGTTTAAAATCTCTTGTTTTCTTGGTTTTTATTTTTACTTTTGCCGCAGGAGCGCGCCGGGCGGGGTTTCGTCTCCCGGACGGGTTCGGGCGGCACGGCGGCGCGGCCTTTCGCCGATTTCGCCCGGCCGAAGCGGAGCCCCGCGCGGCAAAGAGCCCGTCCTCCCGGCGGCGCGGCGTCCGGGCCGCCGTGCTCAAAATAAAGGCCGCCGGACGAGAGCCCGGCGGCGAGAGGGCGTATTCCGGGGCAAAGAAACTCAGCCCCATTCGAGCACGTAGATGTCCACATAGCGCAGGCCGTTGAGCACGCACTCGTAGTAGGTGGGGTAATAGAGATCCACCATATTTTTGCCGGAGAGCATGGCCCCGCCGGTGTCCGCCGCGACGCAGTAGCCGTAGACGAAGCTGCCGCCGCCGTCGTGCGCGCAAATCCAGAGCTTCGTCCCGTAGGGGATGATCGAGGGGTCCACCGCCACATAGCCCACGCCGGCGCGCACGCCGGTCGCGGTCCCCGCGCCGGGCTTGGCATAGTAGCCGGTCGCGCGCGCGTTGCTGAAAAGATGCAGATAGCTCGCCGGGCGGCCGTCCGCGATCGGATAGTCGAAATCCAGCTCGGAGATCGGCCCGTCGTCGCCCCGCAGATAGAGGTCGTCGACGGGTTTTTTGATGGTGTCCTCGGAGAGCAGGGTCCGTCCCTCCTCCACGCCGTCGACGGTCTTCTGCTCGTAGGTCAGCAGCTTGACGCCGTCCCTGCCGTAGGAGAGCAGGACCGTTTTTCCCTCCCGGATCAGCGAGGTGCCGCGGTAGCTCGCGCCGTGCGGGATGGGTTCCTCCTCCGTGGCGGTCTGATAATCGACCCGCGTGACCCGGATCCGCTCCCCCTCGGTGAGCAGGCTCTGGACCGGCCGGTCGATGAGATCCGTGCCGCGCAGCTCGATGCCGGTTTTGTAAAGGGCGTCCGCGACCGTCCCGCCCGCGATGCGCAGGCGATAGGTCAGGGAATCCGCGAGCACGTCCACCTCGAACGCGCGCGCGACGTGGATCTCCGCCGTGACGTCCGCGTAATCCGCCTCAAGGCCGGATGTCTCGAAGCCGGTCACGGAGAGGGTGTCCCCGTAGCCGACCGTAATGCCGTATTTTTCAAGAATGTGCGCCGGATCGTCCTCGGTCGTGCGGACAGCGAAAATTTCCCCGCCGTCGTCGATGCGGACCGTGCGGACCTGCGCCGGGATCCAAAAGATCAGCGCGGAAACCGCCGCCGCAAACAGCATCAGCTGAAACTGCCGCGAACCGAGAAATACGAAAAACCGGAGCGCGCCTGTTAAAAATCTCCTCATGATGCGCCTCCCCGCAAAGTACGGCCTATTATAGCCGAAATGGATGAGGATGTCAAATTTTTCGTCTCCCAAGCGGCGAAAAAGGCCGGTTTTTCCGTTTGGTATGCGGTTTTTTCCAGCTCTTTTGCGGCGGCGTCCGCGGCTTTTGCGGCAATTTTTCCCGCCCGTGCATCAAATTCCCCCAGCGATCTCTATAAAAAGCATTGAATCCCCATACCGGGAATGCTATAATAAAGATTAATTTTTTTTGCGGAGGTGCGGGCGGTGAGATTGCCGGAACAAAACGTCCTTGTCGTGGCCGGGCATTACGGCTCGGGCAAGACCAATTTTACGCTGAACCTCGCGAAGCGGCTGCTCGCGGCGGGCGAGGAACCGACGCTCTGCGACCTCGACGTCGTCAACCCCTATTTCCGCGCGGGCGACTACGCCGCCGGGCTGTCCTGCCGCCTGATCGCGCCGACCTTCCTCGGCACCACGCTCGACACGCCCTCCCTCTCCGCGGAGATCGACGCCGCCATCCTCTCCGGCAAGCGCCTGATTATCGACGCGGGCGGCGACGACGCGGGCGCGGCGGCCCTCGGGCGCTACGCCGCGAAGCTGCAAAAGGCGGGCTACGCGATGCTCTACGTCGTCAACCGGAGCCGCAACCTGACCGGCACGCCGGAGGACGCGGCGCAGATTTTAAGCGAGATCGAGGCGGCCTCCCATCTCAAGGGGAGCTTTCTCGTCAACAATACGAACTTCGGCCGGGAGACCGCCGCCATGGACATCGAGCAAAGCGTGGAATATGCGGCGCGGGTCTCGGCGCTCACCGGGCTGCCGCTGCTCGCGACCTGCGTGCTCAAGGGCTGCGAGGAGGCGGAGGTGCCGGAGCCCTTCCCGGTGGAGCTGCTCGTGAAGTTCCCGTGGGAACCGGCGTAAATCTGCTTTGCAGATTTACGCTTGCGAGTTCGCCTCGCCCGCCTTATAGGACGGCGGGCGTCCCCTGCGGGGATCGGCGAACGTCGTCGTAAACAAAACCGGAGCGAATTTCAAGCTTGCGAGTTTTTTTCGCCGGCCACAAGCGGGCCGGCGCCGCGCAAAGCGCGGGCAAAAAACTTCGTCCGTAAACAAAACCTGAA
>JAGOPP010000005.1:3516-81968 GCA_017991935.1 Oscillospiraceae bacterium
GCTTGCGAGTTCGCCTCGCCCGCCTTATAGGACGGCGGGCGTCCCCTGCGGGGATCGGCGAACGTCGTCGTAAACAAAACCTGAAACAGACTTTAGGCTTGCCACCTCGATCGGAAAGGAGCTGTTTTTGATGGAAAAGACCTCATGCGGTCATGGCGGCTCGTGCGGCTGCGGCGCGCACAAAAAAGAGCGCCCCGCCGAGCAAAAGCTCTGGGCCACCGACGACGGGCTCGTCGCCAACCGGGAGCTGATCTGCCGGACCTGCGTCTATAAAGAAAAAGGCTCCGCCGTCTCCTGCGTCAAATACGAGGAGAAGCCGGAGAGCGTGCAAAAAGAGGGCAAATGCCCGTTTTACCTGCGGAACCCCGGGAACTGCTGTTAAGCGCGTAAAATCTGCTTTGCAGATTTTACGCAAAAAGTTCGCCTCGCCCGCCTTATAGGACGGCGGGCGTCCCCTGCGGGCACCGGCGAACTTCGCCGGAAACAAGACCTTTGCAGATTTTACGCAAAAAGTTCGCCTCGCCCGCCTTGTAGGGCGGCGGGCGTCCCCTGCGGGCACCGGCCAACTTCGCCGGAAACAAGACCTTTGCAGATTTTACGCAAGGAGTTCGCCTCGCCCGCCTTGTAGGACGGCGGGCGTCCTAAAACCGCCCTCGCCGCGCGCCCGGGAATATGCTACTTATTGTATAATCTTAGCGCAAATCGTCTCCGTGTAAAACCGGCGGGCCGTTTCGCGCAAAGTTCGGGGCGATTCGTTCCCGAACGAAAAGCTCAAAACAACCGCTTTCTATGACGTCCGGCGGGCCGCACCGATTCTTTCTTGGAGACGGGCGGCTTCCCGGAGGACAAAAAACGAGGTTCCCGCCGACGGGGGCTCCCGACGGCTTATTTTTGGAATTCTATTTTTGGGGGGATTGCCTTATGGCGAAAGTTACCATCGACGAGCTGATCTGCAAGGGGTGCGGCCTGTGCGTGTCCGTATGCCCGAAAAAGATCCTGCGTCTCGCGTCCGACCGCATCTCCGCGAAGGGGTACAACCCCGCGGAGATGACCGACGAGGCCCTGTGCATCGCCTGCGCGATGTGCGGCGTCATCTGCCCGGACAGCGCGATCACCGTGGAAAAATAACCGGGCCGCGCTTCCCGGAACCATCACAAAAAGTTTATCCTGTATTTTGGATAACGGGAAAGGATGAGGATACTTGGCTGAAAGAGTACTTATGAAAGGCAACGAGGCGATCGCCGAAGCCGCCATCCGCGCCGGCTGCCGCCATTACTTCGGCTACCCGATCACGCCCCAGACGGAGATCTCCGCCTATATGTCGCGCCAGATGCCGAAGATCGGGGGCGTGTTCCTTCAGGCGGAGTCCGAGGTCGCCGCGATCAATATGGTCCTCGGCGCGGCCGCCGCGGGGGTGCGCGCCATGACCTCGAGCTCCTCGCCGGGCATCTCGCTCAAATCGGAGGGCGTCTCCTATATCGCGGGCTCCGATCTGCCCTGCGTCATCGTCGACTGCATGCGCGGGGGCCCCGGTCTCGGCGGCATCCAGCCCTCCCAGTCCGACTACTGGCAGGCAACCAAGGCCTACGGCCACGGCGACTTTCAGCTGCTCGTCTTTGCGCCGAACTCCGTGCAGGAGATGGTCACGGCCGTCTTCGACGCCTTTGAGAACGCCGACCGCTTCCGGATGCCGGCCATGGTGCTGGCGGACGGCCTGCTCGGTCAGATGATGGAGCCGGTCGTCTTCCCGGACCGCGAGACCGTCACCTACGAAAAACCGTGGGCGGTCACCGGCCGCCACGGGACGCGTACGCACAACATCGTCAACTCCCTCTACCTCTCCCCGAAGGAACTCGAGGAGACGAACGTCGCCCGCTTCGCCCGTTACGAGGAGGTCAAGCGCCTCCTGCCCAAGGCGGAGTGCTACCTGACCGAGGACGCGGAAATCGTGGTCGTCGCGTTCGGCGCGACCTCGCGGATCGTCAAATCCGCCGTGAACGCGGCGCGGGCGCTGGGCATCAAGGCCGGCATGGTCCGCCCCTACACGCTCTGGCCGTTTCCGGTTGAAAAGATTCAAGAGGGCTGCGAGCATGCTCAAAACGTGCTCGTCGTCGAGATGAATATGGGCCAGATGGTGGACGACGTGAAGCTCGCCCTCAACTGCGCGAAGCCCGTCTCCTTCTTCGGGCACACCGGCGGCATCATCCCCTCGCCGGACGAAGTGCTCGGCCAAATCAAAAAACTCGCGGGAGGTGAGCGCTGATGGCCATCGTTTATCGCAAATCAAGCTGCCTTACGGACACGCCGCTCTCCTACTGCCCGGGCTGCTGCCACGGCATCATCACGAAGCTCGTCGCCGAAGTGATCGAGGAGCTGGGCGTGGAGCCGCTCACCGTCGGCGTCGCGCCGGTCGGGTGCTCGGTCATGGCCTATAACTTCTTCACCTGCGACATGGTGCAGGCCCCGCACGGCAGGGCCCCCGCCGTCGCCACCGGCCTGCGCCGCGCGCTGCCGGAGGGCGTGATCTTCACTTATCAGGGCGACGGCGACCTCGCCGCGATCGGCACCGCCGAGACCGTCCACGCGGCCACCCGCGGGGAGAATATCACCGTGATCTTCGTCAACAACGCGATCTACGGCATGACCGGCGGCCAGATGGCCCCGACCACGCTCCCCGGCCAGATCACCCAGACGACGCCCTACGGCCGCGATCCCCAGACGGCGGGCTGGCCGGTGCGCATCTGCGAGATGCTCGCCACGCTGACCGGCACCGCCTACGCCGAGCGCGTCGCCGCCAACACCGTGCCGAACATCCGCCGCGCGAAGGCCGCGATCAAAAAGGCCTTCCAGTATCAGATCGACCGCAAGGGCTTCTCCATCGTGGAGGTGCTCTCCACCTGCCCGACCAACTGGGGCATGACGCCGGAGGAGTCCATGAAATGGGTCGACTCCGCCATGATCCCCTACTACCCGCTGGGCGTCTACAAGGACATCGACAAGGAGGCGAAGTGAAATGGCCGCTTCCCATAACATGCTGTTCGCCGGTTTCGGCGGGCAGGGCATCCTTTTTACCGGTAAGGCCGTCGCCTACTCCGGCATGATGGAGGGGCGCGAGGTCTCGTGGCTGCCGAGCTACGGCCCGGAGATGCGCGGCGGCACCGCGAACTGCTCGGTCTGCCTCTCCGACGAGCCGATCGGCTCGCCGCTGGTGCTCGCCCCCGACTGCCTCGTCGTCATGAACAACCCCTCCTACGACCGGTTCATCGACTCCGTCGTGCCGGGGGGCGTCGCGGTGATCGACAGTACGCTCGTCGACCGCGCCTGTGACCGCGCCGACATCGCCGCCGTTTTCCTCCCCGCCACGCAGATGGCGCAGGAGAGCGACCTTCAGGGCCTCGCCAACATCATCCTGCTGGGCGCGCTGCTGAAGGCGACCGGCTTCACCACGGTAGAAAACCTCGAGAGCTGCTTCCAGAAGATCGTCCCGGCCAAAAAAGCCGACCTGATCGAAAAAAACATGCAGGCGCTTAGGCTCGGCATGGAATTCGCGGGCTGACGGCCTGTTTTGCAGGGCCGAAGGGCGGACTCCGCGGTCCCTTCCCGCCGCCGGGGGAGCCTCGTGCCGGCGGGTACCCGGAGTGGAAATTTTCGTATAAAAAGAACGGCACCGGAAAAAATCCGATGCCGTTCTTTTTGAGTGATTTTAGTTTGAGGGTTGTTTTGAGGAGGGTGTACGCCGAAAAGCTTGCGGCTCCTTCCGGGTACATTTTTATTATAGCATGGGAGGAAAAAACTTTGTTAAGTAACGGTTAACATTCCCCCGAAAATATCGGATATTTTATGAATAAAGCGCGGGCTTTCCGCCCCGCCGCCTGTCCTTTTGCGGCAGGCTGACCCGAGAAACCGGAACATGAACTTTGAGCGTCAACTGCGCGCAGCCTCAGGCTGCCCTCAGGCGACCGCGAGGAACCGGAAAGTTTACTTTGAGCGTCAACTGCCCGTCGCCTCAGGCGACCTTGAGGAACCGGAAAGTTTACTTTGAGCGTCAACTGCGCGCAGCCTCAGGCTGCCCTCAGGCGACCGCGAGGAAATTTTTTCAAAAAAGTGCGAACATACGTTTGCATTTCTAAAAGAGATGTGCTATACTACCCGTGTAAGACCGGAACCTTTTTTTCGAAAGGAGCCCTTGCCATGACGCAGAAATCCGACGAAATCTATTCTTATATCTCCGAGCACCTCAATGAATACGGCTATCCGCCGACGGTCCGCGAGATCTGCGCCGAGCTCGGCATCCGCTCCACCTCCACGGTTCACCGCTATCTGCGGGAGCTGCAGGCCGACGGCAGGATCACGATGGGCGAAAATCAAAACCGCGCCATCACGCTCAACGACGCCGCGCCCGCCGGGACGATCCCGGTGCTCGGCCGGGTCGCGGCCGGCTCGCCGATCCTTGCGGAGGAGGAGGTCGAGGAATACATCCCGTGGTCGGGCAGCGCGGCCGGCCTCTTCGCGCTGCGGGTGCGCGGCGACAGTATGATCAAATGCGGCATCCTGAGCGGCGACATTGTGGTCGTGCGCCAGACGCCGGAGGCGGAGAGCGGCGAGATCGTGGTCGCCTTAGTCGGCGGCGACGCCACCGTCAAGCGCTTTTATAAAGAAAACGGGCATTTCCGCCTCCAGCCGGAGAACGACGCCTACGAACCGATCCTCGTGGACGAGGTGACCATCCTCGGCAAGGTCGTCTCCGTCGTAAGAACCTACGACTGACACGCGGCCCGGGGCGCAATAAGCGGCCCCTGCCTTGAGCACCGAAAGGCCTTTCGTGCTCATTGCCGCCGGATGCTCAAAAAATAAAAGGCGCGGCGGGGCGGCCTGAGGCTGCGCGCGACCCGAGCGCGCGGCGTTGCCCAGCCCTAAAACAAAAGCGGCGGAGACCGGGCGGCTTTCGCCGCCCATTTTTTTGTGTCGGCGTTGGCATACGCCTCCGGTAAAATAGGGCGAAAACCGGAGGCTTTTCTTTGCCCCGATCTTTCGCGCGCGGCGGGGCGGCCTGAGGCTACGCGCGACCCGAGCGCGCGGCGTTGCCCATCCCTAAAACAAAAGCGGCGGAGACCGGGCGGCTTTCGCCGCCCATTTTTTCGCGCGCGGCGTTGCCCAGCCCTCCGGTAAAATAGGGCGAAAACCGGAGGCTTTCCTTCGCCCCGATCTTTCGCGTGCGGCGCGGCGGCCTGAGGTTGTGCGCGACCCGAGCGCGCGGCGTTGCCCATCCCTAAAACAAAAGCGGCGGAGACCGGGCGGCTTTCGCCCTATGTATGGCAGGAGAAGATCCTGCCGTTTTTTTATGCCTGAAAAGAGGTCTTTTTATTTGCTTGTGGTCTGCCCGCTGCCCTGAGCGGACTGATCCAAAGACTGCTCCAGCGGGGAATCCGTGTCCTTTCCGCCCCAGTCGGAGAAGATGCCGGTCACAAACCCGGTGCGGGTCTCCTCGGTAAAGGATTTGCCCTGCGCGTAGCTGGTCGCGGCGCTCTCGAAGTTGGTGCGCCAGCCCTCGGAGGCGTAGCGGTAATAAGAGGGCACCCAGTCCCCGGCGTCCAAATAGGCGGCGAGGCTCAGCCGGAGGGAATCCGGGAGCTCTCCCGCGGGGTTGTTGGCGCCGTTGCCGGAGGTCGCGCCGCTTGTGTTCCCGGGGGAGGCGTTTCCGCTCCCGGCGGCGCTACCGGCGTTTCCGCTTGTGGCGGCCGCTTTGCTGGCTCCCGCCGCGCTCGTGCCTGTGGTGCTCGCGCCCGCGGTGCTCGCGGCGTTTTTCGCGCTCGACGCGCTGTTGGCGGCCCCGCCTGAGGCGGCGCCGTTGCCGGAGGCCGCTTTGCCGGTGCCGGAGGCGTTGTTTCCCGAGGTGGTCTTGCCGGAGGTGCTCGCGTTGCCGGAAGCAGACGCCCCGCTCGTTGTCCCGCCTGCGGCGCTGTTTCCACCGGGCGCGGCGGTTCCGGTGAGCGTCGCCCAGTCGGTGCCGAACGTGCCGGTCAGCAGCCCGAGGCCGGTCGGATTGGTGTAGAGCCATTTCAAAAACGCCTCCGCCTCGGTGACCTGCTTGGCGTCCGCGTTCGGGTTGATTACAAACCAAGAGAGCACGTCCACCGTGATGCAGCGGTCGAGCTCGTCCGGGGTCTTGGGCGTCACGTCGGCGGCGTTCCCGCCCGACGCGGAATTGCCGGAGGTATTCGCGTTGCCGGAGGTATTCGCGTTGCCGGAGGTGGCCGCATTGCCGGAGGTATTCGCGTTGCCGGAGGTGGCCGCATTGCCGGAGGTATTCGCGTTGCCTGAGGTGTTTGCCTTACCGGAATTGGCCGCGCTGGCGGAGTTGGCCGCCCCGCCGGAGGTGGCGGCGTTGCCGGAGGTGTTCGCCTTACCGGAAGTGGCCGCGCTGCCGGAGGTCGCCGCGCTGCCGGAGGTCGTGGCGTTGCCGGAGGTCGTTGTCTTGCCTGCTTTGGCCGGGTGGGTCACTTTGAAGGGGATCAGCAGCAGGCGGTCGGCGGCCTCGGTTTCCGTTTTGAGGTTGTCGCCAAAGGAGGTGGTCCCGGCGACGAAGAGCGCCTTGCCGGAAGCCAGTTCATCGGCGGAGTAGGTCTTCGTCGTGGCGTTCGCGAAATGGAGCTCGGCGGAAGCGGCCGCGGCATCCGCGTAGTCGCGGAAGGCGTCGGTATCCCCGCTGAGATCCCCGGCGAACACGTCGCCGGCCGTATAGCCGGAGGCGATGGCCGCGTCAAGCAGCCAAGAGGACACCTGCCCGGCCTCGGCGGTCTGTCCAAAGACCGCCTCAAGCCCCGCGGCGGCGCCGGTCTTCGTCTTCGCGAGGGTGTAGGTGTGGCCGTTTAAGAGCACCTTCGCGGCCGAGGGCTTCGCGATCCACGCGGCGGCGGCTTTGACGAGCGCCTTAAATTCGGCGTAGTCGCAGGTTTGCAGGTCCTCGATCAGGTCGTCGTTGTCGGCGGCGGGAAAGAGATTCGCCAGCATCTGCGGGTCCACAATATAACCCCGGCCCTCGATCTCAAAGGGCAGGCCGTAGCTTCCCTTTCCGGAGACATCCAAGGCGAGGCCGGTCGGGATCGCGGTGTAGACGGAGGCGAGGGTCCCGCCCGCGGCGTAATCCTTCATATTGGTTTTGAAATCCGTCACCGTGCCGTAGTCGGAGATCAGGTAGAGCGCGGGTTTTTCTGAGCCAATCTTTCCTCCGAGCTCTTTTTCCGCGTAGACGAGATTGATTTTTTTCCCGGTCGCGGTCTCATAGGCGGAGGCGAGGGTCCGCAGCGAAGCGCGCAGGCTGTCCCGGTCGTGATAGATCACAAGGTCGTATCCGGTGTCTTCGATTCCGCTCGATGTGGAGCTCTCCGCCGGAGGATTGTTATTCTTTTTCCAGCAGCCTGAAAGCATCATCAGGGCGAGCAGCAGCGCCGTCGCCCGCAAAAAGCGTCTTGCAGACAAAATGAATCATCCTTTCATGGTTTTTTATTATTCTTTGCATTGCGGCGGTGCTTATCGCTGGAAAAATGAGACCGGCTTTAAAAATTTTTCCGGCGTCTTGACAGAACGGCCGTGAAATGTTAGAATAAACCACGCAAATGCGGATGTGGCGGAATTGGCAGACGCGCTAGATTCAGGTTCTAGTGATAGCAATATCCTGTGGGTTCAACTCCCATCATCCGCACCAAAAAAGAAGCCGGGAATCGCATGTCTAAGCGACTCTCGGCTTCTTTATTTTTGAGGCGACACCGCGGGCAACACCGTTTTTTGTATTGCGGATTTGCCATTTCGTTTAATAATCGTTTCGATACTCGATGATATCCGGGATCTCGCAGTCCAGTATAAAACACAGGGCGTCGAGCGTTTTGAGCGTGATATTCTTCCCGTGTTTCATGCGGTACAAAATGTTCGCGGAAATCCCTTGTTTGTAAATCAAATGATATTCCGTTATATTTTTCCTCAGCAGCGTCTTGTAAAACGGATCATAGCTGATCATCCACATCACCCAATAAAGAATAGCACGCTCAATATATTGACCGTGCCCAATATATTGAGTATAATGTAGACGAGGCGATTTAAATCATAAACCGTAAAATTTCCTTTTTTCGCGGACGGGGCATGGCGTAAAAAAGGGGCGAGCATGCCGGGCGCGCGGCTCCGATTTCAGCAACCCGTCGTAGGAAGTCCCCGGCGCGCCGCGGATGCCGCGCTCAATTTTTACCGGCGTTTCCCGCGTCATCCCGACATTGGAAAGCGGAAGCCGCCGGGCCGGTTTCGTTTGGCCGGCCCTCTGTTTTCGCCTGATTTTCCGGATATTTTGGCCGTTATGGATCCCATCCTGTTTGACCTTTCGGCCGCCCATCCTCGCTTCCTCTTCCACATTTGAACCAGTTTTGGTTCGGATGTTTTAAGCATAGAAGAAACGGATGACAGAATGGGTCCGGTTCCAGTCCAACCGGAAGTGGGAGGTGTTTTGCATGAAAAAGGTTACGATCGCGGTGGATGATTTTTTATACCAATTCTATGAGAAGATCGGAGAACGCGCCGGCGGCATCAAGCCGGAGCGGGTGATGGCCGACGCCCTTTTGAAACTCGCGGGGGAGCTCTCGGTCAGCGCCATTTACGAAAAAAACGCGGGGGAAGCCAAGGCGGAACGCGCGGAGGAAAGCGGCCTGCCCGAGTGACCGGCGGCCCCGCGGGGACCGCCCGGCCAAGTTTGGGAGAGGCGGAGGGGACGCCGCACAGAAGAAATAAGAAGATCACCCGGCCGCCGCCCGTTTGGGGCGAGAGCCGGGTGATCCTTTTCGCGATGCTTTTGGGATTTTGCGGCCTTTGCCGCTTTTTTTATCGGAGGATACCTGAAAGAGAATCGGATACGGCCGGGAGCTTACTCCGCGGGATCGTAGCCGGTCACCGTCCAGACGCCGGTGGAGTCCTGCCGCACCAGACGCTCAAGGTAAACGCGGTGGACCGGCGTTTTGTCGCCCGCGACCTCCACGACGGCTTTGACGCCTGTGTTCTCGGTCAGGCTGAGGTCCTCATAGGCGATCGGGTAATCGCCCGTGATGCCCTCCGGGGAGAGTTGCAGGCTCACAAAGACCTGCGCGACATAGACGGGGTCGAGCCGCCAAGGCGAGCTGCCGCCGTCCACGCTTCTCTGGTCGGCCTTTTCGACCTCCATGTCGACCGGGACCTTTATTTGCGGCTGATCCGCGGGATCATAGCCGGTCACCGTCCAGACGCCGGTGGAGTCCTGCCGCACCAGACGCTCAAGGTAAACGCGGTGGACCGGCGTTTTGTCGCCCGCGACCTCCACGACGGCTTTGACGCCTGTGTTCTCGGTCAGGCTGAGGTCCTCATAGGCGATCGGGTAATCGCCCGTGATGCCCTCCGGGGAGAGTTGCAGGCTCGCAAAGACCTGCGCGACATAGACGGGGTCGAGCCGCCACGGCGAGCTGCCCGCGTCCACGCTTCTCTGGTCGGCCTTTTCGACCCCCATGTCGACCGGGACCTTTATTTGCGGCTGTCCCGCGGTTTCGCCCGGGATCTCCGCGGCCTCTCCCGTCAGGGATTCGGCGAAGGCTTTGAGCTGTGCGAGCGGGGCGCTGCCGACCAGCGCGTACTCGCAGCCGTCCCGCTGCCAGCGCAGCGAGCTGATGCCGGTGACGCCCGCGTAGGGCCCGCCGCCGAGCACGCCCGCGGCCTCGCCGACCGGGGACTGGATCTCCAGAAGCTCGCCGCCGAGCTTGCCGAGGACTGCGGTGGACGCCGGGGTCAGCGCGCCGGCCGCTTTTTGCTCAAGGAGCCAGACGGTCTTCGTCCCGTCCGCCGAGACAAAGCTGCGTTTCACGGCTTTGGTATTCAGTTCGACCCGAATGCCCGCGGCGGCGTATCCCTCGGGCAAGGCGGCGACGGTCTTTGGCATGAAGCCGACGATCCGCTGCGCCTCCTCAAGGTTTGCGACCTCCTGCTCGGGCGACTCCTCGATCTGCTCGTAGCCCTCCGGCAGGGAGTAGGAAAGCAGCTCCGCCGGGATCGCCTCCGCGAACTCGATGCGGCTATATGTCACCGTGTACCGAATCGCGTTTTGCATGGCGCTCTGTCTTTGCAGGGGGAGGTTCGTCTCCTTGTCGACCCAGATGCGGTAGGGTTCCCCGCCCTGCGGCGTCACTTCCAAGATGGTCGCGGCCCGGCCGCAGACCGTGCCGTTCCCGGCCGTCTCGGCCTTGACCGCGCCCTTGGCGGCGGTGATCTCCCGGCCGAGATCGAACGTAAACTGATAGGGGTCCGGCGCGGCGGGGAACAGGATCGCCTGCCGCTCGGACGGGCGGAGCTGCCACTTCTGCTCGCCGTTGTTCACGGTGACGAGGCCCTGCTGCGCCCCGGAGAGCCCTTTTTCGTAATAATGGCCCTGCTGATCCGCCCAGACCTCGAGCCGCGCCTGCGTCGTGGATTCCCCGGCGGCGTTCGTCTCGACGACCGTCAGCACGCCGTGATAGGCCTTGACGTTTTCAAAAGATTTCTCCATCGCGTAGACGATATTTCCATTCGCGAAGGGATGGAAAAAGAAGATCCCCAGCGCGATGACCAGCGCCTCCGCGCCCGCCAGAGCGCCCACAAACCAGCGGCGGCGCGGCGCATGGGCCTTTTTGGGCGGGTCGAGCCGCTCGGCCACGGCCCGCGAAAGCCTCCCGGCGTAGCCCGCCTCCGGCATCTCCGGCTCCCGAAGGCCGCGGACCATGCCCGCCGTCTTGAGAAGCCGCTTCATCTCCGGGGAAGCCTGCGTCTCCTTCCCCGATCCATCCCTTTGATTCCATCCGTCCAGATAGTCCGACAGGACTTTTTCGTCATTCTTCATCGTTTTCCCCCTCTTTCAATCGGTGACGCTGAGAAGCGCCGAGAGCGTCTGCAGCGCCCGGTACTGCAAAACGCGGATGTTGGACTCGGTCTCGCCCATGACCTTCGCGGTCTCCGCGACCGAATATCCCTTTAGAATCCGGAATTCGACCACCCGGCGGTAATGCTCGCCGAGCTTGCTCAGGGCCTCCCGAACGGCCTCCTTTTGGACGCTCGCTTCGGCCGGGTCCTCGGCGGCCTCGTCCTCGAGGCTTAGATCTTCGAGGTTGACGGAGGCCCCGCGCCGCTTGTTTTTGCGCCATCTGTCCCGCAGCACGTTGAGCGCCACCGTCCTCAGATAGCTGCCGTACTTGTCGGCCCGGACGCTGCCGTCCTTAAAACGCGGCAGCGCTTTGACGTACGTCTCCTGCGTGATGTCCTCCGCCTCCTCGCGGTTATAAACTTTGTGGTAGATGAACCGATACAGCGGCTCCCATGTGGCGCCGCAGATCTTTTCAATCGCGGCGAGATCCCGCTCCCGGTCGCCGGCTTTCCCGCCTTCCGCATTTGCTGCTCCAAGCATGAGCTTCCCTTCTTTCCTTGGCCGGAATTGCAACTACTAAAACGATTTGAAACCGCAAAACGTTACGGCTGTAAAAATTTTCTTCCCCCATCTTGCCTCTATTATGCTTTTTACCTTAAATAATAAAAATGGGGGCCGGGGGAGCGCGCGCCGTGGGCCCCGCCGCGTTCCGCGCGCATACGATGGGATAATATGCGAACGGCCCCGCGGGGCTGTTTTTGCGCGATATTCGGTTTTGCGCGGGGATTATGCGGGATTTCGCGAAAAATATTCAAAAAAATTTATAATTATGTATTGACATTCCAAAAACACCGCGCTATAATGCATTTATATTCCGCAAAACAAATAAATTATACGAAAAAACTTGGAGGAATGAATCATGAAAAAGCTCTTTGCGCTCGCTCTCGCGCTGATCCTTTGCCTGTCCCTCGCCGCGTGCTCGGCGGGAAATAACGCGGGCTCCGCCGACGTCGCGACGGTCGCCGAAGGCAAGCTCACCGTGGCCACCAGCCCGGATTTCGCCCCGTATGAATTTTATTCCGTCGACGAGGCCGGCAACCTCTCGCTCTCCGGCTTCGACATCTCCCTCGCGCAGGCCGTCGCCGATCACCTCGGCCTCGAGCTTGAGGTCATCCCGATGGATTTCGACAGCATCCTGCTCGAGCTGAAGGCCGGCAACGTCGATCTTGGGATCGCCGGTTTCTCCCCGTCCCCGGAGCGCGCCGAGGTCTATGATTTCTCCGATATCTACTATATGGGCGGGCAGTCCCTCGTCGCCCTCGCCGAAAACAAGGACGTCTACAATACATACGAGTCCCTGACCGGCAAGAGCGTGGGCGCGCAGACCGGCTCCATCCAGATGGAACTCGCCGAGCAGTACACGCCGGACGCCGACATCATCGGCCTGTCTAAGGTCACCGACATCATCTCCGAGCTGCTTGCCGGAAAATTGCAGGCCGCCTTCATCGAGACCGCCGTCGCCGAGTGCTATAAGATCAACTATCCCGAGCTTGAGCTCGTCATGGAAGTCCAGTACGACGACGCCGCGGGCTCCGCCGTCGCCCTCCAGAAGGGCAACGAGGCCCTGCTCGCCTCGGTCAACGAGGTCATCGCCCAGATCCTTGAGGACGGCTCGATGAACCAGTTCGTCGCCGACGCCAACGAGCTTGCCGCCGGGAACATCTACGAGGGCCAGATCTCGGACTACGCGGGCTGACCGGTTCCCTCTCTTAGCTACTTCCATGCTCCTCCCGGGATAAGACGCTCGGGAGGAGCAGTGCTGTTTTTAGAAATTTCCCCCGAAAGGAGCCCTTTTATATGTCCGTCTCCGCCGTAGGCTTTGAGAAAGTGCTGCGCTACGCCGAGCTTTTTAGACAGGGCATGATCTGCACCGTCTCGATCTCCGCGCTGACCGTTTTCTTTGGGTTTTTCCTCGCGCTGCTGCTCGCCTTTATGCGCCTGAGCAAGGCGCCCGTCTTAAAAATCGCCGCCGCCACCTATGTGGAAATCATCCGCGCGACGCCGATGCTCGTGCAGCTTCTCATCGTCTACCTGGTCGTTTTTTCCGGCATCCAGCTGCCGAATATCACGCTTTTCGGCTTCATCAAATTCGACCGCTTCTTCCCGGGCGTCGTGGCGCTCGCGCTCAACTCCGGGGCCTACACCTCCGAGATCATCCGCGCCGGCATCCAGAGCATCGACATCGGCCAGACCGAGGCCGCGCGCAGCCTTGGGCTCACGCAGTTTCAGAATATGCGCCTGATTGTGCTGCCGCAGGCCATCAAAAACATCCTGCCGGCCATCGGCAACGAATTCGTCACGATCATCAAGGAATCCTCGATCTGCTACACGATCGGCGTGCAGGAGATCATGTACGGCGCCAAGGCCGCCCAGACCGCGACCTTCGTGATCGCCGAGCCGCTGTTGATCGCGGCGGCGATGTATTTCCTGCTGACCTTCCCGACCTCCAAGCTGATCGGTTATTTTGAGAGGAGGATGCGCCGTGGCGACGTCAGATAACTCTTTTGCCGGGCGGGAGGCCCTGATCTCGGTCTCCGGCCTCAAGAAATATTATAGCAAAAACAGCATCCACGCGCTCGACGGCATCGACGCGGAGATCTATCCCGGCGAGGTCGTCGTGGTGATCGGGCCCTCCGGCTCGGGGAAATCCACCTTCCTGCGCAGCCTCAACCTGCTCGAGCCGCCGACCGAGGGCACGATTATCGTCGACGGCGTCGAGATTACCGACAAGCGCTGCGACATCAACCTCCACCGCCAGAAGATGGGCATGGTGTTTCAGCATTTCAACCTCTTCCCGCATAAAACGATCCTTGAGAATATGACGATCGCGCCGGTCAACGTCAAGCACATGTCCAAAAAGGAGGCCGAGGAGAAGGCCCACGAGTTGCTGCGGCGCGTCGACCTTGACGACCGCGCGGACGCCTACCCGATCCAGCTCTCCGGCGGGCAGAAGCAGCGCGTCGCCATCGTGCGCGCGCTGATGATGGAGCCCGAGGTCATGCTCTTCGACGAGCCGACCTCCGCCCTCGACCCCGAGATGGTGGGCGAGGTGCTCGAGGTCATGAAGGAGCTCGCCCGCGGCGGCATGACGATGGTCGTCGTCACGCACGAGATGGGCTTCGCCAAGGAGGTCGGCAGCCGGGTGCTCTTTATGGAATCCGGCAAGCTGATCGAGGAGGGCACGCCGGAAACCCTGTTTGAGCATCCCGAGAGCCCGCGCCTGCGGGACTTCCTGAGCAAGATCCTGCTCTGACCCCGACGATTTTCCCGCCGCCCCCGGAGACGGGGGCGGCTTTTTTGCCGGAGGCCCGCTTTGGGCGGGGAAACCGCGCGATATGCCCCGAGAGCCCGCGCCTGCGGGACTTCCTGAGCAAGATCCTGCTCTGACCCCGACGATTTTCCCGCCGCCCCCGGAGACGGGGGCGGTTTTTTTGCCGCGGGCCCGCCCTGCCGGAGCCCTTCGCCGGGCAAAGGCGGCGGGCGGCGCGGCTTTTTCCCGGGGCGGGGGCGAATTTACAAATTCCTCCTTGATTTTTCCCTCCATGGAGGCGATAATAGTGCTATTAACTCCGAGGAGGAACCCCCCGATGGATGAACTCAGGACCGTCATCGCCAGCAACATTATCCGGCTGCGCACCGCCGCCGGGATGACGCAGGCCGAGCTTGGAGAAAAGCTAAATTATTCCGACAAATCCGTCTCCAAATGGGAGCGCGCCGAGTCCACGCCGGACATCTACGTCATGAAGCAGATGTCCGATCTCTTCGGCGTGACGATCGACTCGATGACCGGCGAGAAGGACACCGTCACCCCGCGGAATTCGCAGCCGTTTCTGCCTTACCGCCGCTCGGTGATCACGACCCTCGCCGTCGCCGCGATCTGGACGGCCGCGCTGCTCCTGTTTATCCTTTTTTGGATCCTCGGGGCGCTGCACTGGATCATCTTTGTCTACGCGGTGCCGATCTCCCTGACCGCGGCCCTCGTGCTCAACTCGGTCTGGTACGGGGGGAAGCACAACATGTACATCGTGCTCTTCCTCGTGCTGAGCCTGATCGCGACCGTCTACCTGTCGTTTTTGAGATACAACTGGTGGCAGATTTTGCTGCTCTCGATCCCTGCCGCCGTGATCGTCTGGCTGAGCTTTCGTGTCAAAAAAACGGAAAAGTGATCGGACTCTACGATCCGTAGAGCCATTTCCATATGGCGGAGAGGCGTTTTCGGACGGCTCTCTTTTTTTCTTGGATTTGTAGAGCGCGGCGGCGGAAAAATCCCTTGTCTTTCCGAGCACGGGACGGCAAAATGATAGTATCTAATAGTTGAAAGGGGGATACCTGCTTTGTCCGACTACATTCTGAGCTGCTGCTCCACCGCCGACCTTTCGGCCGAGCATCTGGAGCGCCGCGGGCTTTCCCATATCTGCTTCCACTACTTCCTCAACGAGGTGGAGTACACGGACGATCTCGGCGCCTCGATGCCCTTCGACACGTTCTACCGCCTGATCGCGGAGGGCGCGGAGACCCGGACCTCTCAGGTGAATATCTCGGAATATCTTGATTACTTCACCAATTTCCTCGAGGAGGGGAAGGACATCCTGCACATCACGCTCTCCTCCGGCATCTCCGGCAGCTACGGCTCCGCCTGCAACGCCGCGCTGATCGCGCGGGAGCGCTACCCGGAGCGCAAGATCTACATCGTCGACTCCTTGGGCGCGTCCTCCGGCTACGGCCTGCTGATGGATAAGCTCGCCGACCTGCGCGACGGAGGCATGGAAATCGACGAGCTGCGCGACTGGGCCGAGGAGCACAAGCTTGAGGTGCACCACTGGTTTTTCTCCACCGACCTCACGCACTACATCCGCGGCGGGCGCATCTCCAAGACCGCGGGCGTGATCGGCGGGCTGCTCAATATCTGCCCGCTGCTCGACATGGACGTCTCCGGCCACCTGATCCCGCGCAGCAAGGTGCGCACCAAGCAGAAGGTCATTCAGGAGATCGTCGCCCGCATGGAAAAATACGCGCAGGGGGGCGCTGCCTACTCCGGCAAATGCTATATCTCCCAGTCCGCCTGCTACGAGGACGCCCGGGCCGTGGCCGATCTGGTCGAAAGCCGCTTCCCGCACCTCGACGGCAAGGTGCTGATCAACCATGTCGGCACCGTCATCGGCAGCCACACCGGGCCGGGGACCGTGGCCCTCTTCTTCTGGGGAGAAAAACGGGTTTAAGCTTTTTTAGCCTATTCAAACGTGTGGGAAAGCGGCATGGTAACTGCCGCTTTCCTATTTTTTTCGGAAAAGTTACAAATTATTTCCGGTTTCCGCCTTTCTTCCGCGGCGATTTTGTGCTATCCTATTTTCTGAATGGAGGAGGAAGGCGGTCCCATGGAAGGGGGGACGCGTCCGCGCGAAGCGCCGGCTGATCCGTCGCGCAACGCGGCCGTTTTTCCGCCGGGGGCCGGGCTTTTTGCCTTTTCTCCGCGGTGATTTTGCGCTATCCTATTTTCTTGAATGGAAGAAGGGGGCGGTCCCATGGAAAAAGAAACGCGTCCGCGTGAAGCGCCGGCTTACCTGCCGCTCATTGTAACCGTTTTTTCGCTGGGGATCGGGCTTTTTGCGGCGAGCGTCGCGTTCGACGTTCTGGAGGGGAGCGTCTCGCCGTCGTTTGCGATCCTCTACGTCATGGCCTGCTTTTTCGCGGCGTTCGTGGTTCAAACCGTGCTGCACGAGCTGGGGCACCTTGTCTTCGGCCTGCTCTCCGGCTACCGGTTCGTCTCGTTTCGCATCTGGAACTTTCTGTTTTTGAAGGAGCACGGCCGGCTTGTGGTGCGCATGTTTACGATCGCCGGCACCGGGGGACAGTGCCTGATGCAGCCGCCTCCCTCGCTCGACGGGGACGTCCCCTACCGGCTTTGCATGCTGGGCGGGTGCCTGTTTAACCTTGTGTCCTCCACGCTGTTTCTGGCCCCCGCCGTTTTGCTCTCCTCGCCGCAGGCAAGGGCGCTCTTTCTCACGTTCGTCGCGGCGGGAATCGTCACCGCCCTGATCAATCTGGTCCCGATGAACATCCGGGGCATCCTGACCGACGGCCTCAATACCGCCCTGATCGGGAAAAGCGCCGCCGTGCGCAAGGCTTTTTGGCTCCAGCTCTACGCGAGCGGCTGGGTCGCCTCCGGGAGGCGCATCGGGGAGTTGCCGGCGGAGTGGTTTCCTCTGCCGGAGGGCGACGCGCTCGACAACCCGCTCTGCTGCACGGTCGGGGTGCTGCGCTACGACCGGCAGTTCGACCGGCACGACTTCTCCGGCGCGCGGGAGACCTGCGAATACATGCTCCAAAACGGGCATGGCATGCTCGGCGCGCACCGCGACGAGCTTCGCTGCGAGCTGCTGTTTCTGAAGATTTTATCCGGCTGCTCGAAAGAGGAGGCCGACGCGATGCTGACGCCGGAGCTGCAAAAATATATCCGGCTGACCGGCTCCTACGTCTCCCGCAAGCGGCTGTTTTACGCCTACGAGCTGCTGATCGACCGCAACCCCGCCGCCGCCGAGGCCGCCCTGCTCGCGTTTGAGGATACGGCGAAGCGCTACCCCTACGCCTCCGACGTCGCGAACGAGCGCGAGATCGCGGTCATCCTGCGCGAGGCCGCCGCGGAAACCGCGCGCGGAGCGTCCCCGCCCGAGGAACCCTTTGGCAAAAGAGCCGGGCCTCCCGATGGGCAAAGGTAAAAATCCCCGCGCTTCGGCGCCCGAACCCGCCTTGCGCCGAGTTTTCCGCCAAGCGAATCTTTCGCAAAAGAGCCGACGGGCCTTCGATCTTGAGGCCGCCGGACGCTGAGCACTCTGCCAAACAGATCTTTCACAAAAGAGCCGCCCCGTCTCGCGACGGGGCGGTTTTGATTTTGCGCGTTTCCGAAGCATGCGGAGCCCATGGCCCGCGGGCGGGGAGGAAAGCTCCGGGGCCCCGGCCCCGCGAACGGGAGCGCTGCGGCCTTTGCCCGGCATATTTTTCGCGCGTCTCTCATAACTTTTCCCGATAGAAAGATCGGGGGCGGGAATTTGAAAATCAGGAGCGGACCAGCTTACCGCAGCGTCTCTCTGCGGAATCTCCGAACGGGTATGTTAAAAGCGGGCGGCGCGGCGCTGCGGGTTTTTGCCGCGCTCGGTTCCGTGGCCGCGTTTTACGCCGCCCTGATTTTTGTCGCGAGGGAGGTCCCGATGCTCATTTTTTGCTCGGCGGCCGTCTCCTCCCCGGGCAACACCATCAGCGTGCTCAAAGACCGCTATTTTTGGGAGGGGCCGGAGTCCGGCGGGGAATCGCAGGACGGCGCGGAGGAAAACTCCGGCGGCGCGTCCGGCTCCCCGGAAGGCGCGGACGTTTTCGCGTCCGGCGCGGAGTCCGGGGAGGGCGAAAACGCAAAGATTTCCGAGATCCCGGAGAACCGCCGGGGCACCGTGCTCACGATGCAGTACAAATACGGCGAAAGCGGACTCTATCTTTCCTGCGGCAACGGACTCATCAAAAACTGCACCGAATATTCGGCGGCGCGCATCGAAAAGGAGCTCGCGCAGGCCGGGGCGGGCGGCTACGCCGCCAAGCTCTCGCAGCCCTCCGTGCTCATCTACCACACCCACGCGACCGAGTGCTACGAGCCGGCCGACCGCGGCTACTACGACACCTCCTCGGACTGGCACAGCAACGACCCCAACGAAAACATGGCGGCGGTCGGCGACGCGCTGCAAAAGACGCTCGAGGACGCCGGCATCGTCGTCCTGCACGACAAAACCTACCACGACTACCCCTCTTATAAAGGCTCCTACGACCGCAGCGCCGTCACGGTCAAAAACTATCTGGAGGAATACCCGACGATCCGCTTCGCCATCGACCTGCACCGGGACGCCATCGAGCAGGACGGCAACGTGATCATCAAGCCGACCGCTGAGATCGGCGGCAAAAACGCGGCGCAGATCATGATTATCGCGGGCTGCGACGACGGCTCGATGAATATGCCGGACTTCTTCTCCAACCTGCGCTTCGCTTCCGCGCTCCAAAACCGGATGGAGAGCCTCTATCCCGGCCTCACGCGGCCCGTGCTGTTCGATTACCGGAAATACAACATGGATCTGCTGCCGGAGCTCCTCCTGATCGAGGTCGGCTCCGCCGGCAACACGCTCGGCGAGGCGAAATATTCCGCGGAGCTTCTGGGCCGGGCGATGATTTCGCTTTTAAAAGAATAAAGAAACCCTCCGGGAGCAAGACTCTTCCCCGGAGGGATTTTTATGAAACGGCTGATTCGGAATACCGTGATCTGGCTCGCCGCCGGCGCGATCTTCGTCTCCGGCACGGCGGCGTTTTGCCTTGTGGACCTCGCCCGGACGGACAGCGGGAATTATCCGGACAAGCTCCTCGCCGTCGGGGAGGCGCGGGCCGAGCTCATGGGCGAGGAGATCCCGCTGCCAAAGCTGCCCCCGCAGGTCCAAGAAGCGGCCTCCGCCGCGACCGCGCTGATCCCGCCGGAATGGCGGCTCCTGTTTAAAACCGCGCTCCGGGCCGTCCGCGAGGAGCTCGCCGCTTTCGACGCCTCCGCCGTGGGCGCCGGGGCGGAGGCGGAGATCGCCGGGGCAGAGACGGAGGCTGATGCCGATGCCGAAGACGAGGGGGCGGAGGCTGGCATCTCCGGGGCAGGATGAGCGCCGACACATCGCCATGATGCTCAAAATGGGCGCGGGGGCGGGATGGCTCTCGGCCTATTTCCCGCCGCCGTGCTCAAAAAAAAACGGCGGCCCGTCTGGAGCCGCCGGTATACCGGCCGGGGGACGCTTTTCGGCGTTTTCCGGCCGCGTTTTTATGCCCCCGTGATCTCGCGCAGGTCGGAGAGGTCTATGGCGGGCTGGAGGGCGAGGTTGACGGCGTCCGCGAGGGTCGCCGAGGCCCGGCGGATCAGCGCGTCGATGTCGCGCGGCGTCAGCGAGAGGCGGAGCCCGTCCGATTCGCAGTCCGCCACGGTCGGCACGCCGACCGCGACGACCGGCACGCCGACCGTGTGCGCCGAGATCTCCTTGCCGGACCCGGCAACGCCGGAGCCGGGGACGATGCCGCTGTCCGAGATCTGGATCGTGCGGCCCAGACGCCGGGCGTCCCGCGCGGCGAGGGAATCCACCGCGATCACCGCCGCCGGACGCACGCTCCCCGCGATCGCGGCGATCAGCTCGGAGGCCTCGATCCCGGTCTCGCCGGAGACGCCCGCGATGGCCGTGGCGACCGGGCGCAGCTTTCCGCCGAGCTGGTTTCTGAGCCCCTCGGGCATGCCTCTTGTCGCGAGGATGCGCCGCACCGTCCGCGGGCCGAGGGAATCCGGCGTCAGCGCGCCGTTGCCGAGCCCGACGACCAAAACCGTGCCCTCCTCGGGCAGGAGCTTGCGGATCTCCGCCGCCGCCGCCCGGATCTCTCCCTCGCGGCCGCATCCGGGCTCCCCGAACGCGTTGGTCTCGATGGTGACGTAGCAGCCCTCCGGTTTCTGGGCGGCCTTGACCGCCGGCTCGCCCTCCACCGTCACCCTTGTCACCGCGGTGCCGAACCTGCGGTACCCGCAGCTCGCGATGCCGGGCACGCCGCCGGACTCCGGCAAATTTTCCAGCGCAAGGTCGCTTCTTCGCAACAAAATACCGCCTCCGTATCCGTTTTTGCAAAAGAAAATCCTATGATGATAAAGAAAATTACACTTGACAGAATCGGGCATATCGTGTATGATTTCTATTTGTGAATGTATCCGGTAATGAAGGAGGTGTACTGATGCCCAATATTAAATCCGCCAAAAAAAGAGTCAGGATTACCGCCGTCAAGGCGGAGCGCAATAAAGCGATCCGGACAAACCTGAAAACCAACATTAAAAAAGCCGAGCTTGCCTGCTCCAACGCCGCGGAAAATCGCGAAGAAGCGGTCCGCCTCGCCACCAAGCGCGTCGATCAGGCCTGCGCCAAAGGTGTTCTTCATAAAAACACTGCCGCGAGAAGAAAATCCGCCCTTGCCCGCAAACTCAACGCCTCCAGCTGAACCCACACGGATCCACTGCGCCCCCGCCGTAACACGCGGGGGCGTTTTTTTATCCTTCTATTTGTCTTTTGGCTGAAACAGCAGCGCGATCGCCATGCCGAACAAGACCGGCGTCGGCATCGCCGACACCGCACGCCGCGATCCCCGCCGAGGAAGCGGTTCGGCCCCTTTATAAAAAAGGGGCCGCGCCCGCCCGAAAAGATGCCGGGGGCGTTTTTTTATCCTTCTATTTGTCTTTTGGCTGAAACAACAGCGCGATCGCCATGCCGAACAAGATCGACGCCGCGATCCCCGCCGAGGAAGCCGTCAGCCCTCCCGAAAAGATCCCCAGAAGTCCCTTTTCGGCGACGCCCTCCTTCACGCCCTTCGCGAGCAGGTGGCCGAAGCCGGTCAGCGGCACGGTCGCGCCGGCCCCCGCGTACTTCGCGAAGGGCTCGTAGATGCCGATCGCGGAGAGAAACACGCCCGTCACGACGTTGCCCACGAGGATCCTTGCCGGGGTCAGCTTCGTGCGGTCGATAAAAACTTGCCCGATCGCGCACAGGATGCCGCCGATCAGAAAGGCCCGCACATATTCCATCAGAACAGCCTCCTTTCCTCCGCCGTGAAGCAGACGAGGTGCGCGACGCCCGGGATGGTCTCGCCCTGCTGGATGCTGGTGGGACTGAGCAGCGCGCCGGTCGCGATCACCAAGGCGCTCTTGGGGCCTTCGCCCTTCTCCATATGCGGAAACAGATGGCACGAGGCCACCGACGCCGCGCACCCGCAGCCCGAGGCGCCCGATTCCACCTGCTGCTTCTCCCGGTCGTAGAGCAGGAGGCCGCAGTCCTGATGCCGCTCCATGATGTCGATGCCGTCCTTTTGCAGGAGCTGCTCGAGCAGGTCCGAGCCGACTTTGCCGAGATCCCCGGTCAGGATCAGCTCATAGTCCTCCGGCTTGGTGCCGGTGTCCTCCAGAAACGTCTTGATCGTGGAGGCCGCCGCGGGCGCCATCGCCGCGCCCATGTTGTTTTGATCGCTGATGCCGAGATCCTGAATCCGGCCGAAGCAGACGGCCTGCACGAACGGCGCTTTCCGCTCGCCGGAGACGATCGCCGCGCCCGCCGCCGTGGCCGTCCACTGGGCGGTCGGGGGCCGCTGGCCGCCGTACTCGAGCGGGAAGCGGTACTGCCGCTCGGCCGAGCAGAAGTGCGAGGAGGCCACCGCGAGCATGTTTTTGCCGGCCCCGCCGTCCACAAACACCGCGGCGAGCGCGACCGCCTCCGCAAAGGTGGAGCACGCGCCGTAAAGCCCGATAAAGGGCACGCCGGAGCTCCTTGCGCCGTAGGCCGACGCGATGCACTGGTTGAGCAGGTCGCCCGCGAAGATAAAATCCATATCGGACATCTTGCGGTTTGCCTTCCCCAGCGCGATCTTGCAGGCGAGCTCCTGCATCCGGCTCTCCGCCTTCTCCCAAGTCTGCTCCCCGAAGCGGGAATCCGCCTCGATCAGGTCGAATTCCTTGCCGAGCGGGCCGTCGCCCTCCTTGCCGGAGCCGACCGCCGCCGTCGCGAGCACCGACGGGCACGACGGCGTCGCCAGCGTGTCCCGTCCGATCTTATACGCCATAGCGTCACCCCATCCACATGATGATTTTCATCCGTTATTTTCTCCGCCGAAACCGAAATTATCAGGAAAACCTTCCGCGGGCCGCCTGAGGCGACAGGCGATTGACGCTCAAAGTTCGCTTTCCGTTTTTTCGAGGCCAATTTTCACGGAGCAGCCTCAGGCGGTACGAAAAAGCATTCCCACGAAAAGCCGCCCCGAGAAACCAAAAAATGATCTTCGAGCCTTTGATGCGCGCCGCCTCAGGCGGCCGCAGCGTCAGGCTGCCGTCGCCTCAGGCCGCCCGAATATTTTCTTGACAAACGGCGGGGCTTGTGTGACTATTAAAATTGTCGCGATTCTTTTTTTTGAAGAAAGGGCCTTATGAGAATTCAGCTTTCCGACCATTTCACCTACGGCCGCCTGCTGCGCTTCACGCTGCCTTCGGTCGTCATGATGGTGTTCATCTCCATTTACAGCATCGCGGACGGCGCGTTCGTCTCCAACTGCGTGGGCAGCAACGCGCTCTCCTCCGTCAATATCATGATGCCCATGTGCATGGTCGTCTCGGCCTTCGGCTTCATGATCGGGACCGGGGGCAGCGCCGTCGTCTCCAAGACGCTCGGCGAGGGAAAACTCGATCTCGCGCGGCGGTATTTTACGATGCTGATCCTCGCGGTGATCGCCCTGTCCGCGGTTTTGTCCCTGATCGCCATCTTTTTCATGCGGCCGATCGCCTATCTGCTGGGCGCGAGCGACCTTTTGATCGAGGACTGCGTGTCCTACGGCACGATCCAGATGTACGGAAACGTCCTGTTTATGCTTCAGGCGGTGTTTCAGTCCTTCTTTATCGTCGCGGAAAAACCCAAGCTCGGCCTCTGGCTGACCGTGGCCTCCGGCGTCGCCGACATCGCCCTCGATTACCTGTTTATTTATGTGTGGGACTGGGGCATCGCGGGCGCGGCGTGGTCCAACAACGTCGGCTTCGCGATCGGCAGCATCGTGCCGATCCTCTACTTCGCCTCAAAAAACGACAGCCTGCTGCGGTTCACAAGGACGAAACTCTACCCGCGCGCGCTGCTCAAGAGCTGCACCAACGGCGCGGCCGAGATGATCTCCAACCTCTCCGCCTCGGTCGTCATGTTCCTGCTCAACCTCCAGATGATGCGCCTGATCGGGGAGGACGGCGTCGCGGCGATCACGGTGATTTTATACGTCGACTTCGCCTTCGCGTCGGCGGTCTTCGGCTTCTGCATGGGCGGCGCGCCGATCATCGGCTTCGATTACGGCGCGGATAACCGCCCCGAGCTGCGCAATATTTTTAAGAAGAGCCTCGTCCTCCTCTCCGCCGCCGGCGTGGCGCTCGCGGCGGGGGCGGAGCTCTCCGCCGACACGGTCGCGGGCCTGTTTATCTCCGCGAACCCCGCCCTGCGCGAGATGACCGCCTACGGCTTTCGCGTCTACGCGCCGGCCTACCTGATCTTCGGCGTCAACATCTTCGGCTCGTCCTTCTTCACGGCGCTCGGCAACGGCAAGCTCTCGGCGCTGATCTCGTTTCTGCGAACGATGGTGTTTCAGGCCGGCATGATCCTGCTGCTGCCGCGAATTTTCGGGCTCGACGGCATCTGGTTCGCCATCGTCGCCGCGGAGGTTTTGACCGCCTGCGTGACCGTGCCGCTGCTGATCCGCCAGAGAAAGGTCTACCTCTACTGAGCCGCGGGATACTCCGAGGGGCGGGCGAATCTTTTTTCATCCCATAAAAAAGAGCCACGCGATGTGCGCGGCTCTTTTTTTACGCGGCACCGGAGGACAAAAAGACCGCGCGGGCAGAATAATACCGAAAAGCCAACTTTGAGCCTCACACGCCCGCCGCAGACCGCCCCGAGAAACGATAACGGCGATCTTCGAGCGTCAATCGCGGGCAGCCTCAGGCTGCCGTCAGGCCGCCCCGAAAAACGATAACGGCGATCTTCGAGCGTCAATCGCGCGCAGCGTCAGGCTGCCCGGAAACGCGTCCCATAAAAAGCTGTCTTGAGAAAACGGTAAGTGCTCCTCGAGCGTCAATCGCGCGCAGCGTCAGGCTGCCCGCAGGCCGCCGTCAGGCTGCACCGAACAGCAGCAGGAACAGGCCGTAGACCGCGCTGGCGGTGATCCCGTAGACGATGACCGGCCCCGCGATGGTGAACATCTTGGCCCCGAGGCCGAGGATCCAGCCCTCGCTCTTAAACTCCATGGCCGGCGAGACGACCGCGTTGGCGAATCCCGTGATCGGCACCAGCGTCCCGCCGCCGCCGAGCTTCGCAATGTCGTCGTAGACGCCGAAGCCGGTCAGGATGGCGGAGAGCAGCACCAGCGTGACGGAGCAGGCGGTCCCGGCGAGCTCCTCGTCCAAACCGGCTTGGAGATAAAGACCGATCAGCGCCTGACCGAGGCAGCAGATCGCGCCGCCGATCAAAAACGCGCCGCTGAGGTTGCGAAGCTCCTTGGTCGGCGGAGAGGCCTTTTCGTTGAGTTTTTTGTATTCTTCGGGCGAAACGGGCAAAGCGCGCGCCTCCTTTATGATTTTTTCCGGTGCTATTGTGCCTCTCTTTTTACAAAACATACCCCCGGCGCATGGCATGGGTCTTTTTTCGGCCCGTTTTTTGGGCCGCGAAGGCCGCGGACATCGGCAAAACCCGCGGGGAATGATATTCGCCCGTGTTTCGGGGAAAATAGGGGAAACCGCGATTTCATCGTTTTAAAAAGGGGGATGCGCCGTGCTCAAACGAGGAGCCGCTCTGCTTTCCGGCGCGGCGGCCGGGATGCTCAACGGATTTTTTGGCACGGGCGGCGGGCTTGTGGCGGTGCCGGCGCTCGAAAAAAGCGGCCTCTCGGTCAAGGAAGCGCACGCCACCGCCCTCGCGCTGACGGCGAGCCTCTCGGTGGCGAGCGTGCTGCTCTACCTCGGTGGCGGCAGATTTTCCCTCGGGGAGGCGGCCGGATTTTTGCCCGGCGGGATCCTCGGCGCGGCGGCGGGGGCGCTGCTTTTCCGGAGATTGCCCTCCCGCTTTCTGCGCAGGGCGCTCGGGGCCTTTATGATCTATTTCGCGATTCGGACGCTTTTGCGATGACGGAGTTTTTCGCCGCCTTTTTTTCCGGCGCGGCGGGCGCGATGGGGCTCGGCGGAGGCACCGTGCTGATCCTCTATCTCACCGCCTGCGCCGGGTACGGCCAGCCCGCCGCCCAAGGCATCAATCTGCTGTTTTTTCTGGCGTGCTCCGCCGTCTCGCTCGTCTTTCACGGCGCGGGCGGCTATGTCCGCTGGAAGACGGCCGGGCTCTGCGTGCTCGCGGGGCTGCCCGCCGTGTGGGCCGGATTTTGGATCTCGGGCCTGCTCGGCCCTGAGCGTTTGCAGGACGTCTTCGCGATTTTTTTGCTGGCCCTCGGCTTGCAGCAGATCTTCGGAAAAAACAAAAATACCGGAAAATAAAAACTCCGCGCGGGGGATCACGCGCCCGGCGCGAGGGCGGGGACGGCCAAAACAGGCGGCGGCGCGCGCTCCAAGCCCATCGATCGGGCAAAAAGAGGCCCGGCTCCGGGGAATTCATCCCCGGGGCCGGGCCTTTATTTTTTTTCAGCAATTATTTTATGCCGATCAGGTCGCGCACGCACTTCCCGGCGAGCAGGTACCCCGCCGCGGGCGGCACGAACGAGACGCTGCCCGGCGGGTGGCGGCCGTTTTGGCCGTCGAGATGGGCCTTGACCGGCTCCTCCAAGCTATATAGAACGGGCAGGCGCTCGACGCCGGCCCGCCGCAGCTCCCGGCGCATGACCCGCGCGAGCGGGCAGCCCGAGCCGGCGGTCTCGCCGATATCGCCGAGGCGCAGCAGCTCCGGGTGGAGCCGGTTGCCGGTGCCGAGGCAGGTGACGAGCGGGATGCCGCGCGCGGCGCACTCCCTCGCGAGAAAGAGCTTCGCGGTCACGGTGTCGATGGCGTCCACGATATAATCCGGCTCCCAGCCGAACAGAAACTCGCTGTTCCCCGTCAAAAGGAATTCGTCGGCGAGCGTGAGGTCCGCCTCCGGCACAATCTCATGGAGGCGCCTCTCCGCGGCGTCGACCTTTCGAAGCCCGACCGTGGCGGCCGTGGCGAACAGCTGGCGGTTGCGGTTGGAGTCCTCCACCATGTCGCCGTCGATGAGCAGCAGATGCCCGACGCCGGCCCGGCACAGCGCCTCGGCGCAGGCTCCGCCGACGCCGCCGAGCCCCAGCAGCGCGACTTTCGCGTTTTGCAGCTTCGCCGCGTTCTCGCTCCCGAGCACGCGCTCCGTCCGCTCCATCCAGCTCAAAACAAGCCCCGCTCCCTTTCCCAAGCCGCGAAAAGCAACAAAACGCCCCGCCTTACCGAATAGCCCCGGATTGAAACCCGTCTTCGACAGGATGGGTAAGGCGGCCCGGCCGCTTCGCGCTCCTTCATAAATGAAGGCTTGCGTCTCCGCAGACCGGAGACCGGCTCCCGTTTCAATTTTTGTTGGATTAGAATAAGGGGCGAGTTCTCGCGCAAGGCAGGGTGCGTTTCATCGTTTGGTTGTTGGGATTTATTTCTCTTCGGACTCTTTTTCGTCGTCGTCGGCGAAGTCGTAATATTCCTCGAGGCGGTCCATGAAGATCTCGGAGATCTGGTTGAATTCGTCCTCGTCCTCGATCGGCTCAAGGAATTCCTCGCCGTTGTCGCTCACGACCTTCAGGATCACCAGCTGGCCGTCCTCGTCGGAGACGTTTTCCGCGTCCTCGGTCGGGATCAGCGCGAAATATTCGTTCTCCTCCGTGTTGAGCGTGTCGACGACCTCGAACTCGTGCTCCACGCCGTCGTCGTCGACGAGGGTCAGGATATCCGGGCCATACTCGTCTTCTTTCTCTTCCGTCTCTTGCTCCGGGGTCGCGAGTTCTTTTTCGTTTTCTTCGCTCATTCCATGTTTCCCTTTCGTTATTAAAAAGAGTTTTCTCGCTATCATATTATATGAAAAATCGGCGTAAGTCAATCCGTTGACCCGGCAGTTTTTTCTCCGGCGCGGTTTTTTGGCCAAAATTTTGTGGAGAAATGCGCCCCGCGAGGCCCGGCGGCCCCGGACGCCCGCCTGTGGCGCGGGCGCGATGAAATTTCGGTCCGCGCGACCCGGGAGGGGGCGCGACAGCCGCAATCGACAACAACCTTGTGCAGGCGACATTTCAATCCACGCGTCCCGCGAGGGGGCGACGGCACGATCAGTTCGGGCAGCATCACCCGATCCCATTTCAATCCACGCACCCGCGAGGGCGCGACCCATCGCTTTACTCGGAAGCGGATTCCTCGGGCGGGGCCGGCTCCACGATCCGCACGGAGAGCACGGTCACGGGCGCGGCGAGCGTGTAGCCCGCGACCCAGCCGGAGGTCTCGGCCGCCGCCGCCGTTTTGAGCAGCAGGTCTCCGGAGGCGAGCGTGCCGAAGACGGTGCAGACGCCGGTGAGCTCCGGCACGCCGCCACGCTCGGCGTAGAGCTTCGCCAGCGGCTCGCTGAATTCCTGCTCCGTGATGAAGTCGGAGGACTCGGCGGTGAGGGTGTCCGTCGTGATGAAAAACAGGGAGGTCTCGCCGCCCTCCGAGACGAAGCCCGCCGCGCCGCAGATCGGCGCGAGGCCGGTGTCCTCCGCCGGGAGGTCCCCCGCGACGACGGAGGTCTGGAGATACCGCCCCTCCACGCTGCGGTCGATGGTCATGCCGTCGAAAACGCCCTCCTCAACGAGCGCCGCGAACGCCGCGGCCGCCTCGCTCTCCGGCTGGAGCTTCACCGTAAATTCGCCGGCGTCCGTCGTAAAGACGGCGGTGCGGTCGTCCTCCGCGAGCTCCGCCCCCTGCCAGATCAGCTCCTCGGGGAGCGTCGGCCCTTGGGAGAGATCCTCCTCGCCGGACTGCGCCTCCCCCGGATGAAACAGCTCCGCGACGGCGGAGCGCAGCCCCTCCGCGCCGGGCAGCACCCAGAAAGCCAAGCCCACGGCCAGCAGCAGTACGCCCCCCAGCACCACAAAAAGCGGCGCCTTCGATTTCCGGTTCCGACGGTTTCCGATCCCGTTCATGGATGTCCTCCTTATCGTTCGACCAGCTTCACCGCCGCGCGGTACGGCATACAGACCGCCGTATCGCCGGCCTTTGAGAGCCAGCCGGTGTTTTCGCAGAGTTTATCGGGGCAGCTCGCCTCGTAAAAACGGATCCGATGATCCTCGATCTTGAGCCGCACGTCCGGCTCGCCCAGCTCGATCACGCCGTCCTCGGCGTCCGCGAGGTCGATCCGCAGAATCTCCCCGCCGCCGACGGTCACCACCGCGACCGGATACCGCCCCGCGGGCAAATACCTCCGCGCCAGCAGCACCGCGGCGGCCACCAAAATCACGGCGATCACCACGAGCGCGTCCCGTTTGGTCAGCAGTTTTCGCTCCATGAAACGCCTCCATCCCTCCATCTATGTAACCCATCTAAAAGGAATTTTTCTCCGTAAGCGGAAGGCCCGGCCGCCCGTGGGCGACCCTTAGGCTGTCCCGAGAAGACCAAAAAATTAACTTTGAGCGTCAATTGCGCGCAGCGTCAGGCTGCCGCAGCGTCAGGCTGCCCTCAGGTGACCGCCATCTCAGTTGGCCCTCAGGTTGCCCCGAGAAACCGGAGAGCGAACTTTGAGCGTCAATTGCGCGCAGCCTCAGGCTGCCGCAGCGTCAGGCTGCCCTCAGGTGACCGCCATCTCAGTTGGCCCTCAGGTTGCCCCGAGAAACCGGAGAGCGAACTTTGAGCGTCAATTGCGCGCAGCGTCAGGCTGCCCGGAACGCCCTCCTCGTAAAAAGCCGCCCCGAGAAACCGGAGAGCGAACTTTGAGCGTCAATTGCGCGCAGCGTCAGGCTGCCCTCAGGCGACCGCAGCGTCAGGCTGCCCTCAGGCGTCGTTATAAAGCAGCTCCGCCGTCACCGGGTTTGAGAGCAAAAATCCCTTCGTCGTGAGCCGCACGGTGCCGCCTTGAAGTTCGCAAAGGCCGTGCGCCGCGAGGCGCGCGGCCCGCCCGGCGATCTCCGCCGCGGGCGGGGCATCCGCAAAGCGCTCCGAAAGCTCCGCGAGCGAGAGTCCCCGCTCGAGCCGCAGCCGCAGCATCGCGAACTCCTCCCATCCGCCCACAGGGATATCGGCGGATGGAGCTCCGCCCACAGGGATATCGGCGGATGGAGCTCCGCCCACAGGGATATCGGCGGATGGGGCGCTTGCCGCCTCAGGCGGCCCCTCCTCAAGCTCGGCCTCGGAGAAATCTTTCTCCATGAAATCCCGGTAGCTCCGGTCAAAATAGAAGCGGCGGCCCCCCAGCAGCGAGTGGGCCGACGGCCCGAGCCCGAGGTACTCCGCGCCGAGCCAGTAGCCGAGGTTGTGCCTCGACTCGAAGCCCGGCTTCGCGAAATTGGAAATTTCATACCTTTGATAGCCGAGCGCCCCGAGCAGCTCCACCGCGAGCTCGTAGAGCGCGGCGGCCGTGTCCGGGTCCGCGCAGGAGTCCCTCAGCGGGGAGGCGGCGAGCGGTGTGCCGTCCTCGATCTTGAGAAGATAGGCGGAGATGTGCTCGGGCGCGAGCCGCCCGCAGAAATCGAGCGTGCGGCAGAGGGATTCCTCCGTCTGGTAGGGGACGCCGAGCATGACGTCGAGCGAAAGATTTTGGAAACCCGCCTCCCGCGCCCGGCGGAAGGTCTCCTCCGCGTCCGCGGCCGTGTGAATTCGCCCGAGGGCCGAGAGCTCGTCCCGCTCCGCGGACTGCAAGCCGATCGAGAGCCGGTTAAAGCCCGCCCGTTTGAGCGCCGCGAAGTCGGTCCCGACGCCGGGATTCGTCTCCGTGGTGATCTCGGCGTCCGGCAGAAACGGCGCGGCGGCCCTTGCCGCCTCGAGGATTTCGATCAGCCGCCCCGCGCCGAGGACGGTCGGGGTGCCGCCGCCAAAATAGACGGAGGACACCGGTCGCCCGGCCAATCCGGGTCTTTCAAAATAATACTTCATCGCGGCGCAAATGCGGTCTGTATAATTTTGGAACTCGGCCTCCCCCGCGGGGAATGAATAAAAGTCGCAGTAACTGCATTTTCGCACGCAGAACGGGATGTGGAGATACAGCTCCACCGGCGGCTGGTCGGCCATTTGATTCCTCCCGCGAAACTAAAGATTTTTTTGTCGAAACGGTGCTCGAACCGTCGTTTTCCACTTCCAGATGTTGGAATTTGTCGCTTTTTGGAGATGCTCATTCGCTTAAAATCAAGGATTTTCTGAGCACTTTTCAACTTTTTCAACCGTCCGTCTGTGGAAAACCCAGATTTTTTCCCTCCGAGAGGCAGATTTCTGATGGTTTTCAACATTTTCAACCGATTCATCCACCAAACGGCTTGAAATATGGATTTGAACATTTGTTCTCGGTGGAAAGCCGTTTTTTCATACTTTGGGGTATGTTTTTCGGGTGGTTCCCATAAAATGGGAAACCTGCGGATTCCCTTTTTTCCGCCCGGAAACTGCGCGAATATCCGTTTTTGCAGTATGCAGGTTATCCAGTTGCTTCCATTTACGGATGGTAGAACCGGCTCTTTTTTTATGGGAAGCCGGGCGGTTTACGGGGCCCCGCAAAGGACGCGCTCCGCGAGCCGCTCGAGATCCTCCGGGGAACACAGCTCGCCGCATTCCCGGCGAAACATGGCCGCCCCGGAGAGGCCCTTTATGTACCACGCGGCGAACTTCCGGGTCTCGCGCATACCGATATATTCGCCCTTGTAGGCGCACAGCAGCCGCGCGTGCCGCAGCAGCATGGCCATCCGCTCCTCCGGCGCCGGCTCGGGCAGCAGGACGCCGTCCTTTAGGTAGGCCTCGATCCGGCGAAAGATCCACGGGTCGCCCAGCGCCGCCCGCCCGACCATCACGAGCGCGCAGCCCGTCTCGTCGTACATGCGCTTCGCGGCCTTGGGCGAATCCACGTCGCCGTTGCCGACGACCGGCACCGAGACGGCCTCCACGACCCGCCGGATGATTTCTAAATCCACCGGCGGGGCGTACATCTGCGCCCGCGTGCGGCCGTGCACCGTGAGCGCGGCCGCGCCGTTTGCCTCGCAGATCTTCGCGAATTCCACGGCGTTTTTATGTTCCCCGTCCCAGCCCGCGCGGAACTTGACCGTGACCGGCACGGGCACCGCGTCCGCGACCGCACGCACGATCTTCCCGGCGAGCGCCGGATCCCGCATCAGGGCGGAGCCGCCGCCGTTTCCGGCGACCTTGGGCGCGGGGCAGCCGAAGTTGATGTCGACCGCGTCCGGCCGGAATTCCATCGCCATCCGCGCGGCCCGCGCCATCACCTCGGGGTCCGCCCCGAAGATCTGCACCGCGGCGGGGCGCTCCTTTTCGGAAATTTCCAGAAGCTCCGCGGATTTTTGGCTGCCGTAGGTCAATCCTTTGGAGGAGGCCATCTCGCAGACCGTCCAGCACGCGCCCATCTCGCGGCAGAGCTCCCGCAATGCGCGGTCGGCCGCGCCCGCCATCGGGGCGAGCGCCGCGGTCTTTGGTAAATCGAGGCTGCCGAGCTTCATCCGCGGCCCTCCTTAATTAAAACAAAAATTGTCGCCTGACGCTGCGGCAGCCTGACGCTGCGGCAGCCTGACGCTGCGGCAGCCTGACGCTGCGCGCGATTGACGCTCGAAGTGAACCTTCCGGTTTCTTGCGGCGGCCTTTTGTCGGCGACAAGGGACGGGGCGCCCTCTCCCGGGTAGGCGGGAGGGGGACGGCCCTAACCCTTACTTTAAAGAAAGGCATAACGCCCGTTTCTTTCTCTTTTAAAACGAAAACTCCGGGGCGGAGCGCGCCTCTGCCCCTCTTAGAACGAAAACTCCGGGGCCGAGCCGAGCAGGCCGAACGGGTCCGTGAAGACGCGGCCGACCGAGACGCCGAAGTGCAGGTGGTTGCCGGTGGAGAGGCCGGTGGTGCCGACCTCGCCGATCTGCTGCCCGCGCGCGACGGTCTCGCCGGTCTCGACATAGAGCGCCTTCATGTGGTAGTACCACGTCTTGACGCCGAGGCCGTGCTCAATGAGCACGGTGTTGCCGGTGAGCTTTAAGAGGCCCGCGTAGAGCACGGTCCCCGCGTTGGAGGCGTAGACCGGCGTCCCGGCGGGGCAGGCCATGTCGACGCCGCCGTGCCGCTCCGAGGCCCCGGTGCTGTAATCGCGCCAGAGGCCGAAGCTCGTCGTGATCTTATAAGTGGCTTTGCCGAGCGGATTCATAAACGTGCCGTCCCACAGGACCTCCGCGGAGGCCGTGTCCCGCAGCGGCTCGATCGCCGCGTAATATTCGTCGGAGGCGGCCTGATTGTTGAGCGTTTCGTCCGCGACGCCGCTCTCGATCTCAAGATACTGATAGTCGAAATTCGTCTTTGTGACCGCGAAGGACGCCTTGCACACCGTCCCCCCGGCGTTGACCTTGAGCACGTAGTTCCCGGCCTCCGCCGCGCATTTGACCGGCACGATCGAGTACCACGCGTCCCCGTAGAGGAAAAACCGCCGCTTGTAGCCGAAGGGATCGGTGTAGGCGGGCCCCTCCTCGCCGGAGTAGCCGACGAGCTCCGCGACGAAGTAGCTCCCCTGCGCGGTCGTGGCGGAGGAGAGGGAGAGCGTCACTTCCGGCTCCTGCGGGATGATTTCCGCCTCGGAGGACGCCTCGGAGGATTCCGCCGCGGAGGACGATTCCTCCGAAGAGAGCTCCGGCAGGGAGAATTCCGGCGCGGAGGCCTCCGGCACGGAGGAGCTCTCCGGGGCCGGGGAGATGACAAGCTCGCCCTCCGAGGAGAGGACGTCCGGCTCCTTCCCGCCAAAGAGCGAGCACGAGCACAGCGTCATCACCAAAACCAGCAGCAGGATGAATCCTCTTTTTTTCATTCCGGACAACCTCTCTTTAATCCTCAACAATTCTCTGTCTTAATTATAGCAGAAGGCGTTTCTTTATGCTATAATATCCTCTGTAAAACTTCATGGAAAGGAAATGCGCGATGAAACTTTTGGCGGTGGATTCCAACAGCATCATGAACCGCGCGTTCTACGGCATCAAGCTCCTGACGACCCGGAGCGGCTTTTACACCAACGCGGTCTACGGTTTCTTGACGATTTTTCTCGCCACCATCTCTGAAGTGCGCCCGGACGCCGTCGTCTTTGCATTCGACGTGCCCGAGCCGACCTTTCGGCATAAACTTTTTGACGCCTACAAAGCCGGGCGGCACAGGGCCCCGGACGAGCTGATCGCGCAGTTCCCTTTAATTAAGGAACTCCTGCGCGACCTCGGCTATCCGATCTTGGAGGCCCCGGGCTTCGAGGCGGACGACATCTTGGGCACGCTGGCCGCCGCCTGCGAGAGGGCCGGCTGGGAGTGCGTCGTCTCCACCGGCGACCGCGATTCCTTGCAGCTCGTCACCGACAAGGTGCATGTGCGCCTCGCCTCCACCAAGATGGGCGCGCCGGTCTCGACGCTGATGGGCCCCGCGGAGATCATGGAAACCTACGGCGTGCGCCCGGAGCAGCTGATCGAAGTCAAGGCGCTGATGGGCGACCCCTCCGACAACATCCCGGGCGTGCCCGGCGTGGGCGAGAAGACCGCCCTCGACCTCGTGGCGCGGTACGGCTCCGTCGACGATATTTATAAGGACCTCTCGGCCCTTGAAATCAAGCCCGGCGTCCTCAAAAAGCTCGAGGAGGGCAGGGAGAGCGCCTACCTGAGCCGCACGCTCGGCACGATCGCCAAGGACGCGCCCGTGCCGCTCGACCCCGCCGCCTATCTCCGCTCCGAGCCGGACGAGGCCGCCGCCTGCGCCCTGCTCGCGAAGCTTGAGATGTATAAGATGCCGCAGAAGCTGGGGCTCGACCCCTCCAAGGTCCCCGCGAAGCCTCAAGAGCACGCGGAAACTTCCGCCGCGATGACCCTTTCGGCGGCGGGCCCCTCGGCCCTCGCGGAGAGCGAAAAGTGGGCGCGCGCCTACCTGCTGCCGCAGGCGGAGGGCGACGGCGTCGCGGCCTTGGCCCTCTCCGACGGAGAAACGATTGATCTGATCGAAAACGACGGGCCCGCCTTTGAGCGCGCGCTCGCCGGGTTCCTCGCCTCGGACTGCCAAAAGCTCTGCGACGACCTCAAATTCCTCTGCCGCTGGGCCGACGCCCGGGGCGCCGCGACGCGCCGCTTTGTCATGGATACCGGCCTCGCCGGATACATTTTGAACGTAACCGGCGACGATTATTCTCCAGAGAAATTATCCGCCCTCTACGGCGCGGAAAAACGCGAAATCGGCGGGGAGATCCCCGATCCGATTGCCGGTCTGATTGCCGACCCGAGCTCCGGCCACGAGGCGCTTTTAGACCGGATGGCCTCGTTCCCGTCGCTCTGCCAAAATCTGCAAAAGGAGATCGACCGAAACGGCCAGAATTTCCTGCTAAACGACATCGAGCTGCCGCTCGCCGGGGTGCTCGCGGAGATGGAGCTTCGCGGCTTCGAGATCGACCCGGACGGGCTCAGGGCCTACGGGGAGGAGCTCTCCGGGAGCATCACGGAGGCCGAGCGGCAGGTCTACGAGCTCGCGGGAGAGACCTTCAACATCCTTTCGCCGAAGCAGCTCGGGAAGGTGCTCTTTGAGGATCTGGGCCTCCCCGCGAAGAAAAAGACGAAGAGCGGCTACTCCACCGGGGCCGACGTCCTCGAGGAGCTGCGCCCCTACCACCCGGCGATCGACGCGATTTTGGAGTACCGCAAGCTCACGAAGCTGCGCTCCACCTACGTGGACGGCCTGCTCGCGGCGCTCGCCCCGGACGGGCGCGTCCACACCCGCTTTAACCAGAAGGAGACGCGCACGGGCCGCATCAGCTCCCTTGAGCCCAACCTCCAGAATATCCCGATCCGCAGCGAGCTCGGGAGCCGCCTGCGCGGATTTTTCCGCGCGAAGGAGGGCTCCGTGCTCATCGACGCGGACTACTCGCAGATCGAGCTGCGCGTGCTCGCCCATATCGCGAACGACGCGGCGATGAAAAAAGCCTTCCTCACCGGGACCGACATCCACACGGAGACCGCCGCGCAGATTTTCGGCCTGCCGGAGGAATTTGTCACGCGCCAGCTCCGCAGCCGCGCGAAGGCCGTCAACTTCGGCATCATCTACGGCATCGGGGCCTTCTCGCTCGCGAACAACACCGGCGTCTCCACCGCGGAGGCGAAGAAGTATATCGAGAGCTACCTCGCCCATTACTCCGGCGTCGACGCCTACATGAAGCGCGCCATCGAGGACGCGAAAGAGAAGGGCTACGCGGAGACGTTTTCGGGCCGGCGCAGGGCGCTGCCGGAGCTGCAGTCCTCCAACCACAACCTCCGGGCCTTCGGCGAGCGCGTCGCGCGCAACATGCCGATCCAAGGCGCGGCGGCCGACATCATCAAGCTCGCGATGGTCAAGGTGAGCCGCCGCCTCGCGGAGGAAAAGCTCGACGCGAGGCTCATTTTGCAGGTCCACGACGAGCTGATCGTCGAGGCGGCAGAGGCCGACGCAAACCGCGCCGCGGAGATCTTAAAATACGAGATGGAGAACGCCTACCCGATCTCCGTCCCGCTGACCGTCGAGGTCGGCACCGGCAAGACTTGGCTCGAGGCGCACTGAGGGCTGGGGCGGGTTCGACTCCGGCAGAAGCTGCCTGAGGCATGCGGACGGCGGGTTTGGTTTTGGCAAGCCTTGGCTCGAGGCGCACTGAGGGCTGGGGCGAGGAACCTCTCCGCAACCGGGACCGACTCCGGCAGAAGCTGCCTGAGGCATGCGGACGGCGGGTTTGGCTGCGGCAAGCATGGGCCGGGAACACCGGGCCGGGCTGGGCTTTGGCGAGACTTGGCTCCTTGTGCGGGGACGCTGAGACTCTCCGGGGAACGGCCAATCGCTGGGTTCGACTCCGGCAGAAGCGGGCCGGGCTTGGGCGCTCGGATTCTTACTTTTTGCCCCGACCGGGCCCGAAAGGGTTTTGCCGGGGAGCGCCGCGGTTTTTCTCTGACGACCGCCGCGCCGAAAATAGCGTTTTCATTATTTCACCAGAAACACAGGGGGATCGCCCGCATATCGTCTCTTTACGGCCATGGCCGGGACCGGGTGGGAGGCGGGCGCAAAGCGAAATGAAGGACATCAAAGATCTCTTCGACCTCTTCAAAAAAATCGAGAGGCCGTCCGGCCCGCCGGAATTCGTGATCGCCGGGCTCGGAAATCCGGGGCAGGACTACCAGCGCACCCGGCACAACACCGGCTTCATGGCGCTCGACCGCGTGGCCGAGGCCTGCCATGTCAAGGCGGACAAAATCAAATTCCGGTCGCTGACCGCGCTCGCGGAGCTCGGCGGCCACCGCGTGCTGCTCTTAAAGCCCTCCACGTTTATGAATAACTCCGGCGAGGCCGTGCGGGACGCCTTGGATTTTTATAAGCTCGACCCACAGCGCCTGATCGTCGTCTACGACGACACCACCCTCGCGCTCGGGAAGCTGCGCATCCGCAGAAAGGGCAGCGACGGCGGCCACAACGGCATCAAGAGCATCCTCTACCAGACGGGCAGCGACCAGTTCCCGCGCATCAAAATCGGCATCGGCGAGCGCCCCAACCCCAACTACGACCTCGCGGACTGGGTGCTCTCGAGGTATTCCGACGCGGATCTCTCGGCCTTGAGCGCGGCCCTCGACAGCGCGGTCGCGGCGATCCTGCTCATCATGGATGGCAAGATCGAGGAGGCCATGGCGAAATACAACTGATTTCTTGGCAAACCTCCGCCGCCCCCGGCGCGTCTGTTTCACCCCTCGCGGGCGGCGGACCGGCAGGCCATGGCGAAATACAACTGATTTCTTGGCGAACCCCCGTCGCGCCCGACGCGTCTGTTTCACCCCTCGCGGGCGACGGATCGGCAGGCCATGGCGAAAGATAACCGACCCCCGGCAATTTCCCGGTAAAATTCTTTATTATCATTTCATGAGAGGGAACCTATGCTGCTGAAACTCATGGATGGCTGCGCGCAGTTCCGACAGGTGCTCGAGGCGCTTGGGCGGCGTTTTGCCATGCCCATTTTTGCCGCGGGCCTCTCCGGGGCGCACCGCGCGATGCTCGCCTGCGCCGTCGCGGAGCGCGCCGGGCGGCCCATCCTCTTCATCACGCCGGACGAAGCCTCCGCGATCCGCGCCGCCGAGGACATGAATCAGTTCCTCGGCGAGGGGGCCGCGCTGTTTTACCCGGCAAGGGACTTTAACTTCCGCTCGGCGGAGGGCGCCTCCGCCGAATACGAGCACCAGCGGCTCGCCGTGCTCGGCAGCGTCCTCAACGGAAGCTGCCGGGCGGTCACCGCCTCCGCCGAGGCCGCGCTTCAATACACGATCCCGCCCGGAATTTATTCCTCCAACACGATCGTGCTCAAAAAGGGCGCCTCCGAGGATCTCGCGAAGCTCGCCCTGCGCTTCGTCCGCGCGGGGTACGAGCGCCGCGAGGAGGTCGACGGCATCTGTCAGTTCTCGATCCGGGGCGGCATCCTTGACTTCTATTCCCCGCAGGCCGCCGCGCCGACGAGGGCGGAATTTTGGGGCGACGAGATCGACTCGCTCGCCCGCTTCGACATCGAGTCCCAGCGCCGCACCCGCGAGCTCGACTCCGCCGTGATCGCCCCGGCGCGCGAGGTGCTGCCCGATTCGCCCGAGCATCTGCGGGCGATCCTGCTCGAGCAGAAGATTCTCCAAAAGGGCAAGCAGGGCGTCGCCGTCAAAAAACAGCTTGACGCCGACCTTTTACGGCTTGAGGGCGGGCTCTCCGCCGCCGCGCCGGACCGCTACCTGCCCCTGATTTATAAATTCCCGGCGACGCTCTTCGATTACTTCGAGGGGGCCGCCGTCTTCGCCGCCGAGTTCATCCGGCAGAAAGAGACGCTCAAGACCCTCGCGGGCCAGTGGAACATGGACGCCGCCATGCTCTACGAGGAGGGCATCCTGTTCCCGGGGTGCGACAAGTTCGGCCTCGACTTTGAGGAATACTGCTCCGTGCTCGAAAGCTCCGACACCGTGCTCATGGACGTCTTTTTGCGCAGCATTCAGGAGCTCCCGATCCGCACGGTGGTCGATTTCGCGGGCATCCAGCTCTCGCTCTGGAGCGGGGAGCTCTCCCTGCTGCTCGACGACGTGCGCGACTACCTGCTGCGGGAGTACACGGTCGCGATTTTGGCCGGGACCGAGCGCGGCGCGAAGGCGCTCGCCGCCGACCTCGCCGCAAACGGGATCGAGGCCATCTGCGCGGAGGACGCCTTTGTCAAAAAGAGCCAAGTCTTCGTGCTCAAGGGCGCGCTCAGCGCCGGCATGGATTACCCGACGGCCCGGATCGCCGTCATCAGCCACGCCGGGGGCGCCGAGGGCGCGGGCAGGCGGCAGCGCAAGGTCCGCAAGCTCAAAAACCCGCTGCGGAGCCTCGACGATCTCGCGCCCGGCGATTACATTGTGCACGTCAACCACGGCATCGGCGTCTACGAGGGCATCGTCAAGCAGGAGATTCGCGGCGTCGTCAAAGATTATATTTCCATTCGCTACGCGGGCACCGACAGGCTCTATGTGCCGGTCACGCAGCTCGACCTCGTCTCCAAATACATCGGCGCGGGCGAGGACAAGGCGGTCCGCCTCAGCAAGCTCAACTCCGCCGAGTGGCAGAAGACCCGCAGCCGCGTCAAGGCCGCCGTCAAGGATATGGCCAAGGAGCTGATCGCCCTCTACTCGAAGCGCACGCATACGCCGGGCTACGCCTTCGGCGCGGACACGGACTGGCAGCGGGATTTCGAGGAGCGCTTCCCTTACGAGGAGACCGAGGACCAGCTGCGCTGCATCGGCGAGATCAAGCGCGACATGGAGGAGCCCCGCCCGATGGACCGCCTGCTCTGCGGCGACGTCGGCTTCGGCAAGACGGAGGTCGCCATCCGCGCGGCTTTCAAGGCCGTGATGGACGGCAAGCAGGTGGCCGTGCTCGTGCCCACCACGATTCTCTCGTGGCAGCACTACCAGACGTTTTTGCAGCGGGCGGAGGGCTTCCCGATCACGGTGGAGCTGCTCTCGCGCTTCCGCACGGCAAAACAGCAGGCCGACATCCTCCGGCGCCTGCGCACCGGCGAGATCGACATCCTGATCGGCACGCACCGGATTCTTCAGAAGGACGTAATTTTCAAAGACCTCGGCCTCTGCGTGATCGACGAGGAGCAGCGCTTCGGCGTCGCGCATAAAGAGAGATTCAAGGAGCTCAAGACCTCCGTCGACGTGCTGACGCTCTCCGCGACGCCGATCCCGCGCACGCTCAACATGGCGATGAGCGGCATCCGCGACATGTCCACGATCGAGGAGGCCCCGCAGGACCGCTACCCGGTGCAGACCTACGTCGTCGAGTACGACCGCGGGCTCGCGCTCGAGGCGATCAAGAAGGAGCTGCGCCGCGGCGGGCAGGTTTTCTATCTTCATAATAATATCGACGACATCTCCGGCTGCGCCGCGAAGCTCCAGCAGGATCTGCCGGACGCCCGCGTCGTCTTCGCCCACGGCCGCATGGCCGAGGAGGAGCTCTCCGAGATCTGGCGGAGCCTCGTCGACCAAGAGGTCGACATCCTCGTCTCCACCACCATCATCGAAAATGGCGTGGACGTCCCCAACTGCAACACCCTGATCGTCGAGAACGCCGACCGGCTCGGCCTCGCCCAGCTCTACCAGCTCCGCGGGCGGGTCGGGCGCTCCAACCGCCGCGCCTTCGCGTGGTTCACGTTCGTGCCGGGCAAGGCGATCACCGAGATCGCCCAGAAGCGGCTCGCCGCGATCCGCGATTTCACGCAGTTCGGCTCCGGGGTCAAGATCGCCATGCGCGACCTTGAGATCCGCGGGGCCGGCAACATCCTCGGCGCGAGCCAGCACGGGCACATGGAGGCCGTGGGCTATGATCTCTACGTGCGCCTGCTCTCGGAGGCCGTCGCGGAGGAGAAGGGCGAGCCCCTGCCGCCCGAGGCCGAGGAGTGCGCCGTGGACATCGCGCTCGACGCGCACATCCCGGAGAATTACATCTACAGCGTCAACCAGCGCATCGACGTCTACAAGCGCATCGCGGCCATCCGCTCGGAGGAGGACGCCCGCGACGTGATCGACGAGCTGATCGACCGCTTCGGCGACCCGCCGGACGCGGTGCTGGGGCTGATCGAGGTGGCGACGCTGCGAAACCTCGCCTCCGCGCTCGGCATCACAGACATCAGCCAGAAGGAGACGGAGCTGCACTTCTACCCGCGGGAGATGGACCTCGAGCGCGTGAGCATGGCCTCCGGCAGGCTCGGCGGCCGCCTGACGATGAATTTTGTGAGCGCCAAGCCGCACCTCGTCTTCCGCATGAAGCAGGGCGAGCAGCCGGTTTTGACGATGAAAAAAGTCCTCTCCTCCATGAGATACGACGCGGAGAAATAAAAACTTGTGAAAAAACGCCCTCCGGGAATCCCCGGGGGGATTTTTTTATCGGCAGGCAACCGCCGGGGCAGGTGCCGCCGGTTCGTTTGGGCGGCCCCTCCCGTGTTAAGCGGCCCCGAGGAAACGGAAAATAAGCTCCGACCGTCAATCGCGAGCGGCCTCAGGCTGCCCCGAGGAACCGGAAGGCGAACTTCGAACCTTTGAGGCCCGTCGCCTCAGGCGACCGCAGACTCAGGCTGCCCGGGGGCGGTTTTTGCCTGCAAGCTGCCCCGAGGAACCGGAAAGCGAACTTCGAGCGTCAATCGCGCGCAGCGTCAGGCTGCCGCAGACTCAGGCGACCTTGTAAATTTTTAAAATTTTGCAAGATTTCTTTCATATGCTACTTGATTTTTTATTTTTTCCATGGTATGATGTCCGCGGATGAGAAACAAAGCATAGAATAAGGACGGAACGGGTTATTTTTGGAAAATACGCCTGCCGAGTCAGAAAGGATGATTGGCCATGTACATGATCTCGATGAACGATTTTCTCTGCCAGATCGAGGACCGCACACCCGAATACCCGACTTGGGCAAAAGACGAGGAAATTTACAACTGCGAGAACTACAACGCAGCCGTCACCAAAAAGAAATTCTCCCTCGTCAAAAGAATTTTCGGCGGCGTGTTCCCCTCCGTGATCTGATCGCCGAAACGGATAACCAAGCAAAAAAAGGCCCCCGGATTCCGAGGGCCTTTCTTTTTTTGCCAATTTGTCCTCCTGTCGCGCACATTTGTAGCTTTGCCGATGTACCGCTTTATTTGGCAAAAACGGCGGGCATCCTGCAAAAACGCCCGGGGAGGCCATGGCCTCCACGGGCGTTTTTTGTTGTGATCCGGGGCGGGGGAGCGCCCTTTCGCGGGGAAACTCCGCCGTGAAAAAAGAGTTGCGGGGCCCGGAGGCGGGTATGCGCTCCTTCTTCCGGGATGGGCCGGAGGGATCCCCGGCGTCTTTTCGTTTTTTCGTCACGCGGCTTCGGTTCGGTTCCGGGGCCGGCGGCTTTAGGCGTCTCCGCCCTCGTCGTCCGTGTCCGGCGCCTCGGCGGGCTCCCCGTCTGCTTCCTCGTCGGGCAGCTCCGGAGCCTCCCCGCCGGGGGCGGGAGAGGCGAGGTCCGGGGCCTCGCCCAGATCCTCGTCGGGGCCTTCGCCGAGCTCCTCGGCCTCCTCGGGCGCCTTGGGCGGCACCTCAAGGCTCACGACGCGGCAATCGTCCACAACCTTCATCACGCGCACGCCGCTCGCGTAGCGGGACTGCACGTTGATCTCGTCGACCTTCATGCGGATGATGACGCCGTCGCTGCTGATCAGGATGATGTCGTCGTCGTCCTCGACCGCGCGGATGCCGGCGACCCGGCCGCCCGCGACGCGGTCGCCGGCGAAGTTGCGCACGCCCTTGCCGCCGCGATTCTGGATGCGGTATTCGTCAAACGGCGTGCGGCGTCCCTGACCGCTTTCGCTGACGGTCAGCAGCTTCGCGTCGCCGCGCACGACCTCCATGCCGACGATCCAGTCGTCCTCGTCGATCGAGATCGCGCGCACGCCCCTCGCGGTGCGGCCGATCTCGCGGGCGTCCCGCTCGTTGAAGCGGATCGCCATGCCCTTGGAGGTGGCGACCACGAGGTCCTCGCCGCCGGAGGTGATCTGCACCCAGCGCAGCACGTCGCCTTCGTCGAGGTTGATGGCGATCAGGCCGGTCTTGCGGATATTTTTATAGGCGTCGATGCGGCTGCGCTTGATGACGCCGTTTTTGGTCAGCATGCAGAAATAGCCCTCGGATTCGTCGAGCGCGCCGACTTTGACGAGGGAGGTCACCTTCTCGTCCTGCTCGAGCGGGAGCAGGTTGACGATGTTGGTGCCCTTGGAGGAGCGCCCGCTGTCCGCGATCTCGTAGGCCTTGAGGCGGAACGCCTTGCCGAGCGTCGTGAAGAACATCAGCGTGTCGTGGCTCGAGCAGATAAAGAGATCCTCGGCGAAGTCCTCCTCGCGTCTGGTCATGCCGGAGATGCCGCGCCCGCCGCGCCGCTGGAGCTTATAGGTATCGACCGGCTGGCGCTTGATGTAGTTGAAATGCGTCAATGTGACGACGCAGTCCTCCATCGGGATCAGATCCTCGATGTCCATTTCGCCGCTGACGGCCTGAATCTCGGTGCGGCGCTCGTCGCCGAATTTGTCGCAGATCTCGCGCAGCTCGGTCTTGACGATGCCGTCGACCCGATGCATGTCGGCGAGGATCTCCTCGTAGTCCTTTTCGCGCAGGCGGATGTCGGCGAGTTCGTTTTCGATCTTCTCGCGGTCGAGGCTCGAAAGTCTGCCGAGGCGCATCGCGAGGATGGCGCTCGCCTGAATCTCGGAGAGGCCGAACCGCTCCATCAGGCGCGGGCGGTTTTCGTTGTCGTCGCGGCCGCCGCGGATGATGCGGATGACCTCGTCGATGTGGTCCTCGCAGATTTTGAGCCCCTCGAGGATGTGCTCGCGCTCCTTGGCTTTCTTCAGATCAAATCTCGTGCGCCGGATGACGATCTCGCGCTGGAAATCAAGGTAGCAGCGCATCATCTCCTTGAGCGTGAGCACCTTGGGCTGGCCCTTGTCGAGCGCGAGCATGATGACGCCGTAGGTGATCTGCATCTGGCTGTAACTGTAAAGCTGGTTTAAGATGAGCTGCGGGTTCGCGTCGCGCTTGAGCTCGACGACGATCCGCATGCCCTGCCGGTCGGACTCGTCGCGCAGGTCGCTGATGCCCTCGACGCGCTTGTCTTTGACCAGATTCGCGATCTCCTCGATCAGGCGGGCCTTGTTGACCATATAGGGCAGCTCGGTCACGACGATGCGGGAGCGGTCGTTTTTCCACTCCTGAATCTCGGCCCGCGAGCGCAGCGTGAGCTTGGCGCGCCCGGTCGCGTAGGCCGCGCGGATCGGGCTGCGGCCCATCAGGATGCCGCCGGTCGGGAAGTCCGGGCCTTTGATGTATTCCATCAGGTCGTCAAGGTCGGCGTCCGGGTTGTCGATCAGGCAGCAGATGCCGTCCGTGATCTCGCGCAGGTTGTGCGGCGGGATGTTGGTGGCCATGCCCACGGCGATGCCGGTGGAGCCGTTGGCCAGCAGATTCGGGAAACGCGAGGGCAGCACGACCGGCTCCTGCAGGCGGTCGTCGTAGTTCGACATAAAGTCGACGGTCTCGCGGTCGATGTCCTGAAGCATCTTGGTGGCCATCTTGGCCATGCGGGACTCCGTGTAACGGTAGGCGGCGGGCGGGTCCCCGTCGACCGAACCGAAGTTGCCGTGCCCGTCCACCAGCGGATAGCGCAGAGAGAAATCCTGCGCGAGGCGCACCATCGCGTCGTAGACCGAGGCGTCGCCATGCGGGTGGTATTTGCCGAGCACGGAGCCCACGGTGTCCGCGCACTTGCGGTAGGGCTTCGTGGGGTCGAGCCCGTTTTCGTACATGGTATAAAGAATCCTGCGGTGGACGGGCTTGAGCCCGTCGCGCACGTCCGGCAGCGCCCGCGAGACGATCACCGACATCGAGTAATCCAAAAAGGATTTGCGCATCTCGTTCTCGAGCATCACCGTGACGAGCTTGGGCTGGGGCAGATCCTCCGCGCCGGGATCGCCGGCCTCGTCGCCGGGCTGATCGCCGGGCTGTTCATCGGCCCGCCCGCCGGTCTGCTCGCCGGCGTGATCGTTGGGCTGATCGCCGGGCTGTTCATCGGCCTGATTTCCGGCCTGCCGGTTCAGTTCCTCGTCAATTCCGTTTTCACGGATCTCGTCATCCAAAATTCCAATCCTCCAATTTTACAGCCTGAGGGCAGCCTGACGCTGCGCGGTCGCCTGAGGGCAGCCTGACGCTGCGCGGTCGCCTGAGGGCAGCCTGACGCTGCGCGCCTCAAAGGTTCAAATATGATTTTCCGGTTTCTCGGGACAGCTTTGCTTTTATTCTTCGTCCCCGTCTTCCGGGGCCTTTTCCGGCTCCCCATCGGGCAGGGGCTCGCCGTCGGTCAGGGCCTCGGGCAGCTCTTCATCCGCGAGCTCGTCGTCGTCAAGTTCCTCGTCGGGGAGCTCCTCGTCCTCGTCGGGCTCGAGCTTCGCCGCTTCGATACGCGCGTTCGCGTAGGCCATGAAGTCCTCCACGGCGTAGCCCGCCGCCGCTATGGATTCCTTCGCGACGAAGAGCTGGTTCGCGAGGTTAAACTCCAGATAGACGACGTTTTCCGTCGCCCAGCAGCGCTGGAATTTCTTCCACGAGAAGAAGGCGTCGCGCGGGGCGGCCTTTTCGAGCACGCCGGTCTCGTAGAGCGCGAGCGTCATGTCGCCGCTGAGGTATTTGCTGGTCCGGTAATATTCGGCGGTCGCCCTCGCGAGTTTCCGCTTAAAAAACAGCTTGTAGAAGAAGAACGAATAAAATCCGATGCCGAAAAACAGCGCCGCCGCGCAGAGATAGCTCATCAGGCTCGAGTACCAGATCAGGTGCCAGAAGTCGCCCTTGACGTAGTCGAGGTTAAAGAAGCACAGGACGAAAAAGAACAGGGAGACCGCGAAGGAGAGGAGCCCCCACATCTTTTTGAGCTTTTGGTCCTGCTGGAGGGCCGGGGCGGAGACCGCGAGGTTCATCTCGCGGAAATTCTCGAGCGTCAGCTTGTGCGCGACGAGGTAGGCCGGCTCCCCGTGCTCGGCGGGGTCGATCCGGGCGATGTGCTTGATGCGCTTCCGGTTTGCTTTTTCATAGAGTTTGTCGAAGAGCATGCGTTTTTCCTCCGATTTTTCAGAAATGGTTGAAAACGGGCGGGCCCGTTCGTTGGGAAATCCCGCCTTTGCGCGGGCGGTTTGCCGGGCCGGGAAATCCATGGCCGGGAGCCTTTCGCGGGGATCCCCGCGCGGCTCCGGCGGCCCTGCCGGGGTTAAATATCGAGGTTTTTGACGAACCGGGCGTTCTTTTCGATGAATTCCCGGCGCGGCTCGACCTTGTCGCCCATCAGAATCGTAAAGACCTCGTCCGCGGCGGCGGCGTCCTCCGTCTCCACCCGCAGCATGATGCGGCGCTCGGGGTCCATCGTGGTCTCCCAGAGCTGCTCGGGGTTCATCTCGCCAAGGCCCTTGTAGCGCTGGACCTCGCTTTTCATGGAGCCCTCGGGGAACATCTCCGCGAGCAGGCGGTCGCGCTCCTCGTCGGAATAGGCGTAGCGCACCTTTTTGCCCTTCGCGACGCGGTAGAGCGGCGGCTGCGCGATATAGACGTGCCCCTCCTCGACGAGCGGGCGCATGAAGCGGTAGAAGAAGGTCAGCATCAGCGTGCGGATATGGGAGCCGTCGACGTCGGCATCGGCCATGATGATGACCTTGCCGTAGCGTAACTTCGTGAGGTCGATCTCGTCGCCGAGGCCGCAGCCCAAGGCGAGGATCACCGGCGTCAGCTTGTCGTTGCCGTAGACCTTATCGAGGCGGGCCTTCTCCACGTTGAGCATCTTGCCCCAGAGCGGCAGGATCGCCTGAAACGTGCGGTCGCGCCCCTGCTTGGCCGAGCCGCCTGCGGAATCGCCCTCCACGATGTAGATCTCGGTGTTGACGTTGTCGCGGTCGGAGCAGTCGGCAAGCTTGCCGGGCAGGGAGGCGCTTTCGAGCACGGATTTGCGCCGGGCGGTCTCGCGCGCCTTGCGGGCGGCCTCGCGCGCCCTCGCCGCGCCGAGGGCCTTGTCGAAGATGGCCCGCGCGATCGCGGGGTTCTCTTCAAAATAGGTCATCAGCTTCTCGTAGATGAGGGCGTCCACCATCGCGCGCATCTCGGTGTTCCCGAGCTTCGTCTTGGTCTGCCCCTCGAACTCGGCGTTCGTCAGCTTGACGGAGATGATCGCCGTGAGGCCCTCGCGCACGTCGTCGCCCGAGAGGTTTTTATCGCTCTCCTTGAGGATCTTTTTCTCGCGGCCGTAGTCGTTGAAGACCCTCGTCAGCGCGTTTTTAAAGCCGATCTCGTGCATGCCGCCGTCCACCGTGTGGATGTTGTTGGCGAAGCTCATCACGAGCTCGTTGTAGCTGTCGTTGTACTGCATGGCGATCTCCGCCATGGTGTCGCCGTTTTGGGCGCTGAGGTAGATGACCTCCGGGTGGATGATCTCGAGGCCCTTCTTCTTATGAATGTGCTCGACGAAGCTGCGGATGCCGCCCTCGTAGCAGAGGGTTTCGCTGCGCAGGTTCTCCTCGTCGCGGCTGTCCGTCAGGATGAATTTCACGCCGGCGTTGAGGAAGGCCTGCTCCCGGAGTCGCGCGAGCAGCGTCTCGTAGTCGAATTCGAGCGTCTCGAAGATCTCGGCGTCCGGCAGGAAGGTGATGACCGTGCCGGTCATGTCGGTGTCCCCGATGACGGCGAGGTCCGAGTCCGGCGCGCCGCGCTGGAAGGTCTGGCGGTAGGTGTGATGGCCGTCGTTGACCTCGACCTCGAGCCACTCGGAGAGCGCGTTGACGACCGAGGCGCCCACGCCGTGCAGTCCGCCCGAGACTTTGTAGCCGGTGCCGCCGAATTTGCCGCCGGCGTGCAGCACCGTGAGCACCACGGTGACGGCCGGGATGCCGAGCTTGGGCTGGATGCCCACCGGGATGCCGCGGCCGTTGTCGGTGACGCGGATGATGTCTCCCTTGAGGATCTCCACCTCGATGTCCGTGCAGAAGCCGGCCAAGGCCTCGTCGATCGAGTTGTCCACGATCTCATAGACGAGATGGTGCAGCCCCTTGGGGCCGGTGGAGCCGATATACATGCCCGGGCGCTTGCGCACCGCCTCGAGTCCCTCAAGGACCTGAATTTGGTTTTCGTCGTAAATTTCCTCTGCCTTATCAATGCCGAAAGGGGTGTTTTCCACGGTTTACCTCCTGAAAATTGCGGGTTCCGCGCTTTCTTCGCGCCGCTCCCGCGCCGATTTGAACTGTTGTGCCGGATCTCCGGCCCCGCCGAAAAGAGGGGGGGAAGCCTCGCTTCTCTATCTTTCCTCCGCGAAACGCTCCGCGCTGATGACCGAACGGACTTCTCCGCTCCCGGCCTCAAAAGCCGCCGGCCCGTTTCTTGATGGTCGCGGGGTTCGCCGAGAGCAGCCAGACCCGCTCGCCGGACGCGTCCCCGGTGACGCAGAAGCTCTTGGGCAGATCCTCGGCCACCGTGACAACCTTTTGCTCCCGCTGGGCCCGGGCGAGAAACTCCCGCGTGCTCTTCGCGACGGTCGTGTTGTCGAGGTCAAAGACGCCGATCACGCTCTTCTCCGGCACCACGGTGTCGCTGCCGAGAAACAGATACACAGAGCGTCCCTCCCTCAAAAAAATCTTCTCAGCTTTCCTCTTTCAGCACGCCGTCCCGCATCGAGAAGGCCCGCCCGCCCGCGAGCCCCGCAAAGAGGCCCGGGTCGCAGCAGGTCAGAAAGATCTGGCTGCCGCCGATGCTGTTGAGGATATATTCCCGGCGGGAGGAATCGAGCTCGCTCATCACGTCGTCAAGCAGGATCAGCGGCGGCTCGCCCATCTTTTCGCCGAGGAGCTTTGCCTCCGCAAGCTTGAGCGAGAGGATGCAGCTCCTTTGCTGCCCCTGCGAGCCGAAGACCGCCGCGGATTTCCCGTCGAGCGCGACCGAGAGATCGTCCCGGTGCGGCCCGCGGGAGGTCGCCCCGTGCTCAAGATCGAAGGCCCGGTCGGCGTGGAGCCTCTCCCGCAAAAGATCGGACCACGTGTCCGTGCTCATCTCGGGATCGGCGGCCTCGCCCTCCGGCAGGATGCTGCTCATATAGTGGGCGGAGAACTCCTCGCGCCCGCCCGAGATGCCCTCGTAGACCATGCGGGCCCGCTCGCCGAGGCTCTTGCTATACCGGACGCGCGTCCGCGTAAGAACCCCGCCGAGCCGCGCGAGCTGCTCGTCGTAGACGTCCAAAAGCTCCAGAAGCTGGGCGTGGAGCCGCGCGTCCTTGAGCAAACTGTTGCGCTGCTCGACGACTTTTTTGTAATCCGCGAGCGTCGCGAGGTATTTGGGGGAGATCTGGCAAAGCGAGGTGTCGATCAGCTTGCGGCGCTCCTTGGGCCCGTCGCGGAAGAAATTCATCTGCTCGGGCGAGAAGACCACGCCGCCGCAGGTCCCGGCGTAATCGGAGGGGCCGCGGATCTCGATGCCGTTTTTCTTCATGCTCCGCGCGGGGGAGAAGGCGATCTCCGCGGTCTGGTCCCGCCCCTCGCTGAAAAACGAGGCTTTGAGCACGGCGCGCTGCGTCCCGAAGCGCAGGAGCTCCTGCTCCTTGGGCCGGCGGAAGCTCTTCGCGCCGGTGAAGAGCCAGAGCGCCTCGACGAGGTTCGTCTTGCCTTGGGCGTTGTCGCCCCAGATCACGTTGACCCCCTCGCCCGGCGCAAAGGAGAGGGCTTCGATGTTCCTGAAATTTTCAAGCGAAAGCGTGCGGAAGATCATGGCCCGTCCGTCTCCGCGGCCACCCGGTACCGTTTCCCGGCGTAGGAGACCTCGTCCCCGGCGCGCAGCTTCTTGCCGCGCATCGCGCAGACTTCGCCGTTGACCGAAACTTTGCCGCCCTGCACAAGCTCCTTGGCCTCTCCGCCCGAGAGCGCCGCCCCCGCGAATTTCAAAAAGGAGTCGAGCTTGATATAGTCCTCCCGGATCGCGACCTCTTTCGGGGCCGTCAAACCGGCTTTCCCGGGGGCCTCGCCGCCCCGCGCGGGGGTGGGTACTTTCGGGGAAACCGGAGTCTTTACGGAGGCCGGCGCCTTCGCGGGATCCGCTCTTTTCGCCGGGCCCGGAACCTTCGCGGAGGCCGGGGCCTTCGCGGGGCCCGTATTCTTCTCGGAGCCCGGCGCCTTGGCGAAGTCCGGGGTCCTCTTTACAACGAACGTCTTTTTATCCATTTTAAATATCACTCTTCATTCTGACCGGGAGGACGAGGAACAGGAAGCTGTCCCCCTCCATCGGAAGGATCTTGACCGGCGAGAGCGGGCTGTTGATCGCGAGGCGCACCTTGTCGCAGCCGGTCGCGCGCAGGGCCTCGAGCAGATAGCGGTTGTTAAATCCCATCTCGACCTCGTCGCCCTGCGTCTCGCAGGGGACCGCGTCGTTGACCCGCCCGAGCGCCGTCGCGCAGGAGAGGCGGATCTCCTCTTTTAGAACGGAGAGGCGGATCGGGCTCTTGAGCCGCTCGCTGATCAGCAGAGAGGTGCGCTCGATGCTCTCCTGCATCTCGCGGACGCCCACCGTCACGACCGTGGCGGAGGTCTGCGGGATCGAGGAGCGAAAGTCGATGAAATCGCCCTCCAAGAGGCGCGAGATCACGCTGTACCCGCCGATATGGAAGATGATGTGCTTGCCGGAGAGCTCCAGCTCCGCGCTGCCCTCGCCGCCCTCGCCGCCCAGCAGCTTCGAGACCTCGCCGAGCGTCTTGCCCGGCACGATGAACGAGAGCTCGTCGGGATAGTCGGTCGGCTCCTTGCGGATCGCGAGGCGAAAGCCGTCCACGGAGACGAGCGTCGCCTCCCCGTCCGCGAAGATAAACTTGGAGCCGGTGTGGACGGGCTTGAAATCGTTGACCGCGACCGCGAAGAGGGTCTGGTCGATCATGCTTTTTAACGTTTCCTGCTTAAAGGAGATCGAGGCGCTGCCGTCGATCTCGGGGAGCTGCGGGAATTCCTCGGCGTCGATGCCGACGATGCGGTACTCCGCCGCGCCGCCGCGCACCTCGGTCTGGCAGTTCTCGTCGCAGGAGATCTCGATCGTCTCGGAGGAGAGACGGCGCACGATATCGAAGAAGAGCCGCGCGTTGAGGACGATGGCTCCCTCCTCCGCGACCCTCGCCTCCATCGAAGTGAGGATGCCCATTTCCATATTGTAGCAGACAAGGGAGAGCGCGCCCTCCTCGGCCCGCAGCAGCACCCCCTCCATCGCGGGATGGGTGGATTTGGCGGCGACGGCGCGGGTCACGTTGCCCAGCGCCTCGGAGAGATCGTTCCGGTTGCAGATGATCTTCATGGATGATTTCCTCCTGTCAAATAAAAGGATGATTTAGTAGTAGTAGTAGGGGCCGCGGAAAAGTGGAAAGACCGGACAATCGGCTCGGACAGGCTCTTTAACCGGCCGAAGTTTTCCAAGGAAAATCCGGAAAGATTCTTGAAAAGTGGAAAGGGCGCATGCCGGAAAATCGCGGTGGAAAAGAAAAAGTTAAACTGTGGACGGGCGGTTGATTTAACAGGTTTTTAGAAATTATTTATGTGGAAAATGTGAAAAGAGAAATCAAACAGGCGCGGGAACGGGCTTTTTTTATGGGGAAAGCAGCCTGAGGCTGCGCGACGGCCTGAGGCCGCAGGCACCAAAGGCGCAAAGTTCGCTTTCCGGTTTCTCGGGGCCGCTTTTCATGAGATGACCGGGGCGAGAGATTTTTATTAGTTATCGCGGATATTTTTGGTGATGTCCTCGACGGTCTCGCGGTAGCGGGAGTCGTGGGTCATATTCTGCTCGACCTGCCCGATCGCGTAGACGATCGTCGAGTGGTCGCGCCCGCCGAATTCCTCGCCGATGGCCGCCATGGACATCTGGGTGATCTCGCGCACGATGTAGATCGCGATCTGGCGCGCCTTGCTGATGTTGGCGGCGCGCTTGTTGCTCTTGATGTCCTGCGGCGAGACGCTGTACGTGCGGGCCACCTCGGAGATGATGCGGTCGATCGTGACCGGCACCGGGCGGTTGTCGTTGAGGATGTCGCGGATGGCGTTTTGCGCGGAGAGGATGGTCGGCGGCGCGTCGGAGATGAGGCCGTTCGCCTGAAGGTTCCGCACGGCGCCCTCGAGCTGGCGGATGTTGCTTTTGAGCCTGCCCGAGATATATTCCACCACGTCGCCCGGGATCTCGATGCCGAGGCGCTCGGCCTTGCGCTGGATGATCGCGATGCGCGTCTCAAAATCCGGGGCGTGGATGTCCGCGATGAGCCCCATCTCGAAACGGGTGCGCAGGCGCTCCTCGAGCGTCTTGATCTCCTTGGGCGGGCGGTCGCTCGCGAGCACGATCTGCTTGCCGGATTCGTATAAGGTATTAAAAGTATGGAAAAACTCCTCTTGCGTGGAGTCCTTGCCGGCGATGAACTGGATGTCGTCCACGAGCAGGTAGTCCGCCTTGCGGTATTTGTTGTGGAACTCGGCGGTGTTTTGGCGGCGCAGGGCCTCGATCAGCTCGTTTGTGAACTCCTCGCCCTTGACGTAGAGGATCACGGCGTCCGGGCGGCGCTTCTGCACCTCGTTGCGGATGGCGAAGAGCAGGTGCGTCTTGCCAAGGCCGCTCTCGCCGTAGATAAAAAGTGGGTTGTAGTTGCTGGCCTCGTGCGTGGCGACCGCCATCGCCGCCGCGTGGGCGAATTTGTTGGAGGAGCCCACGATGAAGGTCTCGAACGTGTAGTCGTAATCCCCGGCGTCCGAAAGGACCTTGGGGGCGGCGGGCTTCGGCGCCTCGGCGGGGCTCACGCACTCGATCCGGATCGAGACCGGGAAGCCCAAAGCCTCCTCAAAGCCGCGCCGGAGCAGGTCGCTGTATTTTTCGCTGACGAGGTTTTGCTTGAACTCGGAATTGACGCCGAGCCGCGCGACGTCCTTTTCGAGCCCGAGGGGGACGATGTCCCGGATCCAGAGATTGTGCGCCACCTCGGTCATCTGGGAGCGGCAGTAATTGCTGACGGAACCGAAAATCTCCTCAAAAGAATCCATAACTTCCTCCGGAAAAAACAGAATGAGAATGCCCGGGCCGATCACCGGGATCCGCCCGGGCAGTTCAGGAAATTTCAAAGAGATTATACCACAAAATCCGGGATTTGAAAAGGTTTTCCACAACAATTTGCCAATATATTTATAATTGATATAGATAATTAAAAGGCGGCGCAAAACCCGATTTTGAAAAATCTTAAAAACAGAAAGCGCTCGCCCTGAGGAAAAGCGCCGCCCGCCGAGCCGACGGGCGCGGGGAGTCTCCATCCCGGGGAAGAAATCGTCAAAACCGGGGGAAACGGGCATGAGCATCAAGGTCCCCGGCTTATTTTGCCGGGAAGGGCCGTAAAAGAAGCCGAAACGCGCATTCCGCGGGCAACGGCCTCGAGAGACGATAAAGACGAACTTCGAGCATCAATCGCGCGCAGCCTTCGGCATCCCGCGGGATGCGGCCCCGAGAGACGATAAAGGCGAACTTCGAGCGTCAATTGCGCGCAGCCTTCGGCATCCCGCGGGAAGCGGCCCCGAGAGACGATAAAGGTGAACCTCGAGCGTCAATCGCGCGCAGCCTTCGGCATCCCGCGGAAAGCGGCCCCGAGAGACGATAAAGGCGAACTTCGAGCGTCAATCGCCTGCCGCCTCAGGCGGCCTATTGACAATTTTCCTTCATAATGTTATATTGTTAATTTGCAAGGCCCATGGGAAAGGGGGGAATGGAATTGAAAAGAACGTATCAGCCCAAAAAGCTCCAGCGCCAGAGGGTGCACGGCTTTATGAAAAGAATGTCCACCAGAAGCGGACGCAAGGTTCTCGCCGCCAGAAGAGCGAAAGGAAGAAAGCAGCTGAGCTATTGACGACCGCCGCTGTGTGGCCGTTTTTTTTCGGCCGCCGTCCGTTTCGCAAAAGGAATGAAGCGATGAAAACTCCCACCATCACCCGCAACACGGACTATTTGCGGGCGTACCGCCGCGCGAAATCCGCCGGTCACCCCTACGTGATCTGTTATGCGCTGCCGAACCGCCTCGCCTACACGAGGATCGGTCTCACGACCAGCAAAAAGATCGGCAACGCCGTGATCCGCAACCGCGCGCGCAGAGTCCTTCGGGCCGCGTTCGCCGAAGTCGCGCCCATGCTCAAGCCGGGCTATGACATCGTGCTGGTCGCCCGAACCAAAACGGCCTCCGTCAAGTCGACCGCTCTGCCCCCCATCCTGACCGCCCAATTGGAAAAACTGGGCGCCCTGCAGAGCAAAGAGCACTTATGAAAAAGCTGCTTCTGTTTCTGATCCGATTTTATCAGAGAGCGATCTCCGCATACACGCCGGCCTGCTGCCGGTACTATCCCACCTGTTCCGCATATGCCGTCACCGCGATTGAGCGTTTTGGTGCATTGAGGGGCGGGCTACTTGCGGTGATTCGGGTCCTGCGCTGCCATCCCTACCACGCCGGCGGATTTGATCCCGTGCCGGAGGAGTGGGATCTCCACTACTATAAGAAACAGAAAAGCCGCCGAAAACGGGAGGATCACCAAACATGCAGTTCTTAATGAAGATTTTCGGCTGGCCCTTCGGCTGGGTCATGCTGCTATGCTATCTGGTCAGCGGAAATTACGCGCTCGCGCTCTTCCTCTTCACCCTCGTCACGAGGATCGCGCTGTTTCCGCTTTCCCTCAAACAGCACAAAGAACAGGCCAAGATGGCCGTTTTTAAGCCGAAACTGGACAACCTCCAGCAAAAATACGGCAACAACAAACAAAAATATAACGAAGAGGTCCAGAAGCTCTATCAGGAGGAGGGTTACAGCCCGCTCTCCGGGTGCCTGCCGGCGATCATCCAGTTCCCGGTCCTCTTCGGCGTCATCGACGTCGTCTATAAACCGCTTTATCATATCCTGCGCCTGAGCACCGAGCTGATCGACCAGCTTGAGGCCGCCGCCGAGGCCGCCGGTTACAGCTTCGGCCAGAGCTACGCCTCCCAGATCGAGCTGATGAATATCGTCAAGACGAATCCCTCGATTTTTTCGGGCTTCGACGCCGGCGTCCTCCAGAAGATCAGCGATTTCAACATGGCCGCGTTCGGGCTCGACCTCTCCGCGATCCCGCAGTTTAAATTCGCGCTGGACGGCTCCTTCAACTGGCTGCTGATGATCCCGCTGCTCTGCGGCATCACGAGCCTTGTCTCCTCGGTCTACACCTTCAAGCGCGGCATGAGCGGGCAGGCGGGCGGAGCCGCCGCCGCGGGCACCTCCTTCGGCATGATGATCTTCATGATCGGCTTCTCCGTGTACATCGCCTTTATCGTGCCGGCGGGCGTCGGCCTCTACTGGGTGTTTTCCAACCTGCTGATGTTCCTCCAGACGCTCTACCTCTATTGGAAACACGATCCCAAGAAGCTCGCGGAGCGTATCGCCGCCGAGCAGGAGGCCGCCAAAGAGCAAAGACGCCGCGAGAGGGTCGAGGCGCGCCAGAAATACGGCGCGGAGAAATCCTCCGGCGCAGCGGGCGAAAAGACCGTGGGTCAGAAAGAAGCAAACCGCCGCAAACTCGCGGAAGCCAGAAGGCGCGACGCGGAGAAATACGGCGAGGAGTATGTTGAGGTCACGGACGAGGACCTCAAATAAGAAAGAAGGACACTCCTTGGAAAAAGAATTGATCGCCACCGGCGGCACCTACGAGGAAGCCCTCGAGAAGGCCTGCCAGCAGCTCGGAGTGGAGCGTTCCGACGTGGAGTATGAAGTGCTCGAGCGCCCGAAAACCTCCCTCTTCGGCTTAAAGAAAACCCCGGCGAAGATCCGGGTCATCCTGACGGACGAATACCTTTTTAAATTTGCCCCAAAAGAGGAGCGGCGCAAGCCGGAGCAAAAACCCCCGCAGAGACAGGAGAAGCCGCAGGAGGCCCCCCGTCAGCAGGGAAAAGAGTCCCGCCCCGAGCAAAAACCCGCCCAGCAGACAGCGCCCCAGCAGGGCAGGGAATCCCGCCCCGAGCAAAAACCGGCCCAGCAGGCCGCCCCGCAGCAGGGCAGGGAGCCCCGCCCCGAGCAGAGACCGGCGCAGCAGGCCGCGGCCCAGCAGTCCGCCCCGCAGCAGAGACCGGAGAGGCCGCAGGCCGCCGCGGCGGAAGCCGGGGCGCCGGACCGCCGCAAGCAGGAGAGACCGGAGCGCCCGCAGGGCCAGCAGGGCGGCGGGCGAAACAATCCGCCCAGAAAGGCCGCCCCGGGACAGGAAGCGGGCTTCGTGCCGGACTTTGACCCGGAAACCATGGCGGCGCGGGAGGAGCCCAAGGAGCTCAGCCCGGAGGTTTTGGAGCAGAAGGGCTCCGCCTCCGCCGCGTACCTTAAAGAAGTCCTCGGCGCGCTGGGCTATCCCGACACCGAGATCACCTATTCGCAGAAGGACGGCACGATCGTCCTGCAGCTGCTCGGCGAGAGCCTCGGCTCGGTCGTGGGCAGGAGAGGGGACAACCTTGACGCCATGCAGTATCTTGCGAGCCTCGTCGCCAACCGCAGCGAGGGCGCGTATGTGCGCGTGGTGCTCGACGTGGACGACTACCGCAGCAAGCGCGAGGCGAGCTTACAGGCCTACGCCAGAAAGACCGCGAGCCAAGCGGTGCGCGGCGGCAGGGCCATCACGCTCGAAGCGATGAATCCCTACGAGCGCCGGATCGTCCATTCCGCGGTGCAGGCCGTGGAGGGCGCCACCAGCAAATCCGTCGGCAGCGAGCCGAACCGCCGTGTCGTCATCAGCCCGGTCGAGGGGGCGAGGCCCCAGCTTGACCGCGGCGGCGAGCACAGAGGCCCCCGTCCCGGCGGCGACCGCGCAGGCGATCGCGGCGGGGATCGCGGAGGCGACCGCAGGGGCGGCAGAGGCGGACGCCGCGACGGCGGCCGGGACGGCCGGGAGCGCCGCGAGAGCCAGAAGGTCATTGTGCCGCCGAGCGACGAGCCGAAAAAGGACGATACCAGCGCCATTTCGCTCTACGGGCGGATCGATCTCGGCTGATGCCGCGGACGGCAGGCCGAAAAAGGACGATAGGCGCCATTTCGCTCTACGGGCGGATCGATCTCGGCTGATCCAGTAAACCAAGGCGGGCGCGGAAACGAAAGCGCCCGCTTTTCTTTTTTGATTTTTACGGAGGAGGGATCCGCATGAGCACCATTGCCGCGGTGAGCACGCCGCTCGCCGCGTCCGGGCTCGGCGTGGTGCGCGTCTCCGGGGAGGACGCGCTCCGGGTCGGCGACGCCATGTTCCGCCCGGCGGAAAAAGGGCGGAGCCTCGCCGGGACGCGGGGCTACGCCTGCGCCTTCGGGCGGGTCTTTGACGCCGAGGGCGACATCGACGCCGCCGTCGCGACGGTGTTTCGCGCGCCCAAAAGCTACACCGGCGAGGACACGGTCGAATTCTCCTGCCACGGGAGCCCGGCCGTGCTCAAACGAGTGTTGCGCGCGGCGCTTGGCGGCGGCGCGTCGCCCGCCGGGCCCGGGGAGTTCACCAAGCGCGCCTTTTTGAACGGCAAGCTCTCCCTCGACGAGGCCGAGGCCGTCGCCGGCATGATCTCGGCCCGCTCGGCCGCGGCCGGCAAGGCCGCCCTCGCCATGATGGACGGCAGCCTCTACCGGGAGATCGCGGGCGTGAGGGACGGGCTTTTGGCCTTGCAGGGCCATTTCGCCGCGTGGGCCGACTACCCCGAGGAGGATGTGCCGGCCCTCTCCGCCGGAAACATCCGCGCCGCGCTCGGCCGCTCGGACCTCGTGCTCAAAAAGCTGATCGCCGGCTACGACACCGGCAGGATGGTCCGGGAGGGCGCGGCGGTCGTGATCGCGGGCAAGCCCAACGTCGGGAAATCCACGATTATGAACCTGCTCTCCGGCCACAGCCGCAGCATCGTCACGGAGGTCGCGGGCACCACGCGCGACGTCGTGGAGGAATCGGTGCTCATCGGCTGCATCCCGGTGCGCCTGCTCGACACGGCGGGCCTGCGGGAGACGATGGACCCGGTGGAGCGCATCGGCGTGGATCTCGCCAACACGGAAATCGCGCGCTGCGACCTGCTGATCGCGGTGTTCGACGCGAGCCGGGAGCTCGACGCCGAGGACCTGCGCCTGCTCGACGAGCTCGGCGCGAGGCCCTCCCTCGCCGTCATCAACAAGTCCGACCTCGCGCCGAGGGCGGACACCGCGCAGATCGAGCGGAAGGCCGCGCGCTGCGTGACGATCTCGGCGGAATCCGGCGCGGGCATGGATTTCTTCCGCGCCGAGCTCGAGGAAGTGCTCGGGGCCTGCGATTTTGACCCCTCCGCGCCCGCGATGGCCAATGAGCGGCAGCTCGACTGCGTCCGGCGCGCGGCCTCCGCGATCGCCGACGCCGCGGCCGCGCTGGATGACGGCATGACGCTCGACGCGGTCAGCGTCTGCGTGGAGACGGCGCTCGACTGCCTGTTTGAGCTGACCGGAGAGCGGGCCTCCGACGCCGTGATCGACGAGGTATTCTCTAAGTTTTGCGTGGGCAAATAATAAACAACGCAAAACTGGCTTGGCGTCGTCAGGCAATAAACGACGCCGGTTGTCGGCAAGTAACAGACTACGCAAAACCGGTTCTGGTGTCGTCAGGCAATAAACGACGCCGGTTGTCGGCAAGTGACAGGCCGCCGGGATGATTCGCCGCGGGTGCGGGCGGTCCATCCCAAAAACTCCCGCCATCGGGGGGCAGGCCCACGGACGGTTTGCTCGGCCCGCGAGTGATCCGGACGCAAAACCGCTTTCTTTTAAAAACGCCCCGCCGGAATTTCCCGAAGGCGGCGGACGAACGGTTTATATTTTATTTCTATTCTGATTTTTCATCGGATTCGAGGGGGGAAAACATGGAGACCTATTGTGCCGGAAGCTACGACGTCGCCGTGATCGGCGCGGGGCACGCGGGGATCGAAGCCGCGCTCGCGGCCGCGAGGCTCGGCGCGAGGACGGTGATCTTTACGCTGATGCTCGACCAGATCGCCAACATGCCCTGCAACCCCTCGATCGGCGGCACGGCCAAGGGCCATCTGGTGCGGGAGATCGACGCGCTCGGCGGCGAGATGGGCAAGGCGGCCGACCAAACGCTGATTCAGGGCCGGATGCTCAACCTCGGCAAGGGCCCGGCCGTCCATAGCCTACGCGCCCAAGAGGACCGCGCCGCCTACCACCTGCTGATGAAGCGGGCCCTCGAGCGGCAGGAGAATCTTGACATCAAACAGGCGGAGATCGTCGAAATCCGCGGCGACGGGGCGGGCGGCGTCTCCGGCGTGCTCACGCACCTCGGCGCGTTCTACGAGGCGCGAAGCGTCATCCTCTGCACCGGCACCTACCTCAAAGGGATCATCTATGTCGGCGACCGCAAATGGCAGAGCGGGCCCGACAACTGCCGCCCGGCGGACGAGCTTTCCGCGAGCCTGCGGGCCCTCGGCGTGAAGCTTCGCCGCTTCAAGACCGGGACGCCCGCGCGCGTGCTCAAATCGAGCATTGATTTCTCGCAGCTCGAGGAGCAGCCCGGCGACGCGGAGGTCGTGCCCTTTTCCTTCGAGACGACCGAGACGCTCGTCAACAAAGAGGTCTGCCACATCGCCTACACAAACGAAAAAACCCACCGGATCATCCGCGACAACATCGGCCGCTCGCCGCTCTATTCCGGCAAGATCGAGGGGATCGGCCCGCGCTACTGCCCGAGCATCGAGGACAAGGTCATGCGCTTCCCGGACAAGGAGCGCCATCAGGTTTTCGTCGAGCCGATGGGCCTTTCCACCGAGGAGATGTATCTACAGGGCATGAGCTCCTCGCTGCCGGAGGACGTGCAGCTCGACATCTACCACTCTGTCAAGGGTTTTGAGCACGTCAAGGTCATGCGCAACGCTTACGCCATCGAGTACGACTGCTGCGACTCGCTCGACCTCAAGCCGTCGCTCGAATTCATCGCGGTGCGCGGTCTCTACGGGGCGGGGCAGTTTAACGGCACCTCGGGCTACGAGGAGGCCGCCGCGCAGGGCCTCGTCGCGGGCGTCAACGCGGCCCGCGCCGTAAGGGGCCTCGAGCCGGTCATTCTCTCCCGCGCGAGCTCCTACATCGGCACGCTGATCGACGACCTCGTCACGAAGGGCGTCATGGACCCCTACCGCATGATGACCTCGCGCTCCGAGTACCGGCTGCTGCTCCGGCAGGACAACGCCGACATGCGCCTCCTGCCGCTCGGCCACGAGATCGGGCTTGTCGGCGACGAGCGCTACGCGCGCTTTCTGGAAAAGAAACGTCTGCGCGACGAGGAGCTTGCGCGCCTTGCCGAGCACTCGATCCCGCCGACGCCGGAGCTCTGCGCGATGCTCGAGGCCAAAGGCACCTCGCCGGTCGCCGCCGGCACGCGGCTCTGCGAGCTGCTGCGGCGCCCGCAGGTCTCCTACGCGGACCTCGCGCCGTTCGATTCGGGCCGCCCGGAGCTGCCCAAGGCCGTCGTTGAGCAGGTGGAGATCGAGATCAAGTACGAGGGCTATATCAAAAAGGAGCTCTTGCAGGTCGAGCAGATGAGACGGCTCGAGGAACGCAAGCTCCCGGACGGAATCGATTATAAAAAGATCAAGGGCCTGCGGCTCGAGGCGCAGGAGAAGCTCGGCCGCGTCCGTCCGCTGAATATCGGGCAGGCCTCCCGCATCTCCGGCGTCAACCCGGCGGACATCTCGGTGCTGCTGATCTGGCTCCAAAGGTGACCCCGGCGGGGGCCGTGCTCAAAACCCGAAAACGCGCGCCATTTTGCCAACCTCAGCCCCAAAAACGCCCGGAGGGAAACGATGATTACAGAGATTTTGAGGCCCCTGCTGCCCGAATACGGCCTTTCGCTCGGCGAGGAACAGTTCGCCGCGCTCGAGGTCTACGCCGCCATGCTCAAGGAGTGGAACAAGAAGATGAACCTCACCGCCATCACCGACGACGAGGGGATCGCCGTCAAGCACTTCCTCGATTCGCTGGCGGTGCTCCGCTACGCCGACCCGCCGCAGGAGGCGAAGCTCGCGGACGTGGGCGCGGGGGCGGGTTTTCCGGGCGCGGTGCTGAAGATCGCACGGCCGGATCTGCGCCTCACGCTGATCGACGGGCTCGGCAAGCGCGTCACGTTTTTGGCGGCGCTGTCCGAGCGCCTTGGGTTCGAGGCGGAGTGCCTGCATCTGCGCGCCGAGGAGGCGGGCAGGGACCCGGCGCTCCGGGAACGCTTCGATCTGGTCACCGCGCGGGCGGTCGCGGGCATGAACGTGCTCGCCGAATACTGCCTGCCGCTCGTAAAGCGCGGCGGGACGTTCGCCGCCATGAAGGGCCCGGAGCCGGATGCGGAGATCGCCGCGGCGGAGAAGGCGATCCGGCTGCTCGGCGGCGCGAAACCGAAATGGGCGTGCTACCGCCTCCCCAGCGGCGACGGCCGGACGCTCGTCACGGTCCAAAAGATCGCCGCCACGCCGGAAGCATACCCGCGCTGCTCGGCGAAGATCGCGAAGCTGCCGCTGTGACGCTCACGCCGAAAAAACCGATCAGTATATGCAAGCGAACTGAGATATGCGACAAAAAATTTCGCAAAACCGGCCGTTTTTCCCTGCGGGAACGCCCGCGCCGCCCGGCGAAGATCGCGAAGCTGCCGCTGTGACGCTTATGCCGAAAAAACCTAACAGTATATGCGCGCGGGCTTTTCCGCGCAACTAAAAAATTTCGCAAAATCAAACGGTTTTCGTTATAAAAACGCCTTTTTCCAGCTCCGCGGACAGGTTTTCTGCCGGAGAAGCCGGAAACGGCGTATTTTTTGCGACGAATTCTTATGGAAATTTCTGGGACACCATGTTATGCTTTTCGGTGTAAGGGAGGCGATGCTTTGGGCATGTTGGACTTTCGGAAAAAACAAAACAGGATTGTTCTCGTTCCTGTCGATCAAGTGCATCCGAATCCCGCTCAGCCGCGAAAGAGTTTCGACCCCGCGGAGATCGCCTCCCTTGCGGAAAGTATCCGGGAAAACGGGCTGATCCAGCCGATCGCGGTGCGAAAAACGGCCTCGGATTACGAGCTGATCGTCGGGGAGCGCCGGCTTCGGGCCGCGGCCTCCATCGGGGAAAAACAGATCGCCGCGATCGTGTACGATCTGACGAACCGCGAGGCGGCGCTCTGGGCGCTGACGGAAAATTTGCAGCGCTCCGACCTCGACCTCTTTGAGGAGGCGGAGGGCATCTCCGAGCTGATCGGCATCTGGGGCGTCCGGCAGGAGGAGGCCGCCCGCAAGCTGGGCCTCGCGCCCTCGACCCTATCCAATAAACTGCGCCTGCTCCGGCTGCCGGAGAGCGTAAAGGCGAAGATCCGCGCCGGCAGGCTGACGGAGCGCCACGCCAGAACCCTGCTCCGGATCCCGGACGAGACGGGCCAGATGCAGGCGGCGGACCACATGGTTCGGGCGTCCCTGAGCGTGCAGGAGGCGGAGAATTACGTGGACGCGATCTTAACATGCAGGCAGGAAAAGCGCCCCGCCCCGCAGACCAGATACTTAATCCGGGACGTGCGCGTCTTTCAAAATACGATTGAGCACGCCATCGAAGTGATGAAATCCGCGGGCATCGAGGCCGTGAGCACGATGACGAAAGAGGACGGCTACCTCTGCTACACCATCCGGGTGCCGGAGGAGAGGGCCATGACCGCGCCGAAAAGCGCCGCGATCGCGGGCGACCGCACCGGCGCCTAAAAATTTATGGCTGCCACAGCGCGTTTCCGCATGCGCGCCTGCAGTGATATCAGACACATTCCCCTGAAACGCAAAAAAGGCCGCTTCTCCCAAGCGGCCTTTTTGCGCGGGCAAACCTCACCCGGCGATGATTTTGACGTAATAGGTCCGGTCGCGCGGCCCGTCGAACTCGCAGAAATAGACGTCCTGCCAGACGCCGAGCAGCAGCTTGCCGCCCGTGACAATCAGGGTTTGCGAGGGGCCGGAGAGCGTGGCCTTGATGTGCGCGTGGGAGTTGCCCTCCGCGTGCAGGTAGTTCGGGTCCCTCGACGGGAAAGCCTTTTCGAGGCCGTAAAGCAGATCGCGCGGGACGTCGGGATCGGCGTTTTCGTTGACGGTGACGCCGGCGGTCGTGTGCGGCGACCAGACGACGGCGACACCCTCCGCGACGCCGCTCTCCCGCAGATCGGCGAGGATCGACGCCGTGATCTTTACCATGGACTGCGCCCCGGACGTGCGCAGCTTGTGGGAAAACAGGTTCATGAAACTCCTCCTTTCGCGGCCGCTTCCGCCCGCGGACGGTTGCGCCCGTGGACGGTTGCGAAAATCCGCGCTTTCTGATATAATCCGATCAAGTTTACGGAACGAATCCCGTGAGCATAGCGCGGCGGGATCATTGGCCAGCGCAGTAGACGGGCTATGGAGATAGCTATATCATAGCCGCTTTGTGACGATGATACCGCGGACATAGCGCGGCGGCGTCATTGACCGTCGCCGCAGGCGGGCCATGGAGACAGCTATATCATAGCCGCTTTGGGGCGATGATACCGCGGACGCAGCGCGGCGGCGTCATTGACCGTCGCCGTGGGCGGGCCCTCGAGATAGCTATATCATAGCCGCTTTGGGGCTCTTTATGGCTATTATATCATATTTTATGCCGAGGGGCAAAAATTTCGGGAGGTGCGGAATATGGCGCGCGGAGAAACGGAGCGTTTGGAAGAGGACGGCTTTCGGCTGCCCGAGCAAATCGAGACGGAGCGGCTGATCCTGCGCAGGTGGCGGACGGGAGACCTTGCCGATTTTTATGACTACGCGAAGGATCCGGAGGTCGGCCCCAAAGCCGGATGGAAACCCCACGCGAGCACGGAGGAATCGGCGGCGAAGCTGGCGGAGTTTATCGCCGGCGAGGAGGTGCTCGCGATCGTGCTCAAGGAGAGCGGAAAGGCGGTCGGCTCGGTCGGCCTGCACCCGGACAAAAAACGCATGGGTGAGGGCATCCGGGAGATCGGGTATGCGCTCGCTCAGGAATGTTGGGGCAGGGGCCTGATGCCGGAGGCGGTGCGTGCCGTGATGGATTGGGCCTTCCGCGAGGGCGGCATCGCCATGCTCACGGTCTATCATTTCCCGGAAAACACGCCGTCCGGCCGCGTGATCGAAAAATGCGGCTTTCATTACGAGGGGACGCTTCGCCGCGCGTGGATGATTTGGGACGGGAGCGTCAAGGACGAGCGCTGCTTTTCCCTGACAAGAGAGGAATATTTGGGGAATCCGTGAGAGGAACCCATTGGGGCGGTTCTCCGTGCTCACGGATGCCGCCTTCCAAAGAGGGGACGCTTCGCCGCGCGTGGATGATTTGGGACGGGAGCGTCAAGGACGAGCGCTGCTTCTCCTTGACAAGAGAGGAATATTTGGGGAATCCGTGAGGGGGAGCCATTTCGGACGGCCCCGTGCTTACGGATGCCGCCCTTTAAAAAAACATGGTGTTTGGCCGCGTGCGTAAAGCGCGCGGCCCTTTTGATAGGCGAGTTTCACCGCACGTTTCCGCGCAGACAGATAACCCGCGGCGTGGCGTCAAAATGAGCATCGCTTTTTATAAAAAGTAAGAAAATTACAAAGAATCCAAAACAAATAGAAAAACAAGCCGAGCATGGTTGACGATCTTGATATTCAGTGATATACTATTTAAGTAATTTAGTAATTTTTTGGAGGCGATAACCATGGAGATCCCGGTTGATTTGAAACACAAGCCTGTGTTCCTTTGCCCGGATTACGACGAGGTGGACGGCCGCGGCGCGGGGAGCTCGGAGACGAAGGGCCTGTCGCTCGGCCTCGCGCAGTGGAACGATCGCGGGACCGTCGATATTTCGGCGAAGGTCTGGCGCAAGAGCGGGGAGCGCTGGTCGCGCCAGTCGGAGGAGCTGCCGATTCACCGCGTGCTCGACCTCGCGCTGCTTGTCACGGAGGCAAAGGCGTTTCTCGCCGACTCCTACCGCTTCCCGAAACTCTACGACGAGAAAAATCCGTTGATCGCGAGGATCGGTTTACAAGGCGGCGCCATGACGGTGGAGGTCTGCGACCAAAACCCGATGCTGGACACGGACATCCGCCTGTTTGCGGACGCGCTCTCCCGGGACGACGAGCTGATCTCCGAGCGCATGAGCCGGCTGGCCGACCTGCTTAACGACGCCGGATACGGCAGAAATGCCGGGAAATAAAACGGGTTACTTTATAAAAACGATCCATGGGGAAACGATGGCTGTTTCCGATGGATCCAATGAGTATTATGTTCTTGCCGTGCAGATGATGTATTCAGGCAAAAATAAAGGGAGCCTTGCCACCGCAGCGGATGCTCCGAAAAACAGCCCCCCGCTTTTAACGCCCGAAACGACCGTTGGTACAGCTCCCAAAAACACAGTAGCACAAACCGAACATGCCGTCAATCCCGGAGGACGGGGAAGCCGGCGGACGGCAAAACAAAATTAAAGAGCGCCCGGGAAACCCATGTCGCCCTTTGGCCTTTTGCGGCCCCACCCCGCCCGGAAGCCTTTAGTGATTCTTTCATGCGGGCCCGCCGGGCATCCAATTTTATCCCGGCGCGGAGCTCGGTTTTTTCGGCGCGGCCCTTTTTTCAAAACCTATTTGCGTGCCCCGGCGGGATGCCGCCCATTTCCAGACGAAGGCAAACTGATAAAACGGCATGGAGGACGTCGGGCGGCAGGATGAAGCCACTTTCCATGGTTTTGTTCCACGTGAAACACGCCAAATCCCCTAAAAAGATCCGGCCGCGAAATTCCACGTGAAACATATTTAAACCTTAAAAACAGCCCGGCCGCGGAGTTCCACGTGAAACATTCCGCGGTCTTTTTTGCAAAAGCGCGGCAAATTTCCCGTTTCAGATTGAAAAAAGGCGCGCATATGATATAATCTAACTATCACACGGAAACTTTCGGAGGAAAAAATGGGAAAAACCATCGCTTTCGCCAACCAGAAGGGCGGAGTCGGCAAAACCACCACCGCGGTGAACCTCTCCGCGTCTCTGGCCTACCGCTGCCCGGGCAGGGTGCTGCTTGTGGATTCCGATCCGCAGGGCAACGCGACCTCCGGGGTCGGTATCAACAAGCGCGAAATGAAGCATACTATCTACGATCTTTTCACGGGCTCCTGCACGGCGGAGCAGGCGGTCGTCCGGACAAAATACCAGAATCTTGACCTGATCCCCTCCAGCATCAACCTCGCGGGGGCCGAGATCGAGCTCGTCGAGATGGAAAACCGCTCCATGAAGCTGCGTGAGGCGCTCGCTCCCATCAAGGGGCGCTACGACTACGTCTGCATCGACTGCCCTCCCTCCCTCGGCCTCCTGACGATCAACGGGCTCGCGGCCTGCGACACGATCCTCGTGCCGATCCAGTGCGAGTACTACGCGCTGGAGGGCCTCTCGCAGCTGATGGCGACGGTCCGGCAGGTCAAACGGCTCTATAATGCCACGATCGACCTTGAGGGCGTGCTGCTCACAATGTACGACGGCAGGCTCAACCTGACCGTTCAAGTCGTGGACGAGGTCAAAAAGTTTTTCCCTCAAAAGATTTTTCACACGATCATTCCGCGAAACGTCCGGATCTCGGAGTCGCCGAGCTTCGGCGCGCCGGTGCTGTATTACGATCAGGCGTCGAGGGGCGCGCAGTCGTATCTCGCGCTGGCCGACGAGATCCTTGAGAAAAACAGAACGGAGGGGTAACCTTGGAAAAGCGAAAAGGCGGGCTCGGCAAGGGGCTTGACGCCCTGTTTGCCGACACCGGCTCGGAATCGGGCGGCGTCGGCACGATCCGGATCTCGGAGATCGAGCCGGATCTCTCCCAGCCCAGAAAGGATTTCAACGAGGACGCGCTCGCGGAGCTCGCGAGATCCATCGAGGCCCACGGCGTTTTGCAGCCGCTCTTAATCCGGCCCACCGCGAGCGGCATGTACCGGATCGTCGCCGGCGAGCGCAGATGGCGGGCCGCAAGGATGGCCGGGCTTTCCGAGGTGCCCGCGGTCGTGCGGGAGCTCGGCGAGGCGGAGGCCGCGCAGGTCGCGCTGGTCGAAAATTTACAGCGCGAGGACTTAAACGCGATCGAGGAGGCGCGGGGCTTCCAGCAGCTGATCGAAAAATACAGCCTCACGCAGGAGCAGATCGCCGACGCCGTCGGGAAATCCCGCCCGGCCGTCGCCAACTCCCTGCGTCTGCTCTCGCTGCCGCAGGAGATCGTAAAGCTCGTAGAAAAAGGCGATCTCAGCGCCGGCCACGCCAAGGCGATCCTCTCGGCGGAGGAGAAAAACCGCTCCGCGCTCGCCAAACGGATCGTCTCGGAGGGGCTTTCGGTGCGGGAGGCGGAAAAACTGGCCTCCAAGAAGGAAAAACCCCCGAAACAGACGCCCGCCGCGTTCCCCAAAAACAGCTGGTATAAGGAGATGGAGATCGCCCTGACGCAGGAGACGGGCCGTCCGGTCAAGATCACGGAGGGCAAAAAGGGCGGCGTGCTCGAGATCCCCTTTTATAATAAGGAGGAGCTCGCGGAGATCTGCGAGCGCCTCACCCAAAGAAAAATATTTCGATGACATAAGGAGTAAAAAAAGAATGCTGGATATTCGTTTTATCAGGGAAAATCCGGACAAAGTGAAAGAGGCCTGCAAGAGAAGAAATAAGGATATGGACGCCGACGTCGACGAGATTCTCGCGATCGACGCGGAGCGCAGAAAGATCAACACGCAGGCCGACGAGATCAAGGCCGAGCAAAACCGCGCCAGCAAGCAGATTCCGGTCTTAAAGCAGAGCGGGGAGGACGTCTCCGGCATCATGGCCGAGATGAAGACCCTCGCGGACGAGGCCCGGGAGCTGGGCAACCGCCTCTCCGAGCTCGAGGATAAGCAGAAGGAGATCATCCTGCGCATCCCGAACATCCCGCACGAGAGCGTCCCCTACGGCCGCGACGACCGCGACAATTTAGAGGTGCGCCGCTGGGGCGAGCCGCGCAAGTTTGACTTCGAGCCGAAGGCGCACTGGGACATCGGCTCCGCGCTCGACATCCTCGACCCGGAGCGCGCCGCGAAGGTCACCGGCGCGCGGTTCCACTTCTACCGTGGCTTCGGCGCGAAGCTGGAGCGCGCGATCATGAACTATTATCTGGATTTCCACTCCGCGAACGGATACACTGAAATTTTCCCGCCCTATATGGCCAACAAGGCCTCGATGACCGGCACCGGACAGCTCCCGAAATTCGCCGAGGAGATGTATAAGATCGAGGGGGAGGACCTCTACCTGATCCCGACCGCCGAGGTGCCGGTCACCAACCTGCACCGGGACGAGATCCTCGACCGCAGCCGCCTGCCGATCAAATACTGCGCCTATTCGGCCTGTTTTCGCGAGGAGGCCGGCAGCGCGGGACGGGACACGAGGGGCCTCATCCGCCAGCACCAATTCAACAAGGTCGAGCTCGTCAAATTCGCCGACCCCGAGCATTCCTACGAGGAGCTCGAGGACCTGACCCACGAGGCGGAGTCCGCCTTGCAGGGCCTCGGTCTGCCGTACCGCGTGGTCATCCTCAGCAGCGGCGACGTCACCTTCTCGAGCGCGAAGACCTACGACATCGAGGTCTGGATGCCCTCCTACGGCAAATACGTGGAGATCTCGAGCTGCTCCAACTTCGAGGAGTTTCAGGCGCGCCGCGCCTCGATCCGCTGCAAGGGCGGCCCGAACGACAAGCCGGTCTTCGTGCACACGCTCAACGGCTCCGGCCTCGCCATCGGCAGGACCACCGCCGCCATTCTGGAAAATTACCAGAACGCCGACGGCACCGTCACCGTCCCGGAGGCGCTGCGCAAGTATATCGGCACGGATCTCATCAAATAAGGGAAAACAAAGGCTTTTTCGGGGGCGGGCTTCGGCCCGCCCCCGTTTTTTTGCCCGCGCGGGAAAGATCGGCCCGCCGGAAGGTTGGAGAAGTCCCCGCCGCCCATGGGCAAAAAGGCGCCCGTCTCCCGGAAAAGGCTTCGCCCGGTCAGGGCTTTTCGTTTTTGCGGGCTTCGGCCCGCCCCCGTTTTTTGCCTTTTCGGGCGCGTTGCCCGCCGTGCTCAAACTCTATCGGTCTTGAGCACGCCGCATTTTCCCGCAATAGGAACATATGTTCTTATTGCGGGGTACAAAAAGTCAGCGGGCTTCCCGGGGAGAAAAAATTTCATCCTGCAAAACCGGGAACAAAAAGGAGTTCCTTCTTGCAAAAAGAAACATGAAATGTTAAAATAACATAAATATACACCCGGGGGCCGTTTTTCCACAATTTCAGATAAAAAGGGGAATCTTATGCTGGACACAAACTATGAAAACAAATTTGTAAAAGAGGGGCTCACGTTCGACGACGTGCTGCTGATCCCGGCCAAATCGGACGTGCTGCCCAAAGAGGTCGACATCACGACCACGCTCGCCCGCGACATCAAGCTCAACGCCCCGCTCATGACCGCCGCGATGGACACGGTCACCGAGGCCGCCATGGCGATCGCCATTTCGAGAGAGGGCGGCGTCGGCATCATTCATAAAAACATGACCATCGAGAATCAGGCCGACGAGGTCGACAAGGTCAAGCGCTCGGAAAACGGCGTCATCGTCAATCCGTTCTTTCTTTCCCCGGAGCATCTCGCCGCCGACGCCGACGAGCTGATGGCGAAATACCGCATCAGCGGCGTGCCGATCTGCGACAAAAACGGGTATCTGGTGGGCATCATCACGAACCGCGACATGCGCTTTCTGACCGATTTCAACGTGCGGATCAGCGAGGTCATGACCAAGGACCACCTGATCACCGCCCCGGTGGGTACCACGCTCAAGGAGGCGCAGGAGATCCTGCGCACCCATAAGATCGAAAAACTGCCGCTTATCAACAAGGAGGGCAAGCTCAGGGGCCTCATCACGATCAAGGACATCGAAAAAGCGGTCCGCTACCCGAATTCCTCCAGAGATAGGAGCGGCCGGCTGCTCTGCGGCGCCGCGATCGGCGTCACGGACAACGTGCTCGAACGCGCGCAGGCGCTCGTGGATTCCGCGGTCGACGTGCTCGTGCTCGACTCCGCCCACGGCCACAGCGCGGGCATCATCCGCTGCGTCGAGATGGTCAAGTCCGCGTTCCCGGAGATCGCCCTGATCGCCGGCAACGTCGCGACCGAGAAGGCCGCCGAGGACCTTATCAAAGCCGGGGCCGACGCGATCAAGGTCGGCATCGGGCCGGGCTCCATCTGCACCACCCGCGTGGTCGCGGGCATCGGCGTGCCGCAGATCACCGCGATCTACGACGCCGCCTGCGCCGCGCAGAAACACGGCATCCCGGTCATCGCCGACGGCGGCATCAAATATTCCGGGGACATCGTCAAAGCGCTCGCGGCCGGCGGCAACGCCGTCATGCTCGGCTCGATGATGGCGGGCTGCGAGGAGGCGCCCGGCGAGATGGAGATCTATCAGGGCCGGAACTTCAAGGTCTACCGCGGCATGGGAAGCCTCGCCTCGATGGCCAAGGGCAGCAAAGACCGGTATTTCCAAGAGGACAGCAAAAAGCTGGTGCCGGAGGGCGTCGAGGGCCGCGTGCCGTATAAAGGCACCGTCTCCGAGGCGGTCTACCAGATGCTGGGCGGACTCCGCGCGGGCATGGGCTACTGCGGCTGCCGCACGATCGCCGAATTGCAGGAGAGGGCGCAGTTTGTGAGGATCACCAACGCCGGACTCCGCGAGAGCCACCCGCACGACATCTATATCACCAAGGAAGCGCCCAACTATTCCGTCCATGTCGAGTAAACCCGATGTTCGGGGAAGCAGGTGGCTGGGCCACCTCTGCGCCGGCACGGCGATGTTTTTCTGGAACACCTCCTACCTCTCGGCGAAAATCCTGCTCGAGGATTTCACCCCGATGGAGCTCTCCTTTTACCGCTTCATTTTCGCCTACCCGCTGCTTTTCCTGATCGCGCCGCGCGGAATCCCCTTCCGCGGCTGGAAAAAGGAGCTCTTGCCGATGGGCCTCGGCCTCACCGGTGTCACCGCCTACTACTTTTTCCAGAATACCGCCCTCACGCTGACGACCGTGTCGAACGTCGGCGTGCTCATGAGCGTCTGCGGCCTGATTATCGCGGTGCTCAACCGGGTTTTCTATAAGGAAAAGACCTTTACGCCGCCGTTTGTGGCAGGCTGCCTGATGGCGCTTTCCGGCTGCGTGATGATCACGGTGGAGAGCAGCGGCGCGATGGCCTTTCACCCGGCGGGGGACTTCCTCGCGATCGGCTGCGCGTTTTCGTGGGCGTTTTACAGCATCCTCAACCGCAAAATCAGCGCCGAGGGCTACCCCGAGACCGCGCTGATCCGCCGGACGTTCTTCTGGGGCATCGTATTTATGCTGCCGCTGCTGCCGTTTTCGGAGTTTCGGATCGGGGCGGAGCGCTTTTTGCGGGCGGACAACCTCTTGTGCTTCGCGCATCTGGTGCTGTTTTGCTCGATGTTTTGCTACATCCTCTGGAACGTCGCGGTCCGCAACCTCGGCCTCCTGACCTCAGGCCTCTATATCTACGCCGGGCCGGTGATGGCGGTGCTGATCTCCGTCGTCATCATGCGCGAGCCGATGGGCCCCGCCGCAGCCTCCGGCATCCTGCTGATCCTTGCGGGATCTCTGCTTGCCGGGAGGAAAAAGCGGGCGCGGGAGCCCGTCTCCCCCTGAGGGGGACGACCTCCCCCTAAAATGAAAGCAATCAAAAATGAGCACCGCCGGAAAGCGGTGCTCATTTTTTGGCTCGGGGCAGAGGGGGTCGCCCGGAAGAAATGGATGTTTTTCGCCCGCCGCGGGGCGGGGGGGGGAATCAGTACTGGTTGGGCATAAATCCCGGCAATTCGTTAAAATCGGAGAAGCCGAGGCCGTGGGCCTTCTCGCGCATCACCTCGTAGAGCTCGGCGCGCGAGGCCTCCAGATAGGGCATCAAGAAGTAGACGCCGATGCCGCAGGTGAAGACGCTGAGCAGATACCAGCCGATAAAGGAGAGCTCCATCACGAAAATTTTCCCCTTTTCGCCCTGCGTCATGCGGCGGGAGAGCTCAAACGCGCGGTCCATGGGGAGATTTGGGTTTTCAGAGAGGATAAACGGGATCATATAATACTCATAGGATTTTACGATGCCCGGGATGATGAAGAGCAAAGACCAGAGAAAAACCTTCAGCTCCATGATGAAGGTGACCTTCACGATGTGCAGGTAGCTGCCGTGGCCGAACGCCCAAAACAGGCGGCTGAAGCCGGAGCGGAAGCCGCGGTTCTCCATAAAATAGCGGCGCATCCCGACCTGCAGCGGCAGCACGACAAAGGCCGAATACGCGTAGGAGACGGCCGTCGCGGCGACGACGGCCAGCGTGACCATCAGAATCACCGAGACGAGCACCGCCGGGTTTTCGAGATACCGCTCGACCTTGTCGCCGAACTGCTCCATAAACGACCGAAAGGCGCCGGCTCCCGCCGTCCCGGAGGAAAAGGCGGCGCCGTCGTAGAAGTCGTGGGCCGCGGTGCTGTTGTACATCCCGGAGAAAAATCCGCCGCTCCCGCCGGCGATCAGGCCAAACACAAAGGTGACCAGAAACGGCATCCAGTAGTTCCGGCGGAGGACCCTTTTTGCCTCCTCCTTGAGTCTTGATCTTTGCCACATGATGTATCCCTCGCTTTCTGCAAGCATTATATCGCGGCGGGGGGAAATTTTGATAAACAAAATGTGAATTCTGTCGGAAATTTTTAAGTAATTTTTCCCCGTGACGCGGTTCGGGGGGAAACGCCGCATCAGAGCGGACGAAAGCCGAGCGTTTCACGCCGCATCCGAAAAAAGCCGAAGCGTTCGCGCCCTTCGGACGAAAGCTGTCCCGCGCCGCCGCGCGCCGCACACGCCCCCGCCGCGCGAGAGCAAACAAAAAGGCACCCTGAAAATCAGGATGCCTTTTTTGGTGACCCGTGCGGGAATCGAACCCACGTTACAGCCGTGAAAGGGCCGTGTCTTAACCGCTTGACCAACGGGCCTGGTAGCGGCAAATGGACTTGAACCATCGACACTTCGGGTATGAACCGAATGCTCTAGCCAACTGAGCTATGCCGCCATATTTCGTCCCATTGCAGGGACGAGTAACATTATATTATATAAGGAAGGGCTTTGTCAATACTTTTTTCAGGAAGGCGCCGGGGTCCCGGCGCGCATCAGGGCGACGGCCGCGGCGACCACCGATTCCGCGTAGGAGCTGCGGATGACAAAACGCGTCTTGCCGTTGACGCCCGCGTAGTTTTGGCGGGCCGGGCCCTCAAAAAACTCGATCACGTCCTCGCCGTCCGCGTAGCGGAACGTCACTTTCAAAACAGATAAGAGCGTCGCGTCCGCGGGAACCTCGGCCCAGCCGTCGTTTTGCGCGCCGATCAGCGTCTCATAGAAAGAGGCGAAGGTTTCCGCGTCGGAGAGGGTCGCCGAGGAGGGCGCTCCCGGGTAGGAGGCGCGGGCGTTCGCCGCGAGGAAGGAGCCGGTCTCGCCGTGCTCGATGCCGAAGGCAAAATTCCCCTGCGGCGTCTCCATCGCGATCTCCTCCACCTCGGAGATCGAGGGCATCAGCAGATAGGGGCTGATGTAATCCCGGTAATCGGCGCGGTACCACGAGTCGCCGACGGGCTCCTCGATCGCGTAGATGACCGGGATCCCCTCGAGCATCACGCAGACGCGGCCGGCGGCGTCGGGCCCGGAAGCAAAAAGCTTAAAATGGACCGTCTTTTCCCGCCCCTCGTCGTCGCCGAGATAGGCCGCGTTCACTTCGACGGTCGCCCACGGGTTGTCGAGCCCGTAGGCGGCGACGTCCGCCTCGGTGGAAAAATAGGAGACGATGGCCGTCGCTTTGAGGCCAAAGGGGGAGTAGATCAGCTTGAGGCCGTTCTCGGAGGACATCGGGTAATCCTCCCCGCCGGAGGAGATCACGTCCGCGGTAAACAGGGTGGCGGACGGATCGGCGTCCGGGTCGGCGGCGCGGACGCCAAAGGGCGCGGCGGGCCGGCGGCCGTCGACGGTCATCGAGACGAGTTCGTAGAGATAGCCGCCGGTGCCGGAGTCGTAGGCGGCGGGCGTGATGTCCGTGTCGAGGTAATCCGCCGGCTCCATCAAAAAGTATTTGAGGTGGGCGCTGTACATCGTGTAGACCTTCCCGTCAAAGAGCACGTAGTTGCTTGAGGGGGAGGCCGCCGGGACGGAGCTTCCGACGCGGAGCACGGCCTCGGCGCCGTCGGTATAGCTGACCGTGACGACGGGGCCCCCGCCCTCCGTAAGGCCGAACTGGGCGAGCCCGGCGGAGGCGTCGATCTCCCGCTGGGCGGTCAGGCGGGTGGCGTATTTCGCAATGGAGGCGAGGGAACCCGCGTTGACCGGCAGGCCCTCAAGCGCCGGGATCTCGGCGCTCGCGCCCCCGGTGCCCACCGCGTAGAGCCCGCCCGCGCCCTCGACGGACACGGAGGCGAGCTCCGCATAATCCCGCTGGACGAGCGAAATGGATTCGGAGGCGGAGGCGGATTCCGAGGATTCCCCCGCGGGGGTCTCCCCGGCGTCCGTGCCGGGGCCCGTCAGCAAAAGGGCGGCCAGCGCCCCGCAGAGCAAAAATAGCGCGCCGAAGACGGCGATCAGGGTTTTCGTCTGTTTTTTCATCGGCGTCTCCTCACATCCGGTGGCGGCGGATCAGCACCCAGACGCCGGCACCGAGCACGCACAGCGGGATCACCGCGATGAAGATCACCGAGCTCGCGATGATGTTGGAGCCGGTCATCGTGTTGGCCTCGCCCGAGACATTCTTCGGCGCGATCGTGACGGCGTCCCCGCGCTCCTCCAAAACGCCCAGCACGCCGACGAAATATTCGGCGTTGGAGAGGACGCTCGTCGTCAGAAAGTCGGCGTCGAAGGAGTTCGTGGAGCCGAAGAGCAAAACCTTGCCCCCGGTCGCCGCGTTTTCGCCCATGGCCGCGACCGTCACGTCGCCGACGACGTCGGCGTCTTTGACCGTGTAGTTGTTGATGAGGCTCGCGTCGTGGTAGCCGGAGGTCTCGGAGAGGGAGAGCAGCACACGGGCCGAGACGTCCCCCTTGCTCTCAAAGAGCACGCCGAGCGGCCGCGGCAGATAGAAAGCGACGTAGGTGCCGGAATTTTCGAGCCCGGAGGAATAGGCCGGGTCGTCGAAATCGACGATCGGGAGATACGGCGTCGTGCCGACCATCTTGGCGGAATCCGTCTCAAAGGCGAAGGCGTCGACCGCCGCGAGCCCCCATTCCGCGAGAAACGCGGAGAGGACGGGCTGCTTGGCGGCGCTGCAATAGGGATCGGTAAAGAGCAGCAGCTTCCCGCCGGAGGCAAGGAACGCGTCGAGCTTGTGCAGCGTCTCCTCGTCCGGGTCATTCTCCGGCCCGAACCAGACGGCGACCTCGGCGTCCTCCGGGGCGTCCCCGGTCACAAGGTTCCACGCGACGACCTCGTAGTTGTTGCCCTTCACGAGGGACTGGAGGCTGTCGGAGGGGAGCTCGCCGAAGCCGTTTATAAAGGCGACCTTCGGCCGCTCGCCGCTCACCACATAGAGGATCTCGTTGAGCACGCTCTGCTCGACATGCGAGGAGGAGACGAGATTCTGGTTTTCGTCGTAGGCGTAATCGAACATCTCCGAGAAATTGAGCACGGCGACGTTCTTCGGGGCGGAACCGTCGCTTGCGGCGTCTCCGGCGCTCTCAAAGATCACGTCGTAGGCTTTGAGCTCGTAATCGGGGTAGTTCGCGGCGAAGGTCGGGTTGGCCGCCAGATCGACATAGTCGACGGTGATCCGGCCCGAATTCTGCGCGAAGGCGTCGAGCGTCTTGCCGGCCTGCACAAGGTCCATGTAGTCGTAGGAGTAGGAGAGGCTCTCCTCCGTCGCGAGCACGTGGATCGCGACGTCCCGGTCGAGGCCCTTCAGGTAGTCGACCGTCTCGTCCGAGATCCCATAGAGGGAGCCGGCGGTCAGGTCGACGCTCAGCGGGTAGCGGTCCATCAGCACGCCCGCAAGGAGGTTGAGCACCACGGCGGCCGCGACGACCCCCACGGTGATCAGCGTCGCGATCAGGCCGAACCTGTGGCGGCGCTTCTGGGCGAGGCGCAGGTCGAGCGCCGAGGCGACGGCCTCGTCCTCGGCGGCGTCCGCCTCGGACTGCTCCTCCGCCTCGCTGACGACCTTCTCCTCGATCTCGTCGAGGGCCTCGTCCACGGAAACCTCCTCCGCGGCAGCCTCTTCTGCGGCAGTTTCTTCTATGGCGCTCTCCTCCGCGGGAGTTTCTTCTTCGGGGATCATGGTCTCCGGGGCCTCCTCCGGGAGGTTTTCCTCCGGGAGGTTCTGTTCGTTCTTTTTCATGCCGCTTCCTCCTTTCAGCTCCATCTCTGCTTCTCAAGGACGCGGGCGGTCAGGAACAAAAAGACGCCCGTCACCGAGAGGAAGAAGAAGACATCGGAAAAATCGATCACGCCGACCGTGAGATTGAAGAATCGGGTATAAAAGCTCAGGCCCAGCAGGGCGTTTTTGACGGCCTCCGAGGAAAACACGGAGGCGAACTGGTCGAGCATGGAGAGCAGCAGCATCGTCACAAAGCCGAGCACGGCCGCGATGATCTGGTTCTCCGTCAGCGCGGAAAAGAGCATGCAGACCGCGATGCTCGCGCCGCCCAGCAGCAAAATCCCGACGAGGCTCGTAAAATAGACCGGCCAGTCGAAATTTGAGAAGGCGGAGATCACCGCCGCCTCGGGGACCGTGATCCCCATGCCGAGCGCGAAGACCAAAAACGCCGCGAGGAATTTGCCGCAGACGAGCTCCGAGAGGCGCAGCGGCGACGTCAGCAGCAGCTGGTCGGTGCGGAGCTTGCGGTCCTCGCTGAGCAGCCGCATCGTCAGGAGCGGCACCAGATACATGCTGACGTAAAACGAATAGGCAAAGAGATACATCGACGAGGAGAGCCCGCTGTAAACAATGATAAAATAGATCACCCCGGTGAAGGCATAAAACAGCGCGAGGTACACATAGCCGACCGCGCCGCGGAAATAGGCGTTTAGTTCCCGCCGCAAAATCGCTCCCATCAGGCCTCATCTCCTTCCGCCGAATCTTCCGTGAGCTGTAAGAAAATATCTTCGAGGGAGAGCTCGGAGCTGCGCATCCCGAGCAGCGCCCATCCGTGCTCAAAAATCGTCCCGGAGACGCCCCTGCGGATGTCGTACCCGGAGGACGCCTCCACATTAAAATCGTAGCAGCCGGGCTCGCGCTCGCCGAGGGAGGCCGCCCTTTCGATGTGCTTGAGGCGGCCCAGCGCCTTGAGAATCTCGGCCTCCGGCCCCTCGACGCGGACCGTCAACTTATGGTCGGTGGAGAGGGCGTGGGAGAGCTCCTCCGGCGTGCCGTCCGCGACGAGGCGGCCCTTGTTGATGACGATGACGCGGTCGCAGACGGCCTGCACCTCCGGCAGGATGTGCGAGGAGAGGATCACGGTGTGGCGCTCGCCGAGCTCGCGGATCAGCGCGCGGATCTCGATGATCTGCTTGGGGTCGAGGCCGACGGTCGGCTCGTCCAAAATGAGCACGTCCGGATTGCCGAGCAACGCCTGCGCCAGACCGACCCGCTGCCGGTATCCCTTGGAGAGATGCCGGATCACCCGGCCCCGCACGTCGCCGATGCGGACAAGCCCGCAGACCTCCTCGATATGCTCCCGCTTGGGGAGCTTGACCTTCTTGAGGTCGAACGCGAAGCTCAGATATTCCTCCACCGTCATGTCGACGTAGAGCGGGGGCATCTCCGGCAGGTAGCCCAGCTTCCGCTTGGCCTCCAGCGGCTCCTCCAAAATCTCGTGCCCGTCGACGGTCACGGTCCCGGAGGTCGCGGAGACATACCCCGTGATGATGTTCATCGTCGTCGACTTGCCCGCGCCGTTGGGCCCGAGAAAGCCGAGGATCTCGCCGTCGCGGACCGTGAAGCTGATGTCGTCGAGCGCGCGCTTCGACCCGTACCGTTTGACGAGATGCTGTACCTCGATCATTGCCATTCCTCCCATTTCCTCTGTGTGAACATGGCTATCATACCAGATTCCGGAGGAAAATTTGTGAATTTCCTTTTAATTTGTCGTGATCCCCTTGTGATTTCAGGCAAAGATTTCCTTATATTATATATTCCTTTATATTATACCAACGCGAAACGGAAAATCAAAGAAATTTGATTTTTAAAAAGGGATACGCTATAATAAACCCAACGCGCAAAGGAGGCGATCGTATTGAAAATCAACAAAAAACAGATCAAAGACAAGCTGCTCACCGCCTTGATTGCTCTGGGGTTTTTGGCGGCGTTCCTGTTTCTCTATGCGTTTTTCGCGCTCAAGAGCACGCTGTTTTGAGCACGTCCGCGCTCCGGGCGGAAACGGGGGAATTTTTCCCCTGCGCGGCGGCGGTTTCCGTGCAAAATGGACGGAATATTTTTCGCTTTTTTGGAGAAATACATCTTGACATCACTTGATGCGGATGCTATAATTGCAGAGCTGCCCCAAAAAGAGGGGCGGAAGTCTGCCCCCAAAAAGCGGGGCGGCGCCCCGATTTTT